>NZ_JAFCUW010000002.1:12437-618701 GCF_049896725.1 Massilia sp. PWRC2
TGGCCGCACCCGTTACCCCCCGCGCCCACCCCCCCCCCCCCCCCCCCCCGCAACAGGCTACCAGCTCGGCGCAACAACGATCACAACGCGCCGGGTGAAAGCGATACTGTCCGCCATCAGCTCCCTTCCTCCCGCATGAGCGCCACTGCTATCATGGGAAAACTTGCAGAGCGGAACATGTCAGCACTGCGGATCGGGGAGCGCGGATGCAATCAAGGCAACACCAGTTGGCCAAACTGCTGCAGCACCGGCACGTCAAGGGCCTGGCCATCGGCGCCGGCCTGCTGACGCTGGTGCATATCGCCGGCACGCTGGGATACCATTACCTGGGGCGGCCCAACGCCTCCTGGATCGACAGCTTTTACATGACCTTTATTACCGTGGCCACCATCGGTTATGGCGAGACGGTCGACTTGAGCCACCATCCGATGGGGCGCCTGTTCACCGTGTTCATCGCCGTGCTGGGGATCGGGGCGATGAGTTATGTGTTTTCCACCGTGGTCGCACTGCTGGTGGATGCCGATTTGAATGCGCAACGAAGGAGAAGGCGGATGGAAAAGGAAATCGCCCGGCTGTCCGGCCATTACATCGTCTGTGGCATTGGCCGCGTCGGCAGCAATGTGGCCAAGGAGCTGGTCACCACCCGGCGCCGCTTCGTGGTGGTCGAAAGCGAGCGGCCGTCGCTCGATGCGTGGCTCGAGTACCACCCGCACTGCCTGTACGTGCATGATGACGCGGCCGATGACGCCGCCTTGCTGCGCGCCGGCGTGATGGGGGCGACCGGCGTGTTCGCCGTCACTGGCGACGACAGCCACAATTTGATGATCGCCATGTCCGTCAAGATGCTCAATCCCCACGCTCGGGTGGTGGTGCGCCTGCACGATGTGCGCAATACCAAGAAGGCACGCCATGCCGGCGCCGACGAAATCGTCTCGCCCGATTTTACTGGCGGCATGCGCATCGCCTCGGCCATGGTGCGCCCGCACGTCGTCAATTTCATGGACCAGATGCTGCGCAGCGAAGGCGCCTTGCGGGTGGAAGAACTGGTGTTGCCAGACACCATGACGGCGCTGCCACTGGGCCAGCTGTTGCCGCGGTCACCCGCCTACATGCTGATGGCGACCTACCAGAACGACCGGTGGACCTTCAATCCCCCCGACGACTTGCTGGTCGGCGCCGGCGTGACGCTGGTGCTGATGGCCGATCCGGACGGGCGCGCATTTGCCGAAGAACGGGTCCGCAAGCATAGTTGAACGGCGCCTGTGCCGCCACGCCACAGTGCCATTTGTTGTCCGACCGGCATGGTCGTGCGCACCAGCGGAGGCAGTTTGTTGCGCCGTGTTCTCAACAAGTAAGAAATACTTCGGTGTAATTGTTCGTAAGTGTAAGATCCAGCGAGACATGAAACGATTCCATGGTGTGATCCACTGGGACGGTTTCATGGCGATCACTTAACGTACTCGAGGAACTGAAAATGATGCAATCGTTGAAGAAAATGTTCGTCCACACCATGATCACCGCACTGGTGTTCGTCGGCTTCACCCAGACTGTACAAGCAGCCATGATCAGCACCGAGCAAGTCGTCTCGGCCGCCGCCGCCCAGCAAAACCGGGTGAAAATCGCGGCGACGTTTGATCGCGCCGATGTCCAGGTCGAGCTGCAAAAGATGGGTATCAGCGCTGACGAAGCCAAAGCCCGCGTGGCCGCGCTGACCGATGCCGAAACCGTCTCGATCGCCCACCGCGTCGATTCGATCCCGGCCGGCGGTGATGGCATCATTGGCGCGATTATTTTCATCTTCGTGCTGCTGCTGGTAACCGACATCCTCGGCCTGACCAAGGTCTATCCATTTACCCGCTCGCTGCGCAATTAACTTTGCTGCAATTAAGAATGCAATGAGACGGATGCAATGAGGCGTACATGGTGTCGCTCGCTGCCGGGGCTGGCCCTGGTGCTGGGACTGCTGTCCGGTTGCGCCGCACCGCAAACCACGGCGCTGCTGTCCGCGCCGCGCGTGGGGATGGCGCGCCAGATCGAGCTGCAGGCGACACCTTTCATTGCGCAGGAGCGTTACCAGTGCGGTCCGGCGGCACTGGCCATGGCGCTGCGTGCGGCCGGTTTTGCCATCGATGCCGACACCCTGGTGCCGCAAGTCTACCTGCCGCAACGGCAGGGCAGCCTGCAGGTGGAGATGATCGCTGCCGGCCGCCGCAACGGCGCCATCAGCATGACGATTGCCCCGCGCCTTGAGGCGCTGCTGTCAGAACTGGCGGCCGGCAACCCGGTGCTGGTCCTGCAAAATCTCAGCCTGCCGCTGGTGCCGAAATGGCACTATGCGGTGGCGATTGGCTACGATCTGGATCGCCGCGCCATTATCCTGCGCTCGGGCACCACCGAACGGCTGGTGATGCCGCTGTCCACCTTCGAGCATACCTGGGCGCGCAGCGCGTTCTGGGCCATGGTGACCCTGCCACCGGGCCGGCTGCCGGCGACGGCAGAACCGGCAACCGTGGTCGATGCCCTGGTCGCCTTCGAAAAAAGCAGCCCGCCGGGCGCTGCCCGCGCCACCTATGCGCTGGCGGCACAGCGTTGGCCAGAGAACCTGACGCTGGCACTGGGCTTGGGTAACAGCGCCTACGCCGCCGGCGACCGCGCGGCAGCGGCCGCAGCGTTCAGTCGCGCCAGCGAACGCCACCCCGACAGCGGCGCAGCATTGAATAATCTTGCAGTGGTCCTGATGGACTTGGGCCAGTTGCCGGCGGCCCGCGCGGCGGCCGAACGGGCGCTGGCGCTGGGCGGGCGCTGGCGCGAGGCGGCGCAAGATACCCTCAACACCATTGCGCTGGCAGAAAAAAACCGGCAACAGTGACCGCCTCGCGGGGAAGACCCTATACAGGCGCTCGCGTTGACGCATCAAACGGGCGAGCCGCCGTCCCAGCACGGTCACGCCGATACCCGCAGCCCCCGGCACGGCAATGACGCCATCGTCGCTGGTACTCTTGGTCTTGCTGATGTTGACCTGATGCAATATCTTTCCATCCGGCATCCTGCTACGATGTCAGCTCCGCTTCATGCAGGGAGATAACGTGGCTGTGATTATCGGTATTATCATCGTGCTAAGCGCGATCTTCGGCGGCTTCATCCTCGAGGGTGGCCATCTTGGGCCGCTGTTTCAACCCTATGAACTGTTGATGATCGGCGGCGGCGCGCTCGGTGCATTTGTCATATCGAATGACCGCGAATCGCGCAACGCCACCTTCAAGGCGTTGTCGACGATATTTCAATCAGCCAGGCAAAGCCGGGAACTGTATCTTGAATTATTGTCCTTGCTGTTCGAGATATTTTCAAAGGTCCGCAAGGAAGGACTGATGTCAATTGAGTATGATATGGACCATCCGTATGAAAGTCCGCTGTTTGAAAAATATCGCCTGGTAACCGCAGATCACCATTTGGTCGAATTCATCTCCGACTATTTTCGATTAATGGTATCGGGGAATATGGACCCGTTCCAGATTGAAAATTTGATGGACAATGAAATCGAGGTGCATCATCAGGATGGCGAAATTGCCATTCATGCCATCAACAAGCTGGCCGATGGACTGCCTGCCTTCGGTATCGTGGCCGCCGTCATGGGGATCGTGCACACCATGGGATCAGTCGGCATGCCGCCGGCTGAACTGGGCAGCTTGATCGGCGCAGCACTGGTCGGCACATTTCTGGGGATCTTGCTGTCCTATGGCGTCTTTAGTCCCCTCGCCAATTTGCTCGATCGCAAGCTGCAAGAATCGACAAAAGTGTATCAGTGCATAAAAGTCGCCATGATCGCCAGCATGAATGGCTACGCCCCGACGCTGGCGGTGGAATTTGGCAGGAAACTGGTGTCGAGCAGCCGGCGGCCGAATTTCCGGGAACTGGAAGAGCATCTGCGGCCAGCGAAGAAAGCCGGCAACCGCTGAATCAACGCGTGATCCCGTGCAGGCCTGAGCCTGAGATCACGCTCGACCGCCTGGCGAATGCCTTTGGCCGTCGACCTTTATTTCTGCGCTAACACCCACTTCACCAGCGTCGTCGCTTCCGCTGGCGACACCTGGGCATTGGCCGGCATCGGCACCGGCCCCCAGACGCCGCCGCCGCCCTTCATGACTTTCTGCGCCAGCTTGCTCTCGGCATCTTTCTGGCCGGCGTATTTCGCTGCGACGTCCTTGTAAGCGGGGCCCACCAGTTTCGCGCCAACCGCATGGCACGCCATGCAGTTTTTCGCTTTGGCCAGGTCGAGGCCAGGATCAGCGAGGGCGACATTGGCCGCCGCCATGCTGACAAACATGCCAGCGCTGAGACACAACAGGGTAGATCGTTTCATGTATTTCTCCAATGGGGAACCGAACCTCCATCATGGCCTATTTTCGGGCTCAGCTGGCAGCGTCGTTGCATTTTTCGCCGTTCCAGCACGCAGACGGTCGATGCTTTGTCTTGCCTCGCACATCATCGGCGTACGTCAGATGCTTGCCATGCGCCTTGTTGGCTGGATGCCAGATCAGTGTCTGCAGGGGCCGTGCGCGCTCCCCGGTCGCCGCTTGACCGCTCGTCAAACCGGTGTTTGTCTGATAGACCCGGGCGCGATCGTATTGCTGCACGACGCGAAAGCCAAGCGCATGCGGACCGAGGTCCAGCAGCAAGCCGCTTGCACTGACCGTGGCTGAGGCGGCTTGTACACTGGCTGTGAACGCAAGCAGGACCATTGCAGTAAAAGAGCGCATCGAATCTCTCTTTTTGGCGGGTAATTGGATAACAAGATTCGAAAGATAACAGTTCAACCGCTGACGCACGGCAGCATGCGATGAGCTGCACAAACACCATACTGAACTGCAGCGGGACCGGCTTTGCTTGCGCGTGACTGCTGCGCGCGCTGGCCTGATCGGCTCGGGCTGGTCTTAGCCGGCGGCGCTGGCAGGCGTGGCTGGCGGCGCTGCAAAGGTCGTCGCCAGCCACGCCTGCCAGCGCGGCCGCTCGCGCTCGAGCGCCGCCTGCGCCTGCGCGCCATAGTGATAGACGTTGATCGCCACCATGCTCTGCCCGCCATAGTTAAAGGCGCCGAATGCGGCCACGCCGGGCCCCGGCTGCGCCAGGCGCAGCAGGGCGTCGTACGGATCTTCGCTGAGGTATTCGACGACCCCGCCCAGCGTCGGCACACCGGCGCGCGCCTGCCATGGCTGGCCAACGGTGATATCGTGCAGTCCCAGCGCCGTGCACAGTGCCTGCCAGGCTTGCGCCGCGCTGCCGGCAACCGGCACCACCAGTTGCAGCAGGCTTGCCGGCTGGCCGCGGAAATGGCGCAGATACAGCTGCAGGGTGCGAAAGAACGCGGGCCAGCCCTGCGCTGTGGCGTCGAGCTGGGCGTCCCAGTCGGCGACCTCGGTCAGCATGCTGTTAATGACGTGGACGGTGCAGTGGCCGTCGGCGCCGGCTTCCACCCGCCATTGGCTGGCAATCGGCGGCGAGCCGCCCCAGCCATCGCCCTGCACGGTGAAGGCGTGCGGCGGCTGCCACGCGGTGATGGCCGAGCGCGGCGCCATGCCGGGGCCGAAATTGAACTGCACCGCAACGGGCGTGCCGTCGACTTCCTCGAACGCGGTGGGCACGAACCACGACGAGATGCCCGGTCCGCTGGCAATCGCCCGCCATACTTCCTGCGGCGTGCCGGGAACTTCGACCGAGACGTGCACTGAACGACGCCCTGCTTCGATGGTGACAGGCATGATGGCTCCCCGACGTAGTGGTTGTGAGGCGATTTTAATGCGTATGGCGGTGATGGGTATCGGGAAAATGCGCATGCGTGTGCTGCAGTTCTTCATGCGCGTGCGCGTGCGCATGCGGCTCGACCCCGTCCCAGTCGAAGCCATGCTGATGCTGGTGGTGGGCGTCGTGGCGGTGGCTGTGCGCGTGGGTCTGCGGCAGGTGGGTGTGCGGATGGGCGTGGCGCTCGGTCAGGTGCAGTGCGATGCCGGCCGCCATCAGCGCGCCACCGAGCCAGAAGCCGGCGGCGGGCGACTCGCCCAGCAGCAGGGCGACGGTGACGCCGACAAACGGCGCCGCCGAAAAATACGCGCCGCTGCGGGCGCTGCCCAGCGTGCGCAGGGCCAGCACGAATAGCACCAGGCTCAGGCCATAGCCACAAAAGCCGACCACGCCGATCGCTGCGATGGTCGGCAGCGGTGGCATGGGGGTGTGCAGCGTCAGCGCGATCGCCAGGTTGACGGCGCCCGCTGCCAGGCCCTTGATGCAGGCGATCTGCACGGCGTCGCTGTCGGCCACCTTGCGCGTCAGGTTGTTGTCGATGGCCCAGCACAGGCAGGCACCGAGCACGGCCAGCGCCCCCCAGCCGGGCGTTGCCAGCGTCAACAGTGTGCCTGCCGCCGCCGGTTGCCACGCCAGCACGGCGCCGCCGGCGACGATCAGCAGCATGCCCAGCAAGATGCGGCGGTCAAAATTTTCCTTAAAAACGCACCAGGCCAGCAGCGAGGTCAGCACCCCCTCCATGTTCAGCAGTAGCGACGCCGTCGCCCCGCTCAAGGAGCGCAGTCCCACCATCAGCAGCACCGGCCCGGCCACCCCGCCAAAGGCAATCGCCGCCGCCAGCCATGGCAGGTCGGCCGGGCGCAGATGGACGGCAGTTGCCGGCGCCCGCTGCAGCGGGCGGCCCGGCAGGCGGCCGAGCATGCGGCGCAGCAGCGTCAGCGCCAGCAGGCCAAGGCCGCTGCCCAGGTACAGCAATGCCGCCAGCGCCAGCGGCGCCACGCTGCCCACCAGCAGCTTGGCGAACGGCGTGCTGGCGCCAAAAGTGGCGGCGGCCAGCAGCGCATACAAGATGCCGCGGTTCATGGACTGCATCCTTGCGCAGCCGATGCTGGCATCGGCGCCGCGCTGGCCGCCTGCTTCAAAATCTGCTCGACGCTGACCAGGTCGGCCGGCTTGGTCAGGTGGCAGTCAAAGCCGGCCGCCTGCGAGCGCTGGCGGTCTTGCTCGGCGCCCCAGCCGGTCAAGGCCACCAGCGTGGTTTGCGCCAGCCCCGCCAGCTGGCGCAAGCGTGGTGCCACCTCGAAGCCGCTCTGGTCGGGCAGGCCGATATCGAGAAACACCACCTGCGGCAGGAAGTGGGCGGCCAGCGCGATGGCGGCGGCGCCGTCGTGCACCATGCGCACCGTGTGGCCGTGCAGGTGCAGCAGCTCGGCCAGCATGTCGGCGGCGTCGACGTTGTCGTCGACGTTGTCGTCGACCACCAGCACCCGCAGGGCGGCGCCAGCGGCCGGCGCGCCCGCTGCGCCAGCCGCATCGAGCAGCGCCAAACCAGCTGCTGCAGTGGCGCCATCGAGCGGCAGGCGCACGGTAAAACAGCTGCCCTGGCCGGCGCCGGCGCTGTCGACCTGCACTGTGCCGCCGTGCAGTTCGACCAGCCGCCGCACCAGGTTCAGACCCACCCCGAGGCCGCCGATTCCCACGCCTTGATGGCGGTGCGCCTGGGCGTACATGTCAAATACCAGCGGCAGCATGGCGGCGTCGATGCCGATGCCATTGTCGCTGACCGCCACGGCGATGCTGCCGTCCTCGATCGTCGCGTTGATGCGGATGCGGCCATGCGGCGGGGTGTACTTGGCGGCGTTGTTGAGCAGGTTCGACAGCACCTGGGCGATGCGGTGGCGGTCCACTGCCAGTGACAGCGGGGTGGCCGGCAAGTGCTGCTCGAGTTGATGGTGGCCGCCATCGATGAGCGGCATGCTGATCTCGATGGCGTCGGCGATCACCTGCGCCAGCGTGACCGCTTCGAGCCGCAGTTCGACCTTGCCCTCGGACAGGCGCGCCATGTCGAGCAGGTCGTCGACCAGATGGACCATGTGGTCGACCTGGCGCCGCATCATCGCCTGCACTTCAATATTGCCCTGCGCCGCCGGCCGCAGGCGCATCAAATCGAGGCCGCTACGGATCGGTGCCAGTGGATTGCGCAGTTCGTGCGCCAGGGTGAACAGGAATTCGCTCTGCATGCGGTTTTTTTCCGCCAGCGCATCGGCCAGCCGTTGCAGTTCGTCGGTGGCGTGCCTGTGCGGGCTGATGTCGAAAGTGACCCCGTCAAAGCGCGTGGTCTGGCCCTGGTCGTCCAGATCGCACCAGCCAATCGCGCGCAGCGAGCGCGCTTCGCGGACATTGTAGAACTCCAGGTCGAGCGCGGCGCCGCCCTGTTGCGCGGTGTCGATGGCGTCGCGCAGGCGCGCCTGGTCGCCCGCCGCCAGCGCCGCCAGCAGCGCCGCCAGCGACACCGCACGCGCCGCGCCCAGGCCCAGGTGGCCGGCCATCTGCTCGTTGATTTGATAGTGGTGGAACGGCGCGTCGGCATACCAGACGCCGATGTCGCCGGCGCGCGCCACCTGTTCGAGGCGCTGCTGCAAGGTGGTGCGCGCGTGGATGTCGGCGACGGTGCCGACGAAGCCGGCGAAGCGGCCATCTTCGTCGAAGCGCGGATTGCCGGTGTCGACGAACCAGGCATAGCTGCCATCGCCGCGGCGCAAGCGGTAATCGATGGAGAACGCCTGTTGCGCCGCATTGGCCGCCATGAACAGGCGGCGCGCTGCCACGCTGTCGTCGGCATGGAGGTTGTCGAACCAGCCGAAGCCGAGGTCGTCGGCGGCGCTGCGTCCGGTGTAGTCGCACCAGCGCTGGCTCAGGTAAGTGCAGGCACCGCTGGCATCGGTGGTCCACAACATCACCGGCGCCAGATCGATGAGCGAGCGGAAGTAGGTTTCGCGCAGGCGCAGGGCCTGCTGCTGCAGGCGCCGTTCGCGACCCAGTTCAACCTGGCGGCGCACCCGCGCCAGCAATTCGTTGGCGGCGAACGGCTTGACCATGTAATCGTCGGCGCCCGCCTGCAAGCCTTCGATCTTGGCTTCTTCGCCGGCGCGCGCCGACAGCAGCATCACCGGCAGCGTCTGCAGGTCGGCATCGGCGCGGATGCGGGCGATCAGGCCGAAGCCATCGAGCCTGGGCATCATGACGTCGCTAAGTAGCAGGTCATACGCGCCCGCCTGCAGCAGTGCGAAGGCCGCTTCGCCGTCGGCGCAGGCAGTGACCTGCCCGTGCGGCGCCAGCAAAGCCGCCAGGTAGGCGCGCATGTCGTTGTTGTCGTCGGCGACGAGCACGCGCGCGGCGGCGCCGGAGGGCGCTGGCGCCGCCGTCGCTGCGACTGCCAGGGACGCCGGCAAGGGCGCCGGCACGCTGTCCGGCAGCCAGCGCAGCGCTTCTTCGACGAAGGCGGCGCCGGTACGGTCTTCGAGGACGGCACCGGCGGCCGGCGCTTCGAGCAGCCGTTCGGCCGGCAGGTGCGCATGGCCGAACGGCAGGTCGACATCGAAGCGGGTGCCTTCGCCCACCACGCTGTGGACGCTGATGCTGCCGCCGTGCAGACGCACCAGCTCTTCGATCAGGGCCAGGCCGATGCCGGTGCCTTCGTAGGTACGCCCCGGTGCGCCCTCGATGCGGTGAAAGCGCTCGAACAGGCGTGGCAGTTCGTGCCGGGCGATGCCGCTGCCGCTGTCGGCCACCGACAGCCGCGCCATGCCGCCATGCTCGCGCAGCGTCACGCTGACCGCGCCCTGCAAGGTGAACTTGAAGGCGTTCGACAGCAAGTTAAAAACGATTTTTTCCCACATGTCGCGGTCGACCCACACCGGCTGCGGCAGGGTATCGAGTGCGACGTGGTACGCCAGGCCACCCTTGGCCATGGCTGACTCGAACACGGCGGTCAGGTCGGTGGTCAGGCGCGCCAGGTCGAGCGGCATGTAGGCCGCCTGCACGCGGCCAGCTTCGATGCGCGAAAAATCGAGCAGCGAATTGACCAGTTTGAGCAGCCGCAGGGCGTTGCGGCGGGTCACTTCGATGCGCTGGCGCTGCGCCGGTGCCAGCGCATCGTCGCGGTCGGCCAGGGCGTCGTCGAGGGGGCCGAGGATCAGGGTCAGCGGGGTGCGAAATTCGTGCGAGACGTTGGAAAAAAACGCCGTCTTGGCACGGTCGATCTGCGCCAGGTCGTCGGCACGCTGCTGCTCTTTTTCGTAGGCGACGACGTTGCCGACGGCAGTGTTAATCGTCGCACCCAGCAAATCGTAAAAATGCAGGTAAGCGGCGTCGATGGCGCGCGCGGCGCTCACGCCTGCGACCACGAAGCCATACAGGTCGAGCCGGCCCGGCACCGTAATCGGCAGCACCAGTGCGGCGTCAGGGGCATTGTCGTACGGCCCGCACGGCGCCGCACCGAGGCGCGCGGCCAGGCCTTCCACCAGCTGCGCCGCGCGGCTGGCGGCAACGCCGGCAAACGGCCAAATGGTGTCGTCGATGGTGGCCACCGGCGGCGCCATGGCGGCATGCGCTTCGAGGCCGGCGCCACCGCGCAGCAGCAGCTCGCCGCTGGCGGCATCGATCTGGTAGAGCAGCATGAAGGGCAGGTCGAGCAGCGCGCCCGGCTCGTCGCCCTGATACTGCGCTTCGATGTGGCGACCGATCGCGCCGATGGTGCGGGCGTCGGCAATCGCCGTGCTGAGCTCGCGCAGGCAGCGGCTGCGGCGGGCGTTGAGCACCGCCGCGGTTGCCTCTGTGATCGGATGGAAAATGCCGCCCACCTCGCCCGACTCGTCGCGAATCGGCGAGAACGAGAACGTCATGAAGGCTTCCTCGCGGTAGCCGTAGCGATCGAGGAACATGCGCTGGTCCTGGACGAAGGCGCCGGCGCCC
The DNA here is from genome assembly GCF_049896725.1 of Massilia sp. PWRC2. Classification (NCBI taxonomy): domain Bacteria; kingdom Pseudomonadati; phylum Pseudomonadota; class Betaproteobacteria; order Burkholderiales; family Oxalobacteraceae; genus Massilia; species Massilia sp. PWRC2. Next base: position 23,208 of record NZ_JAFCUW010000002.1, read on the forward strand.
TGGCGCGCGCTGTCGAAGGCGTCGCCGACCACCGGCAGCGCGCTGACCCAGGTGTGCTTGAACGGCGCGCCCATCGACGCCGGGTGCAGGCCGCCGCAGATGGGACGGTAGGCGTCGTTGTAGATCTGGATGTCGCTCGCCCCCCATGCCACCATAATGGGAAAGGTCGACGACAGGCACAGGCTGACCGAGGTGCGCAGGCTCTGCGGCCACTGCTGCGGCGGTCCGAGGGGCGTGCTGGCCCAGTCCATCGAGCGGATCAGCGCGCCCATCTCGCCGCCACCGGACAGCCAGCTGAGGTCATCGTTCGATGGGGAAGGATTGCTGGTCAGGGACATGAACAAACGCCGATCAAATGGGAGAGGACGGTTTGCGTGCCCCGGGCGCCCATTGTAAGACTTCCGCCTGGCGGGCGCGCTGATTATCGCGTCTGCCAGCGACGCCTTTACAGCCGCAGGCTGCCGTCGACACAGGTGACGGCATGACCGCCGACGCCAATGGCGGCTTGGCTGATCGACAGCCGGATCAGGCCCGCGCGCCCGACCACGGCGCCCTGGCTGGCCAGCAGGTCGGCGCCGAAACGCGCGCGCTGGCCGCTGTGGCGGATGAAGGCGGCGATGGCGCCATTGCCGCTGCCGCAGACGGGGTCTTCGGCGATGCCGTGGGCCGGCGCGAAGGCGCGCACTTCGATGGCGCTGGCGTGGCCGGGCGCATGCGGGCCAAACAGGGTGACACCGGTGTGGCCGCCATTGGTGTCGAACAGTTTCATGCGCTGCAGATCTGGCACGCAGGCCAGCACCGCGCTGGCGCTCTGTAACTGCGCCACCACCCAGCGCGGTCCCACATCGACCAGCTGCGGCGTGCCGACGATGGCGCAGTCAGCGCCCAGCAGCGCTTGCAGTTCCAGGGCCGCGGCCGGCGCCAGCGCGCTGATGCGCGCCGCGGGCAGGGTGAAGGCGATGGCGCGCTCGCCGTCATCATCGACACTCACCGTCAAGCCGATCAGACCAGCCTTGCACTGCTGGAGCAGCACGCCGTCCGTGGGCGCGATCAAGCCCGCTTCCAGCAGGGCGTGGGCAGTGCCGATGGTAGGGTGACCGGCGAACGGCAATTCGGCGCCCGGGGTAAAAATGCGCAAGTGGTAGTCGGCGCCGGCCGCAGTGACCGGCACCACGAAGGTGGTCTCGGACAGGTTGGTCCAGCGGGCGATCTGCTGCATCTGCGCAGTCGAGAGGGCGCCGGCATCGAAGACGACGGCGACCGGATTGCCCTGAAAAGGAACGCGGGTAAACACGTCGACGGTTTTGAAGGGGAGGGTGGTCATGGGGCGATCTGTAATTGCTAACGGTGATAGACACTGGTGTGGCGGTCCGACGGCGTCAATTTTTATGGCGCCGGCTGCGCCCTGAGTTACCATTCTGCCATTGCCGCAGCGCGGCGGCTTCGTTTGATTCACCCCCTGACCACGCCCACCGACCACCGCCCACCGACCACCGACCACCGACCCCTGACCATGCTCCCACCATTTCCGCGTCACCCCTTGCTGCTTTGCCTGTTGAGCGCCGTGCTTGCCGCTGCTGCCTTGTTGACACCGGTGGTGGCGGCGCCGCTGGCACCGTCAAGCGCTCAAGCCAGCGCCCAGGCCAGCAGCCGCCTAGACGGCCTGGCCGTGGCCTTCTACAAAGCGCGCGCCAGCTTCGATCCGCTGATGATCACCGCCAATGGCGACGCCCGCTACGACGATCAGCTGGGCCTGAATATCAGGCCGGCCGTGCGTGCTGCCCACTTCCAGCGCTACCGCCAGTTGCGCCGCCAGCTGGCGGCGCTGCCGCGCGCCCGCCTCGATCAAGCGCAGCAGCTCAATTGGGATCTGCTGGCCTATGAGCTCGACGCCGAGCTGGCGCTGGCGCCATTCCCCGCGCACCTGCTGCCGCTCGACCAGTTCGACAACGTGCCCGGTACCCTGGCCAATTACGCCAGCGGCGCCGGCTCGCAGCCCTTGACCAGCGTCGCCCAGTACCGCGCCTATCTGCATCGCCTGCGCCAGTTGCCTGCCTGGCTGGACCAGGCGGTGCGCAATATGCGCGAGGGTATCGGCCGCGGCATCGTGCAGCCGGCCGCGATCAGCGCGGCGATGCTGCCGCAGATGCGCGACATGGGTAGCAGCACGATTGAGGCGAGCGTGTTTTATACGCCCATCAAACAGCTGCCAGCGGGTTTTTCGGCGGCCGACAAAGCGGCCCTGACGGCGGCTTACCGCCAGACCATCGCCGCCGGCATCAACCCGGCGCTGGCGCGCCTGGTGCGCTTTCTCGACCAGGACTATCTGCCGGCCAGCCGCGCCAGCAGCGGCTGGAGTGCGCTGCCTGACGGCGCCGCCTGGTACCAGGCCTTGATTACCCACCGCACCAATCTGGCGCTCACGCCCGAGGCGATCCACCAGACGGGTTTGCAGGAAGTGGCGCGCATCGAGCAGCAGTGGGCGCTGCTGGGCCCCCGGCTGGGCTACACGGGCGACCCCAAGATGCTGCCGCAGTGGGTGGCCGCGCAGCCGCAGTTCAAGCCGTTCGACAGCGAGCAGCAGGTGCTCGACGTTTATCGCCAGCTCGATGGCACGGTCAAGGCCAGGCTGCCCGCCTACTTCAAGCACTTGCCAAAGTCGGCGCTGGAGATCTTGCCAGAGCCGGCCTTGAGCCGCGCCACCGCGTCCGATCATTACACGCCGGCCGCCGCCGATGGCTCCCATCCGGGCGTATTCTGGGTGGTCGTCAACGATCCCAAAGATTATGGGCGCGCCAGCATGGCCACCCTGTTCCTCCACGAAGCGCAGCCGGGCCACCATTTGCACGCCGGCCTGCTCAAGGAACTGGCGCTGCCCGATTTCCGGAAATTCAATACCGAATACATGAATAGCGCCGCCTTCACCGAAGGCTGGGCGCTGTATGCGGAGACGCTGGGCAGCCAGTTCGGTTTATATGACGATCCGCTGTTTTATTTTGGTCACCTCAACGACGAACTGCTGCGCGCGGTGCGGCTGGTGGTTGACACCGGCATCCACGCCAAAGGCTGGAGCCGCGAGCAGGCCATCGCCTACATGCGCGACACCCTGGGCGTGAGCGAGGCGCGCGCCACCAACCAGGTGCAGCGTTACATGGTGTGGCCGGCGCAGGCGCTGAGCTACAAACTGGGCGCCATGCAGATCCTGGCGCTGCGCGAGAAGGCGCGCGCCGCGCTCGGTGACAAGTTCAGCCTGGCCGACTTCCACGACGTCGTGCTCGGCGAAGGGACCGTGCCGCTGCCAGTGCTGACGCAGCGGGTCGAGCGCTGGATCGCTGCCAGCCGCTAACGATCGGGGGGCATGCTGTCACGCCGCCTTGAGCTGGGTGCGTCGTGCCGGCGACTTGAGCGCCGGCCGCGTCGCACTGGCGGCGCCGCCCACCTTGAACACACTCACTGCCAGCGCCAGCCGCACTGCCTGGTCGTTCAGGGCAGCGGCAGCGGCGGCAGCTTGTTCGACCAGCGCCGCATTTTGCTGGGTCACCTCGTCCATATGGACCACCGCCTGGTTGACCTGATCGATACCGTCGCTCTGTTCGCGCGAAGCGGCTGAAATGTCGCCGAGGATGACGGTGACGCGTTCGACCGCTTCGACGATATTGCTCATGGTGGCGCCGGCGCGGTTGGCCAGTTCGGTGCCGGTTTTGACCTTTTCGGCGGAGACGTCGATCAGCGACTTGATCTCGCGCGCCGCCGCCGCCGAGCGCTGCGCCAGGTTGCGCACTTCGCCGGCGACGACGGCAAAGCCGCGCCCCTGCTCGCCGGCCCGGGCCGCTTCCACGGCGGCATTCAAGGCCAGGATATTGGTCTGAAAGGCGATGCCATCGATAAGCGAAATGATTTCGGCAATTTGCACGGACGAGGTGCGGATGTCTTGCATGGTCGCCACCATGTTTTGCACGGCGCTGCCGCCTTCGCGCGCCACCGTCGAGGCCATCGCCGCCATCTGGTCCGCTTCGACGGCCGAGGCGGCATTGTTTTTTACGGTCGCTGAAAACTCTTCCATGCTGGCCGCGGTCTGCTCGAGGCTGGCTGCCTGCGCTTCGGTGCGCTTGGACAGGTCGAGGTTGCCCGAGGCGATTTCGCCGGTGCCCTGCTGGATCGAATGGACGTTGGCGTGGACGTCGCCGATGATCGCCGTCAGGTTCACCGTCATTTGCTGCAAGGCGCGCAGCAACTGGCCCACATCGTCATTGCGCAGGGTGCTAAAGCGGCTCGACAGATCGCCGGCGGCAATCGCGCGCGCCAGCGAGACGGCCTGGCGCAAGGGCGCGATGATGCTCGAGTGAATGCTGGCCCACAGATACAGTGCGACGCCGATCGACAAGGCGCCGGTGCTGGCTACCAGCACGCGGTCGGCACCCGAGGAGATGGCCGATACGCCCAGCAGCACGATCGCCAGCATCAACACGCTAATTGCACCGCCCATGCGCTTGGCCAGGCTGAGGTCACGCCAGCGCTGGCCGATGCTGGTCAAGCCGACCGGCACCAGCGCGCCGTGACGGATCGCCATGCCGTGGGCTTTTTTCTCGCGCACCAGGCGGTAACCGTGTTCGGCGCTGTCGATGGCGCTGCGGCTGGCGCGCGTGCGCACTGACATATAGCCGACTGCCTGGCCGTCTTCGCGCACCGGCGTGACATTCGCCAGAATCCAGTAAAAATCGCCATTCTTGCAGCGGTTCTTGACCATGCCCGTCCATGGCTCGCCCGCTTGCAAGGTATGCCACATATCGGCGAACGCTTCGACCGGCATGTCCGGGTGACGCACGATATTTTGCGGGGCGCCCAGCAGTTCGAGCTCGCTGTAGCCGCTCACTTCGACAAAGTAAGGATTGACGTAGGTAATATTGCCCTGCAAATCTGTTTTGGAGACAATCGATTCGCCCTCGCGGATGAGACGCTCGGTGGCGGTGACCGGAAGATTTGTGCGCATGGTGTTCCCTGGGTGATAAGAATGTGCGATTGGCGCCAGCGGCGGCGCGGTGGCACAAGGCGTCGTCTCACGCTGAGCGATCGGCGCGGAGTCGAGGCGCTTGGGATGTTGTCCTAGGACAATATAAGCGTCTTGAGTAAATTCGACAACAATCCAAACGGATTAGTGTGTTGCCGCACATGCACGTTCAGCGTGCCGAGTATCTTGCTTGCCGAAAAATCTATCTTCATGAAGTTCAATTACTCCACAAAAAAATTACCCCAAAACTATTGAACCAAATCAATTTCCCTACGTCAAAGTATTACACCCACCCGATGTAAGGAAGTTCCAAATGAACACCATCAACACCATCAACACCCTCAACACCCTCAAGACCGTCGCCCTTACCGTCGTCATCGCCGGTACTGTCAGCGTGGCCCACGCCCACGTTCACAGCCGCGCTGGCGCTGGCGTCGTGCCAGCCAGCCCGGTCGCGGACGTCGCCGCCAGTATTTACCACTTGTATGTCTCTCCCAGCGGCAGCGATAGCAATTCCGGCAGTATCAGCGCACCGTTTCGCACCATCGGCAAGGCCGCTGGGGTGGCCAAGCCATCGACCACGGTGCACGTGGCGCCTGGCAGCTATGGCAATGTCAGCAACAGCAAATCGGGCACCGCCGTCGGCCGTCTGCGCTTTGTTTCCGATACCAAGTGGGGCGCCAAGATCGTCGGCACCGGCACCGAGGCGCATTTCACCAACAGCGGCAGCTATGTCGATATCGTCGGTTTTGATATTGCCGGCAGCGGCCGCCTCGGCATCCTCAACTATGGCTCCTTCACCAGCATCGAAGGCAATCACGTCCACGACCTGAAGATTTCCGGCGGCTGCAACGGCGATGGCGGCGCCGGCATCGTCGATGCCAATTACACCGCCACCGACGACGATATCATCGGCAATGTGGTGCACGATATCGGCGTGCCGGGCAGCTGCAACGGCGTGCAGGGCATTTATCACTCTAATTTACGCGGCAAGATTTACAACAACATCGTCTACCGCGTATCGGCCTGGGGCATCCATTTGTGGCATGCCGCTAATAATGTGGTGATCGCTAACAATACGGTGTTCCGCAACGGCAGCGCATCGATGGGCGGCGGTATCGAGGCCGGCAGCGGCGATTCGCCCGGCGGCATCGTCCTCAACAACACCACGATTGCCAATAACGTGGTCTATGACAATCCGGGCGCCTCGATCACCCAGTATTGCTACGACGGCGTCGCTTGCATCGGTTCGAGCAACGTCACTGAAAACAACCTGGTGTACGGCAATGGCCGCGGCGTTGCGCTGCGGGTGGGCACGGCAGTCGCCACCGTCGCCAGCAACCCCCAGTTCGTCAATTACCTGGCCACGGGCGCGGGCGACTACCGCCTGAAAAGCACTTCGCCGGGCGTCAACAGGGGCTCGTCGCGCAATGCGCCGCTGGTCGATATCGATGGCCGCGCCCGTCCACTCGGCGGCGCAATCGATATCGGTGCCTATGAAAATTACTGAGTGACAAAGGCTGGCGCCGGACGCGGCGCTTGTTGACTTGGGTTTTGACGAAAAAAAACGATGGCAGCGATGCCATCGTTTTTTTGTGAGGGCCGGCGGCGGGCCGGCCGTGCTCAGGCGGCGATGGCCGGGCGGCGCGGCGTTGCCCGCGGCCGTGCAGGCGCGCGCTGTTGCCGGGTTTGCTGGGCTTCCTGGTGCTGCAGTTTGAAAATACTCACCACTGCCGACAGCGCCTGGGCTTCGTCCTGCAACTGGGTGGAGGCGGCGGTGGCCTGCTCGACCAGGGCGGCGTTGCGCTGGGTGGCGTCATCCATCTGGCCGATCGCTTCATTGACCATGACGATGCCTTCGGTCTGCTCCTGGCTGGCCACGCTGATCTCGTTCATGATGTCAGTGACCCGTTTGACGCTCTGCACAATATCTTCCATGGTGCTGCCGGCCTGGTCGACCAGACGGGCGCCGCTCTCGACGCGGCGCACCGAATCGCCGATCAGCGACTTGATTTCCTGCGCCGCCGCAGCCGAACGCTGGGCCAGATTGCGCACCTCGGTAGCGACGACGGCAAAGCCACGGCCTTGTTCGCCAGCACGGGCCGCTTCGACGGCGGCGTTCAGCGCGAGAATATTGGTCTGGAAAGCAATGCTGTCGATGACGCTGATAATTTCAACAATCTTCTTCGACGAATCGTTGATCGAAGCCATTGTCTCGACCACTTGCGACACCACGCTGCCGCCCCGCACAGCCACTTCCGAGGCCGATTCGGCCAGCACATTGGCTTGCCGCGCATTGCTGGCATTCTGGCGCACCGTCGCCGTCAACTCTTCCATGGCGCTGGCGGTTTTTTCCAGGGTATCGGCCTGCGATTCGGTGCGGCCGGACAAATCCTGGTTGCCGGCGGCAATCTCCACCGATGCCGTGGCAATATTCACCGTGCCCGCGCGGACCTGGGAAACGATATTGACCAGGCTGTCGCGCATGCCCTTCATGGCAAACACCAGGCTGCTGTTGTCACCGGCGCGGGTATGAATCTCGACTGCCAGGTTGCCGGCGGCGATGTTGCCGGCGATTTGCACGGCGTAGCCGGGCTCGCCACCGAGTTCGCGCAGCAGGCCGCGGCTGATAAACCAGGCGGCCGTTGAACCGATCGCCACGGCGATGGCGCACAGGGCGAACATCCAGTACTGGAACGAGTGCGCCAGTTCAGTCGCGTTGGCGGCTTCGCCCTTGTTCATGTTCTCTTCGAGGTCGATCAAGCGGTTAATGCTGGCCAGCCAGGCGACGAAGGCGGGACCGGCCTGTTTGGCCAGCACGCCATTTGCTTCGGCCACATTGTCGGCCTGGCGCAGGGCGATCACCTTGGCGATCAGGGGCTGGGCCTGCTGCTCGGCGGCCTTGATGCCGGCCAGTGCTGCCTTTTCCTCGTCCGATACCACGCTGCCGGGCGCGAACATGGCGTCCAGCGGCCCTGAGGAATCCGTGTATTTTTGCGCCAGCCGCTTGATCAGTTCCAGATTGCTGTCGAGGGTGGCCGCCTCGCTGGCCAGCACCACATCGCGCACGGCGATGGCACGGTCGTGCACGCTGCCACGGAAATTGATGGCGTAGCGCTGCTTGACGTTATTGAGGTTGTTAATGCGGTTGAGCGTGTCGTCGATGCGGTTGACGCGCATGCTGGCAAGCAGGGTGAGAATCAGGAGCAGGGCGAACACCGCGCCAAAGCCCCAGGCGAGGCGGGTACGAATGGTAGTGCCGTTCATAGTATTTTTTTCAGGTGAGGTTCAGAGGGTGCTGGTCGCAGAAACCAGTGACTATTGCTTATTGATAAGTGCCGCGACTTTAGCATGCCTGAAAGAAAAATACTTTCCGCACGGAAAACTAAGTGTGTTAAACAGACATAAAATTGTTAGTTATGCAAACTATCGAAGGTTTGTTGTGGTGTCGCAAGAAACTTTGCGCTTGGGCGACAGTATCTGCCATGTCGTACGCATGGCCAGACTGGCGCTGGCAGCGGTGCCGCTGTCAGCGTTGTCGCTACGACCCTGGTGCTGCTGCGCCGGCCGTAGCGACGATGATCAGTTCGTCATCAGTTCGTCGCTGGCGGTGCGGCCACGTCCGCTGCCGGTTTAACGGCGCCCCGCTGGCCTTGCATGTCCTTGTGATGGCGCATGCCGTGTTTGCGCATGTGGTGACGGTGCATGCGATCGCCACGGCCCGTGTGTTCGCCAGCGGCTGGCGCTGCCGTGGGCTGGGCGCCCAGTTCCTGGGCATGGCGCTCGATGGCGGCGATGCGTGCCGGATCGGTGATTTCAACGGCGGTTTGTGCGTTGGCCACACCGCACAGGGTCAGGATGGATGCCGATAACAATATGTTGAGTTTCATGGTTCGCCTCGCTGGTAGATGCACAATCTGAACGATCTGAACAATCGTGGATACGGTTTTCGTCGACGCCAGCTGGCGTGGCGAAAGCGACGGTATCACCTTACTCCGATTGTCAAAACAACAGCGCACGGCGCGGTTCAAGGCGCGAGGACGACGGCAGCGCTCAGCCACCAGCGGTATAGCAGCGCCGAGATCAGCAGAAAAATCCAGTAATCGGCCGGTGCCACCCACCACCAGATCTTGTGCCAGTGGGCGAACTGGCGGTTAAAGCGGCGCCAGCCGGCTGCCGGGTTAATGACAAACCACAGAAAATCTTCCGCTACCCAGAACAGCATCAGCGAGGCCAGCACGCGCGCTTCGGCGTGCCAGGTCCAGATCCCGCTAAATACCAGCGGCAAGTGAAAAAACAGGGCGATACAGGAAAACACCCAGGCATGGTAGCCGGTCATGGCACGGCCGCCCCAGAACAGGTCGAGCAGGATGTGTTGCTCGATGCGCCAGGTGGGCAAGTTGGCGGCCCAGCCGTGCGGACCTTCGATGTGCACTTCGACCTTGGCGAAGAAAAACGCCAGCAGCACAGTAAATACGATGGTCGCGGCCAGCTGGGCGGCGGGAGAACTGAGGATCACGGGGCAGCTTTCAGTTGGGTGACGATGGTGTCGATGGCATCGATGATGTGGCGGGCGGCGTCCGGCCGGCCCAGCGCGCGCGCCTGCCGCGCCATCTGGCAGCGCTGCTGCGGCTGCGCGAGCAGATGGCGCAGGCGCCAGGCGAGGGTGGCGGCATTGATTGCCTTGAGGGCCACGCCCTGTTCGAGGAGGTAATCGGCGTTGCGCTCTTCCTGGCCGGGAATCGGCGCATTGACGATCATCGCCACGCCGACCGCCAGGCACTCGGCGGTGGTGAGGCCGCCCGGCTTGGTGATGACGATATCGGCGTCGGCCATCAGCGCGGCGACCTGGTCGGTGTAGCCGAGTGCGCGCAGGCGGCCCGGCCAGTGTGGCGCCATCGCCTGCAGGGCCGCCAGGGCAATGCTGTTGCGCCCAGCCACCACCACCAGCCGGAAGCCGTCGGCGTCCTGTAATAATTGTTCGGCCACCTGCGCCAGGCCGCCGAAGCCGCCGCCGCCGCCCATCAGCAACACCGTCGGCAAAGTTTCCACGTCAGCGTCGTTGCCGTCAGCTGGTCGCTGGGGCGGCGTCAGCGGGCGAAAAGCCGGCATCACCGCCAGGCCTGTGACCGTGATGCGCGCCGCCGCCACGCCGGCGCGGCGCAGTTGAAACGCCACTTCCTCGCAGGCGACAAAGTAACCATCGATGGCGGGCTGCACCCACATGGCGTGCAGATCGAAATCGGTGACGTGGACAAACAGCGGGCACGGACAGCTGGTGGCGAGCAGTTCGGCTGGCAAAAAATGGGTGCAGACAATCGCATCGGGTGCCAGCGCGCTGACCTCGGCCAGCCAGCGCGCGCTGACCCGGCGCTCCAGCAGGCGCCGGCAGCGCTGCAGTATCCCGCTGCCGGCGCTGTGGTTCATCGATCCGTACAGCCAGGCCCACAACAGCGGCGCGCGGTTCACCAGCAGTGCGTACAGGTCGGCGTACAGCCAGCGAAACCAGGCGGGCGAGCGCTGCATGACATCGATGTGGGTGGTCAGCAGGCCGGCTGCCTGCGCTTGCTCGCAGAGGGCGGCGGCAGCGCGTACGTGGCCAGCGCCAGCCGAGACGCTCAGCACCACCAGATGGCGGGGCTTCATCCCTGCGCGGAAATAGCCAGGCCGTTGAGGACACGCTGGCAGAGGGCGTCGGGGGTGCGCGAAATGAGTTCATCGGGCACCTCGAACTTGCTGGTCAGGCGCTGATGATCTTCGAATCCATAAGACACCATGAAGGGATGCATGCCAGTCTGCACGGCGGCAAAATAATCCTTGTGTTCATCGCCGCAGATATAGCTGCGCGCCGGGTTGATGCCATAGTGTTCGCGCAGCGCGCGGAAGGTGGCGGTTTTTTCCTGCTTGAGGGGAATGTGGGTGAGAAAGCCCAGCTGGTCGACATCGATGCCGTGACGTTCGAACAGCATGCGCAGGGTGTCTTCGGGGGCGTTGGTGATGTTGCGGGTGACGATACCCACCACCAGGTCGGGGGTGGCGATCAGCCGCTGGATCAGGTTGGCGATCCCCGGGTACAGGCGCGCCTCGCTGCGGTACACCTCGGTGAGGGTGCCAATCAATTCGCGCCGGCTTTGTTTGCCCAGCTGCTTTTTGAGATTGGTAGGAAATTCGCGCAGGCCGCCCAGGTACTTGAACAGGCGGTGGCGTTTTTGAAAACGGTCTTCGTCGCCCAGCGTCATGCCATGTTGCAGGAAAGTTGCTTCAATGGCGCTGTAGGCATCGATGGTGGTGCCATCTGCATCGAGGATCAAAAGGCGCTTGGGGTGGGTGGTCATAGTCACCGTACAAAGGATCGAAGCGGACTCGCACAGGCGAGGTACTAGGCTTGATCATAAGTGGCGAATATGACTGCGGCGTGACATGCACAACCGTTCAGATGACCGGGTGCAGGCGCGGCTTCGCTGGCGGCGCCTGCAGTCCCGTTGGTAACTACTTACTTCTTTGGCGGCACTGTTGGCGCTGGTGCTGGCGCGGCCGTCTGTGCCTGGGCTGCTGCCTGTTGTTGTGCCGCTTGCTCTTTTTCTTTTTTCTTGCTCATGTGATGGCCGACGGCGCAGCCAGCGGCGGCGCCCACCAGGCCGTGGCTGCCCGCCACGTGCCCGGCGACGCCGCCGACGACGGCGCCTTTCAGGCAGCCTGCACTGGCGAAGCCGGAGGTGGCGGCAAGGGTGAGGGCGAGAGTGATTGCAGCGAAGGCGGTTTTCATGACAGATGTGCTTTCAGAGTGGGGCGGGATGGAATGATCGGCGGTGTGGAGGTGGTTGTGTTACTTGATTGTGTTACTTGATTGTGTGACTTCGGACTTAGGCCGTGCTTAACAGTGCAGTGGACGTACGTTGTCATGCGCAACTGGCTGTGAGCATACTGGGCGCGTCGTCACCAGTATGTGCGACAGCCCACTTATTCAATAAAGCAAGCACGCCAGCTTGCACGCGGGTGGCGGCATTACTGCCTGTTCATGGCGGTGGCGTGGTGGCCGCCGCGCTGCGTGGCGGTAGTGCGAACTGGGCGCAGAGGAAGGCGGCGATGCGGGTCTGGGTGGCGTCCAGATAGGGAATGTTCAGATGATCGGAATCGGGCACGATTTCGTCGAGGTGCAGGGTGCCCAGTTGTGCCACCAGCAAATCGGTGTGCGAGTGGGGCACGATGTCGTCGACGGCGGCGCGCAGCACATAGGTGGGGGCCAGCAGCGCGGCGGCGTATTTGATCGACTCGAAACGGTGGCGCAGCACGTATTCGATGGGCATCGTGCGAAAGCGCCGCTTGGCGATGGCGAGGATGGAATCGTAGGGGGTGATCAGCACCAGTGCATGGGCTAGCCGCTGTATCGCCACCTGCACGGCGACGCCCGAGCCGAGGCTGCGGCCCACGATGGCCACGCGCTGCGCATCGACATGGGGGCGCGCAGCGAGCCAGTCGAACAGCATGCAGCCATCGTCGACCATCAATTGTTCATCGGGATTGCCCTGTGAGTTGCCATAGCCGCGGTAATTCACGGCCAGCACTGTCATTCCAGGGAATAACTTGCCGGCATCGCGTGCCACCCACGACACTTCTTCCGAGCGCCCGCCAAAATACACCACGGCCGGGCGCGGGCCGACCACCGACGGCGTCATCAGCCAGCCCGCCAGCTTGGTGCCGTCGTGCGCACGCAGCACCACCGAGCGGGTGCGGTGACCGCTGCTGCGGGGCCGTTCCACTTCGCGCTTGATGTTGGGATTAAATACCAGTCGCCGCTGGCTGGCGGCAACCGCCGTGACGAGGCCGAGCCATACGACGCTGGCCAGACCTGCTAAACCGGCAACTTTTTTCGTATTGTTCATAGGCATTAGTCTACTCGTCAGTGCATGATGGTGGCGCCAGATTGTGGCAGGATCGTGGCGGCAGCGCCACGCCGGCAGGTACTGCGCGGATGAGCGGTACGCCAGCAAAACGGCGCTAACCAACACAATCTTGTCGTGATAGACTTTAAAAAAACGCTTAAGGTGCGGCGATGATGGTTGATTCGGATCAGGCCGGATAAAGGGGGCTGTATGGCCGATGTGGTGCTACTCACGGTGCATGGCATGGGTGAAACCCCACGCGACTACGCGGCTGATCTTGAACAGCGTCTGCTGGCGCAGATCGGCGCCCGTTTTAAGCAACAGGTTGATCTGCGGCCGGTGTTTTACCAGGACATCCTGCAGCCCAATGAGCGCGAGGTATGGGAGCGCATCACTGCCAGCGCTGGCGGCCAGAAGACCGTGCGCTTTGCGAATTTGCGCAAATTTTTGCTGTTCGGCTTCGGCGATGCCGCCGGCCTGGAAAATCGCAAGGAAGATGCCGGCTCCGTCTACGAACTGGCACAGATGGAAATCGCCAAGACCCTGCTCGACGCTTTCCGTGCCAACGGCGCGGACACCCCGCTGGTCTTGCTGGCCCATTCGCTGGGCTGCCAGGTACTCTCGAGCTATATTTACGATGCCCAAAAAGCCAAATCCGGCCTGCCCGTGGCCGCCGGCGTCTGGCGCGACATCGATCACTGGTCGCATGCGCTGCAGGGGCGTGCCCTGAGCGCGGCCGAAAAAAGTTTTCTGCGCTGTGAAAGCGCGCTGGGCTGGATCACCACGGGCTGCAATATCCCGATCTTCGTTGCCGCTCACAAGGAAATGACGATCATCCCCATCGCGCCGCCGCGCGCGAGTTTCAAATGGCTCAATCTGTACGACCCCGACGACGTTCTCGGCTGGCCGCTGCAGCCTTTGTCGCAGGGCTACCGCCAGCTGGTCGAAGACCGCGCCATCAATGCCGGGCACGGGGTGATCGACCTGATCGTGCGCAGCTGGAATCCCTTATCGCACGAAGTGTACTGGCGCGACAAGCAAGTCCTTGCAGCGCTGGGGCTGATGTTGACGCAGCTGATGCGCTGACCGTAGCGTGCAGCGCTGCCCCATCAAGTTAGCGCAGATCCTGCAGGTGGACGATGGCGCGTAGCTCGCCTACTTTTCTGCCGCGCACGTTCAACAGGGGCGGCGCCCGATAGGGTTCGAGCAGGGCGCGCTGACGGCCATCAAGCAAGCCCAACTGGTCGAGCACGGCGAAGGTCGCCGTTTGCAGGCTGCCCGTCGCACCATCGGCCAGTTTGATGGCGATGCCCAGGCCGGCCGAACGAATACCGATGGTTTGCACGGCATCGGCGCCCACCTTGCTGACCCAGTCACCAGCGCCGGCTTGCATATACGCCAGATCGCAGCGGGCCTGACCGGACACCAGGTCTGGCCGCGTCGTCATCGCCTCGAACAGGTCGCCGAGTGGGGCGCCCAGTTGCGGATCAGCCGCACCGTGCGCCAGGCGGGCGTACAGATGGGCCAGGCGCGACAGCGGCAAGGCATAGTTGGGTGCCGAACAGCCGTCCAGTCCCACCGGCATGGCGCTCGCCGGCAAGCCGGTCAACTCGCTCATGGTGGCGCGCACCGCTTGCTGCAGGGGATGGGCGCGATCGACATAGCCGTCGATGGGCGCGCCATGCAGCCGGCACCATGCGAGAAAGCCGCTGTGCTTGCCCGAACAGTTGTGGTGTACCTGCCGCCAGGGCTGGTCGGTGGGCGCGGCGCGGCCGACGCTGTCGTAGTACAGCGGCGCGTGGCAGCCGCAGGCGAGGCAGTGTTCGTCAAGACCAATCTTGTTGAGGATGGACTCGACCGCCGCCACGTGCATGGCCTCGCCCGAATGACTGGCGCACAGCAGGGCCACTTCGGCCACGCTCAAGCCGTAGCGCGCCGGGCCGTCGGCGCGCAGGAAGGGCAGCGCCTGAAAAGGTTTGATCGCCGAGCGCGTGAAGGTCGTGGTGTGCGGATCGCCCGCCGCCCACAGCAAGGTGCCGTGGCGATCGACGACGGCGACGGAGCCGAGGTGGACGTTTTCTACGGTGTAGCCGCTGTCGGCAAAGCCGCGCGTTGTTTCGACGAAAGGAACCGCAAGCATGACGCTACCTCGTGACTGAAAACAGCTACTGTAATCGAGTTTGCGGTGCGTGGCCGGCAGACGGTGGACGCAAGCGCGGCCAACAGAGAACCATGGCAGACAAGTTGCCGCTGGCATTCTCCGCAACGGCACGCCGCGCAGCCGGACTGATCGACCGGCGCCGTCGCGCCAGTGGCCGCAGGTGCGCCGTGGCGCCGTTGTGGGGGATCAGCTCAGGGGCCAACAGCTGGGCCAAAAGCTGGTCTAAAAACTGGGCCAAAAGTTGATCTGAAAGCTGATCCAAAAGCTGATCTAAAAGCTGGTCTAAAAGCTGATCCAAAAGCTGATCTAAAAGCTGGTCTAAAAGCTGGTCTAAAAGCTGGTCCAAAAGCTGGTCTAAAAGCTGGTTGGGATGCGGATGGTCAGCGAGACATCAGGGGTATCGCGGGTCAGGCCAGCACCGATGGCGACATTGATGGTGCGCCTGTCGTTGAGGCGGTAGGAAAAGCCGACCAGCAGGGTGCCCAGCTGGGTGCGCACGGCGCCCGGTACGGCGACACCGTTTTGCTTGGTGCGGCCGATGGTGCTGTGATCGTAGCCGAGGCTAAATGAGGCCTTGTCATTGAGTGCCATGCCCATGCCGAAGTTAAAACCAATCACATCGCCCGGCTTGATTTCGCCCAGCGGCTCGCGCTCGCCGTCCAGCACCAGGCGGCTGATGCCGCTGCGCTTGAGATTGTGGAGATAGCTGACGCTGCCGAAAAACACTGCCGGGTCCGACGGCAGCAGCCAGGTCAGGCTGGGCTGCAGTGAATAAAAGCCCGAGCCGGTCGGCAGCGCCAGCGGCAAGCCGGTACCGGTGGCGTTATCGCCGACGCAGCGGCGCGTGCAGTCGGTGACGACGCTAAACGGATCGCGACCGCTGCGGCTTTTAAAGCGCAGCCCGCCCACAAAATATGGCTTGTCGGCACCACCATCATTGAGCTGATAGCGCAGCGCCGCCTCGATGTCGCCCAGCGCGTGGCCGCTGCTGTCAAACACGCGCTCGACCGCCGTCCCGGTGAACAGCTCGCGGCTGACGGTGGAGTCGGATCGATAGACATAAGGCACCTTGATTTCAGCCTCGAGACGCTTGCTCAGACCGACACGACCGGTGAGGGCGGCGGTCAAGGTATTGCGTTTGACTTCGCGCACGTCGATCAGGCCGATCAGCAATGCCGGGATGATGGTGTAGCCGACCAGGGCCACCCGGTTGCTCGAAGAGTAAGCAAATTGCAACGATGGTTCCAGTACGTATTTGCCGCGCGGCGTCAGCACCCCGGGTTGCTCGAACAGGGGCGCCACGGCGGGCGGGCGGCTGTCGCGTGGCGGTGCCTGACCGACCGCGCCCGCTGCGGTCTGTGGGGCGCCGTTGATCGCTGCCTGCCGGCGTGCCGCTGCACGCGTGGCAACGGCGCCGGCGGCGCCAGTCATCGTTGCCTCGCTCACCTCGACAGCAGCGACAGCAGCGACAGCGGGCGATGCTGCGCCTGCGGCTGCAACCGTGCCGCCGGCGGCCACCGTGCCCGGTGCTGTTGCCGGTGCTGTTGTCGCTACTGTTGCAGGCACTGCAGCCGCTACTGCGCTGGCGGACGCTTGCTCAACCGGTGCGTCCGGCGCCCCTGCTGTGCCGGCGCCGCGCAGGCTTTGCAGTTCGCTGGCGCTGCTGCTTGCGGCGTCCGTCGCCCATGTTGCCGGCGCCGCCGTCTCGGTGGCCAGCGCTGCCTGCAAGGCCTTGATGGCTTGCTGCTGTTGCGCCAGTTGCGCCTTCAACTGCCTGATTTGCGTCGGCAAGTCATCGCTGACCGGCGCTGCTTGTGGCAGCGCTTGCGGCCGTGCCAGCGCGAGCGGCGTCAATAGCAGCGCCGACAGCGAGGCCCGCCGTAGTCGAACCGCGGATAGTGTCTGCATGCTTCCTCCATAGCGCTAAAAAGCTCAGGGTTGACCGACGACGCGGGTGAGCGCATCGTGCACGGTGGCGTGAAAATTGAGCGTGTTGAGCAGGCCAGCACTGTTGACCGTCGAACGGATGACGGTGTCGGTGCGGATCAGCTGGTTGTCCAGACTGTTTTGCACGACCATGCCGCCCAATGCCGCGCCCGGGTCGCCAGCCCGATAAATATTCTCACCACCGCTCTGAACCAGTTTGACGGCCGACAGTGCCTCGCTGGTTTGCCTGGCCTGCTCCGCGCTGATGCGGCTCAGATCGGCAATATCGATACGCGTGTGAGCGAGTACATCGCCATTGATCGACACTAGCCGGTCGATACCGAGCGATACCAGCAAACCGTCGGCGCTGGTGAAGCCGCCGCGTGCACCTTCGAGCGTGCCATCGTCGACCCGCGACCAGTCGCCTGGGGCGATGGCCCTTGTTGCCATGTTGTGCAAGGCTGCGAGGCTGACCGTGTCCATCGCATGAATTGCGTCGGCGTCGGCGGCGTCGGCGGCGTCGGCGGCGTCGATTGCATCGACGATCGCGGGCGCATCGAGACTGTCCGCGATATCGGTTGCCCCGAGCGTTTGACCCGCATCGAGCGTATCACCCGCATCGAGCGTCATGGCCGTGTCGGCCGTCCCATCCGCAACAGTGGCATCAGCTGCGCTAGGCAGTGCGGTGGCATCGTCAAGGTTGTCGCGCTGCAGGACCACCAATGGCACGGCGCTTGCCATTGTCGACGCCTGGTGCGCAGGCGTGCCGGCGATGGTGGGCGTCGCAAAGCCGGCTGCGGCCAGCCACATGCCGACGTGCCACAAGCCGAACTGACGGCCATCTATTTTGTGCATTGCTCTCTCCACGTTAGTAGTCGCCCGGGCCATTGCGGCCGAGGGCCAGGCCGCGCAGGGCATCCTGGTACAAGGCCGTATCGAGCGGTGCAGCAGGCGCGGCGCGCCAGTGTTCGGGCTGGTTGAACAGGGGACGCTGGGGGCTGCCGTGAATAAGGAACAGAAGTTTGTTGGTCCACAGCTGTTCAAACGCCGCACGCGCCATCGCCCGCGTGCCGGTGGCAGGATCGCCCAACAGGATGCGGCCATCGGCAGCGCCCTGGATGACGACGAAATGCTGATAGCCTTTTTCGGCGATCAGCACAATGGCAGGCAGTTCGGCATCGAGCAGTTTTTGTAAGGGCTGGCGAAAGCCGTCCGCCGTAAAACCGCGGCGTTCCAAAAAGCGCTTGATGTCCAGCAGAGAAAAACCTTCACGACGAATTTTTGCCTGGTCGCCCCGCACAAACATGTCGGAGAACACGGTGCGTTCGTCGATCGGGGTGCCGTAGTGGAAGGTGAGCAGCGTTGCCACTGCGGCCGAGCCACAGCTGAAATCGTACTGCTGGTGCAGGGTGTGCGCAAAGCGTACCGCCTTCAGGCTGGTGACCGGCACATTGAAGCGGCCGCCGCCAAGAGACAAGTCGAGCGCGCTGGCGTTCGGGCCCAGGCCGCCCAGCGCGGCGCCGAGCAACGCTGTTTTGAGCACGGCGAGGACAGGGCGGCAAGCCATGGCTATTGCAACTGCAGGTGGATGACGGTGGCGTTTTGGATCAGCACGTTCGCACCGGAGTTTTGCACGATGATCGGGATGCCCGTCATGTTGGCGAACGCGCCGCCGTTGATGACGTTCCAGCCCGTTTGCACATTGTTGGCAACGTTGCCGCTGACTTCGCCCGTGAGGCGGGTATCGACCGTGGTGCCGTTGCCGCCCCGTGCAGTGTCGAGCTCGGTATCGCCCGCCAGCGCAGGCGCACCGACAAAGGGTGGCGCTGCCGCTGGCGCCTTGGTGACTGCGGCGACATTGCTGTCTGTTCTGTCTGTTGTCGACGCGCTGTCAGACGGCGCAGTGGTCGACGGCGCCGCATCAGCCCGTGCGCACACGGCGGCCAGAGCAGCATAGCAGAAGGCATGTCGCCAATTGCAATGGGTATGAATATTCATGGCGCTCCTTTGTTCAATGCGGCCGGTGTTGGCGTTGCCTTGACGGCAGCCTCACCGGCCTTCGGGTGCATATTAACGGCCGCCCACGTTCAAGTTGGCTTGCACATTGACGCTTTGCTGGACGAGCGAGGAGATGCCGCTGTTCTGGCTCATGACGACAATCCCGGCGGCGCTGGCAGCGACGTTGCTCATGTTGTTGGACAGGTCGAAAGTGCCCGCATCGACGGTCGTGGTACCGGCATTGCCGCCTGCTGCGCCATTACCGGCACCACCAGTGGCGGCACCGCCCGTATCGGTGCCGCCGCCGCCGCCCGCGCCGCCGGTATTGCTGCCGCCGCTACCACCAGCGCCGCCATTGCCGGCGGTGGCGTCACCGACGACCGGACTGCCGTTGGTGGCGCTGCCGTTGGTGGCGGCGCCACCTGCCGCACCATTGCCAGCAGTATTGGCGACAGTGCCGGAATTACCGCCCGTCGCGCCGGCGCCACCGGCACCGGCAACGCCGCCAGTGGTGCTCGCGCTGGCACCAGCGCCGCCGCTGCCAGCCGTGGCGGCAGCGCCAGCGCCGCCTGTGCCGCTGGCAGCGCCGCCCGGCCCACCGGCGCCACTGGTGCCGCCGCTGCCGCCTGCACCACCGGCACCGCCGTATCCGCCAGCGCCACCGGTGCCGCCGGTGGCGGCGCCACCGCTGGCAGTCGCACCGCTGCCGCCGTCGCCATAGCCAATCGCCAGGCCGCCCCAGGTGGCACCAGTGCCACCACCGGCGCCACCGGCACCGGCGGCCGCGCCGGCAGCGCCATTGGCCGAGCCGCTGCGTCCGCCCAGTCCGCTCGTGTTGTAACCAGCGCTGCCACCGGCGCCACCAGTGGCCAGGCCGCCGGCGCCGCCGGCGCCACCCGTGGACGGACCGACGTCGCCATGCCCACCACCGGCGCCGCCATAGCCGCCGGCACCGCCAGCGCCGCTGCTGGCATCGCGGGCGGCACCACCGCGTCCGCCAGCACCACCGTTGGCGTCACCGACATAAGCATCGCCATTGCTGGCCCAGCCGTTATTGGTGGCATTGCCACCGGTTGAGCCAGAGGCGGCGTTGGCGCCGCGGCTGGCACCGCCCGCACCGCCCGCCGCGCCGGCTGAGCGGCCGCCGACGGCGATGCCGCCAAGGCCGGCGCCGCCATTGCCACCCACGCTGTCGCCGTTCTGATGGGCGACGTTGCCGATGTTGTAGACGGTGTTGCCGGTGACGGTGCCGGTGAGTGCTGAGCTGGCGGTGGCAGTGGAGGTGTTGAAGGAGTCCGACAACGTGGCGGTGGCGGTAGCGCCGTTGTTGGCGGCAGTGCCGTAGGCTTCGCTGGCAGCGTAGCCGCTGCTATTGTTTTGCGCGCTGTTGTCCTGGGTCGAGGTGGAATTTTCGTTGGCCTGCGCGCCCGTGCCTTTTTGCGCATTGGTGGCGACGGCGATCTGGCCCAGGGTGGCGCTGCCAGCATCGCTGCCTGTTGCAGCGGCGGCAGGAGCGGTGATGGTGCCGGTGTTGGTTGGATTGGCGCTAGCGCCAGCGCAATAGATCAGCGCGATGGCCGCAGCCAAAATGCTTGGTTTCATGTTATCCCCTTTAAGATAGCTGTCTGGTAAAAGATTGAACCGGTCGTCGACGGGCAACTGGTCCGGCAAGGGAAGTGCTTGCAAATTCGATGCCAGCGCTATGGCGGCGTCGCCGGCCCCCGGACGCTGGGCGGGGGACGCTGGGCGGGTTGACCAACTGGGCGCGTGCCCTCGCGGAAAACGACTGCAGAAATGTATCGATGGTGTGACGACTCGGCCGTGGCGGCGGGCACGCTCTCCCACCCGTTGCTCAGGGATCTGTGCCATTGTTCCGGCCCGCTGCCCAGTAAGACGGCGCTGTATCGATGGCGTGACAATGCGCTGCGCGCGGCTACTCTGCAGGGCCGACAGTGGTAACGAAGTTGAGACAGACCGACCCTATGGTTCGATGCCGTGTTTTGCCAGCAGGCGATACAGGGTCATACGCGAGACGCCGAGGTCGCGCGCCGCCTGGGTGATATTGCGGCCGGCGCGATCGAGGCTGGCGCCAATGGCGGCGCGCTCGGCATCGATGCGCGTGGCGTCGAGGCCGCCTGCGCGGGTGGGCAGCGGGGCCAGCCCGAGGTCGTGGGCGCCGATCAATCTGCCCTCGGAGAGCACCATGGCGCGGCGGGTGCGATTGATCAGTTCGCGCACATTGCCAGGCCAGTCGTGCTGGCGGATGGCGTGCAGGGCATCACTGGCGAAGCCCTTCAGGCGCGGCGCTTTTTCTGCCGCATACGTGTGAAAGAAGTGGTAGGCGAGCATGTCGAGGTCGGCGCGCCGTTCGCGCAGGGGCGGCACATCGATGGGCAAGACGTTGAGGCGGTAATACAGGTCTTCGCGGAAGTCGCCCCGTGCCACTGCCTGCTGCAAATTGACGTGCGAGGCGGCGATCACGCGCGCGTCGACCGTGATGGCACGGGTGGCGCCGACCCGATAGATGGTCTTTTCCTGTAAAAAACGTAGCAGGTTGGACTGCAGGTCTTTGGGCAGGTCGGCGATTTCATCGAGAAAAATGGTGCCGCCACTGGCCGACTCGATCAGGCCGGCCTTGTCGCGGGCGGCGCCGGTGAAGGCGCCGCGGGCGTAGCCAAACAGCTCCGACTGAATCAGCGACGGCGGCATGGCGCCGCAGTTGATCGGCACGAAGGGGCCGCCGGCTCGCGGCGAGCGCGCATGGATCGCCTGCGCCGTCAGTTCCTTGCCACTGCCGCTTTCGCCCCAGATCAGTACCGGTGCATGCGACTGCGCCACTTTGACGATGTGGGCGCGCAGGCGCGCGATCGCCGCACTGCAGCCCGTGAGCGCCATGGTGTCGTCGCTGGCGGCCGCCGCGCTGTGCGGCTGCGCCCGCAGCATGGCGACGCCGTGCGCATGGCCGATGGTGTAAGCCAGGCGCACGGCATCGATGGGGTGGGTGTAGTAGTCCATCAGGTAGTTGGCGGCCACTGCGCGACAGGCCGGCATGGCCAGCGCGGCGCGCTGAAAGGCGCCGATCCATTCGATATTCCAGTGTTCGCGAAAAAATTGTTCGGCTGCGGCGACGCCTTCGGCGCCCGGCAGATCGAAGGCGACGCCGACCAGGCAGGGGTTGCTGCGCAACAGGCGGCCTGCTTCGCGCCAGCTGCTCGCGTGCAGCAGCTGCCAGCCGGCCAGCGCGTCAGCGAGCGTGTCGATGATTGTGGCACTGCAGGCATCACCCAATAGCTGGTCGCATGCGGCGCCACGTACTGCTGACGGCTGCGCCCGCGGCGCAGCAATACAGAGCAATGATTTGGCGGTCATGACGGACTCGGAGAGGTGCACTCAGATGAGATTTTCAGTGCACTTATAAGTTCGTCCCACACCATTGATGCAGGCCCCGGTGTCGAATCGATTTTAAAGGAAGGCAATTCCACGCTGGTGCGCTTGCGCGTGGTACCGGTCCAGATAATATGCATGGCAGTCCATCGGTCATGGCATTTTGACGTTCTGTCGCGCCATTCGACGCTTTGGTCGATGGGGCAGGATGAGATCGGGGTAGCGCCCTAGACTGGTTTCATCGCCAGGCCATGCAAGGCCCTGGCGAACCGCGACCGGGCCAGCGAGCGCAGTGCAGTTTGCCACGGCAAACACGGCAACCGCCAGCCATCACTCACTTTTATATGGATTGGAATAATCATGCGTATTTTTGTTCAGCTTGCCATTGCCACCGTCCTTGGCGTCGCTGCCAGCAGTGCCGGTGCCGCCCGCGCCACGCAGGTCGACGCCGCGCCGTCGTCGATGTCGCTACAAGCCATGGTTGCCGTCCCCGGGCATCGGCCGGCTGCCGATGCCGCCAGTCTGGCCGGCGTGTACGGTTTGCCGAGCGGGCAACTGTTGCGGGTCTCGTACCAGGGCCGTCGCCTGTTTGCTGAACTGGGCGAACGCAAGGGCGAGCTGGTGCCTGTCGGTGGCGACCGCTTTGCCATCCGCGGCAGCAGCGTGCGCCTGACGTTCGAGGTGGCGCCGTTTGCCACCGATGTCGTCATCACCGGTCATTGACGCCACGCCGTCACAACGGTGCGCCGAAACGTCCCGCCTGGTAGTCGGCGATCGCCTGGTTGATTTCCTGGCGGGTGTTCATGACGAACGGACCGTGCGACACCACCGGTTCGCCGATCGGGCTGGCGTGGCCGAACACCACCAGGCTGTCGTCGTCGGCAACCAGATCGATGGCGTCGCCTTCTTCGTTCATTTCGACCAGGGTGGTGCCGGATACCCGCTGGCCGACGATGGTGACGGCGCCCCTGACGACGTACAGGAAAACGGTGCGGGCCCGCAGGGCGTCGATGCGCAGTTCGGCGCCGGCCGGCAGTTCGATGGTACTCATGAAAACGCCGGTGAGCGAGGCGACCGGTCCGTCCTGGCCCTGCCAGTGGCCGGCGATCAGGTGCATGGTGGCGCCAGTGCCAACCGCCAGCGCCGGAATCTGTTCGCGCTGCAAGCCCGTGTAAGCTGGTGGGCTCATCTTCAAAAGACCAGGCAGGTTGACCCACAGCTGCAGCAGTTCGATGGGGCCGCCGTGGTCGAGGAACGCTTGCGGCGAGATCTCGGCGTGCACGATGCCCCGTCCGGCCGTCATCCACTGGACGCCACCGGCGCGGATGATGCTTTCGTGGCCGGCGCTGTCCTGGTGCGTCAGCATGCCATCGAGGATGAAGGTGACCGTTTCAAAGCCCCGGTGCGGATGGGGCCCGAACGGTAGTCCATGGTTATGGGCCGGATACGTCTGCGGGCCGTGGTGGTTGAGGAACAGGAAGGGATCGAGTTGCGCCAGGTGCGCATTGGGAAGGGGGCGCTGCGTGAGCAGGTCGCCGATATCGTCGCGCACCGCCTGATGCAGTTTTTTGATGGTCTTGTCGCTCATGCCGTCGTGGTCCCTACATTTAAAATGGTATGAACAAGACAGTACCTCAAAGTGCCGGCGCGTGGCGCAATGGGCCGTGCGCGTGCCTTGCGCAAATAGCCAGGCGGGCGGGCACGCAACAGCGGCGTCGCGGTGGCTGCTGTTGCACCGCGACACCGGGGGCGCGCTATGCCGCCCTGATTTGCTATTTGCTATTTGCTATTTGCTATTTGCTGTTGGCTCTCTGCTATTGGCTGATGGCGCCGGCAGCCAGGTTGACGCGGTCGCCCGTGCGGAAACCGGGTATGCCGTCCTGGTTGATGACGCGGGTGGTGCCGTCATCCATGCGCACGGTGATGCGGTACATGCGGCCTTCGCCGGCTGCAGTACCGGCGCTGCTAGTGCCGGTGCTGCTACTGCCGGCAGTGCCGCTGCTGCCACTGCCAGCGCCGCTGGCGCGCGGTACCGATTCGATCAGTGTGACGGTGGCGTTGGGCATGGCGGCGTGCGAGGCGCCGCTGGCGCTGGCCGGTGTGGACGACTGCGCGCTGGAGGCAGCGTCCGCTGCCCCGGTGTTGCTGGCGCCCTCCGTGCTGCTGCTGCCAGTCATGCTATTGGTGGAACTCGTGCTGGCGGCGCTGCTGCTACTGTCGCCACCGGGGCTGGCCGCCGCTGGGCTGCGGCTCATGGCGGAGGTGCTTGCGCTATCGCTGCTGCCGTAGGTGCTACAGCCTGCCAGCGCGATCGCCAGCATGCCCGCCAGTACGACGCTCTTTGATTTTCGATTCATGTTCGACTCCTTCTGTTGGTATCGCTACAGTGGGTGTGCGTGACGATCCTGCTGGCCACCTACATCAGAGCGACGAAAGCCGGCGGCGTTCAGGCGTGACCAGCAGGTTCTGACCCGCATCAAATAGTTGTTATCGCAAGCTTGCAGCGCTGAAGCAGATGGCGACAGCGTTACAGTTGCCGAACGTAACTTGGTGCGTGATGCGTGATGCGTGATGCATGGTGCGTGGCGAAGCATGCAGCGTGACGGTGCGACCGAGCCACAGCTCTAGGAGTGGCCGGTAGCGCATCAGGTTCAGTCAGCTTTGGCGGGGTTTGTGGCGGATCAAATGCCGGCTTGGACGGCCGACGCCTGTCTCAGGGGCGGCGGGCGGGCGCCAGCGCCAGTCGGTTCAGGCGCGGCCACAACAGGTAAAGGATGGCCGCACTGCCCAGCGCAGCGCTGCAGTCGACCAGCCAGTCACCGATGGCAGCGCCGCGGTAGGGGAAGAAGCTTTGCACGAATTCGTCGAAGGCGCCCATGGCGGCCACCGCCAGTACCGCAGTGAGGGCGCGGCGGCGTGCACTGCCGTCCGTGCCGCAATAAATCAGCATGGTCAGACCGGCGTAGGCAGTCAGGTGCAACACCACGCCGCTGGCGACATGGCCGATGTCGGCGCGCGCGCCGGGGACCGATCCGAGAACCAGGATGGTAAGGTA
This sequence comes from Massilia sp. PWRC2, assembly GCF_049896725.1. Lineage (NCBI taxonomy): Bacteria > Pseudomonadati > Pseudomonadota > Betaproteobacteria > Burkholderiales > Oxalobacteraceae > Massilia > Massilia sp. PWRC2. The sequence continues at coordinate 48,623 of NZ_JAFCUW010000002.1, forward strand.
GGCAATGGCAGCGATCCGGATGCGCATGCGTGCGAGTGCAGGATCAACCAGCAGAAAGCGTAACAGGGTCGTCATGCAAGTGGTGGTGGCGGCAAAGCGCGAGGATACCATGCCCGCCTGCAGGCGCGCTGCGCCCGCGCGTGCGCCGGCCCCGGCAGATCGTCAGATCGTCAGGGCCGGGGCGCCGCCCGCATAGTGGGCGTCATAGCAGCTGCGGCAGTCGGCGCAAAACAGGTGGGCGGTGCGCACAGTGTCCTGGCGCAAAATCAGATTCAGGCGGTTGGTGTGGCATTTCGGGCAGGGTTCCCGCACGGTACCAAAACTTTGCAGTTCGATCACGGTGTTGTGCGCGGCCGCATGGTCGACCACCGAATGGGGGTTGAGTTCGGTCAGCAGCAGCGGCTCGCAAGGTTGACCGCGGCGACGACCGAGCAGCGCGTCGGTGGGATTGGCGAAAGCGGGGGGAAACGGCGGTTGGCTCATACGATCACTCCTTCGCTCGTTGGATGAGGCGGACAGGGCAACTGCCGCGCTTCCACTTCACTATAGTGGATCGGCGACAGCCTTCAAATACTTTCGGAGAAAAATGTCACCTTAAGTCGTTGAACGGTGGCGCGCGGCGGCAGGCGCACACCGTTCCCGCAGACGGGGAAGGCAGCCTGCGGGTGACGGTCCCCCCTGCGGCGCGCTCAACGATAGAGCGGAGAAAATTCGGATGGCGCGCCACTGGGGCGCGCCTGGCTGCGACCACGCATATCGGTTACGTGTATGGCAGATGAGTCGAGTATAGGCAGCCAATATGACGCTGGAATGACATTGTTCGTCAAAACGGCAGGCGCGGGTGGGACGTACTCGGGGCAAAAAAAAAGCCCGCTGATCAAAGCGGGCTGAAGACTATTTTCTTGGAGGAGAATAGTGGAGACGAGTAGATTATGCTGCAACGCACGATATTCGTCTAATTGTCATTTCAGATAACAGATATATATTTTATCTATGTCATCACACTGCCGAGATGGCAACCTCGATGTTGCCGCGTGTCGCGTTCGAATACGGGCACACTTCGTGGGCTTTGGCGACCACGGCTGCTGCGGCGGCGGCGTCCATGCCGGGCGTGCTCACCTGCAGGCGCACGGCCAGGCCAAAGCCACCACTGCCGTTCGGGCCGATATCGACCTGAGCGGTAACGGCCGCATCCTGCGGCAAGGGGGTTTTGAGGGCGCCGGCGACAAACTTCATGGCAGAGAGGAAGCAGGCAGCATAGCCGGCGGCGAACAGTTGCTCAGGATTGGTGCCGACACCACCAGCACCACCCAATTGCTTGGGTGTGGCCAGTGCAACATCAAGGGCACTGTCGCTGGAGGCGACGCGGCCGTCACGGCCACCGGTGGCGTGTGATTGTGCGGTGTAAAGAACTTGCATGAGGATCTCCTTGGGGGCAATGGGGACGCTGTCACTGCAGCGCCGATAGATCAATGATAGTACACAATTTAATTGTGTGCAATTAAATTGATTTATCGCAGCTGCAGGGCGCGCTGCCTGAAACTTTAGCGGGCGGCGGCGTCCGCTTCGTCGATCGTTTTTAGCATGCTGTCACGCACGCTCGACAACGCCTGGCGCAGGGCGATCAGGGTGGGCGCATCCTTGCCGGTGGCGCAAAACATTTGTTGCGGCACGCTGCTGGCGCGGCTGCGCAACTGGCGGCCGGCGCTGGTAAGAGAAATACGCACCTGGCGCTCGTCGTGGGGATCGCGGCGGCGTTCCACCAGTCCGTTGCTTTCGAGACGCTTGAGCAGGGGAGTCAGGGTGCCGGAATCGAGAAACAGGCGGCTGCCGATCTCCTTGACGAGGATGGCGTCCTGCTCCCACAGCACCAGCATCACCAGGTATTGCGGGTAAGTCAGGCCGAGCTGGTCGAGCAGCGGCTTGTACGTCTTGGTGACCGCATGCGAAGCCGAGTACAGGGCGAAGCAAAACTGCTCGTCGAGTGCCAGCAGGTCAGCGGCACTGCGCTGGACGGGCTTGTCCGCTTCGCTCATGGCTTGACCTTGACGGTGTAGTTGAGCGCCAGCCGGCCGCCGTCGGCATAGATGGTTTGCCCGGTCATGTAGGAAGCGTCGTCGCTGGCGAGGAAGGACGCCAGTGCGGCCACTTCTTCCGGTTCGCCGCAGCGTCCCATGGGGGTGCGCGAGAGGATGGTGTGGCGGGCTTCTTCGCTGCCCAGCACGGCCTGCTTTGCCAGTTCGGTGAGGATGGTGCCGGGGCCGATGCCATTGACACGGATGCCGTGCGGCGCCAGGCTCAGCGCCATGACCTTGGTCAGCTGATTGACCCCGCCTTTTGACACCACGTAGGGTACCTGGTTGGGAATGGCCAGCTGCGCATTGACGCTCGACATATTGATGATCGCGCCGCTGCCCTGTTTGACCATCGCGCGGGCGGCGGCCTGGCCGCACAGGAACATCGATTTGAGGTTGACGCGCAGCACGCGATCAAAGTCTTCTTCGGCCAGCTCAAGAAAATCGGCGGCGTGGGTGACGCCAGCATTGTTGATGAGGATATCGATGCTGCCAAACTGTTGCAGGGTGCTGGCGATCATGGCGTCGACGTCGACCTTCTGGCTAACGTCGGCAGCAAAAAAACGCGCACCCTCGCCCAGTGCGGCGGCGGCGGCGGCGCCCTCCGGCTTGATATCGACCAGCATCACGCGGGCGCCATCGCGCAGCAGGCGCTCGGCGCAGGCCAGGCCAATGCCCTGGGTGGCGCCAGTCACAATGGCAACCTTGTCGGCTAATTTCATCATCGCTTTCATTCGATAAACACGCGCCAATTGTACTGGACGCCGCCTGCCTGCGTGGCCGTCGTCAGGGTCACATCAGCAGCGGGCGGTCAGGCAGCTCGTTGCTGCGCGGTCCCGTGCTGGGAAATTGTTCGCGCAACAGCTGATTGACGCGCTCGATGGCGGCGAGGGTGCTGGGCAGGAAGTCGCTGCGGGCGAAACCGGCCGCCAGGTCGGCGCACACGGCATTCCAGGTGGCGCCATCGATGCAGCGGCCAACGGCGCGGTCGGCGACGATGTCAACGGCGCGCTCAGCCAGGTTGATGTAGATCAGGATGCCGCAATTGTCTTCGGTGTCCCACACGCCGTGCTCGGCGAACAGGGCCAGCGCGCGCTGGCGGTTAGTGACGCCGGCCCAGACCAGCTCGACCGGCATCGCAGCCTCGACGATGAGACGCAGTTCGCTGCGGTGGGTCTGTTCGCCGGCGGTAATGGCGCTGGCAATGGCGGCCAGCGCTTCCTGCGGGAAGGCACGACGACCGGCGCCGCTGCCGCTGCGCAGGTGGCGCAGCGCGCGGCTGAGGCGGTTGACGGGCGGGGTGAGGGCGTTCATCACCAGTTCCCCGAGGCGCCGCCGCCATCGAAACCACCACCACCGCCGCCACCGAAGCCGCCGCCACCGAAGCCGCCGCCACCGCCACCGCCAAAGCCGCCACCACCACCACGGCCCAGACTGCCCAGCGCGGTGCCAAGAATAAAGCCGGTGGCATTGCCGCCCCAGCCGCCGCGCGAGAGCCGCGCGCCGCGCGGACGGAAGATGCTACCGATAAGGAAGATGCCGATCAGGATCATCGGCAGCCAGCCGATGGCGCCGCCGGCTGCCTTCGCTGGCGCGCCCTGCGCCGCCGGAAACTGTTCTTGATTGAGCAGGGTCGCCACCGCGCCGACCCCTGCCACCAGGCCCTCATAAAACTGGTCTTTTTGAAAGTAGGGGGCGATCACATCCTGCAGGATTTGCTTGGATTTGGCGTCGGTCAACACCCCCTGCACGCCGCGGCCCGCCTCGATGCGCAAGCGCCGCAGGCTGGCCGGATTGTCCTTGGCGACCAGGATCAGCACGCCGTCATCGACTCCCTTGCGGCCCAGCTTCCAGGCGTCCGTCACGCGGATACTGTATTGCTCGATCTGCTCGGGCTCGGTGGTCTTGACGGTCAGCACGGCGATCTGGCTGCCAGTGCGCGTTTGATAGTCGGTCAGTACGGTGTCGAGCTTCTGGCGCTGTTCGGCGTCCAGCATGCCGGCCTGGTCGGTGACGAGGGCTGTCAGTTTCGGCACCGGCTGCTGTGCCATGACGGCGCCCGCCATGCCGGCCAGCAGGCACAGGGCGATCAGCCAGCGGATGGCACGCAGCGTGGTCATGGCCTTATTTGCCGAAGTTGACGGACGGCGCGGTGGAAATGGCTTTTTCGTTTTCCACCGTAAACGCCGGCTTCGCCTTGTAGCCGAAGATCATCGCCGTCAGGTTGTTTGGAAAGCTGCGTACCGACACGTTGTAGTCCTGCACGGTGACGATGTAACGCTGGCGCGCCACGGTGATGCGGTTCTCCGTGCCTTCGAGCTGCGATTGCAGATCGCGAAAGCCGGCGTCGGCCTTGAGGTTGGGATAGGCCTCCGTCACCACCATCAGGCGCGACAAGGCCTGCGTCAATTGTCCCTGCGCTTGCTGGAACTTGGCAAAGGCGGCGGGGTCATTCAATACGTCGGGCGTGACTTGCATGCTGGTGGCCGAGGCGCGCGCCCGGGTGACTGCTTCGAGCGTGTCTTTTTCGTGCGAGGCATAGCCCTTGACGGTGTTGACCAGATTGGGAATCAGATCGGCGCGGCGCTGATACTGGTTGACCACTTCGCTCCACGCCGCCTTGGTCGCTTCATCCTTGGACTGGAACTGGTTGTAGCCGCAGCCGGACAGGAACGCCGACACCAGCGTGAAGGTAAGTAGCAGACGGGTCCAGCGCGCATATCCTGAAAAAATCATGGTGTAGTCCTGGCTCGTTGTCGAATGCATAAAAATATACCTGAATTGGGCAGCGGCCGTCGTTTTAATGGTGTGCGCTGGCGCGGTACAATGCGGCGGGTGTCACTTAACAGAAAACAGAAAGGCCGGACGTGAAATTCATCGACAAGCTGTCCACCGCGTGGACCGGCAACAATTCCTTGTTATGCGTCGGCCTCGATCCCGATCCCGCCCAGTTTCCCGGCGCCTGGCGCGGGCGGCCGCAGGCGATCGTCGATTTTTGCAAGGCCATCATCGATGCCACCGCCGATCTGGCCTGCGCCTTCAAGCCGCAGATCGCCTATTTCGCTGCGGTCGGTGCCGAAGACCAGCTCGAAGAAGTGTGCGTCTACCTGCGCAGCCGCTATCCGCACATCCCGCTCATTCTCGATGCCAAGCGCGGCGACATCGGCGCCACCGCCCACCAGTACGCGCGCGAAGCCTACGACCGCTATGGCGCCGACGCCGTCACCCTCAATCCCTACATGGGCTTCGATTCGATCGAGCCCTACCTGGCGTGGCAGGACCGCGGCCAGATTATCCTGTGCCGCACTTCCAACCCGGGCGGCTCCGACCTGCAGTTTCTCGATGTGGGCGGGCGTCCCCTGTACCAGCGGGTGGCCGAGATGGTCGCTGGCAGCTGGAACCGCAACGGCCAGTGCGCGCTGGTGGTCGGCGCCACCTACCCGCAGGAACTGGCGCAGGTGCGGGCGATCGTCGGTGACATGCCGATCCTGGTGCCCGGCATCGGCGCCCAGGGCGGCGACGTTGCCGCCACCGTGGCCGGTGGCAAGACGGCAGCTGGTAGCGGCTTGATGATCAGTTCATCGCGGGCGATTCTGTACGCCAAGCAGCAGGGCAGCGAAGACTTCGCTGCAGCGGCGCGGCGGGTGGCAATGGACACCCGCGACGCGGTCAACGCCTGCCGCTGAAGGCGCCGGCAGGCGCTTGAAGCCCTAGCGCCGGGTTGGGGCGATCGACTCGGCGTAGTCGTACAGCTCGCCCAAAATCCCCTCGGCGCGTTCGTCGGCGTCTTCCGACAGCAGATCGATTTCGGCGAACAACTGTTCGATGGTGCGGGCGGCGCCGGCGCCATCGAACAGGCGGGCGGCGCGGTGCTGTTCCCACGAAAACAGTTCAGCCTCGCCCAGGGTCTCGGGAAAATTGCGGGCACGAAAACGGAACAGCAATTCGTCGAGCCGCTCGTCATCGAAGGCGGGACGGGCGGCGGCCAGCTTGGCCGGTGTCAGCGCGCGCAGGGTGTCGAGGGTGCGGCGGTCGCTGTTGCCGATGAAGCCGCCATACAGGTCTTCGTCGACATCGAGCGGCGCCAGCGCCGGCCGCCGGTACACCTCCGCCCACAGGGCAGCCAGATCGGGGCCGTTGGCCACCGCCAGCGCATTGGCACGGTTCGCTTCGACGTCGATGCCCCAGCGCGCGGCCATGGCCGGACTCAAGGTCTTCAGGTTGGCCACCAGCATCGGCGACTTGTTGATATGGACGCTCTTGATGGGCAGCCGCGTTATCCCTGCCGGCAACTCGGCACTGCGCGTGAACATGCGCTGGCGCACCGTTTCGGCATCGAGCGCGAACAGTGCGGCGGGGTCGTGGGCGCAATCCCACACCAGGATTTCATTCTTGTTGGTGGGGTGGGCGGCGAGCGGAAAGACGATCGCCAGGCAGCCACGCTCAACCGGGAACATGCCGGAGACGTGCAGGAAGGGCTGGCGACTGGCGGGCGCCAGGTGCAGGCCGATTTCGCTGGCGACCTTGTCTTTCTTGTGCAGGCTCAGGCAAAAATCAAACAGCTTCGGCTGGCGCTGGCGGATCAGGCGCGCCAGCGCGATGGTGGCACGGACGTCGGACAGGGCGTCGTGCGCCGCTTCATGCAACAAGCCATTGGCGCGCGCCAGGTCTTCCAGCCGGAAACTTGGTTTGCCATCGTCGCGCAGCGGCCATTCGATGCCGTCCGGCCGCAGCGCATACGTCATGCGGACGACATCGAGCAAGTCCCAGCGCCCGCACTGGTGTTGCCATTCGCGCGCGTACGGGTCGATCAGGTTGCGCCAGAACATGAAGCGGGTCACTTCATCGTCGAAACGGATGGTGTTGTAGCCCACCCCGATGGTGCCCGCCTGGCTGAACGCGGCTTCTATGGTGGCGGCGAACTGGTGTTCGGGCACGCCCCGTTCGAGGCATTGCTGCGGGGTGATGCCGGTGATCAGGCACGCCTGCGGGTCTGGCAAAAAATCGGGCGCCGGCTGGCAGTACAGCATGATGGGCTCGCCAATTTCATTGAGCGCGGCATCGGTGCGGATGGCGGCGAACTGGGCCGGGCGATCGCGACGCGGCACGGCGCCAAAGGTTTCGTAGTCGTGCCAGAGAAAGCTGTTCATGGTGATTTTTTTCGGCGGTCAAAGTGGGCGGCCATATGGTGTCATGAATCGCGCCGCGCCGCCAGTGCCGGCCCGTGCCTCGGTTGCAACTGCGCTGGCGCCTAGCCGCTGACCCGGTTGCGTCCGGCTGCCTTGGCCCGATACAGGGCGGCGTCGGCGGCGGCGACCAGCGCACTGTCATCCATCGGCAGCAACAGGTTGGCCACCCCCAGCGAGCCGGTCAGGTGCGGCAGCGGCAGGCGCATGTCGCGGAACACCACCATCTGGCGCAGGCGCTGGCAGAGCCGCTCGGCCACCATGGTGGCCAGCTTTTCGCTGGTGTCGGGCAGAATCACCAGCATTTCTTCGCCACCGTAGCGGACGGCGAAATCGGACGGCCGCAGTGCCTTGGCGATGACGGCAGCGGCGCCGCGCAGGGCGTCGTCACCGGCCTGGTGGCCGTGGCTGTCATTGAAATGCTTGAAGTGGTCAAGGTCGATCATGACCAGCGAGAGCGGACAGCCCGTGCGCTGCGCCTTGCCCACCATTTTCGGCAGCATGTCATTGAGCCAGGCGCGGTTGTACAAGCCGGTCAAGCCATCGTTCATCGATAGCTGGCGGTAGAATTCGCCCACTTTCTGGCGCTTGCGGGCGGTGGCGCTGGCGGCGCGGATGCGAAAGGCGAGCATGCGCAGCAGGTTGCGCGCCACGCCATTCGAAGTATCGATCAGCTGCCAGACCAGGTCGCCATCGATGACCAGCAGGTCGCTGTCCTGCACCGCGCGGATCTCGGCCAGGTTGGTGCTCTCATCGAGCACCGATTGCTCGCCCACGCTTTCACCGGGCAGGATTTTGCTGACGGTGCCGTCGAGGGCAGTTTCGGCCAGCGCGCCACTGAGGACGATGAACAGGCGCGCTTGATACGTGTCTTCGAGGCGCTCGTCGCGCGGCAGGCGGCAAATGCTGCAGCCGGCCAGCAGCGCCTTTAACTGGTGTTCATCGGCGCCGTCAAACAGTTGCAGATCGCTCAGGCGATAGGAAGAAGTAGCGAAGGTGCCGATGTGATCCACAATGAGCCTAATAATTTCTATTCACAAAGCACGATGCTGGTTGGTGTCAGTATCATAACGCATTGCAAGGGAAGCAATAGGATAAGCATATCGACGCCGTTTTGCCGCTCTGCTAAAACGGCGCTGGCAGCGCGCGGCCATTGGTGTTTCAATGCGGGTGGTTGCATATGTTCTTTTTGACTCACCACACTGGCCCCCTCCATGGACCTTCGCACGCTCGCCCTCACAGACGCCATTGGCACCGTCCACAAACCGGCCGCCGGTGCCCGCATTGTCTGCCTGGTGCCGTCGATCACTGAATTGCTGTGCGAGCTGGGGCTGGCGCAGCAACTGCTGGGACGCACCGGCTTTTGCATCCATCCTGCCGCGCTGGTGGCCGCCATCCCCAAGGTGGGCGGTACCAAGGATGTCAACCTCGGCAAGATCCGCACGCTGGCACCGAGCCACCTGATCGTCAACATCGACGAGAACGAAAAGCCGACGGTCGAGGCGCTGGCAGAATTTGTCCCGCACATCGTGGTGACCCACCCGCTTGCGCCGCGCGACAACCTGGCGCTGGCGCGCCTGCTGGGTGCCATCTTTTGTGTGGACGAGGCGGCTGCGCGCTGGTGCGCGCAGTTCGAGGCCGAGCATGCGCTGTTGCGGGCCGCGCCGAAGGGGCCGCCGCAGCGCGTGCTGTATTGTATTTGGCAAGATCCGTGGATGGCGGTGTCGGCCGACACCTATATTGCGCGCATGCTGGCCGAAATCGGCTGGCGCGTGGCGCCGCTGGCCGATCCCGGCCGCTATCCGACATTTCAGTGGTGTGCCGCGCTGGTGGCAGGAATCGATCAAGTGCTGCTGTCGAGTGAACCTTACCGTTTCACGCAGGCGCATGTCGATGCGCTGGAACAGCAGATCGGCAAACCGGTGCAACTGGTCGATGGTGAGATGCTGTCGTGGTATGGCAGCCGCTCGGTGGCGGGCTTGCGCTATCTGCGCAGTCTGATCGGCTCAATCAGCTGAGCCGCCGGCGCGGCGGCGCTGGCGGCGCATGTTGTTATTCTTCTTCGTCGACGATGACGGCGGTTTTATGCAGCTGCTTGTCGTGCACGCGCCCGAGGGCGCTGTCGACGGCGCGTTTGAGTTTTTCGGCGGCACCGCTGATGGCCTGGTGCAAGGTGGCGGCATGTTCGGTGACGGCGATTGGCTGGTAATTGGTGACACGCGCTTCGAGCATGCAGCGGTTGCCGCCGTCAGCGGACTTGTGGCTGTTGTCATCGGACAGATGCACTTCGACGCGGGTGATCTGTTCGCCGAAGCGGGCGACGGCTGCCTTGACGACCGTTTCGACGTGCTCGTCGAGGCCGTTGTTGCGCTCGATGTTCTTGTCGGCATTGATGTGAATTTGCATAGTGGACTCCTTGGTTGTGTTCAACAGGCCCCAACCATGGGCTTGCTCAGGCGGCGGCGCGCCATCATCGGCGGCACCGCACGCTTCGAATCAATCTTACACCGATCTGCGCGCACGCCGGCGTACGCCAGCGCACTCAGGTTTTCAGCAGGCCCGCGGCGATGTTGATCGACAGTCCCAGGATCACCAGATTGAAAAAGAAATTGAGCACCGAGTGGCCCAGCACCAGCTTGCGCAGAGGCTTGCTCATCACTTGCACATCCGAGGTCTGCGCCGCCACCGAGATGGTGAAGGCGAAGTACATGAAATCCCAGTAATCGGGCTCGACGTTATCTTCGGGAAATTTGAGGGGTTTGTCGGGGCCGTCGCAGCGATAGTAGCTGTGGGCGTAGTGAAAGCAGAACAGCACGCCGACCAGCAGCCACGAACCGAACAGTGTCGCCACTGTCAGCAGATAGCGGCCGGCGCGCTCGCTGCCCTTGGCGTCGGACAGCTGGCCCAGCTCAAAAAAGATTGCCGTTAGGCTGCAGACGGAGGCAATCACCAGTAGCAGCAGCACCACGCCGGCGTTCTCGTCTTCGCTGTCGGCCTTGCGGTTGACGCGGTCGCTGTCGGCGACCATCACCACCCGCAACATGATCGCCAGAAAACACCAGACGGCGACATCCCACGCCGTCAGCGCCCGCGTCAGCCAGCGCATCTCGGCCGGCAGCAGGGCAGCAGTGACCAGGCCGACGATGGTGGCGGCCAGCAGGTTGGGGCGGCTGGTGACGATGCTGTGCCAATTGTTTGTTTGCATTGCGGGCCCGCGCGAGGAATGGAAGTAGCGAATTATTCCACAGCAATGATCCGTCGCACGGTTTAACTGCGGGCCTGGGTGCCTGCGCTGCTGTTCGGGCGGCGCAACAGTCACTGCTGGTGTCGGAATTCTTTACATCGGAGACATGAAAAGCCAGCGTGCCGTTTGCAAGTTGATGTTTCTATTGGGTAAAAATAGTTGGGCATGGTTATTGCTAAATACCTTTTAGAAATATTCGACTACGACATAACCCAGGAAACGCCATGAAGATCACCACCGTACTGCGCACTTTTATCGCCGCCGCCGCTTTCGCCAGCGCCTCCATCGCCAGTGCCACGGCGCTCTACTCATCGTATGCGGACCAGAGCAGTTTTTTGAGTGCGGTGAGCAATGCAAAAACGGACAACTGGGGTGGCGCATCGCAAAATTTGAACAATGCACAGATTAAGGCGATCTCGGCTGGCAGCATCGGCTACACGTCGACCGGTTTCAGCAACCATAATCTGGTGGGCAGTTACGGCCTGTGCTGGGGTTGCAATGGTTCCGGTGTCATGAACTTGACGAGCACCAACGTCGGTAGCGCAGACGGCGTGTACGGCTTTTCAACCACCTTGTCATTTGACAATGGCTATAACGCTTACATCACGTTTGGCGACAACAGCATCCTCAGTCTCACCAATTTGTCGGCCAACAGTTTCATCGGATTCACCTCGAGCAGCCTGATTAAAAGCGTGGAATTTGCCCATGCCATTGGTCAGCACTCCACCGATGGCTCGGTTGGGTTCAGGCAAGTGACGGTGGCAGCCGAGGGCGCAGCGGTGCCGGAGCCGACCAGCGTGTTCTTGTTGGGAATCGGCATGATTGGGGTGGTTGCCGCGCGCCGCCGCAAGCAGTGAGCGCTGCGCAGATCGTTGAGTGCAAAACAACCCCGCTTCGGCGGGGTTGTTGCTTGTCTAAGGCGCTTTCGCGCTAGCGGACGGGGCGCTTTCTTTGTCGTGATGGGGAAACCGGTCCATGCGCGAAAGCACGGGAAACAGCCAGGCCCACAGGCCCGTCACCACCAGGGTGGCGGCGCCGCCGACGACGATGGCGCGCACCAGGCCCAGCCAGCCAGCCGCCAGCCCCGATTCGAATTCACCGAGCTCATTGGAGGCGCCGATGAATACCGCGCTCACCGCGCTGACGCGGCCGCGGATCTCGTCCGGCGTTTCGTACTGCACCAGCAGGTGGCGGATGTAGACGCTGACCATGTCGCCGACCCCCAGCAAAAACAAGGCGCCGAGGGCGACCGGCAGGCTGGCGGTGGCGCCCAGTACCACCGTGGCTACGCCGAACAGGCCGACGCCGCCAAACATCCACAGTCCCACGCGGCGGCGGATCGGCCACAGCGCCAGCGCGATCGAGCAGATGGCGGCGCCGGCACCAGGGGCGGTGCGCAGCAGGCCCAGTCCGGTCGGCCCCGCCTGCAGCACGTCGCGCGCATACGCCGGCAACAGCGCGGTGGCGCCACCAAACAGCACGGCGAACAGGTCGAGCGAGATGGCGCCCAGGATGATGGGCCGCGAACGGACGAAACGCAGCCCTTCGAGCACCGTGTGCCAGCTGGCCGGCCCGCTGCTTTTTAGCTGGCTGGTGCTGCGGGTGCGCGTCATCAGCACGGCGGCCAGCAGCAGCAGGGCGCCGGCCACCAGGTAGACGCTGGTCGGCCCGGCCAGATACAGCAGGCCACCGAGCACGGGGCCGGTGATGACGGCGACGTGAAAGCTCGACGAACTGAGCGCGACCGCCTGGCTGAACTGGTCGAGCGGCACCAGGTTTTTCAGGATCGCTTGTGAAGCCGGCATCATGAAGGCGCGCGCGCTGCCAAACAGGACCAGGATAGCGAACACCGGCCACACCACGCCGCCGCTGTTACTGAAATTGAGGCTGAACAGCAGTAGCAGCAGCGACACCAGAAATTGCAGACCAAGGCAGGCAGCAATCACGCTGCGGCGGTTATAGCGGTCGGCGACATGGCCGGCTGGCAAGATCAACAGCAGGAAGGGCAGAAACTGGGCCAGGCCAATCAAGCCCAGATCGTACAGGCTGCCAGTGATGTCATACACCTGCCAGCCGATGGCCACACTTTGCATTTGCACGGCCAGCGTGCCCAGCACGCGCGACGATATATAAAAGGCGAAGTTACCATTGCGCAGGACGGCAAAGCGGCTGGCGGAGTCCGCCGTGGAATGTTCGGGCATGCTGGCTTTCGGAAAAGATTGCAGCACGGAATTATGCCCGAACTGGCCGCCCTCTGCAGCCGGCGGCAACCGTTGGACGGCGTGTCAGGACGCCGCCAGGTCCGCTTCACTGGTAAATGCATCGGCAAAAAACTGCTCGGCTGGCAAGCCACGGTGACCGATAAAATCGCGCTGCGCCGCTTCCACCATGACGGGGGCGCCGCAGGCATACACCTGGTAGCCCGACAGGTCGGCCAGGTCGTCCATGACGGCGGCGTGGACGAAACCGCGGCGGCCGCTCCAGTGGTCTTCGGGCAGCGGCTCGGATACCACCGGCACATAGGTAAAGCGCGGCAGAATTTGCGCCCACTGCTCGCACAGGGCATGCATGTACAGGTCGTGCGGCCGGCGGCCACCCCAGTAGAGGTGGACGGGGCGGGTCGATTTCAGGTGGATCAGGTGTTCAATGAGTGCCTTGACCGGCGCGAAGCCGGTGCCGGAGGCCAGCAGCACGATGGGCGCAGCGGCTTCTTCGCGCAAATAGAAGGTGCCCAGCGGTCCTTCGAAACGGACGATGTCGCGCTCTTTCATGGTCGAGAACACCTGGTCCGTAAACAAGCCGCCAGCCAAGTGGCGGATATGCAGGGTCAGCGGTGAGTCCAGGCTCGACGGTGCATTGGCGATGCTGTACGCGCGCCGCTTGCCATCCCTGAGCATGAATTCGATGTACTGGCCGGCGCGGTAGGCGAGCGCTTCGTTGGCTGGCAGTTGCAGGCTGATGACCATCACATCGGGCGCCAGCCGTTCCAGTTTGCTGACGCGGGCCGGCATCTTGCGCACCGGGTAATCGCTGCTGCCGGCCACTTCGCGCGCTGCAATGACCAGGTCAGCGTCGGTGGTGGCGCAGCAAAACAGGGCGAAGCCGGCGGCCGCTTCGTCGGCCGACAGTGCGCGCTGCTGGTGCGCACCGTGGCTGACGGTGCCAGCGATGACCTTGCCCTTGCAGGAACCGCAGGCGCCATTCTTGCAGCCGTAGGGCAAGCCGACGCCGGCACGGATTGCCGCGCCCAGCACGGTTTCGCCGGCCTCGCAGGCAAATTGGTGGCCGCTAGGCTCAACAGTGATCTGGAACGTCATACAATCTCCAACATGAAACAATTTATCAAACAAAAAAACCAGCAAACATTCAAGCGGCCCCGCTTGCTCATCATCGGTTGCGGCGATGTCGGCCTGCGCCTGTTGCCGCTGGTACGCGAACGCTTTCGCGTGTTTGCCGTCACCAGCAGCGTGGAACGCTGCGCGCCATTGCGCGCCGCCGGCGCCGTGCCGATCGTGGCCAATCTCGACGACCGTGCCAGCCTGGCCCGCCTGAAAGGGCTGGCGCCGTATATCGTGCATCTGGCGCCGCCGCAAGGGCAGGGCGCACGCGACCAGCGCAGCCGCAATCTCGCCGCCATTTTACCCGACGGCGCGCGCCTCGTTTATGTCAGCACCACCGGCGTGTATGGCGATTGCCAGGGGCAGCGCATCGATGAAACGCGGTCGCTGGCACCGCGCAATGCGCGCGCCATTCGCCGCGTCGATGCCGAGCGCGTGTTGCGCCACTGGGCCCGGCGCAGCGGCAGCGCGCTCGCCATCGTGCGCGCGCCCGGCATTTATGCGCGCGAACGCTTGCCGCTCGAACGCTTGCGACTGGGCACCCCGGCGCTGCGCGCGGCCGACGATGTGTACACCAACCATATCCATGCGGACGACCTGGCGCAGATCGTCGCCCGCGCGCTGCAGCGGGGCTTGCCGGGGCGTGTCTATAACGCCGTCGACGATAGCGACATGCAGATGGCGGCGTATTTCGATGCGGTCGCCGATGCGTTCGCACTGGCGCGGCCGCCGCGGCTGGCGCGTGCCGCGCTGGCGCAACAGGTGTCGCCGCAACTGATGAGTTTCATGAGCGAGTCGCGGCGCATCGATAACCGCCGCATCGGCCAGGAACTGGGGGTGAGGCTGGCGTATCCGCAGATCGTGCCGGCACTGACGGCGATGGCTGCAAGCGGCCCGGCCCGCTAACTGCGCGCTTACTTCTTTTGCTGGGCGCGGCGCTGCTGCTGCTTTTGCTGGGTTAATACCTTGTGCTGGCGCTGTTCGTACAGGGCCTTGGCATCGTCCTTGGCGCGCTCGAGCGTGCGCATGGCCTCGTGGTCATCGTGGGCGACAAAATAATCGGCATCCTGGGCGTCGACCACCAGCTTGATGGCGGCGGCATCGTCGAGTTCGTATATTTCGGTCAGCAGGGTGGTGACCTCGTCGAGGAATTCTTCGTATGTCATGGGGCGCCTTTTAGTGTGGGAGAGAAAACCCGGTGCGCGCCATTTTAACCGCAAGCGGCCGACCGCGCCGGCCAGCAATTGCCATTCGGAAATCCTAAATGCAAGCTGGGTCTTGCCAATAAGCTTCGCTTAAGTAATCGGCATTCGTGCGGTGTATGCTGGTTTTGTCTGCTGAGGCCAGCGCTACCCTGCAGTAGACACCCCCGTTTAATATGGCGCCGCTTGATCGGGCGCCAGCGATCACGAAAGGATGACGAGTATGAACAAGCAAGTTGCGAACATGGCCGTGTACAACCCGGCCAAGGTGCTCGATGCGATTATCGCCAAGCTCAAGTTAAAAAACGACGCCGCGCTGTCGCGCGTGCTGGAAGTGGCACCACCGGTGATCAGCAAAATCCGTCACCGCAGCCTGCCGATCGGCGCGACTATTTTGCTGCGCATGCATGAAGCGAGCGCCATCAGCATCCGCGAGCTGCGTGCACTGATGGCCAGTCCGATGGAGCCGTCGCCAGCCTGAGCGGCGCCGCCTTAACTGACGGCGGCGGCCATACTGCGGCGCGCCGCGGCGGCGCAGTATGCTACCGGCCGGGCCGGGCTGGCGCAGTAGGCTGCTGGTCTGGCCGGGCTGGCACAATAGCCTGCGCTGCTGGCGTCGCTGGCGGCGTCGGCCAGGGCGGCGGCGCGGGCAGGACTTGGCATCCTGTCGCGGGCACAATACGCCGCGGCGCCGCGCGCCGGTGCCAGGCGGCCGCCGGCGCCATCGTCGAACTCGACCTCCGGCTGGTGGTGCAGGAAATAGCCGAAGATGCGCGCGCAGTCGTCTGCATACTTCTTGGTGTCGAGAATGTGGAAGTGCCAGAAGTAATCGACATCGGCGCTGGGCACCGCCGCTTTCTGCGGCAACAATTTGGCAAACATCAAGAACTCCCGATAAGCGCTTTCGGCCGCCCGCGTGCGCGCCTCACTCCAGCCCAGTCCGGCATGGGGGTGCATCAGTCGCGTGCGTATGGTCGACAGATCAAGTGTTGCGATAGGGGCGATGGTTGCATCGATCTTCATCGTTTTCTCCTTGGATGGAAAAGCTGGTGGGTATGTGTGGAAAATCCGTCAAGTCTTGCGCTAGCCGAAATTGTTAGCCGGTTCAGAGTGACGCAAATCAAACTATCTTCCAGTTTGTTCCCGTAACATTGATTTTGATCAATGGTCGAATCATCCCGTGTCAAACTCAGCCGGATGCCGCAGCGCCAGCATGAAAACGCCATGGTTTTATTCGGCGCAATGTTGTTTTTATCGCGTGCGGGGCAGCACAGGGACGGGCAGTGCGGGGAGGATGGTGCGGCGCTGACCGCGGAGCAATCGCGGCGGTGCGCAGGGCGCCGGTGGGGCCGGCGCCCTTGTTACGTTCAAGCGGCCAGCAGTGTTACCTGGTTGGCTGCTGACAGCCAGGCGCTTTGCCTGAAATCGGGGCTGTGCGATTGCCAGGCAGTTTGCTGCGGGCGGGTGGCGGCTGGTGCCGAGCA
Source organism: Massilia sp. PWRC2 (assembly GCF_049896725.1). NCBI lineage: Bacteria > Pseudomonadati > Pseudomonadota > Betaproteobacteria > Burkholderiales > Oxalobacteraceae > Massilia > Massilia sp. PWRC2. The sequence continues at coordinate 65,152 of NZ_JAFCUW010000002.1, forward strand.
GTACGCGGTTTGCAATGCGTGACCCGTTGCCGAGCAATACGCGGTCATTGGTGATTGGCCCACTACGGAGCAATACGCAATCTGCTTCGACTGCACCATTGCCGAGCAATACGCCGTGTGCTGTTTTCCGGTCACCGAGCAATAGGCCGTTTGCTGCTGGTCCAATTTCGAGCAATACGCCGTTTGCCGCTTGCCCAATTTCGAGCAGTACGCCGTTTGCTGCTTGCCGGTGACCGAGCAATACGCCGTTTGCTGCTGCTGGCCCGGTGCCGAGCAGTATGCCGTCGGTTGCACTTGCTTCAGCGCGTCGTCGGTGCTGGCGCCGACCAGGCACGGTTCGCCAAACGTGGCCTGATACAGTGCATGCATGCACGTACCGAACGCCTGGTGATCGGCGCCATCATCTGCGCCCAGACCGACGTAAGGATGGTGGTGAATGAAGCGGCCAAACACCTGCTGGCAATCGGCAGCGTACTTGCGGGTGTCGAGGATGTGATAGTGCCAGAAGATATCGACATCGAGCAGCGGCGCGAAATCTTCGTGCGGATACATTTGCAGCAGGCACAGGAAGCGGCGGTATTCCACTTCGACGGCGTCGGCGTGTTCTAGCGTCCAGCCCTCGCCCGACTCCCGGTGCATCAGTTTGAGCTTGATGGGTGTGAGGTCGAGTTCAGCGCATGTGCGCATTGCAGTGGTCGAGTCCATGTCGTCATCCTTCTGGTTGGCAATCGTATTTGTCGGTGAATTCCTGGCAGTGTCGGTGCGGCGGCTGGGACGATTACTTGCCTTCCTACCCTTCACGCTGCGACGCGTCACCACTTGGTCAGTCCCTGCTGTGGCGCCGTGTGCGCTTGGCAGTGAAGGCATTGTTGCTCACGGGAAGTTGTCCCGGCTTGAGCTTCATCAATGAATTTTGGGAAGTATTCCGATTGCGACGGAATGGTCCTATGTCGCGTTGCTGACTAGCGCGCTGGTCGTGTTGACCCTGCGCCGCCGGCAAACGAAGGCGGAAGGCATGCCTTAACCCCGCGGAAACTTAGACGAGCGCCAGTTGCGCCGTCTCTTCGTCGACGAAATGCAGGCCGGCGACGTCGGAATCGGCATTGACTGGCACCGAGATATGCACCGTGGTGCCGCCGCCCGGTGTGCTGACGAGGCGGAATACACCGTTGAGGATATTCATGCGCTCTTCGATGCCGACCAGGCCGAACGAGCTCTGTTTGCCGCGCGCGCCCTGTTGCAGGCCGACCCCGTTGTCGCTGACGGTCATGGAAATCCAGCCGCCGTCCACCCGCAGCTCCACCTTGACCCGGGTCGCCCTGGCATGGCGCGAAATATTACTGAGCGACTCTTGCAGGATGCGGAACAGGGCAGTGGCGCACTGGTCGCTGACCTTGATTTCGCCATGCGGCTCGATCAGCTGGCACTCAATCCCGGCGCGGCGCCGGAATTCGTTGATTTGCCAGTCGACAGCGGCATTGAGACCCAGGTCGAGGACGGTCGGCCGCAAGTCATTGATGATCTGGCGCACGCTGCGGATGGTGGCGTCGATCTGGTGCAGGGTCATTTGCGCGCGCGCATGCAGGCGCGGCTGGCGCCCGCTGGTGCGCACCGACAGCATGTCAGCCTCGATGCGCAAGGCCAGCAGGTTTTGGCCCAGATCGTCGTGGATCTCGCGGGCAATTCTCTTGCGCTCGTCTTCGCGGATGTTGTTGGCGTGCGCCGCCAGGCGCCGCAGGTTTTCGTTCGACCATTGCAGTTTTGCCTCGCTGGCGCGCAATTCTTTGGTCATGTTCTGGGCCAGCGCGATGGCGTGGCGGCGCGAGGACGAAAAGGTGCAAAACACCACGTACAGCAGGCCGGAGCTGCAGGCCCCCAGCAGCATGGCCACCCACGGCAGCCACAGATCGAAGTTGCTCATCAGGCGGCGCTTCTCCACGCTGATCTGCGCTTGCCAGCGGCGCTTGCCGAAATTCATTTCCAAGGTCTCGATGAAGGTGTCGCTGCGGGCCACCAGTGGCGTCTGCGGCACGCCAGGGCGGACCGCACTGTCGAACAACTGGCGCTGTTTGCCGTCGTCGTTGCGGCTGCCGCGGTCGTTGGTGATGTCGGTGATGACCATGCGCACGTCGCGCGCCGGTAACTGTTCGATGATGCCCACCACCAGTTTTTTGACCGAAAAGCCGATGCCGACCGAACCGAGGTAATAGGCGCGCCGGCTGGCAACGCTGTTGTCAGGCAAGTCTCTGCGGTAAATGGGCAGGCGCAGCGCCAGCCCCACCTTGAAGGGGCCGGACAGGGGGGCGATGGGGATGCCCGAGGCCGACAGTTCGCCCGTATCGCGCGCCAGTTCCAGCGCTTGCGCATTGCCGCGCGCTGAAATGTCCCAGCCGAAGCGGCGCGACGCGGCGGAAATCGGCTCGATATAGGTCAGCGCCGTGTAGTACGGCCGCCGGCCGGACGGGGTGATGTCAAAGCGCGGATAGCCTGCCGCTGAATTGGCCACTTCCCGGTTCATTTGCGCTTCGAAGCGCTCGCGTTCGGCGCCATCGATATAGCGGGCAAAGTTGATGGTCTCGATGCCGGGGAATTCGCGCTCGAGCTGAAGGCCTTCGACGTAGCGGTGGAACTGCTCGCGGGTCAGACCGTCGGACGTGGCGAACAGGCTGGCGCTGCCACGCAGCACGTCGGCGTAACTCTTGATGCGGGCGTCGAGTGTTGCCTTGACGCCACGCGACATGTTGGCAAAGCGCTGCTGGGCATCGCCCTCGATGCGGCCGGCAGTCATCGAATAAAACATCGTGCCCACCACCGTCGACAGCAGCAGCCCACCGGCAAGGGCACGCTCGCTGCCGAAGGAACGTGGCAAATAGCTGAGCAAAGGTCGCATGAGGCACCCTGCAGACGTGGTTGAACGGATGCTGTGCTACCAACATACGCGCCGGCCGGCAAGACCGAACCTAGCAGTTCTGCTAGTGAAGCGGGAGCGTCGATCACCCATGCAAAACGCCGGCAGCGCCGGCGTTTAATGCAACATTCGCTGAGCGCCACCCGGGCTTATTTTTGCTTGACCGCCCAGCCATCCTTCAAGGTCGTGATGCGGTTGAACACCGGCTTGCCCGGCGCGCTGTCGACGCGGTCGGCGACAAAATAACCGTGGCGCTCGAACTGGAAGCGCTGATCGGCCTTCGCCTCGCGCATGCCTGGCTCGAGGTAGGCGGTGATCACTTCGAGCGCTTGCGGGTTGAGGGCGGCGATGAAGTCCTTGCCGCCAGCATCGGGCTGGGCTTCGACGAACAGGCGGTCATACAGGCGCACCTCCGCTTCGACGGCGGTGGCGGCGCTGACCCAGTGGATATTGCCCTTGACCTTGTAGGTGTCGGAGCCGGGCGTGCCCGATTTGCTGTCCTCAAAATAGCGCACGTGGACGGCGCTGACGTTGCCGTCGGCATCCTTGTCGACGCCGACGCACTCGGTGACATAGCCGTGGCGCAGCCGGACCCGGCTGCCAGGGGCGTCGCCGATCGGTGGGAAGTAACGGAAATAACCCTTGGTCGGCACTGCCATAAAATCTTCCTGCTCGATCCACAGTTCGCGCGTGATGGGGAAATGGCGCACGCCCCGTTCCGGGAAATGGGGGTGCACGGGCGAGCTGCAGTCTTCCGAATGGTTTTCCGGGAAATTGTCGATGATCAGTTTTAATGGACGCAGCACGGCAGTGGCGCGCGGCGCCTTCGGATCGAGGTCGTCGCGCAGCGCCCCTTCGAGGGTGCTCATATCGATCCAGCCATCGGCCTTCGATACGCCAATGCGCTCGCAAAACAGCTGGATCGCCTCGGGCGTGTAACCGCGCCGGCGCAGGCCGACGATGGTCGGCATGCGCGGGTCGTCCCAGCCGCTGACGATCTGTTCGTCGACCAGCTGGCGCAGCTTGCGCTTGCTGGTGACGACGTAGGTCAGGTTGAGGCGGGCAAATTCGTACTGGCGCGGCACTGGCTGGGCAAAAAAGCCGCCCGCCGACAGGGTCGCCAGCAGCCAGTCGTAAAACGGCCGGTGGTCCTGGAACTCGAGTGTGCACAGCGACTGGGTGATGTGTTCGATGGCATCCGAAATCGGGTGCGTGTAATCGTACATGGGGTAGATGCACCAGGCATCACCGGTGCGGTGGTGGTGAGCGTGGCGAATCCGGTAGATGGCCGGGTCGCGCAGATTCATGTTGGGCGCGGCCATGGCGTCGGCGCTGATTTTGGCGCGCAGGATGTGTTCGCCATCCTGGTACTTGCCGGCCTTCATGTCGCGGAACAGTTGCAGCGATTCGGCCGCAGGGCGCTCGCGGAACGGCGAATTGGTGCCGGACGTGCCGAAATTACCACGGTTGAGCCGGATTTCGTCGGCGCTCTGGCTGTCGACGTAGGCAAAGCCGGCCGTGATCAGGTATTCCGCCATGGCGTACAGCTGCTCAAAATAGTCGGAGGCGTAGTGCAGGTGACTCTGACCGTCTTTTTCCCAGCTAAAACCGAGCCACTTGACGCTGTCGATGATGGTGTCGACGTATTCCTGCTCTTCCTTGGCCGGGTTGGTATCGTCAAAGCGCAGGTGGCAGACGCCGTGGTAATCGCGGGCGATGCCAAAGTTGACGCAAATCGACTTGGCGTGGCCAATGTGCAGATAACCGTTCGGCTCCGGCGGGAAGCGGGTGATCACTGGTGGCAAGCCCGTGTGGGCATGGGTGCCAGCTGCCAGGTCCGCTTCGACGATGGCGCGCAGGAAGTTCGAGGTCAGCGGCGGGGCTACCGTATTGTTTTTATCAGTGCTCATGGGAGGGGCGAAGGTGGATCGGATGGCGCCATTTTACCGTATTGAAGGGTGAACTTGGGCGCCGCCACGGCCTTGGTTCGGGCAGTCGCAGCGGTTCTATAGCATAATCTGCCTTTATGGGTTTTGGCTTGTTGCCGGAGTTACCACTTGGAAAATTTATACGCAGTGCTGGGCGTGGCGCCAAACGCCACGATGGACGAGATCAAAAAAGTCTACCGTTCGCTGGCCATGCGCTACCACCCGGACCGCAATGACGCCCCGGCCGCCGAGGTGCGTTTCAAAAGCGTCACCAAGGCGTACGAGATCCTGTCTGATCGCGCCAGGCGCAACGACTACGACCAGAGCGTCAATCACCGCATCATCCTCGACGCCGAAGCGGAAGCGTACGAGCTGGTGCGCTCCCTGTTCAGCCTCAACGGCGTGGCCTTGCCCGCCTGATCCACTTGTTTTGAAAGTAGTTAATGAGAAAAGTACACCCTGAATTTGCTTACCAGTCGCGCGAACTCGAAGGCCAGATCGACGGCATCCTGGGCGATCCGCCAGACCGCAAGAACTACAAGCTGATGCAGGATGCGCTGGCCGGCGAATACGCCGCCGGCGGTGGCATCGAAGACGTCAACATGATGAGCTTCGCGCTGGTCGACCATATCCAGTTCAGCGATCCCAAGGGCTTGCTGGCGGCCGCCGAAGACTACGACGAAGGCGACGCTGCCGCCGTCATCGGCATGGCCTCGTGCGAGGGTGACGCCGCCAAGATGTTCGAAGGCATGACCAGCGCCCACCCGGCGCTGGCGCGCCAGGCCATCATCACGGCCTTCCTGTTCAAGCACCCGCGCAAGTGGGACGACGACGACCAGTCGCTCGAACAACTGAGCCGTGATGACGACGGCGACGACGTCCACGACGACGACGACGTCACCGACGAATTCTCGCAAATGTTCGACAAGGAGGACTGACATGAGCCGCAACGCCTTTTTGCCAGCGCTGTCCAAGCAAGTCAGTGAACTGGTGCTGTCCGGTTCGCTGTCGCATGCCGAACAGGCGTTTTCCGACGCCGTCGAGGAACACGGCGATCTGGCCGTGGTCGAAGTGCTGGGCAACCTGCCACCGCAGGTGACGTCGCTGCACCTGTCCGGCTTTGATGGCGGCAAGACGTCGCTGGCCACCCTCCTGGTGCCGCCGCAGGCATGGGCTGACAGCCTGGCGTATTTCGCCGCCACCTGGTCGGACGACAATATCGAGGACGATCCCGAGCGCGTGGCCGAAAGCCTGTTTTCGCACGTCCACGGCATCGTCTTTTCCAGCGACGATGACGAGCGCCGCGCGGCCCTGCTGGAAGCGGCCTCGGCGAGCGACCATGGCGCCACCATTTTCGCCATCCTGTTTTCCATGGCACCGCGCGAGATTCTCGAAGTGGCCGAAGAAATCCTGTCGAAGGGCGTCTACATGACGGGCCAGACCTCGTCCGACAGTGACCTGGTGCCGCTGGCCATCGAACTGGCGCGCGCCAGCGAAGACGGCTGGGACCGCGCCCTGTTTGAACTGTTCCCCGACTTCCGCCACAGCGCCGACCTGGCTGACGCCGAATTTTCCGACGATCCCGACGACGAGCCCAACTTCATGCAGCGCTCGACCAAGGAATTGTTGTATCGCCTGCGCAAGCAGGTGCCGTCCACCCGCAGCGCGGTACCGCGGCGCGGCGCCCGCAAGAGCCTCGGCACGGACATCTTTTCGTGATGGCGGAACCGAGCTCATCCATCGCCCTGGTCGAAGAGCGCCTGCCGCGCGTGGTGCGGGCGATCCGCGCCGCCGCCAGGCGCAGCGTCGACGACGATGTCATCAATCTGGCCGACGAACTGTCCGGTATCACCGCCATGGTGGCCGAGAAATTTACCAACGATAAAACGGCAGAGGGCATCCAGCGCGCCTTTTTTCTCGCCATCGGCGGCGTCTCGCTGGGACTCGATCATGCGCTCGAGCACGAAGGTGACGAAGCGGCGCTTGATTTTCTGATCGAGCATGGCGCCGAGCACGCCTTTCAGGCCGGCTTCCGGCTGGTCAAGGAATTGTCCGGCCTGCCCGAGGACAGCCTGGTCAGCGAGTACGACGAGGATGTAGTGTACATGCAGCGGCGCCTGAAAGAGCTGTTTGTCGACCTCTGCTATGCCGATCCTGGCCAGAACTGGACCGGCTACGAGCGTTACCAGCGCCAGCTGAGCGAGCGCCAGGGCGTGCAGGCGATCGTGCGCGCCGCCGCCTGGCTGCGCCGTCACCACACGCGTGGACCGATCACCGATCCGGACCTGAACGCCGAGGGCGTGATCGCGGTGGCGATCATCTTCGCCGTCGACGGCAGCGGCCAGATCGTGGCCCGCACGGGACAGAAGGATTTTGAACGACTGGTCAAGTCGGTGCGCGCCAACAAGCCCGATTTCGAGGCCGGCTGGGCAGCGCTGATGGCACAGATTCCGCCGCAGCACCAGGCGGTGATGGCCGAGCGCATCAACAATTACCGCGAACACTGCACGGTGCTGCAAAAAATGCGCACGCGCACGGCCATGAAGACGCTCTTTGCCGAGCTGGAAAATTATGCGGGGTCGGAGCTCGAGGCCGATTATGACTAGGAGGACTGGCAGCGCCGGTGCCTGTCCTCCTCACTTGAACCGCCTTTGCCTTTGACTCAAACATCGGGACAGCCACCGCAGGTGCCGGTCCCCCCGGAGAACAGCTTTCCATGACCGTCCACGCTGGCAGCGCCGCCTTCAAGCGCATCAATCGCGCCATGGTGTTCGGTGGCTTTTCCACCTTCGCGCTGCTTTACTGCGTGCAGCCGCTGATGCCACTGATGGCAGCCGAATTTCATTTGACGCCGGCGCAGAGCAGCCTGTCGCTGTCGGTGTCGACCGCCGCCCTCGCCGTTTCCCTGGTACTGAGTAGCATCGTCTCCGACCGCGTCGGGCGCACGCCGATGATGGTCGGCGCCATGCTGGGCGGCGCCATCCTGACGCTGGCCTGCGCCTTTGCCCACACCTATCCGCAGCTGCTGGTGCTGCGCGCGCTGCTGGGGGTGGCGCTGGGCGGCATGCCCGCCATTGCGATGGCTTACCTGGGCGAAGAAATCGAGCCCGCCTCGCTGGGCCTGTCGATGGGTTTGTATATCGGCGGCAGCGCCTTCGGCGGCATGCTGGGGCGTGTACTCACCTCCATCGTCAGCGACTTTTATTCGTGGCGCTACGCGATCGCCGGCATCGGCATGGCGGGCCTGTACGCCGCCTGGGAATTTCGCCGCAGCCTGCCCGACTCGCGCAATTTTCGCCAGGGCCAGCGGGGCCTGGCGGCGCTGCGCGCCGGTCTGCGCCAGCACCTGCTCGATCCCGGTCTGCCGTGGCTGTTCGCGCTGGCGTTCTTGTTGATGGGCTGTTTCGTCAGCCTGTATAACTTCATCGGCTTTCGCATGCTGGGCGCGCCGTTCGGCTGGCGCCAGAGCGCCGTTGGCCTGCTCTCGGCCATGTACCTGCTGGGTATCTTCAGTTCCGTCTGGGCCGGTCGCCTGGCCGACCGCCTGGGCCGGCGCAATGTGCTGTGGCTGGTGATGGGCCTGATGCTCGCCGGCCTGCTGCTGACGCTGGCCAGTTCACCATGGCTGATCGTGCCCGGCATTGGCCTGTTCACCTTCGGCTTTTTCGCCTCCCACTCGGTGGCCAGCAGCTGGGTCGGACGGCGCGCGCAAGAGCCGAAGGCACTTGCCTCGGCCCTCTACCTGCTGTTTTATTACCTCGGCTCGAGCGTGGTCGGGTCCGTGACCGGCAGCGTCTGGAGCGCCGCTGGCTGGAACGGCGTGGTCGGCATGCTGGGGGCGATTCTGGCGGCCAGCTTTGTGATCGCACTGCGGCTGCGCAGTCTGCTGCCGCTGGCAGCGCCGCCGCTGGCAGCGGTGGCCTGAGCGGCAGCGCAGTAGCGACGTGCGCTGCGTGCGCTGCCCCTAACGGCAGGCGCGCATAATCGTTCGACGCTGTTCGTCCATGCCGTCCAGGCGAACGAAGCACAACACGGCGGACGGCTTACCTGAACGGGAGCCTCATCATGTTACAAATGAACGAAATTGCCCAACGTTTCAGCAGCATCCGCCGCACCATCGGCGACGCCGAACGCGCCAGCGAAGCGGCGCGCGATACCTCTGCCGCGCTGCGCGAACAGCTGCACAAGCTGGCCGACGAAGCGCGCGCGGCCGACACCATCATCGGCGCCGGCCAGCAGCAGCGGGTGGTCGAATGGATCGACCGTCTCGAAGACATGGGCGACGAAGCGCGCCGCCTGAGCCGCTGCGACGATCACATGTCGCCGCAGCTGGAAACGGCGGTGTCGAAAGTACACGCGGAACTGTCCTCGCTCAAGCACCAGCTGCACTGAGGTCAGCAGGGACGCTGCCAGCTACACCACGCCGCGCCCGCGCAGCGCCGCAATCTGTTCGGCGCTGCGCCCCAGCACCTCGCGCAGCACTTCATCGGTGTGCTGCCCCAGCAGCGGTGGCGCGGTGCCGGCACCGACCGGCGTGGCCGACAGTTTCATCGGATTGCGCACCAGCTTCACCTTGCCGGCAGTCGGGTGGGGCAGTTCGACGGCGATGCCGCGCGCACGCACCTGTTCGTTCTCGAAGACGTCGTCAATATCGTTGATGGGCCCACACGGCACGCCCACCGCTTCCAGGCGGGCGATCCAGTCATCTCTGCCATATTGCGCCACCATGGCGGCCAGCAGCGGCACCAGGGTCGCGCGGTGCTTTACACGCTGGGGATTGCTGGCAAAGCGTTCATCGTGCGCCAGTTCGGGGCAGCCGCCCGCCTCGACGAATTTGACATACTGGCTGTCGTTGCCGGTGGCGACGATGATGTGACCATCGAGGCAGGCGAAGCTCTGGTAAGGCACGATGTTGGCGTGGGCATTGCCGAAGCGCTTGGGCGCCACCCCGGTGGTGTGGTAGTTGCTCGCCATATTGGCCAGCATGGCCACCTGCACGTCGAGCAGCGCCATGTCGATGTGCTGGCCCTCTCCGCTGCGGTCGCGGTGGGTCAGCGCGGCCAGGATGGCGACGGTGGCGTACATGCCGGTCATCAGGTCGACGATGGCGACGCCGGCCTTTTGCGGGCCGCCGCCGGGCAGATCGTCACGCTCGCCCGTGATCGACATGAAGCCGCCCATGCCCTGGATCAGAAAATCATAGCCGGCGCGGTGCGCATACGGGCCGTCCTGACCAAACCCGGTCACCGAGCAGTAGACCAGGTCCGGCTTGATGGCTTTTAGTGAGGCGTAATCGAGACCATAGCGGGCCAGGTGGCCCACCTTGAAATTTTCCAGCACGACGTCGGCATGCGCGGCCAGTTCGCGCACCAGCGCCTGGCCTTCGCTGCTGGCGATGTCGCAGGTGACCGAGCGCTTGCCGCGGTTGGCCGCCAAATAATAGGCCGCTTCGCTGGTGTCGGCGCCAGTGGCGTCTTTGGCGTAGGGTGGCCCCCACGCGCGCGTGTCGTCGCCGCTGCCGGGGCGCTCGATCTTGATGATGTCGGCGCCGAGGTCGGCCAGGTTTTGCGAACACCAGGGACCGGCCAGCACGCGCGAGAGGTCGAGCACGCGGATGTGGCCGAGGGCCTTGGGCTGGCTGTGATGGATCGTGCTGCTCATATACATGCTTTCGTTGTCATCGCCACGGCCATGCCGCGACCAATGTGATTGACGTCGACCCGGCCTGGTGCCAGTGCTGCTTCGATGACGGCCAGCGCCAGTTGCGGCGCGCCGGCGCCGCACAGGAACATGTCGAAGGCGGCAAAGCCGAATTCGGGCCAGGTGTGAATCGACAGGTGCGATTCGGCCAGCAGCAGCACCCCCGTCACTCCCTGCTGCGGGCCGAAGCTGTGAAAGTGGCCGTGCAGGATGGTGGCGCCGGCGGCCAGCGCGGCGCGCCGCAGCAGCGTGTCGATGGTGCTCACTGAGGTGAGCAGGGCGGCGTCGACGCCGTGCAAATCGGCCAGCAGGTGCTGGCCGGCCGGCCGGTGGGTGGTGCTGCTCACTTGTGACCGCCACCACCACCGCCACCACTGTAGCCGCCGCCGTAACTGCCGCCACCGCCACCGCCGCTGGACCAGCTGCTGCCGCCCGCGCTGCCGCCGCTGGACGGCGCCGAGAACAGTTTGACCCAGCTGGTGCCGGTGGTGACAACGGTGACCAGCAGGGCGAACAGGAAGTATTTGGAATTCATGAACCCTCGGCGCCAAACAGATGTTCGGACAGATAAATGGCGACGATGGCGAGCACCACCCAGAAAATCGTGCCGGAAAAATTAAACAGCAGGGGAATGGCATTCAGACCGAGGATCCACAGGGCGAAGCGGCTGGCCAGGCGGGTGCCCGCTGGCGCTACTGCCTTGCGGGCGACGTCGCCGCGCAGGGCGGCGCCGAACCACGCGCGCAGCTGGTCGAGCGCCACCGGCGTCGAGCGCGACCAGGTCAGCTCGTCGGCGCTCAATTCCGCCGCCAGCGCCGCTTGCCCGCGCTGGAATTCATAGACCTGGACGACGTCGCCCGCGGCCACGCGCCAGTTGAAGGCGCCGGCAGCCCAGGTCACGGTGGCCGGATAATCAAACAGCTTGCTGTAGCTGGCCTGGTCGAGCTCGACGTGGTCGGCCTCCAGTGAAGGCCACTGCGGCCACGTCGCCATCACGCTCGAACGGCGCCATCCCTGCTCGCTGTCGACCAGCCAGAAAAAGCCGCCAGTGGTGTTGTAGAGCAGGTACTCGGTCCAGCTGCTGCCTTCGTTGTCACGGCGCGTCATGGCGCCGATCACGCGCCAGACGACCTTGTTGACGGTGGCGCTCGCCCCCAGTGGCAGGGCGGTGCGCACCTGTTCGACGCTGGCGCCGCTGGCGAGGATCTGCGCCTGCGGCCCGGCCGCATCGAGCTGCGCCTGGCAGCTCGGGCACACCAGCGAGGTGGTCACACCGGGCAGATAATGGATCGCGCTGCCGCACGAAGGACAGTCGAGCGCTTCGACGCGGCCGCGGTATTTGCCGGCGGTGGCGCGGATCTGTTCATCGTCGCGCAGCAGCTGGCAGGCCATCTGTTCGAGGGTTACCGAGACGCCCTTGTAGAGCTGCGGGCGCTCGCCGTCGGAATAATCGAGCGTGATAAAAGCGCCGCCCTGGCGCAGGTCGACCACGCGTGCCTGCCAGCCGTCGCCCACCTTGAACGGCAGCTCGCCCTGGCCGCCGATGCAGCTGGCGCGGCGCTTTTCGGCGGCCGTAAACCGCTCGCCATTGATGTCGTAGCAGCGACCGGGCGTGATGGCGTCGAAGTCGGGCAGGGTAGCGCTGGCGGCCAGTTCGGTGGTGACGGTGTACAGGCCTGACGAATCACCGAGCCAGCCGTTGCTGCCATCGTCGAACAGCAAAAACCACTCGTTCCAAATGCCGGCCGCGTACTTGAGCTGGATGCGTCCGACCACCGTGAAGCCGCGTCCACCCTGCACGCCGGCGCTGCCGATCTGGATGCGGCTGAAGTCTTCCAGCACGGCCGACATCTTGCCGAGGTCGCGCACGGCGTCGGCATCTTTCATCACGGTGGTGCGGCAAAATGCGCACACCGCGACCACCGCGGCGTGCGACTTGAACTCGACCTGGGCACCGCAGCCGGGGCAGGCGACGATCTGCATGAAGCGCTTAACCGATCAGTTTTTTCAGCAGTTCAGCCTTGCTGCGGTCGTAGTCGTCGGCCGAGATCAAGCCCTTGTCGAGCAGGCCCTTGAGCTGGCCCAGGCGCTGTTCGATGGACTCTGCCGCCGCTGGCGCTGGCGCTGGCGCGAACGCCCCCGCCAGTCCCTGCGCCATCGCCTGTCCCACCGCCACCCCGGCGCCGAGACCGGCGCCGATGCCGGCCAGGCCGCCTTCGTTTTGCGCCGCCAGCGGAATGCTGCTGGCCACCTGGAACTGGGTAAAGCCTTTCACCTTGTCGGCCGCCAGGCCACCCTTCATGCCGGCGCCGATCCGTTCGTCGAGCGCCGCCTGCAGTTCTTCCGGCAGGCTGACCGAGCTGACATTAAATTCATCGAGGCCGATGCCGTAGCGGGCAAAGGCGGTGGCCAAATCGCCCTTGACCTGCTGCGCCATCAAGCCCTGGTTGGCGGCCATGTCGAGGAAGGCGACGTTCGAGCTGCCCAGCGAACTGGCCATGGTGGCGAGCATCAGGCCGCGCAGCTGGTCTTCGACCTGGTCGCCGGTGAAGATTTCGCGGGTGCCGCTGATCTCTGTAAAAAATATACGGGCATCGGCCACCCGGTACGAAAACATGCCGAAGGCGCGCACCCGGATCATGTCGAAATCCTTGTCGCGGATGGTGATCGGCTGCGGCGTACCCCACTTGCGGCCGGTCTGCACGCGGGTGCTGAAAAAATACACGTCCGATTTAAATGGCGAATCGAACAGCTTGTCCCAGTTTTTCAGGTTGGTCAGCAGCGGCAGGGTGTTGGTGGTGAGCTTGTGGGCGCCGGGGCCGAAGACGTCGGCGATGGTGCCTTCATTGACGAACACGGCGACCTGCGATTCGCGCACATTGAGGACGGCGCCGTTCTGGATTTCAAAGTCCTGCATCGGAAAGCGCCAGGCCAGCACGCCCTCGGTTTCTTCGTTCCATTGAAGGACGTCGATAAACTGCTTCTTGATGAATGAGCCAAATGACATGGTGGTCTCCGGTGAGGACTGAGCGGGATGGTGGGCAGAAAGCGCTTATGAAATGCAGCCGGCGTTGATCAGGCCAATCGATAACGAGATGGCGCCCAGCAGCACGCCGAAGGCCTTGTTGTCGGCCTCGATCTGGTCCTTCGACATTTTCAGCAGGCTGGTGGCGACCGCGTACACCAGGATCTGCACCAGCATGGCGCCGGCGGCCCAGCCAGCGAACTGGTAATAGTCGGCCGTGTGCAGCAGGCTCGAAGCGAGCGTCACGGCGAAGCCGACCAGCGCGCCACCGAGCGAAAACGCGGCCGCCTGATTGCCCTGGCGGATCAGCGTGACTTCATCAAAAGGGGTGACCCGTGTGTAGATCACAAAAAATACCAAAACCATGGCGGCAGCCGTCAAAAGGTGCAGCAGATAGGCTAGGATGGCGGGCATGAATTTTTCCCTAATAAGTATAGACAGGGTGACAGGGCGGAGCAATATTAGTTCAAAAGACGATTTATGACCAAACGAATTCTCATTCTCTCCGTCTTTGTGGTGGCCTCGTGCGGCCTGGCCTACGAGCTCATTGCCGGCGCCTTGTCGAGCTATTTGCTGGGCGACTCGGTGCTGCAGTTTTCCACCATCATAGGCTGCTACCTGTTCGCCATGGGCGTCGGCGCCCACTTTTCCAGGTACGTGCGCGACCAGGATGTACTGTCGCGTTTTATCGACATCGAGCTGGCCGTGGGTTTGATTGGAGGCCTGTCGGCAGCCCTGCTGTTCATGACATTCTCGTGGATGGCGGCGCCGTTTCGCACGCTGCTCTACGTGCTGGTGTTCATGGTCGGCGCGCTGGTGGGCATGGAAGTGCCGCTGGTGATGCGCGCCCTGAACGAGCGGCAGACCGAATTTAATGAGCTGGTCAGCCGCGTGCTGACCTTCGATTACCTCGGCGCGCTGGCGGTGTCGCTGCTGTTTCCGCTGGTGCTGGCACCGCAACTGGGACTGGTGCGCACCGGCTTTTTGTTCGGCATGCTCAATGTCGCCGTCGCCTTCTGGACCCTGCACACCTTCAAGCGCGAGCTGACCGGCGTGCCGGGTCGCGCGCTGCGCGCCGGCCTCGTCATGCTGGTACTGGTGGCCGGATTCGCGCTGTCTGACCGCATGGTCAAGTGGGGCGAGCACGGCCTGTTTGGCGACGACATCGTGTATGCCACCACCACCCCCTATCAGCGCCTGGTGATCACCCAATGGCGCGACGATACCCGCCTGTACATCAACGGCAACCTGCAGTTTTCGTCGCGCGACGAATACCGTTATCACGAAGCGCTGGTGCACCCGGCCCTCGAACGGCTGCCGTGGGCGCGGCGGGTGCTGGTGCTCGGTGGCGGCGACGGCCTGGCCCTGCGCGAAATTCTGCGCTATCCGAACATCGAACACGTCACCCTGGTCGACCTCGATCCAGCCATGACGGCGGCGTTTACCAGCCGGCCGGCGCTGGCAAAGCTCAATCACGGTGCGTTCTCGGACAAGCGCGTCACTGTGGTCAACGCCGACGCTGCCATCTGGCTGCAGCGCAGCGACGCCATGTTCGACGCCGCCATCATCGATTTTCCCGACCCCTCCAGCTTCGCTCTCGGCAAACTGTATTCGGTGCCGTTCTATGGCATGCTGAAAAAGCATATCGCCGCCAACGGCCTGATGGTAGTGCAGTCGACGTCGCCGTTTTTCGCCCCGCACGCTTACTGGACCATCGATGCCACCTTGCGCGAAGTCGGCTTGAAAACCTATCCGTACCACGCTTACGTGCCGTCGTTCGGCGAATGGGGCTTTGTGCTGGCCTCGCCCCAGCAAGACTACCTGCCGCCGGCCAGCTACCGGCTGCCGCTGCGCTTTTTGAATGGCGCCACCACGCGCGAAATGTTCGCCTTCCCGCCCGACATGCAAAAGCTGGAGATGGCGCCGAATCGCCTCAACACGCAGTCGCTGGTGCACGAATTCGAGCAGGACTGGCGCCAGGTGATTCGCTGATGGAGCGGCGCTCCTTCATCGGCGCCGCCGGTGGCGCCGCGCTGGCGGCAGCGGGCGGTGCTGCGCTGTTCCAGCGCTGGCAGGAAATCGACGCCAGCGTCCATTACCCCGGCCGCGCCGAGGGCCACTTTCTGCGCGATGGCGGCGCCGTGCCGCCGCCATCATCGGTGATCGATACCGATATCGTCATTGCCGGCTCGGGGATCGCCGGCTTGAGCGCCGCCTGGCAGCTGGCGCGCGACGGTCACCGTGACGCCCTGATGATCGATGGGCCACAGCCGTTCGGCAACGCTGCCGGCGGCAGCTTTGCCACCAGCGACGGCACGCTCGAATTTCCCACCGGTGGCCACTATCTGCCACTGCCATCGCCAGAATCGACCCATGTGCGCGCGATCCTGTTTGATCTGGGCATTCTGCAAAAGGACCCGTACGGCGACAAGCCCACCTACGACGAGCGCTATATTTTGCACGGACCGGAAGAGCGCCTGCTGTATCGCGGCGTGTGGCAGGAAGGGTTTTTGCCGACCCAGGGTGTGGCGGCGGCCGAACTGGCCCAGCACCGGCGCTTTTTTGCTGAAGTCGAGCGCCTGCGCGCGCTGCGCGGCAGCGATGGCCGCCGCCTGTTTGTGTTCCCTACCGTGCTCTCGTCCACCGACCCGGCCTTCGACGGTTTGGACCGCATCACCCTCAAACAGTGGCTCGAGCAGCGCGGCTACACGGCGCCAACCTTGCACTGGTACCTCAATTACTGCTGCCGCGACGATTACGGCAGCCGCTACGACAAGGTGTCGGCCTGGGCTGGCCTGCATTATTACTGCAGCCGCTGGGGGCAGGCGGCCAACGCCGGCAATGGCGCCTGGCTGACCTGGCCCGGTGGCATGGCGCCGGTGGCGCGGGCGCTGGCGCAAAAGTCCGCCATCGCCCGTCGCGCCGGCTCCGTGGTGTCGCTAAAAACCGTCGGCGGCGGCGTCGAAGCGCTGTGTTTGCGTTTTGATGATGGTCAGCCCGCCAGCTACCTGGTCAGGGCGCGCAAGGCGATTTGCGCCATGCCCTTGATGGTGGCGGCGCGGGTGGTCGAGAACATCGGTGCACTGGGCTTTGATGCGCGCCGCCACATGCCGGCTTACGCGCCATGGCTGGTAGCGAATTTCTTGATGAAGGATTTCCCCGCCGAGCTGCCGGCGCAGCCGCTGGCCTGGGACAACGTGGTCTACCAGGAACCGGGTCTTGGTTACGTGGTGTCGACGCACCAGGATATTCGCCAGACGCCGCCGGCAAAAACCGTGTTCAGTGCTTACGTGGCGCTGTCGGATCGCAGCCCCGAACAGGCGCGAAAATGGCTGATGATGGCGACGCCGGACCAGCTCGTCGAGCTGGCCAGCGCCGATTTGAAAAGCGCCTACGGCTGGAAGTTCGCGCCCTGTGTCGAGCGGGTCGACATCACCGTGCGCGGCCACGCCATGGCCGCGCCGCTGCCGGGCTTCCGCAGCAACGCCGGCGCACACGCGCTGCGCCAGCTCGATGGGCCGATCACCTTCGCGCACGCCGACCTGTCGGGCTTTTCGGTGTTTGAAGAAGCGGCATGGTGGGGCTGCGCGGCGGCGCAGAAGGCGGTCAAGGTTTAAAACCCTGCCAGCACCACCTTGCCCTGGGCCGCGCCGCTTTCAATGAAGGCGTGCGCGCGGCGCAGGTTGGCGGCGTTGATCACGCCGAAATTGTCGTTGGCGGTACTGCGGATGCGACCAGCATCGACCAGCGCCGCCACCTGCGCCAGCAGTTGGCCCTGCTGGTCCATGTCGGCGGTCTGGAACAGCGAGCGGGTAAACATCAATTCCCAGTGCAGCGAAATCGATTTGAGTTTGAGCTTGGTGGCGTCGAGCGTGACAGGGTCGTCGATCACCGCCAGCTGGCCCTGCGGCCGCAGGCATTCGATGATTTGTTCGTAGTGCGCTGCCGTCTGGGTCAGTGCGGCGACGGCGTCGACCGCCTCGATGCCGGCGCCTTTGAGTGCTGTCGCCAGCGGTTCGCGGTGATCGATGACGGCGTGCGCACCGAGATCGAGGCACCACTGGCGCGTGGCCGGGCGCGAGGCGGTCGCCACCACCCGCAGTTGGGTCAGCTGGCGCGCCAGCTGGATCAGGATCGAGCCGACGCCACCGGCACCGCCGATCACCAACAGGGTCTGGCCACTGCCGCCCCCCATCGGCATGCGCAGGCGGTCGAACAGCAATTCCCAGGCGGTGATGGCGGTCAAGGGCAGGGCGGCGGCGCTGGCGTCGTCGAGCGAGGCAGGAGCACGGGCGACGATACGCTCGTCGACCAGCTGCAGTTCGCTGTTGCTGCCGGGGCGGTCGAGCGCACCGGCGTAAAACACGCGCTCGCCCGGCTTGAAGGCGCTCACTGCGCTGCCGACCGCTTCGACGATGCCGACGGCATCCCAGCCGATGACGGCGGCCTGGCCAGCGGCGGGCGCGCGGCCGGCGCGGATCTTGACATCGACCGGATTGACCGACACCGCGTGGACGCGCACCAGCAGGTCGCGCGCGCCCGGGAGCGGGTCGGGCAGGGTGAGGTCTTCGAGCGCGTGCTCGGCGCTGATGGGCAAACAGGCGTGGTAGCCGACGGCTTTCATGGAGGGGCACCTTGGGTAAGTTGGACAGGCCGATACTGTAGCAAATGGGCGCCGATTGTGCTGCCGGCCTGCTGGCGCCCAGCGGACCGGCCCTCTTTGGGGCTGGCCCGGCGGCGAGCGGCCGCTTCGATTATCATTGCACGCAAGTCGGCCAGCCGGCCGGATATAAAGGAGATAGGAACTATGTTTAGTCACGTCATGCTCGGGTCGAACGACATCGAACAATCGAAGCGCTTTTATGACGCCGTGCTGGGTACCCTCGGTGCCGGCGAAGGCATGCGCAATACCGCCGATTCGGGCCACAAGCGGTTGTTTTATCGCCACGAAGGCAACAGCTTCGGCGTCAGTGAGCCGATCAACGGCGACAAGGCCTGCTTCGCCAACGGCGGCACCATCGGTTTTAAATGCAGCTCGCCCGAGCAGGTACAAACCTTTCACGACGTCGCCCTGGCCAATGGCGGCAGCACCTGCGAAGCGCCACCGGGCCTGCGCCAGAGCGGCATGGGTGCGATGCACCTGGCGTATGTGCGCGACCCCGATGGCAACAAGCTGTGCGCGATCTACCGCGTTAAATAAAGCCCGGTCACTGCTGCCGTCAGCAGGCCAGACTGGCCGCCGCTGGTGCTGGTGCTGGTGCCGCTGGCGCAGCGGCAAACAGATAGCGGCGCTCCAGCAGCGCCGCGATATCGTCGGCCGGCAGTGGCCGCGCAATGAAATAGCCCTGCACCTCGTTGCAGCCGAGCTTTTGCAGGATCGCCAGCTGTTCGGCGGTCTCCACCCCTTCGGCCACCACCGCCATGCCGAGCGCATGCGCCATCGACACGATCGCCTGAAAAAACACCTTGCCTTCGCGCGAGGCGTCGAGCTCCGAGGTGAACGCGCGGTCGACTTTGAGCACATCCATTTTCAGCCGCTGCAATTGCGACAGCGACGAGTAGCCGGTGCCGAAATCGTCGATGTGCAGCTTGATGCCGAGGGCACGGATGCCGGCCAGTTCGGCGACGATATCATCCTGGTCGCCGATCATGGCTGACTCGGTGATCTCCACTTCGAGCAGGGCCGGGGCGATGTCGTGGCGGCGCAGGGCATCCTGCAGCTGCTGGCGCACGCCACCGCGCTGGAACTGGGTGGGCGAGACATTGATCGACACCGGCACCGGCAGGTGACCGGCCTGGCGCCACGCGGCCAGCTGGGCGCAGGCGCGCTCGATCACCAGTTCGCCGATCGGTAAAATCAGGCCGCTCGCTTCGGCCAGCGGGATGAATTCGGCCGGCGGCACCATGCCCAGGCGCGGATGGCGCCAGCGCAGCAGTGCTTCCATGCTCACCAGTTCCCCCGTTTGGGTGTCGACGCGCGGCTGGTAGTAGAGCAGGAACTGGTCGTGGGCGATCGCTTCGAGCAGGCCGTGCTTGAGCTGGGCGCGCGTCTTGATGGTGGCTGACAGCGCCGGATCGAAAAAGCGGAACTGGCCTTTGCCTTCGCTTTTGCCGGCATACATGGCGATGTCGCTGTGGCGGATCAGGGTGCCGGCGTCAAGGCCGTCGCGCGGGAACACGGCGACGCCGATCGAGGCGCCCACCGCCTGCACATCCTCGCCGATGGCAAACGGCATCGATAGTGCATCGATGACGCGCCGCGCCACCGCGGCAATCTGCAGGTCGCCGCCGGTGGGCGCGAGCATGATGATGAATTCGTCGCCACCAAAGCGCACCACATGGTCGCTCGGGCGCAGCAGGGCGGTCAGGCGGCGTGCCACCGCCTTGAGCAGCTGGTCGCCGATGGTGTGGCCCTGGGTGTCGTTGACGTGCTTGAAGTCGTCGAGGTCGATGAACAGCACGGCAAATTCGCTGTCGTGCGCCGCCGCATCGGCGATGGCGCTGTCGATGAAGCCGAGGAACCAGTGGCGGTTGCGCAGGCCGGTCAGGCTGTCTTCATTGGCCAGGCGCTGCAGTTCGGCTTCATGGGCCTTGCGTTCGCTGACGTCGCGCAGGGTAACGGCCAGGCCGTTGCCGACCCTGACCAGGCGGCGGTGCCCCCAGCGGATGTTCAGGCGGTTATCGAGCGGCATGCGGCGGTCGTCTTCCAGAAAGCCCTGTTCCATGGCGCCGCGGTAGGTCTCGACCAGGTCTTCGCCGAAGCGGCCGCGGTCGATGTGCGACAGGCGCCGGCCCAGCAGGTCATGGCGGTCCATGCCATAAAAGAAGGCGCCCCGTTCATTGCAGTCGATGATTTCAAAGTCGACGATGGCGCCCTGGCGGTCGCGCACGGCGGCGGCCATATAAAAGCCGTCGTTGGCGCTTTCAGTGGCGGTGCGGTAGGCGCTGCGCACTTCTTCCTGCTCGCGCATGCGGGCTGCGGCGCGCGCCGCCAGCACGCTCGCCAGCGCCGCCAGCGCCAGCAGGCCGATGGTGGCGATGATGGCACTGGTGCGGCCGTCGACGGCTGACTGACGTGCCGCCGCCAGCGCATCGGCGCGCGCCAGACCGACCACGGCGAGCAGCGGATAGGCCGACGAATGGCGCCAGGCCAGCGCCCGTTCGACGCCGTCATCAAAATGCGGTTCGCTGTCAGGCAGCTGGCGCGGCACCCCGCCACCCCAGGCGGCGTCGCTCGGCAGCGTGGCATTCGGTTCGACGCGGGCGACGCCGTCGCCGCGCCGTTGCAGGCGCAGGCCGCTTTCGATGGCGGCGACGGCGACGATGCCGCGCGCGCCGAGGGTATCGGCGCCGACGAAGGTGGTGAAATAACTGGCGCGCACGGCCAGCAGCACGACACCGGCGAAGGCATCGCTGCTGCTGTCGAGGCGGCGGGTGAACAGCACGACGTCGGCTGGCAAACCGAGTTCCGGCGGCGCCGCACCGATGCGCAGGGCGGACGAATTGTTGTTCTTGTGATCGGTGAAAAAGCGGGTGGCGGCCAGGCTGACGGCGGGCCGCGTGGCCTGGGTTGACGAGACGATGGCGCCATTGGCGCCGACGATGCTCACGGCAGCGTAAGCGTCGTCGGTGAACATGCCATCGCGGCGCTGGCGTTCGAGCAGTTCAAGCACGGCCGCATGCTCGGCGCTGTGCTTGAGCTGCATGATGATCTGGTCGATCTGGCCCACCGAGCGCGTCACATACTGTTCGTAGGCGTCGGCCAGCGCACTGGCCTCGCGCTCGACCAGCGCACTGGCGCGCTGCTGCTCGGTGTCGGCATGGTTCCAGGTCAGGCACCAGACCAGCACACACACCAGCAGCGCCAGCAGGGGCCAGAACAGGCGGTGGAACAGATTGATGGTCTTGAAGGTGGGCATGGGGAAGCTTGCAGCGCCCGTGTTTTGGGGGCAAAAAAAAGCGTGTAAAAGAAAATTCTGACGGTGATTTGCTACCGGCTCATGACATCGCCAGGCGCTGCCGGCGCAAGGAAGGGGCGCTGGCGGTGCTGGCCATCGTGGCGCTGTGCGTCTGCGCGGGCGCCTGCATGGGGCCATCGTCGATGCTGAAAAAGCCGACCAGCTGCGCCAGGCTGGCCGCAGCATCCTGCACGGCGGCGGCGCTGGCGGTGGCCTGTTCGACCATCGCGGCGTTTTGCTGGGTGTCGTTGTCCATGGCGGCGATGGCGCCGTTGACTTCACTGATGCCGCTTTGCTGTTCGGCGCTGGCGGCGGCGATGTGCGCCATGATCGCCGTCACCCGCGCCACGCTGTCGACGATGACGGCCATGGTGTCGCCGGCGGCGTGGGCCAGCACGCTGCCGCTGTCAATCTGGCTGACCGATTCATCGATGAGCAGTTTGATTTCGCGCGCGGCGGTGGCCGAGCGCTGCGCCAGGTTGCGCACTTCAGCGGCGACGACGGCAAAGCCGCGTCCCTGTTCGCCCGCGCGCGCCGCTTCGACGGCGGCATTCAAGGCCAGGATATTGGTCTGGAAAGCGATGCCATCGATGACGCTGGTGATCTCGACGATTTTTTTGGCGGCGGCGCTGATCGCATCCATGGTGCGCACGACGTCGCGCACCACGGCGCCGCCTTCGCTGGCCACCTGTGACGCCGACAGCGCCATGTCGTTGGCCTGGCGCGCGTTATTGGTGTTGTCGCGCACCGCCGCCGTCAATTCTTCCATCGACGACGCCGTCTCTTCCAGCGCGCCGGCCTGGTGTTCGGAGCGGCGCGACAGGTCGAGATTGCCGGCGCTCAGTTCGCGGGTGGCGGTGTCGATGGTGACGGCGCCATCGCGTACCTGGCGCACGGTTTGCTGCAGGCGCGCGCTCATGTGGCGCAGGGCGTCGAGCAGCTGACCGAGTTCGTCGCTGCGGCGTGGCGCATCGATGGCGCGCAGGTCACCCTCGGCGACGCGGGCGGCGATGGCGACCGCCTGGCGCAGCGGTACCACCACGCTGCGCGTCAAGGCCCAGGCCAGCGCAGCGCCGGTGGCCAGCGCCACCACGCCGAACGCCAGCAGGGTGGCGACGCTGCGCTGGTATTGCACGGCCGAGGCCAGCACCAGCTGGTGCGCCTGGGCCGACTGGTAATCGAGCATCTTGGCCAGGATGGCGGCGTAGCTGGCGAAGGTGGTTTTGAGCGTGCTGTCGGCCAGCTGTTCGACTTCCTGGGTGCGGCCGCTGTCCTTGAAGAGGAACAGCTGGCGGCGCACCGCCAGGTAGGCTGCGTGGGCCTTGCCCAGATCCTGCAACAGGGCCGCTTCCTCGGCGCTGTGCGGGAACGCCGCCAGTGCCTTGGTCAGTGTGGCGCCGCGCAGGTCGCCGGCGTCGAGCTGGGTCTGGAAGTATTCGGCAGTTTCCGCGCTGTCGCTCTTGGCGATCGACAGTGCGCTGTTGCCATTGAGGGTGGCGGTGCCCAGCAGTTCTGAGGTCAGCAGCTGCTTGGCCAGCTTGTCCTTGACCAGGTATTCGGTGTTTTGTTGCGCCGCCTGCAGGCGCCAGACGGCGATGCCGGTGATCAACGCCATGACGATCAGCACCAGGGCGAACGACCACAGCACGCGTGGTCCGGTTTTTAATTGTGGAAAGGTCATGGGACGCAGCCGGGAAGAGAGCGGGATTGGGGATCAATGCTCGGAAGGTGGCAGCGTAACGGCTGCGTGTGACAAGATCATTACATCTGGTCACTTAAAATTGACTATTAGAAAGTTTTGGTCGTCGCCGTCGGCATTCAAAAAAAACGGCCCGCAGCGCGTTTCGCGTACTGCAGGCCCAATCACATGTCGAGGGACAGGTAGATCGTAACGTGCGCGTGTGACCGCAGCATGACCTGGGCGCATAATGAATCGAGACGCTAGGGGGGGGCTACAGTTCCGCGTCGCTGCTTCGGCTTTGCGTCGCGTCAAGGACAGTGCAACGCTGCCGCCGTGGCCCGCACTTCAGGGCCGGCCGACGGTCGAACATCGATGTAAAAACGCCAGGAGATCGCCATGGAAGTAGAGCTCAAGCTGCAGGTCGATGCGCAATACAGCGACGCCATTCTGGCGCACCCGCTGCTCAGCAGCCCGAACGCCGCGGCGCCGCGCGAACAAAAGCAGGTCGACATCTATTACGACACGCCCGAGCGGCGCTTGCAGCGCAAACATATTGGTTTGCGGGTACGGCGCATCAAGAATCGCTGGGTGCAAAACATCAAGGGCATGGACGCCAATGGCGGCAATGGTGGCGGCGGCCAGGGCAGCAACGGCGCCGGCCTGCTCAGCCGCGGTGAATGGGAGTGGCCGGTGACGGGGCCGGCGCCCGAGCTGGCGCATGTGCGCGATCTGGTCGACGACAAGCAGGTCAGGCGCAGCCTCAGTGCCGCCGGCTCCCTGCAAAAGCGCCTGGTGGCCGTGTTCGAAACGCGCGTCAAGCGCACCGTGTGGGATCTGCGCCTGCCTGAAGGCGTCCACATTGAATGTGCACTCGACCGCGGCACGCTCGAGTGTGGCGAAAAGGAAGTGGCCATCAGCGAACTCGAGCTGGAACTGAAAGCGGGCGATGCACGCCAGCTGTTCGACCTGGCGCTCGGTTTGCAGGAAGATATTCCCCTGCAGCTGGGTACCCGCAGCAAGGCTGAACGGGGCTATGCGCTGCTCGGTGCCGCCGATGCGCAAGCGGTCAAGGCGGCGCCCGTCACCCTGACGCGGCAGATGACGGTGGAACAGGCCTTCGTCGTCATCGCCGCCAATTGTTTGGCGCACATGCAGGGCAACGACCAGCGCGTGGCGAGAGAGCTCGATGTGGAAAGCCTGCACCAGATGCGGGTGGGCATGCGGCGGCTGCGCTCGGCGCTATCCATGTTCAAGGAGTTGTTGCACCTGCCGCAAGACATGCAGACCGAACTGGACTGGCTGGCCGGCGAGCTCGGTGATGCGCGCGACTGGGACGTGCTGTCCGGCTCGACGCTGCCGGCCGTGGCAAAAAAATCGCTCGACGGCAGCGACATCGCCGGCGTTCAGCATGCCGCCAGCGAGCAGGCCCATGCCCATCACTTGCGCACCGCGCAGGCGGTCGCATCACCCCGTTATGCGCGCCTGATGCTGCGGCTGGCGCGCTGGGTTACCACCATGGGCTGGCGCGAAGACAAGGTGGCAATGGCGGCGCACGGCGCCTCCCTGCAGCAGGCGGTGGGCAAATTCGCCCGCCAGGTGGTAAAGCGCGACCAGCGGCGCCTGCAGCGGCGCGCTGCCAAACTGGCAGGGGCGACCGCCGAAGCGCGTCACCGGCTGCGCATTGCCGCCAAAAAAACCCGCTACGCCGCCGAATTTTTCGCCTCGCTATTTGCGGCCAAAACAGTGCGTCCCTATGTCAAGGGCTTGAGCAGCTTGCAGGACGAGCTGGGCCTGATGAACGATTTCGCCGTCGCCGAGCGCTTGTTGTCGGGCCTGACGTCGACTTACCCCGACATCGAAGAGGGGGTCGGCTTTGTGCGCGGGGTGCTGGCGGCCGACAGCCACAGCGACGATAAAAAAATCGTGCGCTTGTGGAAAAACTTGGCGCCGCTGGCGGTGCCGTCATAGCAGGTGCTCAGGCCGGCAACGCTGGCGTCTACAGCGGGCGGGAGATTGCCGCATCAAACACTGCGCGCTCGCTGCTGATCACCTCGTCGAGTGCGGCCTGATCGAGCCCCATCGCCTCGAGCACGAAGGCGGACAATTGCAGGCTCGCTTCCAGCGTTTCCGGCACCACCACGGTGGCACCGGCCCCTTTGAGCAGGCGTGCCTGCTGTTCATCGCGTGCCCTGGCGAACAGGGGAATGGCGGGAAAGGCGCGGCGAATTCCTTCCACTGCCTGCAGTGACGATTGCGGATGGTCCATCGTCAGCACGATGGCGCGCGCGTGGCCGGCATCGACGCGGCGCAGCAGCTCGGCACGTGCGGCATTGCCAAAAAACACCGGGTGGCCCTGGGTGCGCAGGGCGGCCACCAGTACCGCATCTGCTTCGAAGGCCAGGTAGGGCAGGTGTTGCGCCGTCAATAGCTTGCCCAGCATCTGGCCGACTCTGCCATAACCGGCAATGATGATGTGACCGCCCGCCAGCGGTGGCGGGCCGTCGCGCTCGATGGCGCTCTGGTGTTGGCGGCGGGCGGCGGCGGCGCCCAGGCGCCGGCCCCAGCGCGCCAGCAGCGGCGTGATAAACAGGCTCAAGGTCACCACCAGCATCACCCGCTGCGCCAGTACGCCATCGAACAAGTGGCTGGCAACGCCGTAGCCAACCGCAATGAAAACGAATTCGCCGCCCTGCGCCAGCAGCAGGCCGCCTTCGAGCGCGCCGCTCCAGGGCAGGCCGCTCAGACGCAGCACCACGGCGGTCACCGCGGTCTTGAGCAGCACCAGGGCGAGCAGGGCGGCGGCCAGCAGGACGGGCGCCTGGGCGATCTGCGCGCTGTCGGTGCCCATGCCGACGGTCATGAAAAACAAGCCCATCAGCAATCCGCGAAACGGCTCGATCATCAGTTCGATCTCGTGCTTGAACTCGGTCTCAGCGAGCAGCACGCCGGCAATCAGCGCGCCCAGCGCCATCGACAGTCCGGCCGCCGCGCTCAAGGCGGCGATTCCCAGGGTGGTCAACAGGATCAGGGCCATGAACACATCGCTCTGGTGGTGCCGTACCAGCTGGCGAAACAGGGGCCGCACCACGCGTGCGCCGACCAGGTAAATCAGTGCGATGGCGGCGCCGGCCCTGGCGACGGTGCTCAGGGCCAGCATGACGGGGGCATCGCTGGCGTGACCGCCCAACACACCGATCAAGATCAGCAGCGGCACCACCGCCAGGTCTTGCAGCATCAGGATGGCAAAGGCGGCCTGTCCCAGCACGCTGGTGGTGGTCTGGCGCGCCGCCAGCAGCTGCATGACCACGGCGGTCGATGACAGCGACAGCACCAGGCCCAGCACGACGGCCGCGCGCCAGCCAAGGCCGCAGGCGGCGAGGGCGCTGCCCAGCACGGCCGCACTGATCAAAACCTGCGCGCTGCCGCTGCCAAAGACCTGGCGCCGCATGGCCCACAGGCGGGCCGCCGACAGTTCCAGGCCGATCATGAACATCAGGAACAGCACGCCCAGCTCGGCCAGCACATTGACCCCTTCCAGGCTGGGGACGGTGACATAGGCGAGCAGCCGATAGCGCTCTGCCAGCAGACCGAGGCCGAACGGACCGACGACGGCGCCCACCGCCAGAAAACCGAGCACCTGGTTGATGCGCAGGCGCTGCAGCAGTGGCATCAAAATACCGGCCAGCGCGAGAAACAACAGGATTTCGCGCAGGAAGGGGAAGGCGTGTTCTTGCAATGGGGCTCCGGCGGCGTCGATGGTGACCCATTCTAACGCTAGGGTGCGATCTGGCCGCTGGACGCCGCCGCCCGAAATGGGCTTGCTGTATCATGCGCCTTCCCCCGCGCTACCGAGAATCCGCATGCAAACTTTTATCCTTGGCAAAGACGCCGCCCTTGAGTCCACCATTGAAACCATGCAAGCCAAGCTGGCCGAGCGTGGCTTCAAGCTCAACGAATCGTCGCTGCTGCACGAAGTGGATGGTATCTGGTCCACCCACATGAAGGACAACGACTGCCCCATGCTGTTCTCGAACGGCAAAGGCGCCACCGAACTGGCGGCCCGCGCCAGCGCCTACGGCGAATTTTTCGAGCGCCTCGGCACCCATTATTTCTGGACCCACTTTCACCTCGGTGCAACGCGCGCCAACCGGCCTTTTGTGCACTACCCGCAAGAGCGCTGGTTCGCTCCCCTCGAAGACGGCGCCTGGCCGGCCGAACTGCTCAACCCGGAACTGCAGGCGTTTTATAACCCTGATGGCGACATCGATGGTGAAGTGCTGGTCGACCTCAATTCCGGTAACGTCGAGCGGGGCATTTGCGCGCTGCCTTACGTGCGCCTCAGCGATGGCGCCGAAACGCTGTTCCCGGTAAATATCATCGGCAACCTGTACGTCAGCAACGGCATGGCCGCCGGCAATACACCGAACGAAGCGCGTACCCAAGCCTTGTCGGAAATTTTCGAGCGCCAGGTCAAGTACCGCGTGATCGCCGAAGGCCTGTGCCTGCCCGAAGTGCCGGACGAGGTGGTTAACCTCTTCCCCAGCATCAAGGCCGGCATCGCCGGGTTGCGTGCGGCCGGCTTTGGCATCCTCGTCAAAGATGCGTCCCTGGGCGGCAAGTATCCGGTGATGAATGTCACCCTGATCCACCCGAAAGACCAGGGTGTGTTTTCCAGCTACGGCGCGCACCCCCGTTTTGAAATCGCGCTGGAACGGGCGATGACCGAATTGCTGCAGGGCCGCGCCCTCGATTCGCTGGAGGGATTCCCCGAGCCCGGCTTCGACATGAGCGAAATTAATGCCGTGGCCAACCTGGAAATTCACTTCGTCGATTCGAGTGGCGTGATCAGCTGGAATTTCATGGGTGATACGCCCGATTTCCCCTTCGTCGACTGGAACTTCAGTAACACCACCGACGAAGATTACCAGTGGCTGGTCGATTGCCTGCATGGCGAAGGCAAGCAGATTTATGTGGCCGATTTTGCCGAGCAGGGCGCATACAGCTGCCGTATCCTGGTGCCCGGTTTTTCGGAAATCTATCCGGTCGAAGACCTCGAGTGGGAAAACAATAGCGTCGGCAACGCCATCCGCCCGCAACTGGCACGCCTGCACGATTTGACCGAAGACGAATGCGCCGATCTGCTCGAACTGTTGCAGACCATGAACGTCAACGATGAGCGCCCCTTGTGGGAAATCCTTGGCCTGGCCATTCCGCTCGGCACGCCCTGGAAGTTGCTGCGCATCGGTGAGCTGAAAACCCTGCTGGGCTTGGCCACCGGCAACCAGGAAGCGGTGCTTGAAGGCTGCGACTGGATCCACCATTTCAAGGACTTGCCGCCAGCGCGCCGCCTGGTGTACCGCTGCATCGAATCGATGCTCAATGTCGACGATGTCGAGAACTACCGCCGCTCGCTGTTGCTGCTGTACGGTGCCGATACCGTGCGCCAGGCCGAAGCCCTGATCGACCGCAGCGAGCGTTTCTTTGGCTTGCAAACGCTGGGAGCCGATTTCGAAGGCAGCGACATGCACCAGACCTTGCTGGCGGCCTACGATAAACTGTTCAAATAAAACGGTTTAATTACAAAAAAATCCCCGCCGTACGTGAAGTAGCCGGGGATTTTTACCGTGGTGCCGGCCAGTCCCCCTGCTGCGCGCGGCAGGGCATGCAAGTGGCATGTTGCGACACTGGCGGTGGCGTTTGCTGGCGCAGCGGCGCATTTGCTGGCACCGTGGCGCCTTTAATAGCAGTCTTGCGTTCATTGTGGACAACACGGAGAACAGTATGGCCAAAGGATTGCGCTTGACCCAGACCTGGATGGAGCGGGGCTTGTGGCTGGTGGCGCTGGTGTTTGCAGCGTTTTTGATCGGTCTGGGCGGGAAAATCGTCGAGAACCTGTGGCAGGTGCAAGCGCCGCCGCCGGTCGAGAGCTATATCGCGCGGGCGCCAGGCGACGCCGCCCAGGCGGCCATCGGCCAGGCGCGCGACCAGCAAAAGCGCGCCGAAGCGGCGCTCGAGCAGGCGCAGCAGGCGCACAAGGTGGCCGTTGCCAATACCGCCAGCGCCCAGCAAAGTTTTCAAAACTGGCTGGCCACGCGCAGCGTCACCGCCCGCGCCGACCAGGATAGCGATCTGGTCGCCCGCACCCGCGGCCTCGACGCCTTTAAGGCCGCCGAGCGCAAGGCACTGGCCGCCATCGAGGCGCAGGAGCAGGTGGTGCTGGACGCCCGCCAGGCGCGTGAACGTGCCGACCAACAGTGGAATGAACTGGTGCGGGTGGCCGAGAACCGGCACGAGCTGGTCGAGCAAGCCCATGAAACACGGGTGTTCCTGTACCGGCTGGCGGTGACCCTGCCGCTGCTGTTGCTGGCCGGCTGGCTGTTCGCCCGCCAGCGCAAGAATGCCTACTGGCCGTTTGTCTGGGGTTTTATTATTTTTGCCCTGTTCGCGTTTTTCGTCGAGCTGGTGCCCTACCTGCCCAGCTATGGCGGCTACGTGCGCTATATCGTCGGCATCCTGGTCACCGCAGCGGTGGGGCGCTATGCGATTACTTCGCTGCAGGCTTACCTGGAACGGCAGAAACTGGCCGAAGCGCAACCGGAGTATCAGCGGCGCGACACCATGAGCTACGACATGGCGCTGGGACGGCTGGCAAAAGGAATTTGTCCCGGTTGCGAGCGCAGCGTCGATTTAAAAGATGGCAAGACCGATTTCTGCATCCACTGCGGCATCGGCCTGTATAACCACTGTCTCAAGTGTAGCGCGCGCAAAAATGCGTTTGCCAAATTCTGTTTTTCGTGCGGGACGCCGGCCGCCAGTCGGGAAACACTGCGCAACCCCGGCGAGCCGTCCGGCGCCACTGCCCGCAATTAATCCTTGAGATCGGCCGGCACCGTGCCGCCATTGGCCGCCACCTTGTTCATCACCTGGCGGTGCAGCCAGATGTTCATGGTGGCCGAATCACTGGTGTCGCCCGTGTAGTGCAGTTCCTGCGCCAACTCCTTGCGCGACTGCAGGCTGCTGTCAAGGCCAAGCAGCTTGAGCAGGTCGACGATCGAGGTGCGCCAGTTCAGGCCCGCCGCGCCAGGCATGTTGTTGAGAATGGCGGCGACATCGACGGCGGCGATGGCTGCTGCTGGCGCTGCTGCTGGCGGCGCTGCCGGCGCAGCGCTCGCCGGCGTGACCGGCGCGGCCGTCTCGGTAGTGGCGGGGTGCGACGCGGGGAAAATTTTGTGGAAAATATTGCTCAGTATGCCCATGGTGATCTGCCTTGTAGGTGAGGGAACGGTGCACTCAGTGAGTGCTCAGGAAAGCAAGGGTAGGGCGCTTGCGCGGCGCACTCTGTTCGCTACTGCACCGTGGGTGATGAAAGGGTATTGCTTGCTGTGCGCTGGTAAGATCAGGGTTTGAGGGGAGCGCCATGCTGCTTTTTCTTGTGGGTCTGTACGGAGTTGCCAGCCTGGTCAGTTTTGTCATGTACGCCATCGACAAGCGGGCCGCGCAGGCGGGGCGCCGGCGTCTTTCCGAGCGCAGCCTGCTGTGGGTGGGAGCGGCGGGCGGCTGGCCGGGCGCGGCGCTGGCCCAGCGCGTGTTGCGCCACAAGAGCGCCAAGCCATCGTTTCGCTGGCGCTTTATGGCGTCGGTCGTGCTCAACCTGCTGTTGCTGGCGGGGCTGGTCTACCTCACCCTGTACCTGGAGCAGACCTGAATGTGGCCTTACCCGACCATGCTGGCGCACCGCGGCGGCGGCACGCTGGCCCCTGAAAACACCATTGCCGCGCTCGCCTGCGGCTTCGCCTACGGCTTTCGCGCCGTGGAATTTGACGTCATGCTCGCGCGCGACGGCGTGCCGGTGCTGATGCACGACCCGTATCTGGGTCGCACGGTGGCCGCTGCCGGCCATGTGTTCGATTACGCCGCCGCCGAGTTGCAGCAGATGGATGCGGGCAGCTGGTTTGCCGCCCGCTTTGCCGGTGAACCGGTGCCGCTGTTTGCCGAGGTGGCGGCGTTTTGCCAGGCCCATGGCATCTGGATGAATATCGAGATCAAGCCGGCGCCCGGCTTTGAGGCCGCCACCGGCGCCGCCGTCGCCAGCGCCGCCGGCCGCCTTGCGGGCGCCCCCCTGCTGTCATCGTTTTCTGAAACTGCGCTGGCGGCGGCGGCGGCCGCCGCGCCGGCGACGGCGCGCGCGTTGCTATTTGACGCCGTGCCGGCCGACTGGCTGGCGCGCGCGCGCCGGCTCGGTGTGGTGGCCATCCACTGCAACCACAAGCGCCTCGATGGCGCCACTGCAGCGGCCATCAAGGACGCCGGTTTGGGTCTGCTGTGCTACACCGTCAACACGGTGGCGCGCGCCCGCAGCCTGTTCGCCATGGGCGTCGACGCTATCTGCACCGACCGGATCGACCTGTTGACGCCTGACCTGGCCTAAGCCGTGGCGGTCACCGGGCCCGCGCCCTGGGCTATAATCGCTGTTTTAAAGCATGCCGCTTTCACCGCCCAACTGCCTGCCAAGACTCCATGAAATCATCTGAAATCCGCGACAAATTCCTCGGCTTCTTCGCTTCGAAAGGCCACACGATCGTCCGTTCGAGCCCGCTCGTGCCGGGTAACGATCCGACCATGCTGCTTACCAACAGTGGCATGGTGCAGTTCAAGGACGTCTTCATCGGCACCGACAGCCGGCCCTACTCGCGCGCCACCTCGGTGCAGCGCTGCGTGCGCGCCGGCGGCAAGCACAATGACCTGGAAAACGTCGGCTACACGGCCCGTCACCATACTTTCTTTGAAATGCTGGGCAATTTTAGTTTTGGCGATTATTTCAAGCGCGACGCCATCCAT
This sequence comes from Massilia sp. PWRC2, assembly GCF_049896725.1. Classification (NCBI taxonomy): domain Bacteria; kingdom Pseudomonadati; phylum Pseudomonadota; class Betaproteobacteria; order Burkholderiales; family Oxalobacteraceae; genus Massilia; species Massilia sp. PWRC2. Next base: position 97,190 of record NZ_JAFCUW010000002.1, read on the forward strand.
TACGCCTGGGAGCTGTTGACCAAGGTCTACGGCCTGCCGGCTGACAAGCTCACCGTCACCGTGTATTTCGAGGACGATGAAGCCTATGACATCTGGGCCAAGGAAATCGGCGTGCCGGTCGAGCGCATCATCCGCATCGGCGACAACAAGGGCGCCCGTTACGCCTCCGACAATTTCTGGCAGATGGCCGACGTCGGCCCGTGCGGCCCGTGCACTGAGATTTTCTATGACCACGGCGCCGATATCCCCGGCGGCCCGCCGGGCTCGCCCGACGAAGATGGCGACCGTTTCATCGAAATCTGGAACCTGGTGTTCATGCAGTTTTACCGCGATGAAGCGGCAGTGATGAACAAGCTGCCCAAGCCCTGCGTCGATACCGGCATGGGCCTCGAGCGCCTCGCCGCCGTGCTGCAGCATGTACACAGCAACTATGAAATCGACCTGTTCCAGGCACTCATTGGCGCTGCCGCGCGCGAGACCGGCGCCGTCGACCTCGAGAGCAAGTCGCTGCGCGTGATTGCCGACCATATCCGCGCCGCCGCCTTCTTGATCGTCGACGGGATCATTCCCGGTCCCGAAGGCCACGGCTACGTCCTGCGCCGCATCATCCGCCGCGCGCTGCGCCACGGTCACATGCTGGGACAAAGCAAACCGTTCTTTTACAAGCTGGTCGACGACCTCGACGCCGAGATGGGCAGCGCCTATCCGGAATTGACGCAGGCGAAGCAGCGCGTCATCCAGACCATTCGCCAGGAAGAAGAGCGCTTTGGCGAGACGCTGGAAAATGGCATGAAGATCCTCGAAGCGCAACTGGCCAGGGATGGCAAGAACCTCGATGGCGCCACCGCTTTTACGCTGTACGACACCTACGGCTTCCCGCTCGACCTGACCGCCGACATTTGCCGCGAACGGGGCGTGACCATCGATGAGGCAGGCTTTGCCGCTGCCATGGAACAGCAAAAGAACACCGCGCGCGCTGCCGGCAAATTCAAGATGGCCGCCAGCGTCGAGTACAACGGCGCCAAGACCGCCTTTGTCGGCTACGATGCGCTGGTCCACAAGGCGGCCGTGATCGCCCTGTATACCGATGGCACTGCTGTGCAAAAACTGCACGCGGGCCAGAGTGGCATCGTGGTGCTCGACACCACGCCGTTCTATGCGGAGTCGGGCGGCCAGGTCGGCGACCAGGGCGTGCTGCGCGCTGCTGGTGGGCGCTTTGCGGTGGAAGACACGCTCAAGGTGCAGGCCGATGTATTCGGTCACCACGGCGTGCTGGTCGAGGGCGTGCTGCGCGTGGGCGACCAGGTCGACGCCGTAGTCGATGAAGCACTGCGCGGCCGTACCATCCGCAACCACTCGGCCACCCACCTGATGCACAAGGCGCTGCGCGAAGTGCTGGGCAGCCACGTGGCGCAAAAGGGCTCGCTGGTCGATGCCGACAAGACCCGCTTCGACTTTAGCCACAACGCCCCCGTCACCCAGGAACAGATCGCCCAGGTCGAAGCGATCGTCAACCGCGAAATTCTGCAAAACCATGCGACCAAGGCGCACAATATGTCGTTCGACGACGCCGTCAAGCACGGCGCCATGGCGCTGTTCGGCGAAAAATACGGCGACGAAGTGCGCGTGCTCGATATCGGTTCGTCGAAAGAGCTGTGCGGCGGCGTCCACGTCAATCGCACCGGTGACATCGGCCTGTTCAAGATTATCGGCGAAGGCGGCGTTGCCGCTGGCATCCGCCGCCTCGAAGCGGTGACGGGCGAGGGCGCGCTGGCGCTGGTGCAGACGCTCAACCGCCGCCTGCACGAAGCGGCAGCGACCCTGAAAACCCATCCGGAAGAGCTGACCACCCGCATCGGCCAGGTGCAGGAGCAGGTCAAAACGCTGGAAAAAGAACTGGCGGCGCTCAAGTCGAAGCTGGCCGCCGGGCAGGGCGATGAACTGGTCACGCAGGCGGTCGATGTGAATGGCATCAAGGTGCTGGCAGCGACGCTCGAAGGCGCCGACGTCGCCACCCTGCGCGAGACCATGGACAAGCTCAAGGACAAGCTGAAAACCGCTGCCATCGTGCTTGCCAGTGTCAACGACGGCAAGGTCAGCCTGATCGCCGGCGTGACGGCGGACGCCACCGCCAGGGTCAAGGCTGGCGAGTTGGTCAATTTTGTTGCCCAGCAGGTGGGCGGCAAGGGCGGCGGTCGTGCCGACATGGCGCAGGCCGGCGGTACCGATCCAAGCGGCTTGCCAGCGGCGCTGGCGGCGGTCGTTGCCTGGGTCGCACAACGCGCTTAAGCAAGGTCGCAAGGTTCCCGGCCAAAAAAGGCTGCCACCGCACCGTGGCAGCCTTTTTCTTTGGACAACCCCGGCGGGCGCCATTGCTATTTTCCAGCTGCAATTCCCTACTTAACGGGTAAAGCGCCAAAAAACCACAAGCATCACAAAAAAATCCATAAGGGCTTATATAAGTGCTTTAGTATTGAACCATGAAACAAGGACTCGGAACCCAATTGCGCCATCTCATCGACTTGCTCGACGGCGATGTGGCAGCCGCCTACGTTGACGCGGGGCTGGCCTACCGGCCGCGCTACACGCCGGTGATGCGGGTGCTGGGCGAGCATGGCAGTGCCTCGGTGGGCGAGATTGCCGCCTATGCCGGTATCAGCCAGCCGGCCGCCACCCAGACCGTGGCGCTGATGAAAAAAGAGGGTCTGGTCGACACTCGCAGCGGCGTCGATGGCCGCCAGCGGCGCGTGCAGCTCAGCCGTGCCGGCCAGGCCATGCTGCCCCGTCTGCGCCTGTGCTGGGCGGCCACTGCCGCTGCTGCCGCCAGCGTCGATGCCGAACTTGCCTTTCCGCTGTCGCAGTGCCTGGCCGAGGCCATCGCCGCGCTGCAGCGCCGTCCATTCAGTGCGCGCATCCGCGCTGCCCGTTCTACCAACGAGGAGTCTGCATGAACAGTCCATCCTTCAACCCTGGCGCCATGGCGCCGCCTGCCTCGTTCGCCAGGCGCATGCTGTACGCTGCGCCGGTGCGGATTGTCATCGGCATCCTCGCCATTGGCCTGACGGCGGCGCTGGCGTACGCCGCCGCCCGCGCGATGGCGCCGGCGCCGCGCCTGATCTGGCCCCATTTGCTGGCCGCCGTGCTGGTCACGCTGGTGTATGTTGGCTACGTGCGGCTGTTCGAACGGCGCGCCGTCACCGAGCTGGCGGCGGCCGGCGCGGCGCGCCAGTGGGGCGTCGGCACAGCGCTCGGCGCGGGCGCCGTGCTGGCGGTGATGGCGGCGCTGGCCGCCAGCGGCAGTTATCACTTCACCGCCTTGCGCCCGTGGTCGCTGGCGATCATCGCGCCACTGGCGGAAATGTTGTTTGCCGGGCTGTTCGAAGAAATCCTGTTTCGTGGCGTGCTGTTTCGCATCACCGAACGGGCGCTGGGCAGCTGGCCGGCGCTGCTGATCTCGTCCCTGCTGTTTGCAGCCGCCCACCTGGGTGACAGCATCACGGTAATCGGTCTGATCAATACGGCGCTGGCCGGCCTGATGTTGTGCGCCGCCTTCATGCTCACGCGCCGCCTGTGGCTGGGCATTGGCATTCACGCCGCCTGGAATTACACATTGGGTTCGATCTGTTCAATCGCCGTCTCCGGCCATGCCGGCAAGGGCTGGATGGCGGGAACCGTGAGCGGGCCCGACTGGCTAACTGGCGGCGCCTACGGCCTCGAGGCATCGCTGCTGACGACCGTGGTAATGGGCGTGCTGTTCGCCGCCCTGTACGGTCGCGCGCGCCGTGCTGGCCAAGTGCTGCGGCGGGGCGCGGCGTCACCAGTCATAACATGATTTAACTACAGCAAAGTTTTCATTTTGGATATGGTCGTTGTGCTTTCACAACGACCATGGTTTATTTTGGTGCGCTGCGTCATAATCCGGCAATTGGAGTAGTATGAATGAATGACTACCGCAACCAACATGAGCCCCCAAGCGATGAGCACAGCCACTTTTGATAACGACGTCACGGTTTTCCAAAAAGAACTCGATGCGCGCGGCCTGAATTGCCCTTTGCCTATCCTCAAGGCCAAAAAAGCGCTGGCCGAGATGCAAACGGGAGAAGTGCTGCGCATCGTTGCCACCGACTCCGGTTCGGTCCGTGATTTCCAGGCGTTTGCCAAGCAGACTGGCAACGCCTTGCTGGCGCACAGCCAAAACGGTCTCGAGTTCACCTTCTTGATGCGTCGCAAGTAAGCAGGCGCACATGTCCTGCGCTGCTGCCGGCCCCACGCCGGTGCAGCCCTGCACCGACAATGACCCCGTTTTAGGGGTTTTCTTCTACCCTGGAATCGCACGATCGTGCTTTAATTTCGTCGCAGCGGCGTTTTTCTCTTATAATCTAGGCCACTCGTCAGTCAACGCATTCCATTTTCAAAAAAGGTCCCCCATGAAAGTCCTGGTCCCCGTTAAGCGTGTGGTCGACTATAACGTCAAGGTCCGCGTCAAATCCGATGGCAGCGGCGTCGAAACCGCCAACGTCAAAATGTCGATGAACCCGTTCGACGAGATCGCGCTGGAAGAGGCCATGCGGCTCAAGGAAGCGGGCAAGGTCACTGAAGTGATCGCCGTCACCTGTGGCGTCACCCAGGCCCAGGAAACGCTGCGCACCGGCATGGCCATTGGCGCCGACCGCGCCATCCTGGTGGAAACCACGCCCGACCTTGAACCGCTGGCCGTGGCCAAGCTGCTCAAGGCGGTGGCCGACAAGGAACAGCCGCAATTGATCATCCTGGGCAAGCAAGCCATCGATGATGACTCCAACCAGGTCGGCCAGATGCTGGCGAGCCTGCTGGGCTGGCCGCAGGCGACTTTCGCCTCCAAGGTGGTACTCGAAGGCGACACCGTCACCGTCACCCGCGAAGTCGATGGTGGCCTGGAAACGCTGGCCTTGACCCTGCCCGCCATCGTCACCACCGACCTGCGCCTGAACGAGCCGCGTTACGTGACGCTGCCGAACATCATGAAGGCAAAGAAAAAGCCGCTCGACGTGTTGACCCCGGAAGCGCTCGGCGTGGATGTCACGCCCCGCCTGAAAACCCTGAAAGTGGTCGAACCGGCCAAGCGTTCGGCCGGTATCAAGGTGCCCGACGTCGCTACCCTGGTCGCCAAGCTGCGCACCGAAGCCAAAGTCATCTGATTGCGCGCGCGCCGTCTCACAAAAAGCATAGAAACAGACACGAATAGGACATTGCCATGGTCGCCTTAGTCATCGCTGAACACGACAACGCATCCCTGAAGGGAAGCACCCACCACACCGTCACCGCCGCCACCGAATGCGGCGGCGAGGTGCACATCCTGGTCGCCGGCAGCAATTGCGGCGCCGCCGCCGCGCAAGCTGCGGCGATCGCCGGCGTCAGCAAGGTGCTGGTGGCCGACGCCGCCCATTTTGCCGACGGCCTGGCCGAGAACGTCGCCGCCCAGGTGCTGGCGATTGCCGCCGCCTACTCGCACATCCTGGCCCCGGCCACCGCTTACGGCAAGAACATCCTGCCACGGGTGGCGGCGAAGCTCGACGTGGCGCAAATCTCGGAAATCACCAAGGTCGATGCGCCCGATACCTTCGAGCGCCCGATTTACGCCGGTAACGCCATCGCCACCGTGCAGTCGGGCGATGCCGTCAAGGTCATCACCGTGCGCGGCACCGGCTTCGATGCCGCGCCAGCGACGGGCGGCAGCGCCACCGTCGAAGCCATCAGCGCAGTGGCCGACAGCGGCAGCTCGCGTTTCGTTGCCCGTGAACTGGCCAAGTCGGACCGGCCGGAACTGACCGCCGCCAAGATCATCGTCTCCGGTGGCCGTGGCATGGGTTCAGGTGACAATTTTAAAATTCTCGAGCCGCTGGCCGACAAGCTCGGCGCCGCCATGGGTGCCTCGCGCGCCGCCGTCGATGCCGGCTTCGTGCCGAATGACTGGCAGGTGGGACAGACCGGCAAGATCGTCGCACCGGCCCTGTATATCGCCGTCGGTATTTCCGGCGCCATCCAGCACCTGGCCGGCATGAAAGATTCGAAAACCATCGTCGCCATCAACAAGGATCCGGAAGCGCCGATTTTTTCGGTGGCCGATTACGGCATCGTCGGCGACCTGTTCGACGTCGTCCCCGAGCTGGTCAAGCAGCTCGGCTAAACGCCCCGCGCTACGCCCTACCATGCTGACCACGACGTCGTTCCCGCTTCAGGCGCGAACGACGTTGTTCCATCCAGAACCGAATTGGAGACACCAGTGAGCTATCAGCCCCCCCTCAAAGACATGCTGTTCGTGATGAACGAACTGGCCGAACTGTCGACCATCAATACCTTGCCCGGCTGCGAAGACGCCACCGCCGACACCGTCGAAGCGGTGCTCGAAGAAAACGCCAAGTTTTGCGCCAACGTGGTGGCGCCGCTGAACTACCCCAGCGACGTCAAGCCCAGCTTCTGGCACGACGGCCAGGTCACCACCGCCGCCGGTTTCAAGGACGCCTTCAAAAGTTTCGCCGAAGCGGGCTGGCAGGGCGTGCAGCACCCGGTCGAATTTGGCGGTCAGGGCTTGCCCAAGCTGGTGGCCACGCCGTGCATCGAAATGCTCAATGCGGCGTCGATTTCGTTTGCCCTGGTGGCGCTGCTGTCGGACGGCGCCATCGAAGCGCTGATCACCGCCGGCTCCGATGCGCAGAAGGCGATTTACTTAGAACCGCTCATTTCCGGCAAATGGACCGGCACCATGAACCTGACCGAGCCGCAGGCCGGCTCCGACCTGGCCGCCGTGCGCACGCGCGCGGTGCCGCAGGACGATGGCACCTATAAAGTATTCGGCACCAAGATCTACATCACCTACGGTGAGCACGACATGGCCGACAACATCGTCCACCTGGTGCTGGCGCGCACCCCCGACGCCCCCGCCGGCGTCAAGGGCATCTCGCTGTTCGTGGTACCGAAATTCCTCGTCAACGCCGACGGTTCGCTGGGCGCGCGCAACGACGCCCACTGCGTGTCGATCGAGCACAAGCTGGGCATCAAGGCCAGCCCCACCGCGGTGCTGCAGTTCGGCGACCATGGCGGCGCCATCGGCACCCTGGTGGGCGAAGAAAACCGCGGCCTCGAATACATGTTCATCATGATGAATGCGGCCCGCTTCGGCGTCGGTTTGCAGGGCATCGGCCTGGCCGAGCGCGCCTACCAGCAGGCGGTGTGGTTCGCCAAGGACCGCGTGCAGTCGCGCGATGTGATCGGTTCGGCCGGCCCCGTCACCATCATTCACCACCCCGACGTGCGCCGCATGCTCATGTCGATGCGCTCGCAAACGGAAGCGGCGCGCGCGCTGGCCTATGTTGGCGCCGGCCTGTCCGACCTGGCCCACCACCATCCGGATGCCGCCACCCGCGCCAGCAACCTGGCGGTCTACGAATACCTGGTGCCGATCATCAAGGGCTGGTCGACCGAGATGGCGCAGGACGTCACCCGCGACGGCGTGCAGGTGCACGGCGGCATGGGCTTTATTGAAGAGACGGGGGCCGCCCAGCATTACCGCGACGCCAAGATCCTGACGATTTATGAAGGCACCACGGCCATCCAGGCCAATGACCTGGTCGGACGCAAGACAGTGCGCGATGGCGGCGCCGTTGCCAAAGCCATCCTGGCCCAGGTGCGTGCCACCGAAGCGCAGCTGGCCGAGGCCGGCGGCGCCCACTTCAGCGCCATTGGCGCCCAGCTGGCGCTGGGCAGCAGCGCCCTCGAAGACGTGGTCGACTTCATGGTCGCCAACATCAAGAGCGATGTGCAGGCGGTGTTCGCCGGCAGCGTGCCTTATCTGCGCCTGGCCGGCATCGTGCTGGGCGGCTGGCAAATGGCGCGCGCCGCCCTGATCGCCCAGCGCAAGCTCGACGACGGGCAGGGCGATGCCAGCTTTTATCAGGCCAAGATTGGCACCGCGCGCTTTTTTGCCGACCACATGCTGTCGCAGGCGGGCAGCCTGCGCGCCAGCATCGTCGGCGGCAGCGCCGGCGTGATGGCCTTGACCGAAGCGCAGTTTTAAACCGCTGCAGCACGCTGCATGCACGACAGGGCGTCCGCGAGGGCGCCCTTTTTTTCTGGCAAATGTGAACTCGCGCTGCAAGGCGGGAAGACAGCGCCGACCCACCTGTCTGTCGCCTTCACTAATTTATTCGCGTTGTTACCTTTCACGCATATTGGCGCTTTCTTTTGCGGTATCTTAACGGTCTTAACGGTCGGGTAAATTATTTTGAGCAACTCTTCGCTTCCCTTCCACGAGACAACAGGATTCTTGTGAACACCATCAAAACTGCATATCCGTATTCTTTGCGCGCGCTGGCCTGCGCCGTTTTTTTTGGCAGTGTGTTGAGCGCCTGCGGGGGCGGCGGCGGCAGCGGCGGCAGCGCCGCCACTCCCAGCCCGACGCCCAATCCGGGCAATTGCGTGGTGCGCATCGTCGCCGATGCCAGCGTGGCTGCCGGCAAGACCGCTGGCGCCACCGTGCAAGCCTGCAGCGGCCTTCTGGCCGACGTCAGCTGGGTCCAGGACAGCGGCGCCACGGTCGAGCTGCAGGCGGCCCGCAGCGCCACCGTGGCCTTCGAGCCAGCGGTGGCCGGCAGCGTGCGCCTGCGCGCCAACGTGGTGCTGGCCGATGGCGCCACTGCCAGCGCCACCGCCGACATCGCCGTCAGTGCGGCGCCCACTGGCAGTTTTGTGACCGTGCGCGCCGATCACTCGGTACGCGCCAATACCACCACCTCGCTGCGCGCCTGGCCGAGCCTGGCCGGCAGCGACACTGTCGCCGCCATCACCTGGACCCAGACCGCCGGGCCCAGCGTGACGATGGACACCAGCACGCCGCGCCTGCTGATCTTTACTTCGCCGCAGGTAACGGCGGACACGGTACTGAAATTTCGCGCCGTCATGACCACCAGCAGCGGCCAGCAGGATGCCGACGATGTCAGCGTGGGCGTTGAAGTGCAGGCTGCCAGGCCCAACGGTTATCTGTTCGATGCCACCGAGCGCGTGCACCCGTATCGCACCGCCAGTACCTATGCTGGCGTGCTGAGCCGTTGCACCTACGATATCGGCGTGTATTACGTCAACAGTAGCAACACCAACTTTTGCAGCACCGCCACGCTGCCGCTGTTGCAGACGGAAGCGGGCGCGGGCGCCATTCCCAGCGTCGCCCAGGTGATGGGGCGGGTGCTGGTGTCGCACGATTTCCTTGGCGCGAACTTTGAAAATTTCTTGACGACCCAGGACGTCAATGGCGACTTCCGCCGCCTGCTCGCTGGCGTCACCGCCATCGTCATTGGCTCGCACGTGCGGCCCAGCTATTACACCGAAGCGACCGGCGCCATTTACCTTGACGCCAACAACTTGTGGCTGACGCCGGCGCAGCGCGATGTCGTCACCGAAGTGCCCGACTATCGCATCGCTTTTGCCAACGGTCTCAATTTCAGTAATCTGGGCCGGCAAATCCGCAACAACGAGTATGCCCGCGCCAGCTACCCCACCACCAGCCGCAGCAGTCGCGCCACGGCTGACCTGATCAGCGATCTTGGCAGCCTGCTGTATCACGAACTGGCCCATGCCAGCGATTACTTCTCACCGGCCGACCGCGCCGTCAACCCGGCCCTGTCGGTGTACGCCAACGTGGCGCCGCGCGAAGCGGCGCTGAGCCTGCCGTCGGACGCGCTGGCGTTCCAGTATCCGCTGCAATCGAGTGAAATGAAGGCGCTGGCGCAGGTGCTCTACCAGGGCGCCACTGCCACTGCCCAGCAAAAGGCCTACAGCGCCACCGACATCGGCCGCCTGTTTGCAGCCGACCGCGCCTCCGACGACTACGCCTATTCGGTCAGCGGTAGCGGCAATTCGCGCGAAGACCTGGCCATGCTGTTCGAGGAATTCATGATGAGCTACCGCCACGGCATCGTCTTCGACTATGCCTACACCGACCTGATCCTCGATGGTCAGACGGCCCAGCAAGTACTGGTGCGCTGGGGTGAGCGCGGCCGCATTGGTGAGGCGAGCATCAAGCCGCGCCTCAAGCTGGTGCTGGCGCGGGTGGCGCCGTGGATCGACCTCAGCGCCGTCGACCGCCTGCCCGCGCCGATATTGATGACGCCGGGCGTGAGCTGGGAAGGCAATCGGGTGATCAGCCCGGTATTCGGGGTCAGCGCGTCAAGCCTGCGCGCCGGCACGCCGGCGAGCGCGCCGCGCAGTGTCAGCGAGGACCTGCAGGGGCGCCGTCGCCATTAAAAGGGGGGGGCAGCCCCCCTTTAACCGTAAGCGCCGCCCGTATAGAGCAGGTCAAACAGTCTCGCCATGGTCGAGATGAGCACCGTCGCCCCCACCAGCATGGTCGTCACCAGCAGCAGCGCCAGCGGCCAGCGCGAATTGCTGCGGCCTTCGCTGCCGGCATTGAAAGCGACATCGAAGGTCTCGTCCGGCATCACCCCCAGCACCAGCGCCTGCAAAAAGCCGGCGATCATCGACACCGTCAACGGCAGCAGCCGGTAAAACAGGTTTTGCGCTGGCACCAGCAGCAGCAACAGCAGCGCCGCCGCCAGCAGGGCCAGGTGCAGCCACAGCAGTACGTCGCGCACGCCGCGCAGATACAGGCGGTGCGCACCGGCCGCCCCCAGCACGGCGGCCAGCAGGGTGGCGAAGGTCTTGTTTTTATGGGGGCGCGGCAGGGCCATGGTGGCAGCGATGGATGTCTGTAAAGCATGCAGTATCGGCCAAATCCGGCGCCTGCCGTGATTTATTCGACAAAATGGCTTTGCCCGCCGGTGCCGAAATCGGCGATAATGTTTGACTTCGGACCGAATTGCGCGCCCTGATATCTTTACTGCTTGCTGCTGTGCGGCGTTGCGCGCTATAATAATCGGCTTTTTCCGCCCAGCATACGGGACGCACAAATTACCTGCTGCGCGTTGCACTGCAGGCTTGCGATGCTCGCTGTACCAGTCGTACAGTGGCGCTTCTCAGCCAGCCTTGCAGCCGCTCGCGACGGTGCTTTGAGCATCCCACAACTTTTTGGATTTTACTATGGTCGTTATTCGTTTAGCTCGTGGAGGCGCCAAGAAGCGCCCGTTTTTCAACATCGTTGCAACGGACTCGCGCAATCGCCGCGACGGCCGCTTCATCGAGCGCATCGGTTTTTACAACCCGATGGCATCCGGTGCCGAAGTCGGTCTGCGTATCACCGCTGATCGTCTGGCCTACTGGCAAGGCGTTGGCGCACAACTGTCGCCAACCGTTGCTCGTCTGGTTGCTCAGCAGCCAGCCGTCGCAGCAGCATAATTTAGCCAGGCAATCTTGACCGATTCAGCGGCAGCAGCGGGCGCACTTCCCGCCGACCTGGTTCAGGTTGGCTACGTGTCGGGTCCTTACGGTGTCGCCGGTTCGATCCGGGTCACGCCGTTTTCGACCGATGCCGATGCCCTGATGAGCGTCAAAACCTGGTGGCTGAGCAAGCCAGCCATGCAGGCCGTGCAAGTGCGGACTGCAAAAATCCACGGCGGTGACGTCGTGGCCCAGCTGACCGGCGTGGTGGGGCGCGACGCTTCGGAAGCACTCAAGGGTGCAGCCGTGTCGATTCCCCGCAGCGAGTTTCCGGCGCTGGCAGCTGACGAATTTTATTGGTCCGACCTGATCGGATTGAACGTCGTTAACCTGCAGGGCGAAGCGCTCGGCACGGTCAGCGACATGATGGACAACGGCGCGCAGTCGATCTTGCGCATCACCCCGGTGGCAGCAGACGATGCGCCCGCCGAGCGGCTGGTGCCCTACGTCGACCAGTACGTCAAGTCGGTTGACCTGAACGGCAAGTTGATTACCCTCGACTGGGGCCTCGATTATTAAGCCGCAGTCGCAGTGGTGCAAGGCACCGTCCTGGCAGGGAGTTGGCGATGCAATTTGATGTCATTAGCCTGTTTCCTGAAATGTTTGCCGCGTTGACGCAGTCGGGTGTCACCCGCCGCGCGCACGAGCAGCAAAAATGGGGATTGACGGTGTGGAATCCGCGCGATTTCACGCTCGACAATCACCGCACCGTGGACGACCGCCCATATGGCGGCGGTCCCGGCATGGTGATGCTGGCCAAACCGCTCGCCGCGGCCATCGCGGCGGCCAAACAGCGCCAGGTCGACGTCGGCTTGCCGGCGCCGCGGGTGCTGTTCATGTCGCCGCAAGGCGCGCCGCTGAACCATGCCAGGGTGATGGCATTGAAAGACGAGCCGGGCCTGATCGTGCTGTGCGGCCGCTACGAAGCGGTCGACCAGCGCCTGCTCGACAAATTGGTCGACGAGGAAATCAGCCTCGGCGACTTCGTGCTGTCGGGCGGCGAATTGCCGGCGATGGCGCTGATGGACGCGGTGGTGCGGCAGTTGCCCGGCGTGCTAGGCGACGATGCCTCGGCGGTCGAAGACAGTTTTGTCAACGGCCTGCTCGATTCGCCCCACTACACCCGTCCGGAAATGTACGAGGGCGTGGCAGTGCCGCCGGTCTTGATGGGTGGTAATCACGCCGAGATCGTCAAGTGGCGCCGCCAGCGCATGCTGGAAGCGACCGCCCGCAAGCGCCCCGATTTGCTGGTGGCAGCGCGCGCGGCAGGCCAGCTGAGCAAGCTCGACGAAAAGTTTTTGGCCGATGTCGCGAAAGCGGCCGATTAAGCAGTAATAGCAGTCGCACGGCAGTACCCGGCGGGCATGTTGCCCGTCCGTTGCAACCCCATCCTCTACTGGGCATGTGTACGCAGCGCCAGCATGATGGTAATAGGAGTTTTATAAAATGAATCTGATTCAAATCCTCGAGCAGGAAGAGATTGCCCGTCTGGGCAAGACCATCCCTGACTTTGCACCAGGCGATACCGTCATCGTCAACGTCAACGTCGTCGAAGGCACGCGCAAGCGCGCCCAGGCATACGAAGGCGTGGTCATCTCCCGTCGTAACCGTGGCCTGAACTCGAACTTCATCGTTCGCAAGATCTCGTCCGGCGAAGGCGTCGAGCGTACGTTCCAACTGTATTCGCCACTGATCGCTTCGATTGAAGTCAAGCGTCGCGGCGATGTCCGTCGCGCCAAGCTGTACTATCTGCGTGAGCGTTCGGGCAAGTCGGCACGTATCAAAGAAAAGCTGCCACAACGTCGCGTTGCAACGCCAGCAGTCGCCAAGTAATCGCGACAGCGTTGCAAACCGAAGACACCCCCCGGTGTCTGGAAAAGGCATCTTCGGATGCCTTTTTTGTTTATCAAGGACACGGTTTTGCCCAAGCTACCATTCGACCCCGAACAGCTACCCATCGATAGCATCGCCGGTGAGGCGCCCGTCGCCGCCGCCTTGCTGACCGCCGCCGCGCTGCGCCAGCGCTTCGCCACGCCGCCGCCGTGGCTGCCGGAGCAGCTCGATGAGTCGGTGGGCCGGCGCGCCGTGATGACCCCGGCAGCGGTGCTGGTGCCGCTGGTCGAGCGCGCACACGGCTTGACCATGCTGCTCACGCGCCGCACCGCCCACCTGCAGCACCATGCGGGCCAGATCAGCTTTCCGGGCGGCCGTGCCGAAGCGTGGGATGACGGTGCCGCCGCCACCGCCCTGCGCGAAGCGCACGAAGAAATCGGCCTCGACGCCCGCCACGTCGACATCCTCGGCACCTTGCCCGATTACCTGACCGGCACCGGCTACCATGTCGTTCCCGTGGTGGGATTAGTCACGCCGCCGTTCGCGCTGGCCGCCGAAAGCAATGAAGTGGCCGATATTTTTGAAGTGCCGCTGGCCTTCCTGATGGATGGCGCGCACCACCGGCGCCTCTCGTACGTGCTGCCAGCGGGCGACCGCCGGCGCTTTTATGCCATGCCCTACCAGCAGTATTTTATCTGGGGCGCCACTGCCGGCATGATCCGTAACTTGTTCCATTTCCTGCGAGCCTGAGCGGCGCCCGCCGCCCGCACCGGTATGCCAAGTTGATTCCGCACCTGCTCTGCGCTATCGTAGCGGGGCCGGGCAGGTTGCCGCCCATCAGTGTTGCCGCTTTTTACCAAGGACGTTCATGACTTTTCTCTCCATTCTGTGCGCGCTGCTGATCGAGCAGTTAAAACCGCTGCGCTCAGATAACATGATTTACGCCGAGATCAAAAGTTTCGCCATTCGCATGGAAGCCTGGTTCAATGCAGGCAGCCCGGCCGATGGCCGGCTTGGCTGGCTGCTGATGATGGCCGCCCTGATGGTGCCAACCGGCGCCATTTACTGGGTGCTCAGCCACTACCAATGGACCTTTGCGGCGTTCGCCTGGAATGTGCTGATCGTCTACCTGACGCTCGGCTTCCGCCATTACAGCCATTATTTTACTTCGATCCAGCTGGCCCTCAACAATGGCGACGAAGCGCTCGCGCGCAGCTTGCTGGCCGACTGGACCAAGAGCGACACGGTCGGCATGGAAAGCGGCGAGATTGCCCGCATCGCCGTCGAAAAGGCCCTGGTGACCACCCACCGCAATGTGTTTGGGGTGTTCTTCTGGTTCCTCATGCCGCTCGGCCCGGCCTGCGCGGTGATGTACCGCGTGGCCGAATACCTGGCGCGCGCCTGGAACGAGCCCGATCACATGCACAACGAAGCGTTCGGCCAGTTCGCCGCCCGCGCTTTTTACTGGATCGACTGGCTGCCGGTGCGGATGACGGCGGTGGCGTTCGCCGTGGTCGGCAATTTCGAGGACGCCATTTACGCCTGGCGCAATTTTGCCCAGCGCTGGTCCGAAGAAGCCAAGGGCATCATCCTGACGGCCGGTGGCGGCGCCATGGGTGTGCGGCTCGGTTCGCCCCATGAAAACGCCTCTGGCGTCCCCTTGACGGCCGACGCCGCCACCGTCGATTCGGCCGAGGCTGATGCCGATGTGCTGCCCGGCGTCGAGCCGACCGTGCGCGCCCTGCAAAGCACGGTGGGGCTGGTGTGGCGCGCCTTGCTGCTGTGGATGATGATACTGTTGTTGCTGTCGGGCGCCGTCTGGCTCGGCTGATAGCGCAGCACTGGCGGGCAGGGGAGACAGGCCGGCGTCGATGCAGCGCGCCGGCCATAAAGGGTACGTGAAGGGGACTTCAACTCTTCTATAAGATATAATACTGCGTCAGCTGCCCGAAGACTGTTTCGGGCCCTTCCACGCCGTATGCTCTCCGAGATCCGCCTCCCATGGCCGCAACACCGCAAACCAAGATCGATGTCGCCGAGGAGTTTTTTATCCTTGGCCTCACCAGCGACGGCAAGCAATTTCGTCCCAGCGACTGGGCCGACCGCTTGAGCGGCGCCATGTCCTGCTTCCAGCCGGAAGGCGCGCGCAATGCGCGCCTGGCGTTCTCGCCTTACGTGCGCCCGACCATGCTCAATGGCGTGCGCGCGGTGGTGGTCGACAAGGCCCTGCAAAGCATCGAGCCGCTGGCCTATCACTTCGTCGTCGACTTCGCCAAGGACAACGATCTGCAAGTGGTCGAAGCGTGCGAGCTGCCCGACAATCAACCGAGCACGCCGGCCACGCCGCGCCGCTAAGCCGGCAGCCACCGTCACGACGCCCGCGCGGCGCTCTGTCTGCTACTATCGAACCAGGCGCCAGCACAGGCGCCGCCCCGTCAATCGGCGCCAGCACCCTGTGCGGGCGCCAGTATTTGCTACGCGAGAATCCATGACTGTTTCCGTCTACGGGCGCCGGGTGCCTGCCTGCCTGCTGGCCGGCGCCCTCAGCGTCGCCGCCTGCCTGCCTGTCGTCGCTGCGGCGCTGCCGCTGCAGCTGCCGAAGGGCGTCACCGCTGGCCCTGCCGTCGAAGGCATCACCGAATACCGGCTGGCCAATGGCCTCAAGGTGCTGCTGTTCCCGGATGCCTCAAAGCCGACCATCACCGTCAACGTCACTTACCTGGTTGGTTCACGCCACGAGAATTATGGCGAGACCGGCATGGCGCACCTGCTCGAGCACCTGATGTTCAAGGGCGCGCCGCGCAACACCGACATCACCCGCCAGTTCGCCGAGCGCGGCATGCAGTTCAATGGCACCACGGCGCTCGACCGCACCAATTACTACGAAGTGTTCCAGGCCACCGGCGACAACCTGCAATGGGCCCTGCAGATGGAAGCGGCGCGCATGACCGGCTCGTTCATCGCCCGCCAGGATCTCGACAGCGAGATGACGGTGGTGCGCAATGAATACGAGAGCGGCGAAAACTCGCCCTCGTCGGTGTTGATCAAGCGCCTGCAAAGCGTCGCTTACGACTGGCACAGTTACGGCCGCGCCACCATCGGCAATCGCAGCGACATTGAAAACGTCGGCATCGGCAACCTGCAGGCCTTCTACAAAACCTGGTACCAGCCTGACAACGCGGTGCTGCTGGTGGCCGGCAAATTCGACGTCGCCAGCACGCTGGCGCAGATCGCCCGCCAGTTTGGCGCCATCCCCAAGCCGCGTCGCGCGCTGCCGAAGTACTGGACGGTCGAGCCGACCCAGGATGGCGAGCGCTCGTTCGAAGTGCGCCGCCAGGGCGATGTGCAGATCGTCGCCCTCGGCTATCACGTGCCGTCCGCGCTGCACGACGACAGCGATGTGCTGGCCTTCAGCGCCGACATCCTCGGCAACGGCCCCGCTTCGCGCCTGCACAAACTACTCATCGATAGCGGCATGGCCAGCGATGTGTTCTCGTTTGGCCAGACCGGTTACGCCCCCGGCCTGCAAGTGTTTGGCGCCGTTGTCAAGAAGGGCGATCGGCTCGACAAGGTCGCTGCCGTCATGCGGCAGGCGATTGAAAACTTCGCCGCCCAGCCGCCCACGGTGGAAGAAATGGAGCGCGTGCGGCGCAACATCAATAATGCGATCGACAAGAGCCTGAACGATCCGCAGCAGGTCGGCGTGGCGCTGTCGGAAGCGATCGCGCTGGGCGACTGGCGCCTGTATTTTGTCGGCCGCGAGCGTGTCAACACCATCACTGCGGCGCAGGTGGCCAGCGTGGCCGACGCCTATCTGCGGCGCGACAACCGCGTCAGTGGCTATTTTGTGCCCGATGACGCCCCGCGCCGCGCCGCCATCCCGGCCGCACCGGCGGTGGCCAGCCTGCTGGCGAACTTCAAGCCGAAGGCGGCCTCGCTGGTCTCGGAAGACTTCGATCCCAGCCAGGCCAACATCATGCGGCGTACCCGCCTGCTCACGATCGGCGGCGTGCGCGTGGCGCTGCTGCCAAAGAAAAACCGCGGCGAAGCGGTGTCGGTGGAACTGGTGCAGCACTTCGGCGACGCCACCAGCCTGTTTGGCAAGGGCGCAGTGCCAGCACTGACGGCGTCGATGCTCGCACGCGGCAGCGCTCAGTACGACCGCGTCGGCCTGACCGATGCGTTTGACCGCCTGCGCATGACGGGCGGGCCGCACCAGTTCGAAACCACCCGCGCCAACCTGGCTGAGGCCTTGAAACTGGCGGCCCAGGTGCTCAAGACGCCGAGCTTTCCGGCCGCCGAATTCGAGCAGCTGCGCGCGCAAATGCTGGTAGCGATCGAAGCGAACCGCAGCGAACCGCAGGCCTACGCCGCGCGCGCGCTGGCCGCCCATTTCAATACCTACCCGCGCGGCGACGTCCGCTACGAAACCACCATCGACGAAGACCTGGCCGACACCCGCGCTGCCACGCTCGAACAGGTCAAGGCCTTCCACCGCGATTTCTATGGTGCGGCGCCGGCCGAACTGGCCATCGTCGGCGACTTCGATGCCGACGCCATCGTCCCCGTCATCGAGCAGCTGTTCGGCCAGTGGCGTAGCGCGACGCCGGTGGCGCCGGTGCTGCGCCGCTTCGACGCGGTGGCGCCGCTGCGCCAGCAGCTCGACACGCCGGACAAGGAAAACGGTTTTTATATTGCCCGCCAAAACCTCGACCTGCATGTCGACGACGCCGATTACCCGGCCCTGATGATCGCCAATTACATTTTCGGTGAGGGTGGCCTCAAATCGCGCCTGCTCGAGCGCATCCGCCAGAAAGACGGCCTGTCGTATGGGGGCGGCTCGCAACTGTCGGCCGGTGAACTCGATCGTGCCGGCGCATTTACCGTCAGCGCCATCGCCGCCCCGCACAACCTCGCGCGGCTGGAAACGGCCGTCAGCGAAGTTCTGGCCAGTACCCTCAAGGGCGGCTTTACCCGGGCCGAACTGGCGGGCGCCAAATCGGGGCTGATGCAGCAGCGCCTGCAAAACCGCGCCGAAGACGCCGTGCTGGCGGCCGGCTGGACCGCCTATTTGTACCGCAATCAAACCTTCGACTGGAGCCGGGAATTTGAACAGCGGCTGATGGCGGTCACGCTGCCGCAGTTGAATGCGGCCTTTCGCAAGGCCATCGATCCGGCCAAACTGAGCGTGGTGACCGCGGGCGACCGTAAAAAGATTGCAACTGCAACAAAATAGCAGAAAGGGTGTTGCTTTACGGCACTAGCCTGATTGCTTACAACCGAAAGTAGCAGTATCATGTTGCGTTAAGGAACTCATCTGTTCCATGGCTCAACAACGGAGTAAGCGATGGTTGGCAAGATCAAGCAGCAGCACGAAAGAACATTTGACGGCAAGGTCGTCATGGTGACGGGAGCGGCAGCCGGCATCGGTCGTGCCGCCGCGCTCGCCTTTGGCCGTGCCGGTGCCTGCGTGGTGGTGGCCGACACCTCGGTCGACGGTGGCCACGCCACCGCGGCCATGATCGTCGAAGCCGGTGGCAAGGCCCTGTTCGTCCAGGCCAACGTCGCCCGCGCTGCCGAGGTCGAAGCGCTGGTCGACAAGACGGTGGCGTATTACGGCCGCCTCGACTGCGCCTTCAACAATGCCGGCATCGAAGAAGAATCGCAGCCGCTGGCCGATTGCGAAGAAGCGTTGTTCGACCGCATCATCGACGTCAACGTCAAGGGTGCCTGGCTGTGCATGAAGTACCAGATTCGCCAGATGCTCAAGCAGGAAGGCGGCGGCGCCATCGTCAACACGGCGTCGGTGGCCGGCCTGGTGGGCGCACCCACCCAGGCGGTGTACTCGGCCAGCAAGCACGCGGTGGTCGGCATGACCAAGACGGCGGCGGCTGAATACGGCCACGCCGGCATCCGCATCAACAGCGTGTGCCCGGGCGTGATCAACACCGCCATGCTCACGCGCGCGCTGGTCCGCGAGCCCTCGCGCGAAAAGCGCCTGAAACATTTGCACCCGATCGGTCGCTTCGGCGAAGTGTCGGAAATCGCCAATGCGGCGCTGTGGCTGTGCTCCGATCAAGCGTCCTTTGTCACCGGCCACCAGCTGACGGTCGATGGCGGCCTCACCGCCATCTGACTGCGAGCCGCCTGAACGGCCCGCCCGGTTGCATCATTTCGGGCGCGGCCGCCGCAAGTTGCGGTCCGGCGCCGACAGGCGGCCGGCGCGCAGCTCGCCGACCGCCGCCGACACGGCGCGCGCGACATTTCTCACTTCTTCCTGAAAGGCCTGGTCGGCATCGAACACGTCGTGACTCTCGGCGTAGGATTCGTAGTAGCCGATAAAGCGGTCGAGCCGCGCTGCGGCGCCGGCGTCGATCAAGCCCATCCAGTCGAGCCAGTCCGACAGCCCGCGCCGCACCCCTTCGATGCCGGCGACGTCGCCGTGCACCACCACGCCGTAAGCGCGTTCGGCCAGGTGCTTGGGATAGTCCCAGCCAGCCAGTTCGAGGTCCTTGGCGACGACCGCGTTCTTGCCGTGGGTGCTGCTCGGATCAGGATTGCCGCCGTCGGCGCACACCAGCCGGTCGATCATCAGCTTGAGCACGGACGGTGTCTGGTACCAGTAGACCGGGGTGACGATGATGATGCCGTGCGCGGCCACCCATTTTTCGTAGATCTCGTTCATCCAGTCGCCGGTCTGCTGCAGCGCGTGATTCGGGTAACAGCTGCACGGCCAGTGGCACAGCGGCATGGCGGTCGAGGCGCAGCCCTTGCAGGGGTGGATGCGGCGCTCGTAGTCGGAGGTCAGCAGGCTCAGGTCGAGCAGGTCGACCTCGATGCCGTCCGCTTCGAGAATTTTGCGCGCCAACACCGTCATGCGGAAGGACTTCGACATCTCGCCGGGACAGCTGCCATCGTTGCGCGCCGAGCCATTGATGAGTAGCACGCGCGAACGCGTGGCCGGGTCTTGCTGGCGCGCTGCGAGCGCCAGCAGCTTGTCGCGGCTGGCTTTCCATTCGATCGACAGGTCGTAATCCGGATCGGCAAAGCCGGCGCCGGCCTTGACGGTGACGGGGGCTTTTCGTGACTTTTGGTAGTTATCAAAAGCGATAGTTTCCACCTTTTGCAGTTCGTCGCGCACGGCGTCGAAGCGCGGGTCGGTGAACGAGCGCTGAAAACGCAGGTGGAATTCATCCTTGTCCAGCTTGGCGGGGGCTTGCCCGGTGCGTACGTTGGTCATCGCGGTCTCGATCCATGGTCAATAGTCTGGTATCGAGTATCGGCGATGTCGGCGCTGCACAAGGTACGCCAGCGCACGCAGGCGAGCACAGCGGGCGATTCAAGGTGGGGAGGGGGAGGGCCGTGCAGTTAAGCAACAATGGGGACCGGCGCGCAGGTGCCTGTCCCCATTTTCAGTCAACGCTGGTGCGGATCAGCCGGCAACGGCTGCCGGATTACTTGGCGGCGACCGCCATGCGGTTGACCCACAGCGTCCAGTAACGCGCCAGTTCGGTGGCGCCGTCGTCGCCCTTGATGGCGTCAAAGGTTTTCAGCGCATCGGCCTTGCGGCCGGCCTTGGCGTAGGCAATCCCCAGGCGCAACTTGTAGTCGTCGGGGCGCTTGTTGATGCCCTTGGCGATGCCCTGTTCCATCAGCGCGATGCCCTTGTCGAACTGGTCCATGGTGACATAGGCGTAG
The DNA here is from genome assembly GCF_049896725.1 of Massilia sp. PWRC2. NCBI lineage: Bacteria > Pseudomonadati > Pseudomonadota > Betaproteobacteria > Burkholderiales > Oxalobacteraceae > Massilia > Massilia sp. PWRC2. The sequence continues at coordinate 118,085 of NZ_JAFCUW010000002.1, forward strand.
CCGAGGTTGACCAGGCCGACGCCATCCTTGGCCTTGGCGGCCGCCGCTTCGCCACCGGCGATATTCTTGGCGTCGTCGAGCGCACCCTTGGTAGCGCGGTCGCGCAATTGCTTGTGCTTGGCGGCGCTGGTGCCGGTGCCCAGCACGCCAGCAGCGTAACCGGCATCGATGGCTTTTTTCGCTTCGGTGGGGAAGCCGGCCAGCAGGCTCAGCTCGCCCAGCTCGACGTATTCTTCCGGCGCCATCTGCTTTTGTGCCAGCGCTTGCAGGCGCAGGATATCGATGTCATGGGCCTGGTTATAGCCAGCCTTGCCTGGCAGGCGATGCAGCAGGTCGGTCCAGTAGTCGTCGCTCGGGTACAGCGCCACCATTTTTTCCAGCGTGCTCACGTACACCGCATTGTCCTTGACCTTCGAGGCGGCGCTGGCAAGCAGGCGCAAGTCTTCCAAGGTGGGCGCCTGGCCGGCTTTTTCGGCATCGGCCACCAGCGGCAGCAGCATGGACTTGGCGGTGGCGAAGTCGTTGCTCAGGTAGTAGGAACGGATCAGCGCCGGCGTCGCCTTGGCCGGGGTGGCGCTGTCTTTCTGGTAGCGCTTGAACCATTCGATGGCTTTTGGATAGTTCTTGGCGTTGTAGTGATAATTGCCCAGCGCCAGCACGAATTCGGCCTGGTCCGGGGCCGGCATGCGGCCCGAGCCGATTGCCGCTTCCAGCCCCGCCATCACCATGGCTTCGTTGTTGGTGGCCGAGCCGAGCGCGATCTTCATGCGGTCGAGCACGTAGATTTCGTACGGGGTCTTGGCGGGGAAGGCATCGGCCTGGGTCACGCGGTTTTGCAGTTCGGCGTAATTCTTGTCGGTCAGCAGCTGCTTGACGGCGACCGGGTCGAGCAGCTTGTAGAGCTCAGGGCGCACGGTGTCGGCTGGGGCGGCGGCGGCCGGCGCGGCAGCCGGGGTTTTCTGCGCGTGGGCGCTGCTCATCAATGCAGGTGCTGCATTCAAGCCAATGGCGGCAAGCATCAGGCTGATGCGGGCAAGGCGGAACTGGGACATGGAAAACCCTTCATTCAAAGACAAAAAATAAAATGTGCTGGCAGCGCCTGTCTTCGCTGGTGCCAGTGTGGCCGGCAAAAAATGGCAAAAAGACAACGACGCGCGAAAGAGCGTATTGTCCCATAAAGGCTGGGTGCGCCGCTCGCAATTGTGTGCAACAGAGTGTGTCGGCCGCCGTCAGGCCAGGCCAGGCACCGGCGCCGTGCCGCTGGCTTCAACCTGGCCAGCCAGCCAGTCGTTGACGGCGGCCAGCGCCGGCGCGGCAAATCCATAGGTGATCAGTGCGGGGGCGTCGATATCGAGCGCCTGGTAGGGGTTCCACAGGGCCAGGTGCAAATCCGGCTTGAAGCGCGCGCGCGCCTGCGCGCCGTAGCGCAGCCGCGAAGTCGACGCCAGCACGGTGTACCTGCCATCGGCGGGCAGCGTCGCCCAGTCGAAGGTGTCGGCGTCGGCATAGGTATGCAGCTCGACCTGGTACAGCTGGCCGAGCGACGCCGCCAGCTGCGCCGCCGACACGCCAGCCTCGGAGACGCCGTCGCTGACGCGGTCCTGGCGCATCACCAGGCGCAGCGCGCTGCCGGCCGGTGGCCTGCGCACGGATCCGCGCACGGTCAGGGCGCGTTGCCAGCCCTCGGCCATCAGCAGGCGGTCAGCCGCTTCCTCCGGATAGGCGCCTGGCGCGCACGGATAGCCGGCGGCGAGCGCATCGAGCCGTGCCAGTTTGGCGGCGACGGCATCGGCTGTGAGGGTGCCGTCGCCGATGGCAGCGGCGATGGCGGCGATGGTTTGTTCCTGCGCCGCCGGCGATCCCAGTGCCATCACCATGTCGGCGCCGGCCAACAGCGCGCTGACGGCGGCGTCGCCGACACCGTAGCGGTGGGCGATGGCGTGCATGTCCATCGAATCGGTGATCACCACGCCCTGGTAGCCGAACTGCTCACGCAGCAGGCCGCTGATGATTCTGGGCGAGAGCGTGGCCGGCAGGTCGGCATCGAGCGCAGGGTAAATGATATGCGCCGTCATCATCGCCGGTGCGTGGGGTGCGGCCTGGCGAAATGGCGCCAGCTCGAAGCGTGCCAGTTCGGCAGCGCTCTTGTCGACGCTGGGCAGGTCACGGTGGGAGTCGACGCTGGTGTCGCCGTGGCCGGGAAAGTGCTTGACGCAGCAGGCCACGCCGGCGCTCTCGCTGCCGGCCATCCAGGCCAGTGCCAGCGCGGTGGCGCGCGCCGGCTCGGCGCCGAACGAGCGCTCGGCGATGATGGGGTTGTGCGGGTTGTTGTTCAGGTCGAGCACGGGCGCGAAGTTCCAGTTAAAGCCGAGCGCCTTGACCGCGCGGGCGACGCCAGCACCGGTGCGGCGCGCCAGATCGAGGTCGTCGGCCGCGCCCAGCGCCATCGCCGACGGTGGCGCCGGCACCCAGGTGGCGCGCACCACGGCGCCGCCTTCCTGGTCGAGGGCAATCAGCGCGCGCTCGCCCATCAGCGCGCGCAAGTCGGTGTTCAGGCGCGTGAGCTGGGTGGCGTCGACCATGTTGTTGCGAAACAGGCAGACGGCACGCACGCCATTGGTTTCGATAAAAGCGCGGCTGCTGGCACTGAGCTCGCTGCCGGTCAGGCGCACCATGATCAGGCGGCCGGCCTGCTGACGGCAGGACAGGGCAGCGGTGGTGGCGGTGGTGGAGGGCATAGGGTTGTAGATCCTAATTGGTGCGGGTGACTTTGCTCAGGTGGCGCGGGTGGTCCGGGTCCATGCCGCGGGCGGCGGCTAACTGCGCGGCCATCACATAAAACGCCTGCACGGCGACGATGGCATCGAGGTCGGCGCTGGCGGCGACCGGCAAGGTCAGGTCGCGCCCGGCGACGTCATTGGGCGCGGCCAGCAGCACGCGGGCGCCGCGTCCGCGCATCTCGGTCGCCAGCTGCAGCAGGCTGGCCTGGGCCGGCCCGCGGGTGGCAAAAATGAGCAGCGGGTAGCCGTCTTCGATCAGTGCCATCGGACCGTGCTTGATCTCGGCGCCGCTGAAGGCCTCGGCCTGCAGGGCCGAGGTTTCTTTCAGCTTGAGGGCCGCTTCGAGGGCGACCGGAAAGCTGATGCCGCGGCCCACCACCATGATATTGCGCGCCGGCGCCAGTACCTCGAGGGCGGCCGACCAGTCGGCACGGGCGCCTTCCGCGAGCGCCTGCGGCAGCGCCTCCAGGCCGGCTTTCAGTTCGGCGTCGTTCTGCCAGTGCGCCACCAAGCGTGCGCTGGCCACCAGGCTGGTGATGAAGCTCTTGGTGGCCGCCACGCTGCGCTCGGTGCCGGCATGCAGCGGCATGGCCCACTCGGCCGCCGCCGCCAGTGGCGAACCGATGTCGTTGACCAGTGCGACTGTGGTGGCGCCGCCATCGCGAAAGTAGGCGGTCGGTTCGACCACGTCGGGACTCTGGCCCGATTGCGAGATGGCGATGGTGAGGGTGTCGCGCGTGACCAGCGGCGATTTATACAGCGTCAGCAGCGACATCGGCAGCGAGGCGACCACCCGGCCCAGGCGCGCCATGATCAGGTAGGCGCAGTAGTTGGCGGCGTGGTCGGAGCTGCCGCGCGCAATCGTCAGCGCCGTATTGAAATTGGTCGAGCGCAGCTTGCGGCCCAGTTCAGCGTACCGCTCGCCGTCCTGCGCCAGCTGGCGCGCCACGCATTCGCCTGCGGACAGGGCTTCTTCCAGCATCTTAGAGCTCACAGGCTTCTCCTTCGGTGTAGACGGCGGCGATGGTCAGATCGCGTTTGAGGACCACGATATCGGCGTAGCAGCCGGCCGCCAGGCGCCCCCGCTCGGCTTCGCCCAGGTAGTCGGCGGCATTGGTCGAGACGCGCCGCGACGCTTCGGCCAGGTCGAGACCCAGCGTGTGCACCAGGTTGCGCAGCGCCTGGTCCATGGTCAGGGTGCTGCCGGCCAGGGTGCCGTCGGCCAGCCGCACGCCACCCATGCACTTGTGGACCACCTGGCGGCCCAGCATGTACTGGCCGTCCGGCATGCCGGTGGCGGCGGTCGAGTCGGTCACGCAGTACAGGCGCGGAATGGCGCGCAGGGCCACCTTGATGGCGCCCGCGTGCACGTGCAGCAGGTCGGGAATGATCTCGGCGTACTCGGCGTGCGCCAGCGCCGCACCGACCATGCCGGGGCTGCGGTGGTGCAGCGGGTTCATGGCGTTGAACAGGTGCGTAAAACCGGCAGCGCCGTGCGCCAGCGCCGCCACGCCATCTTCGTAGGTGCCGCTGGTGTGGCCGATCTGCACGCGCAGGCCGGCGTCGGTGAGCGCGCGCACCAGTTCCAGGTGGCCCGGCATTTCGGGCGCCACCGTGATCAGGCGCAGCGGCGCTAAAGCCTGCAGGGCGGCGACGTCGGCCAGGCTGGCAAGGCGCGCAAAATCGGGCTGCGCGCCCAGCTTGCCGGGATTGATGTACGGCCCTTCGAGGTGGACGCCAAGGATGCGGGCGGCGCCGCGGCGCGGCTGGGCGCACGCTGCGCCGACGGCGCGCACGGCGGCGAGGATGTCGGCCGGCGGCGCCGTCATGGTCGTCGCCAGCAGGCTGGTGGTGCCGTGGCGCGCGTGCACGGCAGCGATCAGGTGGGCGCTGTCGCCCCCTTCCATCACATCGCGGCCACCACCGCCATGCACGTGCAGGTCGATAAAGCCGGGCACGATGTAGGGCGCGTCATTGGCGTCCGGGTGATTGCTGCCGCCATCGATGGCGATGATGCGCGCATTGAAGTCGATGCTGCCGTGGACCCAGCCGTGCGGGGTGAGGATGTTACCGGACAGAGTGGTGTTCATGCGCTGGCCTTGATGGGTGGGCGTTCAGGCGAATCGAGGTGGGCGGCGATCAGGCGCAGGGCGCCGCTGGCGGCGTCGCCGCGCGGCGCCTGGCAGCGCGCCGCCAGCGGCGGCGGCAAATACGCGCGCAGCGATGCACCGAGGCCGCCGCACAGGGCCAGCGGCAGCACGCCGGCCGGGTCGAGCGCGTGCGCCAGCGCCGCCACTTCGGCGGCGGCGGCGTCGAGGATGGCGCGGGCGGCACTGTCGCTGGCGGCATGCGCCACCACGATCGGCGCCAGGCTGGCGTAGCTCGTTTGCGTGGCCTGGCCGAGCCAGCGGAAGATGGCGTCGCGGCTGCCGCCGCAAGCATCGATGAGCTGTTGCGCAAACGCTGAAGGGGCGGCGCGGCCATCGAGCACGCGTTCTGCCAGGCTGACCGCGCGCAGTCCCATCCAGCCGCCACTGGCTTCGTCGCCGGCCGGGAAGCCCCAGCCGCCCGCTTCACGCACGCTGCCATCGGCCAGCAGCGCCTGCGCCACGCTGCCGGTGCCGATGGCGACGATCACCCCGGCGGCGCCGCCATGGGCGCCCAGCAGGGTGGTGCTGGCGTCGGTGTCGAGCACGATGGCGCCGTAGCCCGGATCGGCGGCGATGAAGTCGGCCGCCCAGCCCTTGTGGTGGACCCCGGCCAGACCCAGGCCGATGGCAATGCTGGCGCGTGGCGCGGCGCTCAGGCCGGCGCCGGCCCAGGCGGCGTTGACGGCGGCGTCGACGGCGGCCCAGGCCGCGGCGATGCCGAGGGCCAGGCCGGACGGGCCGGCGCGGCCCTGTGACAGTTCAGTGCCGTCGGCACGCGCCAGCCGCACGCGGGTGCCGCTGCCGCCGCCGTCGACGCCGATCAGATAATCGATCATGGAAGGGTCTTGAAGAATGAAGTCGGGCCACTATAGGTAGGACACAATAGCCTGTCAACAGGTATTTAATTGGTATTAACTCAGATAAAGTGGTATTGCTTTTGCTTATCCATTTAATTTTCTAAGTCATTGATTTAAATATAGATAAAATTTATTCTAATCAAACTGGTTTGTTTGCTGGTATCAAGTGCGATAACGAAAAAAAACCGGGGCTGGCGCCTTGCGGCGCCCGCCCCGGTTGCGTCTTGCCCCACGCTGGCGTGGTAACGCTTAGCGCGCCGCTTCCACCACGGGCAGTTCGACAAAGCTCGAATGGTAAATCCGCTGGGTCGCCTTTTTGTAATCGGCTGGTGTGGCGTCGAAAATACTCGGCACGAAGGTTTGCGGATTGCGGTCGTACAAGGGGAACCAGCTGGACTGGATCTGCACCATGATGCGGTGACCCGGCAGGAACACGTGATTGGCCGTGGGCAGGCCGAACTTGTAGCTCAGTGGTTTGTTGGCCACCAGTGCTTTGGCCGTTTGATAGCTCTCGCGGTAGCGGCCACGGAAGATGTCGGCCGAGATCATCAGCTGGTAGCCGCCCATGGCCGGATTGCTGCCGACCTGGTCGGGATACAGGTCGATCACCTTGACCACCCAGTCGGCGTCGGTGCCGCTGGTGGAGGCGATCAGGTTGGCGATCGGTTCGCCGGCGATCTTGACGGGCGCCGTCAACACCTCGGTGGTGAAGGTCAGCACGTCGGTGCGGCCGGACGCTTCGCGCTGGTCGTCAGCCAGCCAGCGCGGCCAGGTCTGGCCTTTCGCTTCGTCGTAGCCGTACGTCATGGGGCGGGCACGGTAGGGCACCGGCTTGGCCGGATCGGCGACGTATTCGTCAAAGGCGCGCTCGGCGCCGGCGGCGGCGGCACCGCCCAGCAGCAGTTTTTGCGAGGCCGCCAGGCGCAGCGGCGTCGGCTTGATGGTGCAGCCGCTGGCGCAACCAGCTGGCCATGAGGGCAGGCTGCGCCACTTGTTGGTGCCCGTCTCGAACGCCGATACCGGCGCAATTTGCGCTGGGGCCGTGCTGCCCGCCGGTGCATCTTTCAGGTAGCGGTCGAGGAAGGGACGCAGGATCTCCTGGCGAAATTGCAGGGCGGTGTCGGCGTTAAAATTGATGGCGCCGAGTTTGCTGCCGTCGCCGATGCCGCCACCGTGCGACCATGGTCCCATCACCAGGAACACCTTGTCGTTGGCAGTGTCTTTCGGTTTGATGGCCTTGTAGACGGCGATGGCGCCGTAGATGTCTTCGGCGTCCCACAGGCTGTGCACCAGCAGGGTCGGCACGGTGACCGGCTGGCGCGCCAGGATCTTGTCCATCGCCTGTTCCTGCCAGAAGCTGTCGTAAGCCGGGTGGGCCACCAGTTTTTGCCAGAAGCCGCTTTGGGTCACGCCGCGCTGGCGCGCCAGCGCGCCCGCCGAACCGGCGCGCAGATAGGTATCGTAATCGTCGAAGGTGCCGGTGAACCACTTGGCGTCATTGCGGCGGGTGACCACCTGCTCGAGCACATACGACAGATTGATCTGGCGGAAGGCGCCGTGGTGGAACCAGTCGTCGCCCATCCAGCCGTCGACCATGGGATTCATCGGCACCGACACCTTCAACGCCGGGTGCGGATTGACCAGTGCCATCAGCGGCAGGAAGCCGTCGTAGGAAATGCCGATGATGCCGACCTTGCCGTTCGATTCGGGCACGTTCTTGGTCAGCCACTCGATGGTGTCCCAGGTGTCGGTCGAATGGTCGACCGGGGTCGGATTGAGGGCACCAGCGAGCGGCCGGTTCATCACGTAGTCGCCTTCGGAGCCGTATTTGCCGCGCACGTCCTGCACCACGCGGATGTAGCCGCCTTCGACGATGACGTCGGCGGCGTTGTCGTAGCCCTGCAGGATGGCCAGCATGTCGGAGCTGTCGGCGTGGCTGGTCAGGCCATTGGCGTCATACGGCGTGCGGGTGAGCAGCATCGGCGCGCCTTTGGCGTTGCGCGGGATGATGACGATGGTATTGAGCTTGGTGCCATCGCGCATGGGCACCATCAGCGTGCGCTTGATGTAATTGAAGCTGTCGGTGACGGGCTTGAATTCGGCCGGCGTCTCCGATGGGTAGTTCTGGTACAGCGTGGCCGTCGACGGCACCGTCTGGGCGTGGGCGGCAGCGGCCAGCACCATGACAGCGGCGAGCGCGATGGGGGTGAGGCGGCGGGCAAAACGTGACTGCATGGTGGGCCTTGTTAAACGGTTGTCGATGGGATGCGGCGGTAAATATGCCCTCGGGGCCATGCACTCGGCAGGCCGCGAATACAGTATCACAAACACAAGCGCCGGTGCGAGCTACTGGCGGAAGGTGACGGTATCGATAGCGCCATCACCAGCGGCAGCGGCGCCAGCCTCGCGCAGGCGTGACATGTCGCGCGTCGGTGCGCTGCCGAAGTGCCGCGCATACTCGCGGCTGAACTGCGAGGCGCTCAGGTAGCCGACCTTCTGGCCGGCCACGCCAGCATCGATGCCGGTAGCGAGCATCAGCCGGCGTGCTTCCTGCAGGCGCAGGGTCTTTTGAAATTGCAGGGGGCTCATCGAGGTATGCGACTTGAACTGCTGGTGCAGCGACGACGCGCTCATGTGCGCCATGGACGCCATGTCGTCGACCCGCAGCGGCTGATCGAAATGGTCGCGGATCCACGCCACCACCCTGGCCACCCGGTGCGACTGCGCACGCCCGAGTTGCGCCAGGCGCGGGCCGAAGTCACTGCGCAGCAGGCGAATCAGGATTTCATCGACGATCAGGGGCGCCAGCAGGGCGGCGTCCTGCGCTTGTCCGGCCAGCGCCGTCAGCCGCGCGGCGGCGTCGACGATCGCCGCGCTGGCTTTGACCACGTACACGGCGCGCTGCTGGCGGAGCGACGGCACACCGTCCGGATAAACCTGCAGGATCAGGGCAGCCAGGCGGTCGAGGTCGAAGTCCAGGCGCAGCGACAGGTAGGGCGCCGCCACGCTGGCCTGGCGGATCATGGCGGCGATCGGCACATCGAGTGAAAAAATCAGCATGCGCGCGGGATCGTAATCGACCGCTTCGTCGCCCAGCATCACCGTCTTGGCGCCCTGGGCGACGATGCACAGGGCAGGGCGGTGCATGCCGTGCACCAGTTCGCGGCTGATGGTCGAGGTGCGCACGGCGTGGGCGCCGCCCACCCCCAGCGCAAAGCTTCCATCGCGCGGCGCGGCCGCCTGCAGCAGCGCCGCCAGGCGGCGCAGGCCGACGTCGAAGGGGAGGGGGGCGGCAAAGGCATCGGCGTCCATGGCGGCAGCATACACGGGGCCGGCCTGCAGAATCAATTGCGATGATCGGTCGACGCTGACCACTGCGCGCTCGCCTGCGCCTCGGCGTGGCGCGCCGCCAGCGCTGCGGTGGTCATGGCGACGGCGTCGCTACCGGCGAGGAACTGGCGCGGCGGCCTGGCCATCGCCGCCAGTGCGACGATGGCCGTCGCCAGCCTGACCGGATCGCCCAGCTGCTTGCCGTGATAGGCGCCATACGCCTCGGCCACGCTGCCATGGGCGGCGTAGTCGTCGATCGAGGCGGCGCCGTAGCGCACCGACGAGGCGTCGAGAAAATCGGTGCGGAAGAAGCCCGGTTCGACCGCCGTGACAGCGATGCCGAAGCGCTGCAATTCCAGTGCCAGCGATGCCGACAGTCCTTCGATGGCGTATTTGCTGGCGCAGTAGACGGCTGCGCCGTCAAAGCCGGTGACGCCGGCCACCGATGAGATGTTGATGACGTGCCCCGCGCGCTGCGCGCGCATGACCGGCAGCACCACGCGCAGCACGTGCATGACGCCGTGGACGTTGACGGCGAACTGCTGCTCGATCTGCGCGCTGCTCAATTCTTCGAAATGGCCAAGCAGGCCGTAAGCGGCATTGTTGACCAGGACGTCGATGCGGCCGAAGCGGGCCATTGCCACCTTGACGGCATCGAGCGCGTCCTGTTCACTGGCCACATCGTGCTGCACCAGGGCGATGCGAGCGTCATCGATGTGACCATAGGCGGCCTGCAAGTGCGCCAGCTGGCGGGCGCTGGCGAGAACCCGATCACCCGCCGCCAGCGCCGCTTCGACGACACGCGCGCCGATGCCGCGGGCGGCACCGGTGACGAACCATACTTTACTGTTGCTCGATTTATTCATGTTGCTGCTCCGTTGATGAACCACCGGGGTGGCGACGACGAGCATGGTAAAAGGCGGCACGGCGCGCCGTTTGCCTGAAACTCCAGGGTGCTGACGCATTTGTGCGGATCGGCGCCGATCAAGACAGTGCAGCTAAAAAAAGGGCCCGGTCATAGTTGAGCGGGCCCTTGCGCGTGTGGTCGGCGACGCACGCTGGCGCCGCCGTGATGGATCGGTGTAAATTAATTTTTTGCCAGTTCCAGCTGCACTTCCAGCATGGTTTTGTAGTGGGCGACGAAATCGACTGCTTCGGCGTGCACGTCGGCGCGGCTGCGCGAAGCGGGCACGTTCACGCTGGTCATGCCGTTCACGCTAGGCAGGTTCAGGGCCTGGGCAGTGGCGCTGATCGCGGCAGCACTGCTGACGGGGGCAGCGCTGGCGCTCTGGCCGGCATCGGCGGCGAATGCCGGGCTGGCAATGATGGCAAACGCAGCGGCGGCAATGAGGGACTTGGTGTGCATGGTAGAGCTCCTGAAGATGGATGAGCGTGCAGCCAGCGGCTGCGGCGCGGAAGGCCGTTCGCCTTTCCATGTGAATCAGTCTACGCCTTGCAGTATCTGCAAAAAAGCCTAATAATCGCAATGCACAATTTCGTAATCCGCAATAATACTGCAGCCAGCCTGAGGGAAATACCATCGACCGCCTGATTTCCATGCGCGTATTTGTCCGGGTCGTTGAACTGGGCAGCTTCGCGCGTGCCGCCGCCGCCCTCGATATGTCGGCTGCCGTGGTCACCCGCAACGTCGCCGATCTGGAGGCGCACCTGGGCACGCGCCTGCTCAACCGCACCACACGCCGCCTGTCGCTGACGGAAACGGGTACCCAGTATGTCGAGCGGGTGCGGCACATCCTGGCCGACATCGACGACGCCGACGCGGTCGCCGCCAGCAGCGCGCGCCAGCCCAGCGGCACCTTGCGTATTTATTGTCAGCCCGGCTTCGGCAACGCCCAGCTGGCCGCGCTGCTGCCCCGTTTTGCCGCCCTGATGCCGGGGGTGGTGCTCGATGTCACCCTGTCCGATCACGATGTCGACCTGGTGCAGGAGGCCTATGACGTCGGCATTTTCATCGACCTGCAAAAATTCGACAGCAGCCTGATCGCCCGCCGCCTGGCCATGTCGACGGTGGTGCTGTGCGCCTCGCCCGACTACGTGGGGCGCCATGGCGCACCGGCCACCCCGCTCGAGGTGGCGGCCCACCCGTGCCTGAACTTCGCCTATGAACAGTTGCGGCACCACTGGATGATCGAGTGGCAGGGCAAGCAGGTCAGCGTGCCGGTGCATAGCCGCATGGTCTCGAACAGCGGCGAAGTGCTGCGCCAGGCGGCGCTGGCCGGCCTCGGCGTGATGCTGCAAACCTCGTATATGGTGAAGGACGATTTCGATCGCGGCCGGCTGCTACGGCTGCTGCCGGTACAGCGCCTGGGCCAGGTGTCGGTGATGATGGTCTATCCCAGCCGGCGCCTGCTGTCGGCCAAGGTGCGCGGCTTTGTCGACTTCATGAGCGCGCAGTTTCCGCAACCGGAGAGCGATCCGTGGTTGAGTGCCGGCGTGGCATAATGCGCCAGCAGCGAGCCCACCGTCCGGATATTTGCATGCCCCAGCCTATCGCCATGGCGCGCGCCGGCGTCGCACCGCGCCGCCTGGCCGCCCTGTTGTCTGTATTATTTGCCGTGCTGTGCCCGAGCGCCGCGCGCGCTGCGCCGTCCACTTTCGGCCCGGTGATCGGCAGCGCGCTGCTGTGCCGCAGTGGCCTCGACAATGCCTATTTTTACCGCTGGCTGATCGATAACGTCGGCCCCTCTTACAAGCATGAAGGCGGCGCCTACTGGTTCAAGGTCGACGCCACCCTGTGGGGCGCCGCGGTCAAAGAAGTGATGGTCAGCGACGACAGCAGCGAGGTGGTGTTCCTCGCCGCCGTCATCGATATGGCGCCCGACAAGCTCGATGAGGCTATCCGGGTCGCGGCCGGGCCGCGCCACCGCGCGCAGGATGCCGCGCGCTACCCGCAGCGCGAATCGCAGCCGGGCAGCCAGATTGTCTACTTCAAGGAAAAGGCGAAAATCTACTGCCTCAAATACAAGCCGCTGCCGACCCTTCCCTAGATCCGCCCATGTACACCCAATTTTTCAATCTCAGGCAGCCGCCATTTTCGATCGCCCCCGATCCGCGCTACCTGTTCATGAGCGAGCGTCACCGCGAAGCGCTGGCCCACCTGCTCTACGGCGTCGGCAGCGGCGGCGGCTTTGTGCTGCTGACCGGCGAGATCGGCGCCGGCAAGACCACGGTGTGCCGCTGCTTCATCGAGCAGATTCCCGCCAACTGCAGGCTGGCCTACATCTTCAATCCGAAGCTGTCGGTGGAAGAGCTGCTGCTGTCGATCTGCGACGAATTTGGCATTGCGCTGGCGCCCGCGGGGGCCGGCGCGGTCAGCGTCAAGGTCTACGTCGACGCCATCAACGCCTACCTGCTCGACAGTCACGCACAGGGCTTGAACAATGTGCTGGTGATCGATGAAGCGCAAAACCTGTCGGCCGACGTGCTCGAACAACTGCGCCTGCTGACCAACCTGGAAACGAGCGAGCGCAAGCTGCTGCAGATCATTCTGATCGGCCAGCCGGAATTGCGCACCATGCTGGCCCGGCCCGAGCTGGAACAGCTGGCGCAGCGGGTGATCGCGCGCTATCACCTGGGCTCGCTGTCGGCGCTGGAAACGCGCAGCTACGTGGCGCACCGGCTGGCGGTCGCTGGTGCTGGCGCTGGCAATCCGTTTTCGGCGCGGGTGACGGCGCTGGTCCATGCGCTCACCGGCGGCGTGCCGCGCCGCATCAACCTGCTGTGCGACCGCGCCTTGCTGGGCGCCTATGTCGAGAATGTGGCGCAGGTCAGCCGGCCTATTTTGCGGCGCGCTGCTGCCGAAGTATTCGGTGCCGGCGCGGGCGCGCCAACAGGGCGCCGCTGGCCGCTGGCGGCGGCCGCGCTGCTCGCCTGCGCTGTCGCCGCTGCGGCCGGCTGGCAGATCGCGCTGCAGACGGCGCCTGCGCCGCGCCCGCTGGCGCAGGCGCCCGTTAACATGCCGATGCCGGCGCCGATGCCGGCGCCGCGCACGCTCGCCGCGCCCACGGTGCCCAGCAAGGTCGAGCCAATTTCCGCCTACGGCAGCGTCGACGATGCCTTGCCTGAACTGGCCCTGCTGTGGCATGCCACGCTGGGCGCCGATGCGCCCTGTCAGGCCGCGCTGAAGGATAATTTGCACTGCTATCAGGGCAAGGGCGGCCTGTACGAACTGCGTCTGCTCGACCGCCCCGCCATTTTGAGCCTGCACGAGGGGGCGCAGGTGGGCTATGTGGTGCTGGTTAAACTGACGGAAACGACGGCCACCGTGCGCATGAAAGGGGTGACCCGGGAGTTGAGCGTAGCCGCGGTGGCGGCGCGCTTCGACGGCCAGTACACCACCCTGTGGGCGGCGCCGCGGGCGTTTCGCGATCAGTTCGGCGTCAGCGACAGCGGCGCCGATGTCGACTGGATCGGCGCCCGCCTGGCTGAACTCAATGACCTGAAAGCGCCGCCACTGGGGCAAGCGTTCGACAGCCGCACGCGCGCGCAGCTGCGCAAGTTCCAGGGCCAGCAAAATTTGAAGGCCGATGGCGTGGCGGGACCACGCACGTATATGCGGCTCAACCAGTTGAGCGGGGTGATCGAGCCGCGCCTGCTGGCGATGACACCGCGGGGACGCTAGATGTCGTACATTCTCGAAGCTTTGAAAAAGGCCCAGGCCGAACGGCAGCTGGGCACCGCGCCGACCCTCACCGCGGTCGCGGTGGGCGCGCCGACAGCGGCGCCGCGGCGCCGCGTGCCGCTGCCCGCCATCGGCGCTGGCGCAGTGGTGGCAGTGGCGCTGGTGGCGCTGGCGGCGGCGCTGCTGCGGCCAACGCCGCTGCCGACACCGGCACCAGCACCGATAGCTGCGCCGGCGCCGGCAGCACCGGCCCCGAGCGCGGCCGCGCCGGTGAAGGTGGCGGCGCCAGTGCTGGCAGTCGCGCCGCCGTCGAAGCCGCTGCCACCGGCGGTGTCCGTTGCACCGGCGGCGCTGCGCGCTGCGCCCGTGCTTGCCACGGCAACTGCCACGCCCGCCAAGCCGAGCGCCGCCAGCGCCGATGACGGCGTGCCAGCCCTGCGCGATTTGCCCGAGCAGTTACGCGCCGCCATTCCGCCACTCCACTTCGGTGGCTATATGTATTCGAACAATCCGGCCGACCGCCTGGTCCTGATCGACAAGGTGCTACGGCACGAAGGCGAAGAAGTGGCGCCCGGGCTGGTGCTGGAAAAACTGCTGCCGAAGGCGGCGCTGATGAATTACAGGGGAACCCGCTATAAAGTCGCCTACTAATACCAACATCACCACCATCCTGGGCGTGGTTGGCTGGTCCGGCAGCGGCAAGACCACGCTGCTCGAATACCTGGTGGCGGCGCTGGCCGCGCGCGGGCTGCGCATCAACGTCATCAAGCACAGTCACCACGACGTCCTGCTCGAGCCGCCGCACAAGGACAGCGCGCGCCTGCGCATGGCCGGCGCTGCCGAGGTCATGCTCGCTTCGCCGTTCCGGCTGGCGGTCATGCGCGAACTGCGCGGGACGCCTGAACCGTCGCTAATGGAACATGTGGCGCGGCTGGCGCCGGCCGACCTGACCGTGGTGGAAGGCTATAAATGGGAGCCGATCGACAAGCTCGAAGTGTTCCGTCCGGCGCTCGGCAAGCCGGCCCTGTACGTCAACGACAGCCATATCGTGGCGGTGGCGTCGGATGCGCCGCGGCCGGCCGATGCCGGGCCGGCGCTGGTCTGGCTCGACCTCAACGATCCGCACACGGTACTAGCCTGGTTGAATGCACGGCTCGCCTAAAGTTCTGGCGACGATCGTCGTTAACAGTGCAGAAGTCCACCACTGGAGACTGCCATGGATATCACCGGAATTGCAAAACTGTCAACGAGCATCGCCGAAACCGGCAATGCCCAGGAAATCGGCCTGGCCATGCTGAAGAAATCGCAGGACATCGCCGCGTCGACCGCCACCCAGCTGCTCGATGCCGTGCAGGCGGCGCCGTCGGTGCAAAATTTGCCTGCGCACCTGGGTAACACCATCAATACCAAAGCCTGAGTCATACAGCAGGCAGGCAGGGCGCCCGACGGCGGGCGGCCAGCGCGCTGATCGGGTACGGCAGGTGAGCGGCGTCAGTGTAAAATTGCGTCATCTTGATCAGGAGTCTGCCATGAACCAACGCCATCTTCTTCTCGCTGCCGCCCTCGCCAGCGTGTGCACCGCTGCCGCTGCCGATGAGAAAAAAATCGACAATGAACAGTGCTTTGGCGTTGCCAAGGCCGGTCAAAACGATTGCGCCGCCGCCGACGGCTCGCATGGCTGCGCCGGCATGGCCAAGACCGACAACAGCGTTCACGAGTGGAAGTATGTGGTCAAGGGCAGCTGCCTGAAAGCAGGCGGCAAGCTGGCCAGCGCCAAGGGCGGCCCGGTGATGGGCGACGGCGCCAAATAAGTCGGCAACGCTGGCAGCCGTCGATGCCGAAGCCGATGTTTGCGGGCGGCGTCGGTGTCGGCCTGCGCGCGCCGCACTACCGCGAGTTCCTGCAGGCGCCGCAGCGGGCGGTCGACTGGCTCGAAGTTCACGCTGAAAATTATCTGCACCTGTCCGGCTGGGATGGCCATGTGCTGCAACGGCTGCGGCGCGACTATCCTGTCAGCTTGCACGGCGTCGGTCTGGGCCTCGGTTCAGTACACGGCTTTTCCAGCGCTCATCTGGAACGGCTGCGCCGGCTGGCCGGGCGCATCGAACCGGTCCTCATTTCCGAACACTTGAGCTGGAGCGCACTGGCCGAACAACAGCTGTGCGACTTGCTGCCGCTGCCCCTGGCGCGCAGCGCCTTTGACCTGTTGGTCTGCCGCATCGATCAGGTGCAGCAGGCGCTCGGCCGCACCATCCTGCTGGAAAACGTCTCGACCTACGTGCGGTATCACGCCGATGCGATGAGCGAGGCGCAGTTTCTCGCCGAGCTGGCGCGCCGCACGGGCTGCGGCGTGCTGCTCGACCTGAATAATCTGTACGTCAACCAGTGCAACCATGGCGAAGACGCCTTGTCTGCCATCGCCACCCTGGCCAGGCTGGCGCCGGGCGCGGTGGCGGAGATCCACCTGGCTGGCCACCTGGTCACGCCGGTGGCGCTGGTCGATCATCATGGCGCCCCGGTGTGCGCCGCCGTCTGGGAACTGTACGGGGCGGCCCTGCGCGCGTTCGGCCCGACCCCGACCCTGATCGAGTGGGACACCGATATCCCTGCCTTGTCCGTGCTGCTCGCTGAAGCGGACAAGGCGCGGGCGCTGGCGGCCACGCTGACTGACGCTCGACCAGTCTCGACATGGCGTACCGATGCCGCTGCACCTGCATGGCCGTCGACCAGCACCGGGTTGGCCGCCAGCCAGCGCCAGTTTGCTGCCGCCCTGCGCGATGCGGCCGCCGCCGACATCAGCAGCTTTGCCGGTTCACAAGTGAGCCAGCGGCTCGCCATGTACCGGGGGCAGCAGCGCGGTACATGGCACAAGACCCTGGCGGCAGCCTTTCCCGTGCTGCAGCAACTAGTGGGCGACGAATTTTTCGCCGGCGCCAGCGCGGCCTTCGGACTGGCGCAGCCGCCGCGCGAGGCCGACCTGAATGCCTTCGGCGCCGCCTTTCCTGATTTTTTGGCCAATTTTGCACCGGCGGCCGACTATCCCTACCTGGCCGACATGGGCCGCCTCGAATGGGCGCTGCATTGCGCGTATTTTGCCGACGATGCCGTCGCCGTCAGCGCGCTCGACCTGGCCGGCTGGACCCCGCAACGCTTCGATGACGCCCGCTTTGTTCTGGCACCGGCGGTCACGCTGATGGCCGCGCCCTGGCCGCTGGCCAGTTTGTGGCACGCCCACCATGGCGGCCCCTGGCCGTCAACGATGGCCGCTTCTGAACAGTGGGTGGTGGCGCGGCCGCGCTGGCAGGCCACCCTGACGCCATTGACGCTGGCCAGTCTGGCGGCCCTGCGCAGCGTGCAGCAGGGCACAACCATGGGCGTTGCCATCGATGCCGCACTGGCGCTCGACGCCGGCTTCGACCTCGGCGCCGCGCTGGCCCAATGGCTCTCGCTGGGACTGCTGGTGCAGCGCCAGCACGCCACTTGCTAGCCGGCGCTGGCGGCCAAGGCGAAAAAAACGGCGCCACGCGGGCGCCGTTCATCAATGCGGATAGAGCGTTAGTGAAACGCCCGCAGCACGCGCGCTTCGCCGGTGCTGTCGGCATGCTGCACGCTGGCCGCATGGGTCGCTACCATCATCCGCTCGAGCTGGGCGTCTTCGAAACGGGCCAGTTCTTCGGTGGCGGCGTTCAAGGCCTGAGCCAGCTTTTCGCGCGCATTTTGGTACAGTCTGCTGGTGTACTGGTCCGTATTTTTGAGTAATTCTTCCGCATTTTCGATCACGACGCGCAGGTCGCCGATCAGCCGTTGCTGGCTTGGCTCGTTATCGTTGGGCCCGTTCATGGCATCCCCTTTGGCCGGTTAGTGACGTCTTATGATATGAGCAAGCAAGCCCGCGCGATGTTGTGACGCCGCAAACCGAAAGGTCTCCCGCTGTCCCACTTACCTCGAGCATGATAAATCGCAGCCTCAACCGCCTTCGGCAGCCGCTACCACGCTGATGCGCACATCGCCAAGGCTGACCGTCTGGCCAGCACGGATCTTGGCGGTCTTGCGCAGTTCCGTCTGGCCGTCGACATTGATGGCCCCGCTGGCCACCAGATTCTTGCCGGCACCGCCGCTGTCGACCAGGCCGACCAGCTTGAGCAGCTGATTGACTTCGACAAAGTCATCGTTGAGTTCGAATGTAAGTGATTGCATAGTATCTTATTGAAATATTAATCTTCGTTAAACCACGCACACATGGCTGTACATTAAACCATTATCCTGGACGGGTCATGGCGATCGGTACAATCCAGTCATCGAACTGTTGTTCGCTTACAAAACCCAGTTGCAGGGCGGCCTGCTTGAGGGTCAAGTCCTCGTGCTGGGCCAGCTTGGCGATCTGCGCCGCGCGGTCGTAACCGATGTGCGGCGTCAGCGCCGTCACCAGCATCAGTGAGCGATCCATCAATTCGGCAATGCGGCCGCGGTTGGCGCTGATGCCCTGCACGCAATGGCGGTCGAACGACAGCATGCCGTCGGCCAGCAGGCGCGCGCTTTGCAGGAAGTTGTGGGCAATCATTGGCTTGAACACATTCAATTCAAAGTTGCCCGAGGCGCCGCCGATGGTGATGGCGACATCGTTGCCGAATACCTGGCAGCACAGCATGGTCAGCGCTTCGCACTGGGTGGGGTTGACCTTGCCGGGCATGATGGAACTGCCCGGCTCGTTTTCCGGGAGACTGATTTCGCCCAGGCCCGAGCGCGGCCCGGATGCCATCCAGCGCACATCGTTGGCCATTTTCATCAAGGCGGTGGCCAGCGTCTTGAGGGCGCCGTGCGCCGCCACCAGTGCGTCGTGGCCAGCCAGGGCGGCAAATTTGTTGGGCGCCGTCATGAAGCCGATGCCGGTGCGCGCCGCCAGTTCGTTGGCGATGCGGCCGGCGAACTCGGGATGGGCGTTCAAACCCGTGCCCACCGCGGTGCCGCCGGCGGCCAGCAGCAGCACGCCGTGCAAGGCTTGCTGCAACAGGTGACCGGCGTACTCGAGCTGGGCGCCGTAGCCGGAAAACTCTTGCCCCAGCGTCAGTGGCGTGGCGTCCTGCAAGTGGGTGCGGCCGATCTTGACGATGTCGGCAAACTCGCCCGATTTCTGCTCGACCGTGCCACGCAATTGCGCCAGCGCCGGCAATACCGCGTGCACCAGAGAAATGGCGGCGGCGACGTGCATGGCCGTAGGAAAGATGTCATTCGACGACTGCCCCATGTTGACATGATCGTTGGGGTGCAGCAGGCGCCCCTCGCCCCGTTCACCACCGAGGATTTCCGAGGCGCGGTTGGCCAGCACCTCGTTCATGTTCATATTTGACTGGGTACCGGAACCGGTCTGCCAGACGGCCAGCGGGAACTGGTCGGCATGCTGGCCAGCGAGCACTTCGTCGGCGGCGGCGATGATGGCGTCGGCCAGCCGGTCGTCGAGCTTGCCCAGCGAGCGGTTCACTGCGGCGGCGCCGCGTTTGACCTGGGCCAGTGCGGCGATCAGTTCGGGCGCCATGCGCTCGGTGGAAATATGGAAGTGGTGCAGCGAACGTTCCGTCTGCGCGCCCCACAGGCTGGCGCCGGCCACCTCGATGGGGCCAAAGCTGTCCTTCTCGATCCGGTGTGTCATCGATGATCCTTTCTTTTAATTTTGCGCGGAACTAAAGAGTTTACTCCAACGCGCGTTAACGACTATGGGCGGCAGCGTTTGCCGTCCGCCTACCGACGTCAAAGATCATCTTAATGTATTTTCGCTATTGTTTATCGCTTGTCATGGTGATGCTGGCCGCTGCCGGCGGCCACGCCGCTGCCGTCGAGCTGGGCGAGCCTCAGGTGCGCTCCTTTATGGGCCAGCCGCTGTCGGCGGACATCGAACTGACCGGCCTGTCCAGCGACACGGCCACCATCCAGGCCGGCGTGGCGGACGCCGAGGTGTATCGCGCCGCCAGCCTGCAGATGCCGGCCGCGCTGGCCAATGCCATTGTCACCACCTTCCGGCGTGAGGGCCGCCGCTATCTGCATATCAGCGCGGCCACGCCGATCCGCGCCGATCATCTGCCGATTTTCTTTACCCTGACGGAAAATGGCCAGAAATCCGTGCGCCAGGTGACGCTGTGGCTGAGCGCCGATCCGAATCCGCCGCCGCCGCCGCCCGCACCACCGGCGCTGGTGATAGCTCCAGCTGTGCCCATGCCGCCGCCAGCGGTGGCAGCGGTGGCAGCGACCGTGCCGCCCGCGCACGTGGCGCCGCCGCTGCGGCCCTTGCAACTGGCTGCCCACGCCGATAGCGGGCGCCGGCTGCTGCAGTTGGCGCGGCCGGCAAGCGCCGCATGTCCTGCGCGCAACAACGCGACCGACACTGACGGCGACAGCTGCGCCGCGCTGGGCGCCAGCAATGCCGCCCTGACGGCCCACCTGAGCGAACTGGAAGACAAGGTCAAGCAGCTCAGCGTGGCCCTGCAAGGAACGACATTGCCGACAGTGGTGATAACGCCGCTCGCAGCGGTGGCGAAGGCGGCACCGCCCAAGCCGCTGCCACCCAAACTGGTGCCGATGGGCAGTAAAGCAGTCGAAACGACCAGCAAGCCATGGCTGGTGATCGCCATTGTCGCCGCCATCATCCTCAGCCTGATCGCCGGACTGGTCGTTGTGCTGCTGCGCCAGCGCGCCAAGGCCAGGCGCCGCCGCGCCGCCGAGACGCCGGCGGCCGCATCGGCGGCAGTGCGCATGCCCAATTTCATTGCCAAATTAAAAAGTCGCCTGATGCCGCGCCGCGCCGCCGCCGAAGTGGTCGCCGGTACCGAAGTGGCCAATACCGCGCCGGCGGGCTAATCTGGCCCGCCGATTCGGTACGGCAGAATTTGTCTACACAAGATTGTTTTTTCCGCTATACTTTATTTCATCACGCGACACGGGTCTGCGCAGTCACCAACGATAGGTGGCGCGAGTCACAGACAACCGTTGAGGAAACGCCTGTCGTGGAAGCAGTCCCACAGCCGGCCATGTGCTGCGGGGCGCCGGATGCAACCGGCCAGAGACGACGCCAGGAGATACCTGGCGCTCGGTCTCCAGAATTCGGATTGCGTCCGCCATCGCGGCGAATGCGACAATCCCGAGCCAGCATCAACGCCACGTTTGAATATTTTCCCAGGCTTTCCGCGCGTCAGCAGTGCAAGAGACGGGTTCGATGGCGCCTGGCGGCATCAACGGTCCTTCATGCGTTGAAGGTGACTTGCGCTGCACTTCCATTGAATCGGCGCCCGTCGACGTTGTTTGTTGTCACCGACCTATTTAGGCAGGCAGTCCGCCGCCCCGTGTTGGCTGGGCCATTCTTTCATGCGACGCGATATGAATTGGCGTGCCCTGTAAATTCTGGTGCGTACAGTATTCACAGACATCGTTCGCAGGCTTGAAATTTCCGCATAGCTGAGCCCTTCCATCACCCGCAATATCAGGGCGTCGGCAAATTTCTCAGGCATTTCCGCCAATATTCTCTCAACCGTCTGCAGTGCTTGCTTATACTCCAGCGCCAATGGTGGCGGCGGGCGTGGGCAGATCCGCTCCGTCGCCGCGAGGATGCCAGCTGCGTTGTCCCGTTCAGTTGAAAAATGCGCTTTGACCAACCAGTGGTGGCTACGGCGGTTTAGCGCGCGATTTAGGGCGATACGATACAGCCATGTGTAGAAGGCGGCCTCGCGGCGAAAAGTTGCCAGGGCCCTGAAGGCATGGATAAAGGTCTCTTGCGCGATGTCTTCGGCATCCTCGCGTTGCTTGAGCACGCCGAACGCCAATCGATAGATTCGTCCTTCATATTTTTCTACCAGTTGGGAAAAGCTCTCAAGATCGCCTTCGAGTGTTTTCTCTACGAGCACAAGATCATCCATGCAATCGTTCATTGCAGCCTCCCGCTTGCGTTTCGCCTTGGTGACAGTCAGATCGAATTTATATGTTGGAAAAATGACCAAGTAGAGATACCCCAAATTATTTTATATATTTTTTGATCGGCGCCATGTTTGAATTTTCTGATTAAAAAACGTCGCTTCGCGTCACGCTTTATTTGATGCACCTCAATGTAATGGTCAATCATTTATTTTTGATTTGGTGTATTTTTTTAACAGAAATATAGAATAACATATAATAATTTTATTTTCTAAAAAGAAATTAACTGGGTTTTATAGTGTCAGAGATGTAAATATTATTAACAATAAAGTAACTTAACCGAAAAGTTACGTGATTTTTTTTATTCAAAGAATGTTGAGCTAGGTGCCGAATGATGCGATTGGCATAATGAAGTGATGTTTTTTTGATTGAAGTCTATTTTTTTATGTCGTAAGAGTTAGTAGATCGGGTTAATCTGGTCACCCTCACATTTGACAGTAGAAAATTTCTCCGGCATAGAAGGACTAGCAGATTTCGAAGAAAAAACGAGAAACAATTAAGTTTACATTTTACAATATTTATGTTTAAAATAAAACTGTCAGATGATTTGTTAAATGTAAAATCCTATATTTCTTATTTAAATAATTTTATCAGAATTTATTTTAGAAAATTCCCTAATGTAAATTTCGCTCATCTGCCACTCTGCTTTAAAAAACGGAGATGTTATGAGATATTTCGATAAGTCTTTAAAAGCGCGGTTGAGTCATATTTTCTTTAGTCCATTGCTGGAAAAGGCCATTGAATTCCTTGCGGATCCAGTATTGATTATTGATAAGAATAAAAATATTGCTTGGGTGAATCGTGATTTTGAAAAGCTGACTGCATTTATGTACGACCAGGTCAGCGGCGTTTCTGTAAATTCCCTTATTTTCCAGCGCGGATCAGAAACATTGTGCAGGGATGTCTATTGTGCACTTAGCGAAGCCGTCCAGGACAAATCAACTCTGGATGTCAATGTGCGGTGCGCTGATGGATCAGTTTTTCGCGCAGATCAGGTTATTACCGTGATCCGCGATATGAATGGCGTCATCAGCCATTGGGTCTGCGTGCTACACGACCGTACTGAAGCGGATCATGTTTTGCAACTTGAGCGGCTCCGTGCCAGCCAAGATCCGCTCACGGGCTTGCCTGGTCGAACGGGGATCTTCGAATCCTTGCAATCAGGATTACAAAAAACGATGCCGACTCGAAGTCTGCTAGCCGTGATTTTTATCGATCTCGACGATTTTAAGTTGGTCAACGACCATTTTGGTCACTTGACCGGCGACTCGCTGCTGCAGGCAGTCGGCTTGCGGCTGCAAGGCGTGGTACGCAGCACCGATACGGTGGGCCGCTTCGGTGGCGACGAGTTCGTCGTGGTGCTTCCTTTATTAGGGTACCGTAGTGTCGCCCTCGATATTGCCAATAAATTGCTTGAACAATTGGCGCGGCCTTTTTCCATTCAAGCAAATGTCCATAGAATCAGCGCCAGCCTTGGTTTGGCATTTTGTCCCGACCATGGCTGCGGCGTCGATCGCTTGATCGAACGAGCCGACGCCGCAATGTATGAGGCAAAGCGCTTGGGCGGTCGTCGGCTGGTGGTGGCTGGCGAGGCATGCGGGATGGCGGCGGCTTGCCAGGAGCCAATCGGTTCGCCCGCAGTGTGCATCTCTGCGCCGCTGCGTGACTCCGCGATTGGGTCTTTTTTGTTCGATTGAAGTGGCGCCATGAAAAATAATAGCCAACTTACTGCCGGCGAATCGGCGACGCGCACTTCTTCGTCGAACGCTCGCTTCGATCGAATATCTGTCTCTGTGCTTGGGGACGATGGTTACCTGAAGTCGCGGCGCCGCACTGCCAGCAGGCGCCGGCAGGATGTCGCGCGGCAAGGTTTTCTTTCCTGCGAGCGCCGTCAGTTGGCTCAGCAAATCCATGATGACCTTGGCGCCGTGCTAACCGCCATCAAGGCGTGCATTTGTGTCGCTATTGCACGACAGACGCAGCTCGGCCTCGTCGCCAGTGATTTGCTGGAGGATGCTGCGGTGCTTGCCGATTGTGCGTTTGCCACAATTCGAAAGATCGGCGTTGATTTGCGCCCTGTTTTGCTTGAGAAAATGGGTGTATGGGCGGCACTCGAGTGGCAGGCGAAAAGCCTGGCAAGACGCAGTGGTTTGGCGGTGACGTTCTATACCGATGCCAGTCTTGAGGGACCTATTCTCCTCGACGAATTTGAACGCCTTGTGTACCGTGTTCTGAGTGAAGCAATGATTAATGCGGAGAAACACTCCGGGGGGAGTTGTTTGACGCTACGAATTTATCAATGTAACGGCACTGTGGTGTCCGTAGCCCAAGACAATGGTGTTGGTGCTCCAGTGGAAGAACTCGATGGCTTGAACTCACTCGGCTTGGTCAGCATGCGCGAACAGGCGACTGCGCTCGGTGCGAGCTTGACGGTCAGTATTCCCGCTGGTCAGGGCATTTGTCTGTCACTTGAATTTCCGTACGAGTATGCATATGCGCGCTGAACCAATTCGGGTGCTGCTGGTTGACGATCATCCGCTGGTGATTACCGGACTTCGTCAAATGCTCGGTACCGCTGATGACATTATTGTTGTGGGGCAGGCGCTGAGCGCAAATGCGGCAATGGCTGAACTGGACTGTCGCATGATCAATGTTGCACTGGTCGATATTGACTTGCCAGATGAAAACGGGCTGACCCTGTTGGCCCGCATCAAACGTCTTATGCCACACATTGGCGTCCTTGTCATCAGCGCCTACGGGGAAGAACTATATGCGTTGCGCTCTTTGCGGGCGGGGGCAGACGGCTATCTGAGCAAAGGCGCGTCCTTGCCTGACCTGGTCAGTGCAGTACGCAAGGTCGCCGATGGTGGCAAACACTTCAGTGAATTTCTGAGCGAATTATTGTTCAGGCAAGTACAGGGCCATTCGAAAAAAGGCCATACGGTGCTGACAGGACGAGAATTCGAAGTGATGATGCGAATCGTCGCGGGCGATAGCACAGGTGACATTGCTGCCCATTTACATCGAAGTCCAAAGACTATTTCGACTCACCGTACCCGCCTGTTTGAGAAATTGAACATCCATAGCAACGCGCAACTTGCCCGCTATGCGATGGAGCAAGGTCTGATCAGTTCGGTGATGGTCAACGAGAAAAACAATGATGGCTGGGAGGACAGCGATGATGCGTAAAGACGTCAAACATGGCAACACAGCAGGCAGTTTTTCCGCTGAGTCAGTAGATCAAGGCGCGGTACATTGTGCATTGTGTGGTGCCGCCAAGAGCTGCTTGCCGATGCTGTTTCATACCGGTGATGCCGAGATCCTCGACACGGTGCTAACCGGAAAGCGACGTGTCGAACGTAACGCAGTGCTGTGTAGAGAGAACGATAGATTTGACATGCTCTACGTTGTCCGTTCAGGTCAATTCAAGGTCTTAAGCCGCGATCCCGGCGGTACTTTACATGTAGTGAAATTCTATATGCCGGGTGACATTATCGGCATGGAGGCGATTGCTGCAGGCGTGCATGTGGCTCGGGTGATGGCCCTGGAAGACAGCGAGGTTTGCGAAATATCTTATCGGAATGTTAGGCAGGCGATGGCGAGCGCACCACAGTTGGGTGAGCAATTTCTTAAAATCATGAGCGGAGCGTTAGCAAATAATTACGAAAGGTCGTGTTTACTTTCCATGGCAAGCCTGGATGAGCGTTTTGCTGGCTTCTTGCTTGATCTGAGTAATAAATATGAGCGGCGAGGTTACTCGAGCCGATCATTCCGGTTGAGCATGACACGTAGCGATATCGGCAGTTATCTTGGGACTACCGTCGAAACGGTGAGCCGCTTGATTGCGCGATTTAACACGCAGCACGGGGTATCCATCAGCGGTAGGCTGGTTGAATTACACGACCGCGAGCAGCTGCGCGCAGTGCTCGACGGTAGTGTCGCATCGCTCCTACGCGGGCGAGGACAGCCTACTTGCGCTGGTTGATGCGACCTTGAAAAGTCGGAAATGTGGGCGCCTATCCCATCTCCCTGAAATACCTTAGCTGATCAAAATCGCGCTACCAATGCGACAGCAGGACGCTCGTGACGGTTATTCGAGCGTGCCTTGAGTGGCCCTTTGTCCGAAGCGGCAGTCAGCGCATTGCAGTTTCAAAAGCTGGCTGGTCACCGGCACGGCGGCGCTGTGCACTTTCCTGTGATCGACGGTGCGCCATCTCATGGGCTTTTGCCCACTGTGGCTGACAAGGCGTGGCCGGCAACACCGCAGGAAATCCCAAGGGCACGGTCCAGCTTTCGCGCATTGCAAAATTGGCATAGTCTGCGCAGAATCTATCAATGTCGAAGTTGCTAATCTTAAATTTTCGCAAGTTCACGATATGGCTTGCAAGTGAGGTAGCGACCGATGTAATCATTTCCTTGACGGAGCAGTTGGCAGGCACTTCCAGATTTGCATAGATATGCGCGGTGTGCGAGGCTTTCGCGTATTTTTTGGTCTCGCCGACAATTTCATGGGGTAAGGCGTGATGCCGCGCGCAATACTGTAGTTCAACCAGGCCGCTGCCATACGCCAGTTCGCCAAAGCGCTGATTGAATATCGGTTCCATGCGCGCTTTCGCCAAGGCGAACGTGGCCGCAAATTCGACGCTTTCGGTGCTTGAAGTCATCCAAATTTCCATGTGTCCTCCGCAGTTTTTAACAGCTGGCCCCGACAAGTGGCGCGCGCTCCAGCGTGCACGAACGGGAAGGTGCCGCGACAGCGGCGCTGGGGAATTTCCCCCCTTACTTCGTGATGCGTTCAAGGCGACCTTGAACAAGGTGCTGCGCACTTTGCCATCGTATCTACGTTACTCACCGCACATTCGTACAGTTCCGTTGATTAATGCAAGAGCCCCCTACCTGCTACGGTGTGTCAGGGCCGCCTGAAGTAAATATCTTTTATGAAAGTTGCGCCGACCATTTTCGGGAAGCAATAATTCAACGTGCTGCATTGATGTCCAGCCTGGTCGTAAAAAAATTATGCTATTCCCGTCGAACGACAGCTTGATGCATTCTTGTTCTGCAAAAAAATTTTTTGCGATCAGTCAAAATCCTGCAAGAAATTGCAGTGAAGAATTTAGCGGCTCTCAACCAACAGCTGGCACGACGGTCATCGCGCCTGTGCTCCATCAACGTAGGCCGCGCGAGCTTATGACGTTGCCGGCGATCCATGCAACGTCGGGATGCGGAGGTTTCAGGTCGTTGCGGTAAAGCCGTGCACTTGTGATGAACCGAAGGCGGACCTTGGGGTAGTCGCATGGAGCGGCCGCGGGGACTGCTGCGGAAGGGAGAGCGAATCACCGACGCGGTCGATGGCCGTCAGCGGCAGGGCGCTGGGGCGCCAAGCGCGACCACGGGCAGCTCCCGGTCTGTCGGGGACAAAATCGTTGCGCGGCGACGCCAGATGACGTGAGAAGGTACTTGAGTCGACTTTGAAAATTGTTATGCGAGTCCGCTGTGTCCGGCCCCTTACTCACCGTACATTCGTACTAATGTGCTAGAAGACCCGAATCATTGCGATTAGGCGCCGCCCGCCACGGTGTTTCGGGGACACCTTAATGGACGACGCCGGGGATCGCATGGTTAATCCAGGATTCCGTGACATCACGGATGGCGCGGTCGTTGGCCATGATCTGCTTGAGCAGGGCGATCTTGCGGCTGCGCGCTTCGCCCGTCAGCGGCGGCACACCCGCCTGCACGGCTTGCTGATGGCTGGCGCACTGGCGCTCGAGGGCGGCCAGCGACGTCCAGTCACCAGCCTGCGCGGCCAGGCACATCTGGGCGCTCAAGCCAGCAAGTTGTTCATACATGCTTACTACGTCGTTCGAAGTCATGGTCGCACCACTGTCTGTTCAATCGGATTGCCGCGTGTCTCTCCATAACGGCCCGTTCCGGCCAAACTTTAGGGTGGCGACGATAAAAAATCCAATTTCTTTCAATTTGTTACGAAGGTGCGAGGACGGTGCTATAAACGGGCAAAATATTTCCAATTTGCATAATTAGCGTGGCGATATCGCGTTCATGCCCTTTTATTGACGTTTTGCCCTCATTATTCGCATTCCATCGCGTCGGCCCCGAACTCTGCCCGGCGCGGCGCTACAGTGCTGGCTGGGTTATGTCGCCACAATGGTGACCGCGCCCAGCAACCATACCCGAGACCCGTATGAGAATGTTCCACCGAATGATGAGCGTGGCCGTGCTGGCATGCGCTGCGCTGGCGGCGCGTGCCGAGGCACCGTTCAATTTCGCCACAACGCCGGGCACGCTGCCAAAAGAAGTGGTGCCGGTCCAGTACGCCGTCCATTTGACGCCGAATTTGAAGGACCACACCTTTCTGGGCGCCGAAACGGTGGCCATCGACGTCCTGGCGGCGACCTCGATCATCGTGCTGAACGCCGTCGACCTCGACATCGATAGCGCCACCCTGGCCGGCCGCCAGATCGGCGAAGTCAAGCTCACGCCGCTGCTCGATGCCCAGCAACAAACCCTCAGCTTTCACCTCGACAAGCCGCTGGCGCCTGGACGCTACGCGCTGGCGCTGAAGTTTCGCGGCCTGATCAATCGCGCAGCGCGTGGCATGTTTCAAGTGACATATCAAGTCGCTGCGCGCGAAAAAATCCTGCTGGCGACGGCCTTGGCAGCGCCCGCCGCCCGCCGCCTGCTGCCGAACTGGGATGAGCCGGCGTTTCGCGCCACGTTTAAACTGACCGTCGATTTGCCAGCGACCTTCAAGGCGTATTCGAACACTCCCATCGACAAGCAGGAACGCCTCGAATCGGGCCTGCAACGCAGCTCGTTCGCCATCACCCCGAAGATGCCCAGCTACCTGCTGGTGCTGGTGGCGGGCGAACTCGAGCGCCTGTCGGGCAAGCAGGATGGGGTCGATATCGGCATCGTCACCACCGAGGGCAAACTGGGCGCCGCCGCCTACCCGCTGGCGGTGACGGCCGACGTCCTGCAGTATTACAGCGACTACTTTGGCGTAGCGTATCCGCTGGCCAAGCTCGACCAGATTGCCATACCCGGCGGCTTGCAGGGCGCCACGGAAAACTGGGGCGCCGTCGTCTACAACGAATCGGCCCTGCTGGTCGATGCGCTCAGCAGTCCCGACGCCGTCCGCCAGCTGCGCTTTGCCGTCAACGCCCACCAGGTGGCGCACCAGTGGTTCGGCGACCTGGTGAGCATGGCCTGGTGGGACAACCGGTGGCTCAACGAAGCCTTCGCCGGCTGGATGGCAGTCAAGGCAAGCGAGCACTTTCACCCCGAGTGGCGGTCCGCACTCGATGCCCAGCTCAGCCGGGAACAGATGCTGGACCTCGATGCCGGAACGACCAGCCGTCCGATCCACAGCGCCATCGCCACCGAAGCCCAGGCCAGCGATGCCGTCGATGCCATCGCTGACGACAAGGGGCAGGCCTTGCTGCGCATGCTAGAAGCCTATCTGGGCGAGGCGCCATTTCGCGCTGGCATCCGCGCGTATCTGGCGCGCCACAAGTATTCGAACACCACCAGTAACGAGCTGTGGGCCGCACTCGAAGCGGCCGCCGGCAAACCGCTGCAACAACTGGCGTCCGACTGGACCACCCAGGCCGGCTTTCCCGTCATTCAAGTGAGTCAGCAGTGCAAGGATGGCAAGCGTGAAGTGACCCTGCGCCAGCAGCCGTTTCGTCTTGACGAGCCGGCCGCCGACGGCATGCTGTGGCGCGTGCCGGTGCAGGTCGGCAAAGTCGATGGCAAGGCCAGCACCGTGTTGTTATCGAGCGCCAGCGCCACCGTCAGCCAGAGCTGCGATGGCGTGCTGGTGGTCGACGCCGACGCCGTCGGCCTGTTTCGCGTGCACTACGACCCCGCCTCGTTCGATGCGCTGGCACGCCAGGTCACCCGGCTGCCCGACGCCACCCGCCTGAAGTTGCAGGCCGATGCCTGGGCGATGGTGCTGGCCGGGCGTTTGCCACTGGCATCGTACCTCACCTTGGTCGGTCAGTATGCCAAGGAAAACCGTGGCGCCGTCTGGGGCGCCATCCTCGCCAATCTGGGCAGCCTCGACGCGCTGGCCGCTGGCACCCCCGAACAGGCGCTCATCCGCCGCTTCATCATCAAGCTACTACAAGCAAAATTTGCCAGCCTGGGCTGGGAAGAACGCAACGGCGAACCGGTCGATGAGCGCGCATTGCGCGCGCAGCTCGCTGCCATGCTGGTGCGCGCCGGCGACCCCGCCGCGATGGCCGAAGCGCAGCTGCGGTTTGAGCGCTACGTGCGGCGGCCGGCCAGCGTCAGTCCATCGATGCTCGACGTCGTACTCAGCGCGGCCGGCCACGATGCCAATGGCGCCACCGTCGACCTGCTGATCGCGCGCCTGCAGGCAAGCTCCAGCGACGCCGAGCGCAAGCGCTTGACGCGCGCCCTGGTGCAGGTGGCCGATCCGCGCCAGGCGGCGCGGGTGCTGCAACTGGCGCTGTCGCCGCAGTTGTCGCCGCAGTTGTCGCCGCAGTTGTCCGTACAAGCAGCAATGCCCGTCGTTGTCGCCGTCGCCGCCAACGCGCACCTCGCCCAGGCCTGGGACTTTGCGGTCGCCAACCGCGAGCGCCTGATGCAAGACCAGGATGCGATCGGCCGCGGCCGGGCGTTTGCTGACATCGTCGCCCCGTCTGCCGATGCGGGCGACGCCGCGCGCATGGAGGCTTATGTCAGCGAGCACTTTGGCGCCGCTGCCCTGGTCGAAGCGCAACGGATCGGCAATGGCGTGCGCATGCGCGCGGCACGCAAGGCACGTTTGCTACCGCAAGTACGCGCCGCATTACAATAACGTGACGGCGCAATAAGGGCGCTCGATACCGTCTATTTCATTTCTTCAAGGGACACCATGAACACCAGCTGGACTCCGCTCAAGACCGCCATCACCGTTGCCCTGTGCAGCGCCGCCTGCAGCTTCGCCCAGGCGCAAACGCCAACGCCAGCCCAGGCTGCGCCGGCTGCCAGCAGCATCGTCCGGCCGGCCGCCACGGCCTTGCTGCCGGGCGACGATTTTTTCACGTACGCCAATAGCGAGTGGCTGGCGAAGACGGAGATTCCGGCCGATCGCAGCAGCTGGGGCGCGTTCGCCTCGATCGCCGAAGACACCAATGCGCGCATCGTCAAGATGTTCGACAGCATCAACGCCGACCCCAAGGCCAAGCCTGACGCCCGCAAGGTGGCCAGTTTTTACCAGACTTTCATGGATGAGTCCGCCATCGAGGCGAAAGGCGCCGCACCCCTCAAGCCGCTGCTGGCGAACATCGCTGCGATTTCCAGCAAGGCGCAACTGACGCGTGCGCTGGGGGCATCGCTGCGCGCTGACGTCGATCCACTGAACAACACCAATTTTTTCACTGAAAATATTTTTGGTTTTTGGGTGGCACCGGGCCTGGCCGACCCGACGCGCAACGTGCCCTTCCTGCTGCAAGGGGGCCTCGGCATGCCCGATCGCGCCTACTATCTGACCGACAACGCCAACATGGCTGAGCTGCGTAGCAAGTACCAGCAGCACATCGCCGCCATGCTGGCGCTGGCCGGGTTCGGTGACAGCGAAGCGCGCGCCGTCAAGGTGATGGCGCTGGAAACGGCGATCGCCCAGGCCCATGCCAGCCGCGAAGATTCCGCCGACGTCTTAAAAGCCAACAACAGCTGGACCCTGAAAGACTTTGCCAGCAAGGCCCCCGGCATGGACTGGGCGGCGTTCTTCAAGGCCGCCGGGTTGTCCGGCCAAAGCACGTTCATCGTCTGGCATCCGGGCGCCGCCACGGGTGAAGCGGCGCTGGTGGCGTCGACCGATCTGGCCACCTGGAAGGATTATTTGGCTTTCCACCAGATCAACCATGTCGGCGGCAGCCTGTCGAAGGCCTTTGTGGATCAGCGCTTCGCCTTTTATGGCAAGGCCTTGTCGGGCACGCCGCAACAGTCGCTGCGCTGGAAGCGTGCGCTCGCTGCCACCAACAGCGCCCTGGACCAGTCAGTCGGCCGCGTCTATGTCGAGCGCAATTTTGCCGCCGCCGACAAGCTGCGCATCCAGCACATGGTGACCAATATCATTGCTGCCTTCAGCCAGCGCATTGACAAGCTCGACTGGATGGCACCGGCCACCCGCGCCCAGGCGCAGGAAAAACTCAAGACCCTGTATGTCGGCGTGGCTTACCCGGACCGCTGGGATTCCTACGCCGGCTTGCGCGTGGTGCCGGGCGATGCCTTCGGCAACGTGGTGCGCGCCGAGGCATTCCAGACGCGCCAGCAGCTCGCCAAGCTGGGCAAGAAAGCCGACAAGTCGGAATGGGCCATGCCGCCGCAGCTGGTCAATGCCGTCAACATGCCGCTGCAAAATGGCATCGTGTTCCCGGCAGCCATCCTGCAGCCGCCGTTCTATGATCCGAAGGCGTCCGACGCCACCAATTACGGTGCCATCGGCAGCGTGATCGGCCATGAAATCAGCCACAGCTTCGACGACCAGGGTGCGCAGTTCGACGCCCAGGGCCGCCTGCGCGACTGGTGGACCACGCAGGACAAGGAACATTTTACGCAAGCCTCGGCCAGGCTGGCGACGCAGTTTTCGGCGTATAAACCGTTTGCCGATCTGGCCGTCAATGGCAACCTGACGCTCAGCGAAAACCTGGCCGATCTGGCCGGCGTCGCCGCCGCTTACGATGCCTACCGTACCACCCTGGCGGGCAAGAGCGCACCGCTCGATGGCGACAAGGATTTCTTCCTCGGCTATGCCCACAGCGAGCGCAGCAAGATGCGCGACGCCCAGTTGCGCCGCATCGTGCTCACCGATGGCCATGCGCCGTCGCAGTACCGCGCTGCCACCGTGCGCAATCTCGATGCCTGGTACCAGGCCTTTGACGTCAAGCCGGGGCAGTCGCTGTATCTGGCGCCGACAGAGCGGGTGCGGGTCTGGTGATGCCTTAGGATGGCCGCTGCCATGAACGACGCGCTCGACGCCATTGCCCGCAGCACCGTGGCCCATTACAACGATCGTGCCGAGAGCTTCTTTGCCGGCACCATCGGCCACGATGTGAGTCAGAACATCGCGGCCTTTTTAGGCGCGCTGGCGGCGCCAGCGCCGCTGTGCCTGCTCGATCTTGGCTGCGGCCCGGGGCGCGACCTGAAAACCCTGGCGGCGCTTGGTCACCGTGCCATCGGCATCGACGGCGCCGATCAGTTCGTGCAGATGGCGCGCCACTACAGCGGCTGTGAAGTGTGGCAGCAAGAGTTTCTCCATCTTGCGCTGCCGGCGGCGCAGTTCGATGGCGTCTACGCCAACGCTTCGCTGTTTCACGTTCCCCGCGCCGCCTTGCCGGCCGTATTGCGCAAGCTGTACGACGCGCTGAAAGCGGGTGGCGTGCTGTTCAGTTCGAATCCCCGTGGCGACAACCAGGAAGGCTGGAGCGGCGAGCGCTACGGCAGCTATCATGACCTGGCAGGATGGCGTGCTTTTATGGAAGAGGCCGGCTTTCTCTATCTCGACCATTACTACCGGCCCAGTGGCGTGCCGTCGTCCGAGCAGCGCTGGCTCGCCAGCGTCTGGCGCAAGCCTGATCGGGCCGTTATGTTAAGTGGCGAACAGAAGTAGCGAAGGCGTGGTCGTAAGGTGGTGCTCCCAACCACCAGCAAGCGAGGTACCCGAAATGAACGAGGACCAAGTCAAAGGCAAGGCCAAGGATATCGGCGGCAAGATCCAGGAAAAAGTCGGCCAAGTTGTCGGCAGCAGCGAGCAGCAAGCCAAGGGGCAGATCAAGCAGGCCGAGGGCAAGCTGCAGGAAAAAGCGGGCGACGCCAAGGAAGTTCTGAAGGACGATTTGCCCAATCGCGGTAACCGCTGAGTGAGCGTATGGTAGTGCCATTGAGCCGCGTTCGACGCGGCTTTTTTTTGACGCTTTCACCGCTAACTCCGGAAAACCCCCAGCGCCGCTCTGAGGAAGCTTTCGGCGCAGTCGATGCGGTTGCCGTCAATGGCCCAGCGCCAACCCAGATAATTCGCCACATAGCGGGTGGCGACGCCATTAAAATGGCCTAGCCAGCCCTTAAAACGGCTGTGATAACCATTGACGTTTTGCACGTGAATAGCGCCATCGACGCGGATTTTGCGCTTGAGATTGACGGCGCGGTGGGCAATGCCGGCGTCACGGGTAAACCGGCGGTAGACCGGATTGCCATCGCTGACCAGCAGCACATCTGTCTGCAGTGTTGGCAGCAAATGACGCTGCAGACTCGCCGTTTTTAAGGCGCCACGGCCGCCGATAAAATCAATGGTATTGCCGGCGCGGTCGCGCGCCACCACGATCGTGACCTGGTCGGCCGAAATGCCGCGCCGGCTGGCGACGCCGCCGCGCCGGCGCGCAGGTCGTGTTAACTGCTTCGCGCCCTTTTGCGACTCGAATAAAAACGTCTCGTCAACTTCGACGATGCCCTGCAGGCTGCGCGGCCGGTCGTACTTGGCCCAGTCGAGAAAACGGTGGCGCCACCGAAAACTGGTGTTTGCATGCACCCCCACTTTTTCTGCCGCCCGGTGCACGGTACACGCCTGATCGCGCAAACAATCAAAATAACTGAGCCAGCGATCTTTATGGCGCAGACGCGCCAGCAGGGTGCCGGTCAACGCATTAAATGAGCGGCCGCATTGGCGGCAGCGATGGCGTTGCAAGCCATTGGCGCTGCCGTCGCGATACAGCCTGGTGTTCTGGCAACGTGGACACTGCAAGCGGTCCTGGCCGGCCTGCTCGATCAGGGCGCAAATGCGCTTGCCGTAAATCGAGTGGGCCATCTCCAGGCACACTTCCTCGCGCTCGTGCAGGCCCAATGCCCGCAGGCGTCGCAACAGCCGGTCGAAGGCGGCGCGGTCCATATCACTCTCCTGATCGATGGTCGAGTAACTTGGAGTCGCGTTTTAAAAATGAAGTTCCAGCGCTGCCCGGACTTAACGGGTAATGCGCCCTTTTTTGCCGGCCTGTCCGCATCGCATCGTCAACTTATTGTTGAGCCAGCGTTCGCTCGCTAACAGACGCCATGCCGCGCCTGCCATATTCTGAACCCACTGCATGAGCACATCGCCATGCCCTTACCAAACACAGGAGCTCCACCATGAACAGCGATCAAGTCAACGGCAAAATGAAAGACATCGGCGGCAAAATTCAGGAAGAGGCTGGCAAGCTGGTCGGTAGCACCGAACAGCAGGCAAAAGGCCTGGCCAACCAGGTTGAAGGCAAGACCCAGGAAAAAATCGGCGACGCCAAAGAAGTACTGAAAGACGCCACCAACTAAGCATGGCCCATGCTGGTTGGAGCAGATAAAAAAAAGCCGCGATATCGCGGCTTTTTTGCAGCGATGAAGCAAGGCAAGATTTAACTGCCGTCAGCCTTGTCACCAATATGCTTGCGGAAAAATGCTTCGATGGTTGAGTACACATGACGCTGGCCGGCGCGCGAAGAAATACCATGCTTGGCGCCGGGGTAAGTCATCAGTTCGAACTTGATGTTGCGGTTCACCAGGCTATCGATCAGCTTGGTGGTATTGGTAAACAGCACATTGTCATCGGCCATCCCATGCACCAGCAACAGGGGCGACTTCAAGCCATCGAGGTGGGCAAACACACCGCTGTTGGCGTACGCGGTCGGGTCCGACTTCGGCGTGGCGCCGACGAACTGTTCCGTGTAGTGGGTGTCATACAGCGACCAGTCGGTCACCGGTGCCACCGACACCCCCATGGCGATCTTGTCCGACGCTGCCGACAGCAGGCGCAGGGTCATGAAGCCACCATAGCTCCAGCCGAACACGCCGACCCGCTTGGCATCGACAAAACTCTGCTTGGCCAGCCAATCGATACCCGTCACCTGGTCTTCCACTTCGTGCTTGCCCAGTTCCTTGTAAATCACATCGGTGAACTGGCGCTCGCGCCGCGAGGAGCCGCGGTTATCGAGGCGGAACACCACATAGCCCTGCTGCGCCATGTACTGGTAAAACTGGTTATCCCACTTGCGCGTGACTTGCTGCGCGTGCGGGCCGCCGTAGGTGTACAGGAACACCGGGTAGCGCTTTTCCGGATTAAAATTGGCCGGCTTGATCATCGAGTAGTACAGGGTCTGGCCATCGTTGGCCTTGATGGTGCCAAACTCGGTAGGCAGCATGTCTGCCTTGTACTTGCCGTACGGGTGCTTGTCGTTCAATTCATTCTGCTCGACCCAGCCCACCATGGCGCCATCGGCGCTGCGGATCGACACCTGCGGCGGCGTCGATGGATCGGAGAAGGTATCGACGAACACTTCGCCGTTGCGGGCGAAGTTCGCTTCGTGCCAGCCGTCCGCCTTGGTGATCCGCAGCGGCTTGTCGGCCAGGCTGCCATCGAGTGCCAGTGCATAGATCTGCTTGTCGACGACATTGTCGCGGTTCGACGACACGAACACGCGGCCGGTCTTTTCGTCGACCGCCTGGACGTTATCGATGCCCCATTCGCCGCTCGAGACGGTGCTGAGCAGCTTGCCATCCATGCCGTACAAATACAGGTGATTGCGGCCGCTGCGCTCGGACGACCACAGGAAGGCGTTCTGGTTTTTCAGGAAGCGCAGGTCGTCGCTGATGCTGACCCAGGTTTTCGACGTTTCGGTCAGCAGGGTGCGCTGCTTGAGCGAACTGGCATCGACGGCGATCAGGTCGAGCGTCTTCTGGTCACGGCTCTGGCGCTGGTAGACCAGGGTCTTGCTGTCGCCCGACCAGTCGGCGCGCACCAGGTAGATATCCTTGTTGGCGCCGATGTCGACCTTGCGCGGCGCGCCGCTGACGGGCGAGACGATGAACAGTTCAGCGATCACATTGGCATCGCCGGCGGCCGGGTAGCGCTGCTCGACCACATCGGTGCGGTCGGCAAAAATTTCAAAGCGGCGCACCACGGGCACCGGCGCTTCGTCAAAGCGTTTATAGGTCACGGCCGAATCGTCCGGCGCCCAGTAGTAACCGGTGCGCTGGCCCATTTCTTCCTGCGCCACGAATTCCGCTTCGCCATTGTGGACAGTGCCCTTGCCGTCGTGGGTCAGCTGTTTTTCCTTGCCGGTGGTCAGATCGATGACGACGATATTCTGGTTGCGGATGAAGGATACATAGCGTCCCTTTGGCGAAATTTTCGGGTCAGCCACATTGCCCGAGGCAACTTTGCGGGCCTTGTCCGGATGGGCGGCCTCGACCAGATAGAGGTCGCCGGCGATCGGTACCAGCAGCTGCTTGCCGTCCGGCGACCAGCTGTAATTCAGGATGCCCGACAGGCTGGCCGTACGCGCCCGTTCGCGGCGGGCTTTTTCTTCCAGCGAAATTGATTCGTTCGGTACCAGCACTTTCGAGTCGACCAGGCGGCGCGTGGTCTTGTCTTTGGTGTTGAATTCCCACAAGTCCAGCTGGAACTGGTTGTCATCGCGGCCGCGCAGAAAAGTGATGTGCTCGCCATCGGGCGACACGCGCAGATTGCGCACGCCGGGACCGGACAGGGCGGGATCGGCCTGGATGCGGTCCAGGGTCAGACGTTCAGCGAAAGCGGGCGCGGCCAGCAGGGCAGCAATAAGGCATAGCGAAAGGCGCATGGATCGTCTCGGTAATGGTTGAACAAGAACAACTCAGGACGATACCAGAGTCCGCCCGCAAAAGCTGTAATTACGCCGCCGGGACGCTGATAGCGGGCACGCGCGCCCGCGCCAGCCGCGCCAGCGCGGCCGTCAGCAGCACGGCGGCGACACTCAAGCCCAGCACCAGGCCGATCCAGAAACCGAATACCTGCATGGGCGCCGCCGGGCCGAATGGCAGCCAGGCGGGCGCCAGCCCCAGCACGATGCCCAGCGGCAGCGAGACGAGCCAAAACGCCACCAGCTGAATCACCATCGGTGCGCGCGTCACCTTGTAGCCGCGAATCGCGCTCGAGGTGGCCACCTGGATGGCGTCCGACAGCTGGAACAGGGCGGCAAACAGCAGCAACTGCACGCACATGGCTTGCACCGCAGGGTCGGAGGTATAGGCGCGCGCGATCGGCCAGCGCAACAGCGCCACCAGCACCGCCGACAGCAGCCCGAAGCCGGCTGACATCGCCACCCCCACCCAGGCCACATGGCGTGCCTTGCGCGGCGCCCCTTCGCCCAGCGCCTGGCCGACGCGGGTGATCAGGGCGATGCCAAAGCTCAGTGGCACCATGAAGGTCAGCGAAGAAAAATTCAGGGCGATCTGGTGCGCCGACACTTGCACCACGCCAAAGCGCGCCACCATCAAGCCGACCAGGCCGAAGGCGCTCACTTCGGCAAAATACGTCACCCCGATGGGCAGGCCGAGGCGCAGCATGCTGCCAATTGCGTCCCAGTGCGGCCCCTCCCAGCAGCCGAAGGGATTGGTCTGGCGGTAGGCCGGGGCAATTTTTATCCACCACAGCATGGCGCCCAGCATTAGCCAGGTGCCGACCGCCGTGCCCACCGCGCAGCCGAGCGCACCGAGGCGCGGCAAGCCCAGGTTGCCAAACACCAGCAGCCAGTTGACGACAATATTAAACGCCAGGCCGCCCAGCGCAATCACCATCACCGGCTTGGTCTGGTTGATGCTGGCGGTGTAGCCATACAGCGCCCGATAGCAGGCAAAGGCTGGCATGCCGATGCTGATGATGTGCACGAACAGTGCCGCCTCGGCCGCCACCGCTGCGTCCAGCCCCAGGTGAGAAAATAGCAGGGCGCAGCCATTGGCGGCGGCGCAGGCGACGATGCCGACCAGCAGTCCCTTCCACAGCGCCTGGCGCACCGCATGGCCGATGGCATCGAAGCGGCCGGCGCCCACTTCGTGCGCCACCACCGAGTTAATCGCCATCATCACCCCCATCACCGTCACCAGGACGATCGACCAGATCGACGTGCCCAGGGCAACGGCGGCCAGTTCATCGGCATTTACAT
Organism: Massilia sp. PWRC2; assembly: GCF_049896725.1. Lineage (NCBI taxonomy): Bacteria > Pseudomonadati > Pseudomonadota > Betaproteobacteria > Burkholderiales > Oxalobacteraceae > Massilia > Massilia sp. PWRC2. The sequence continues at coordinate 156,770 of NZ_JAFCUW010000002.1, forward strand.
GGCCCGTCATGGCAACGTCGGCCACGGCCATGCCGATGGTTGCCACCTGGCCCACCAGCACGGGCCAGGCCAGTTGCCAGATGGCGCGGATTTCGGCAATGACGGCGTAGCGGGAGCTGGCGGAGGACGGCATGAGGGCGGATGTATAAGTAAAAGAACTATTTTACTGGCAATATCCGGCCATCGAATATACTCCTTGCCACCTTTGCCACCACCAGCGCCACCGCCATGTCCACCGACCAGCCCGTCATCACCGCCCGCTTCAACCCCCTGATCAAACCGTTTTTGGTGATGTCGATCGGCTTGACGATGATGGCCACGGTAATTGGCATCCCGCTGGCGCTGGTGTGGTTCCTGGGCGTCGGCCGCTGGTGGGCGCAACATTATTTCGACCGCCTCGAATGCCAGCTGGGGCCGCACAGCCTGCGTTACCGCAAGGGCATCCTGGTCACCACTGAAAAAACCATCCCGCTGGAAAATATCCAGGATGTGACCTTCGTCGAAGGGCCGATCCTTCGTCATTTTCACTTGAGCACCTTGAAATTCGAGACCGCCGGGCACAGCGCGGGGCAGGCGTCCGACATGCACCTGACGGGGATTATTGATGCGCAGGCATTTCGCGCGCAGATCATGGCCGCGCGCCAGGCCCTGCGGCACAGCGTGCCAGAGCAGGGCGCCGACGCCCAACTGGTGGCGTTACGGGCGATCGAGGCCAGGCTGGCCGACGTGGTCGAGTTACTGCGTGCAAAGCAGTGATGCCGCAGCGCCCGGCAGGCGGCAGGGCGCGGCCGTCGCCACCGTCAACATGGTCGAATGCATCGACGGCGGTACGCGTACTGGCTGAGAACTCTCAGCGCTCACGTAGCACTTATCCCGGTAGGTAGGAAGAAACGGCTTGCGGCGTGTGTACAGGCAATGCATGGCAGCCGAGCACAAGGCGTGAAAATAAGGCATGGCGCGCCATGCCAAGACGATGGAGTCACTATGACGGCACACCATCGCTTGCCAGGCGCGCAGGCAGCGACTCCACCCTGACGCGATAGATTGTTAGCCGTCCGCCGGCGGCGGCAACGATTTTAGATACACAAACAGGGCTTGCAAATCGGTGTCGTTCATCTGGCTGAGCGATTCGAACGGCATCACCTTGCTGATCGGGGAACCATCCGGGCGCTTGCCACTGCGCATGGTCTGGACGAACTGGTCGGCGGAGACATAGCGCAACATGACGCTGCCTTTGCCGGGAGCCAGCCTGGCGCTGGCGGGCCAGCCGGGCGGCGCGCCCGGGATCTTGCCGCCCGCCAGTTGCGGGCCATGGCAGCCCATGCAGACATTGGCGACATAAGCGCCGTGCGCGACCGATACGGCGGCCACCACCGGCCTTGACGGCGGGAGGCTGTGGTCGATGCGCTCGGCCGCATCCTTGATGAGGCCGACGCCGTACAGGGCCTTGAGCGGCAGCGGCAACTGCAACACAGCGGCCCGGCCGGGCACCGGCGGCAGCGTGCCCAGGTAGGCCAGCAGCGCCGCCATGTCGTCGTCGCTGAGGCGGTTGTAGTCGTCGCTGGGCATGATCATTAACGGCGTGCCGTCCGGCTTGACGCCATGGCGCACCGTGCGTACCCAGTCGGCAGCGCGGTAACGGCGCGTGACGCTATGTTCGCCCGGGCTGATATTGGGCGCCACCACCAGCATGGCGCCATCGCTGACCACGGTTTTGCCGGCACCCTGCGCGCCATGGCAGTCGGCGCAGCCACGTGTGTTGAACAGGTAGCGGCCGTGCTCGACCCGGCTGCTGTCGGCCGTGACCTGCAGCAGGGCCTCGGCGACGCTGGTCTTGCGCGCCATTTTGCGCTCGCCGAGCAGCTTGCCGGCCAGCGCCAGGGAGCTGCCGAGGCATGCCACAATGAGCAGTGCGATGCCCGTCCTTTTTGTCCATGTGTTCACAGCCGCCCCCGCATCCATGCACCATGCATAAAATCTAGCATCGCCGACAATGGCGCGATGTCGATTTGCGCAAACAGGCGCATGATGTTGAGGCTTGCCATGAAAGCATGCGATTGCTGTTTTATCGAGAAGCCGTGCGCCACAAGCGTCACCGCTGCGTTAGGATGAATAAAACAACCAGGGAGTGTCGCAACGTGGAATACAAGGATTACTACGCCAGTCTGGGCATCGACAAGAAGGCGTCGGCCGACGACATCAAAAAGGCGTACCGCAAGCTCGTGCGCAAATACCATCCCGACGTCAGCAAACTCAAGGATGCCGACAGCAAGACCAAGGAAATCAACGAAGCGTATGGCGTGCTGGGCGACGCCGAAAAGCGCGCTGCCTACGATGAGCTGGGCAGTGGACGGCGCGCCGGGCAAGAGTTTCAGCCACCGCCGAACTGGGGTGGCGGTGGCGGCGGATTTGGCGGCGGGGCCGGCATGGACAGCGATTTTTTCTCCGATTTGTTCAACAACGTTGGTAAGCGCGGCCGCGGCGGCGCCGGCTTTCAGATGCGCGGCGAAGACATCCACGCCAGCATCGCCATCGACTTGCACGACGCCTTTCACGGCGCCACCCGCACGATCAGCATGCGCGTGCCGCAGCCAGATGGCGGCGGTCGCGCCGACAAGTCGCTCGACGTCAAGATTCCCAAGGGTGTGCTGCCGGGGCAGCAGTTGCGCCTGTCCGGCCAGGGCCATCCCGGCAGGGGTGGCGGACCGAACGGCGATCTGTACCTGGAAATGACCCTCAATGCCGATCGCCGTTACCGCGTCGAGGGTAGCGACGTCTATGAAACGGTGCCGGTCACACCGTGGGAAGCGGCGCTCGGCGGTGCGATCGGCGTGCCTACGCCGTCCGGGAACGTCGAAGTCAATGTGCCGCCGGGGTCGCAGACGGGGCGCAAGCTGCGCCTGAAGGGGCGCGGCATTCCGGCGCCGGCGCCGGGCGACCTGTATCTGGTGCTGGAGGTGGTGCTGCCGCCGGCGCACGATGACAACGCCCGCAAACTGTACGAACAGATGGCGCGCGAAATGGCGTTCAATCCGCGCGAGCCGCAGCGGCCCTGAAGACGGGCGCTGAACACACGGGCACACAGAGCCACACAAAATCACACACAGTCACACAGAGGCACACTGAGCGTGAAACAGCGCGTAAAACGGAGCGTAAAGCATGGGTCATAATTTACCACTCTCCGGGGTACTGCTCGACGACGTCGCGCTAACCCTCGATGAACTGGCGCTGGCGTGCCAGGTCGAACCGGACTGGGTCATTCGCCACGTCAGGGCCGGCGTACTGGGCGAAGATGGCAGTGTTGAACTGACCACCATCCGCTTTCGCAGCGGTGACCTGGTACGGGCGCGCCGTCTGCGCAATCTCGAACAGGCATTCGACGCCAACGAAGACATCGCCGCCCTGGTTCTCGACCTGGGCGATGAAATTCACCGCCTGCGCACCCGCCTGCGCGTGGTCGGCGCCGAATAAGCGCCGCCAGCTGACCTGCCTGCGCCGGACACGCGGCACGCCGGTGCCGCGTGTCCGGCGCTGCGGCCCTCGCCGCTTGTGCTGACATCCTCTGGCGCGCGGCTGCCACAGCCTCGTCCCATTTTGCCGCACGGAACGCTCGCGACAGGCGCAGGGGAGCGCATTACAATCGGTAGGAGATCGGCACCAACCATTCAGGTATCACCGTACAAGGAGCTTTTATGCGCATGCAAGATGCATCCCTCAGGGGCAAAACCATCGCCGTCTTGATGACCGACGGCGTCGAACAAATTGAATTTACTTCACCGCGCGACTACCTGCTGGCGCAGGGCGCGCGTATCGAAGTGCTCTCCCCCAAGGGCGCCGGCGCCCACGTGCAAGGAATGAATCACGACAACAAGGGCGACCAGTTTCCCGCCGACCGTGCCGTCGCTGACGCCAGTGCTGTCGCCTACGATGGCTTGCTGCTGCCTGGCGGCGTCGCCAACCCGGATTCGCTGCGCACCGACGCGGCGGCGGTCGCCTTTGTGCGCGCGTTTGCCGCCACCGGGCGGCCGATTGCCGCCATCTGCCATGGACCATGGACATTGATTGAAGCGGGCGTGGTGGCCAGGCGCCAGGTGACCAGCTGGCCCAGCCTGCAAACCGACTTGCGCAATGCGGGCGCCGAATGGACCGATGCGGAGGTGATCGTCGATGGTGGCCTCATTACCAGCCGCAAGCCGGACGATCTGCCGGCGTTCAACGCGGCATTTGCCAAGGCATTGGCACAGTCTGCGGTGGTCGAGGCGCGATCGGTGGCGTGACGGTGGCGGCGCTGGGGGCGGCGCTGATCGCAGCGCCGACGCCATTCTCCCTGCGGACATACAGGCCATCGCGGGCGGCGCAAGGCCGCCCGCGATGGGTCCGTTTCAGGAAATTTTCAGCGGCTTTCGGAAGCGCGTTGTGCGTTTGGTTCGCACTGGCCTGCCGGTCAGTACACCGGTGTACCCGCTCACACGCTTGCCGATGACGGTGCGGCCATCGACGATGTCGTAAAAGCGCATGTCCTTGCTGTGATCGCTGCCACGCACCTTGACGACCGAGAGCACGCGGCGGAACTGTCCATCAAGTTCCATGTAGCGCTGGTTGACGATGGCGTCAGCCAGGAAGGCGTTGCCGTACGAACTAAAGCGCAGCATGTCGTAACGGTCTTCCAGTTCCGCCGTCATCAATACCGTCACGCCCTTGGCGGTCAGAATCGCCACCAGACGATACATCGCTTCGCGGTAGTCATCGCGGAAAATTGATGACAGTGCCAGCTCAAAGCCGGACAGGGAATCGATGACCACGCGGCGCGCCTTGGTCTGGTCGATCATTGCCACCAGGTCGTGCAGGATTTCATCGATCGACAGGTCCAGCGCCCGCGTGTTGATGACCCCCACCATGCCGGAGCTAACCAGTTCATTGAGCTGGTGGCTTAATAGTTGGTTGGGGCTTTTTTCAAACTCGGCAATGATGCCATGTTCGCCGCGCCGTGCCCCTTCGGCCAGGAACTCGGTGGCCAGGATGGTTTTGCCAGAGCCACTGGGGCCGGCCACCAGCAGCGAATAGCCGGCCGGCACGCCGCCGCACATCATGGCGTCGAGTTCGGCGACACCGGTGGAGACGCGCTCTGCACTTAACGGCATGGCGGGCATGAACGGCGTTTCCATGACGGCACGCGGAAAGATGCGTACGCCGTCGTCATCGATGCGGAAGGTATGTGCCCCCAGTTTCTGGGCGGCGCCGCGCATTTTGACGACTTGAATCTTGCGGACCATCGAGTCACCGCGCACCAGTTGTGACAGCCACAGGATGCCATCGGCGACGGTGAAAATGGGGCCCGATTCCTCATCTGGCTGCAAGTACTCGCCGATCAGGAAGGTGGTCGCTTGCCAGCTGGTCATTTGCATGCCCAGCTGCTGCACAAAATGCTGCAGATCGGAAAACCCCTGGTCACCCGAGGGCGCTGCCTGCGCCACCGAACGGAACGAGTCGACGAACACTAGGCTGGGCGAAAATTCTTGCACTTCGTCGATGATGCGGGCGATCACACGGTCGAAGTTGCCATCGACCATATCAGCAGCCACATTGACGAAGCGGATCGAGCTTTCCAGTTTGTCGAAGTCAAAGTACGAAAACTGTTGTTGGTAACGCAGCATTTTCAGTGGCGGCTCGCCCAGCACCGTAAAAAACAGGGCGCGGCGTTGCGGGTTGGCCAGCGAAAACATGATTTGGTGGGCGAGTGTGGTCTTGCCGCTGCCGGGAGTACCGGCGATGAGATTGAACGAAAATTCGGGGACGCCGCCACCAACCAGTTCGTCGAACCCGGGCACGCCTGAAACCAGCTTGCCAATGTGTACTCGCTTACCCATTCTGCTGCTCCTTGCTTTTGTTTCCGGCGCCGGCGTGTCCTAGCGCTGGCTGCACGATTAATGTGGTCATGTGCTCACCGATGAGAACCGCGAGTATGTCGATCAACGTGGTGAGTAATAGTTCGCTGGCCGCGTGCGTCTGCGCCGCGGAGTAGCCTTCGAAGCACTCGCGCAGCAGATTGAACTCGGGGTCTGGTGGGCGCGTGCGGGGGTCATAGAGCAGCCAGGGGAAGTCGAGATTGACCCGGTGTGCGCTGCGATAAAGCAAAGTTTCGAAACCTTGCTCGCCAATGATCCCTACCAGGCTGTTGGCCAGCAATTCCAGCACCTCGATGCTCTTGTTGACCGCGTCATCGGGGTCGCTTGCTAGCAGCCTTGTGATTATGGCCCGGGGTGAATCCTCGTCTGTTGCCATGATTTTGCCGGAGTGATGAATGTCGAATTTGGGCTATTCTAAAACAAAAAGTAACAATTGAGGCGCTTCCTTGCATCAATAGTTTACATATTTGAACGTCCCGCCGATGGACCAATGGTTCATTGGGAAAAATTGTTTAATTTAAGTTGTCGATGGGCGTCATTTCCGTCATTTATATGCTTAGCATTGCTTCTAAAAATACACAATTTTCACTAATGCGGATGAATGATTTGTGAGATATTTTGGTCCGTCGACTGATAAAATTTCGCATAAGCAATAATATCTCCTTTGTCAATGGTGCCAGCGCCCACCGGTTGCGCCGCTGTCGTGTACGCGCGCACCGTCTTGCTTCGCCGAGTGTAATGGCTGCACCGCTATTGCGGCATGAGTAAAAATCACTAGTAACAATGGCGCTTCGACGGCCAAGAACAGGGGCGGCGTGTGTACCGTAAAAACCTTGTTTTTCGAGTATTTATGTCATCATTGCACATTGCACATTGCACATTGCACGACGCAGTCTGCCCTGCCAGCAGTACGCCACGATGGCTTTATTTCGTCAAGTTTTTGAATCCCTGGCCCTGCTGCCCTCCCAAAGTGCCGAAGGCGGATTGACAATGGAAGGGGGTAAATGATGCAGCCGATTACAACGATGCCTTCAGCGGGGACCTCGCACGGGCAACCGTTGGCGCTTGACGACGTTGTCGCAACATCTGTGTTGCAGCACCGTCCTCACCGCGCGGCAGACCACCGCAGCGAATGCCTGGCACTGGGCAGCCTTGCACAAATACTGGCAGACTCCCCTGCGCTTGCGCTGCAGGCGGTGGCCGACACGCTGCTGCACGTCCTTGCAGCCGGCTCAGCCGGCGTGAGCCTGCTGTCGAGGGACGGTAGCGGGCTGGTCTGGCAGGCAGTCGCCGGTGAATGGCAGCGCTACGCCGGCACGACCCGGTTGCGCGGCCTGGACCCTTGTGGGGCGGTCATTGCCGACGGTCTTGCCCTGTTGTTTACGCGGCCTGAAAATACCTTTCCCGCATTACTGCACGCCGCGCCGGTGGCACAGGAATTTCTCGTTGCGCCTTTCTATATCGACGGCCACATCGCTGGCGCGCTCTGGGCCGCCTCGCACGGCTCGCATGAGGCGGCGCGATTGTTCGATGGAGAAGATTTGCGCCAGCTGACGAGCCTGTGCCGCTGCGCGGCCGCTGCGGCCATGGCCGGTCGAACCCACGCCCTGCAGCACGATACCGAAGAGCGCTGCGGCGCGTTCCTCACGGCCGGCTCCGACGTCGTCTATCGGATGAATGCAGACTGGAGCGAGATGCGGCAACTGGTCGGGCGCAATTTCATTGCCGATACCGGGGCGCCCGATGGGGGCTGGCTGGCAGCCTACATTTATCCGGAAGACCAAGCGCAGGTGTTGCAGGCGATTGGCGATGCGATTGCCCGTCAAAGCATGTTCGAGATGGCGCACCGGGTGATGCGTATCGATGGCAGCGTTGGCTGGACCATCGCGCGCGCGGTACCCCTGCTTGACGGGGGCGGGCTGATCGTCGAGTGGGTCGGCTTCGCCAGTGACGTCACTGCCAGCAGGGACGCTGCGCGCGCGCTGGCCAGTTCGGAAGCGCGCTATCGCAGCCTGTTTGAGTCCATGGACGAAGGCTATTGCCTGATCGATGTTCTGTTTGACGAGAACGACCATCCGATCGATTTTACTTACCTCGAAGTCAATCCCGCGTTTGAAAAACTTACCGGCATGCACGGCGCCGAAGGCAAGCGCGTGCGCGAATTTTTTCCCGATCTGGAAACCGCGTGGTTCGACATCGTTGGCAGTGTCGCCTTGACGGGCGAGCCGGTGCGCACGATCAGCGAAGCGAAGCCGATGCATCGCTGGTTCGATTTATATTGTTTTCAGATAAAGGGAAATAGCGGCAGGAGTGTCGCCGTGTTATTTAACAACATCACCGAACGCCGCCGCGCGGAAGCCGCCCTGCTGCATTCGGAAGCCTTGTATCGCGATCTGTTTAACTCCATCGACGAAGGTTTTTGCGTCATTGAAATGATCTTCGATGCATACGGCGACGCGGTCGATTACCTGTTCCTGGAGGTCAATCCCATATTTGCCGCGCAGTGCAATTTGCACGATGCGCCAGGCAGGCGCATGCGCGAGATCTCGCCCGCGCATGAAGATTTTTGGTTCGAGATGTATGGCAAAGTCGCGCTCACCGGCGTGGCGGTGCGTGTGCAGGCCGAGTGCACTGCCTTGCAGGGCTGGTTCGACATCCAGGCGTTCCGCGTCGGTGGGCCCGGCAGCTGCAAGGTCGCGGTGATATTTAATAATATTACCGAGCGTCGCAGCACCGATCAGCAACTGCAGGCGCACGCGCACGCGCTGGCAGACCTTGATCGCCGCAAGGACGAATTTTTGGCCCTGCTCAGTCACGAATTGCGCAATCCGCTGGCCGCCCTGGCAACTGCCGCGCAGTTGCTGCGATCGCGGCAAACAGACGATGCGGTCGAGCTGCATGCCTGCGCCCTCATCGAGCGCCAGGTGGGTCGGCTCAAGTACCTTGTCGATGATTTGCTTGAAATCTCTCGCATCACCAGCGGCCGCGTCCAGTTGCATCTCGACCGCGTCGAACTCAATGATATTGTTGCGCGCGCCGTCGAAACGACGCAACCGGCGATGGCCACACACCGGCACACGCTGACCGTCATGCCGTCGGTGCAGCCACTGTGGTTGCACGCTGACGCTGCCCGACTGGAACAGGTGGTGGTCAACCTGCTGGCCAATGCAGCCAAATACACCGATGCGCGTGGGCACATCACGCTGACGGTCGAGCAAGAAGGGCAGGAGGCGCTGGTGCGGGTGCACGACAACGGTATCGGCATCGAGGCAGAATTACTGCCACGTATTTTCGAGCTGTTCTCGCAGGCCGATCGCTCGCTGGACCGCTCGCAGGGCGGGCTGGGCATCGGCCTGTGCCTGGTGCAGCGCCTGGTGATACTGCACGGTGGTAGCGTTGCGGTGGCCAGCACGCTGGGGGAGAGCAGCGAGTTCATCATACGTTTGCCCATCATGGCGCTCGAGCAGGCGCCGCTGGCGCTGCCACCGTATGCGGCCATTATGCCGCCGGCGGCAGCGGGACGAGGCATCAACATCCTGGTGGTCGACGATAATGAGGACCTGGCGCAAAGTCTGGCCATGCTGCTTGAGCTCGAAGGCCATGAGGTGCGCACCGCCCATGACGGTCCGGCCGCGCTGGAGGCCGCCGCCGCCGGGCGTCCGCAAGTGATGCTGCTCGATATAGGCTTGCCGGGACTTGACGGTTTTGAGGTTGCCAGACGAATCCGCCAGTCGAGCAGCATGCAGGATGTCGTGCTTGTTGCAATGACAGGCTGCGGGCAGGAGGCCGATCGGCAGCGGTCTCTGCAGGCGGGGTTTGATTACCACCTGGTCAAGCCTGCTGAATTTGCGGCGCTGCAGGAAATTCTTGCGGGGATTAGGTAGGGCGGGCCACGCGATGGCCGTGTGGCTAGATATCATTTTAGCAAAGTGCTATGCTCACCGGCGGACGCGCATCCGCTAGCAGTCACTGCAAAGCGGTGCGCCTTACCCGCAGTTGTGCAATGGCAACCACCGGCTGCGCCGCTATGACATTTTTAACTGATCAATTCCACATTCACCATCTGGAGTCGTCATGTTCGGCAATTTATTTAAAATAAAAGCCGTGCCGAAGAATGAAGTCGCCAAGGCGTTCATCGTCGTGCAACTCAACGCGCGCCTGCAACCCATGCATCGCGCCGAATTCTTCGAAGATCCCCTGGACGACCTCCTCACAGCGCATGGCATCGGCGAAATCAGCGGCGGCGGCACGCTGCAGAGCAAGAGCGGGGAGATCGAGTTTTGTGATATCGAAATTGAGGTCAGCAACGCTACTGAGCAGACGGTGCAAGCGATCATTCACCGTTTGGAGGAGCTCGGCGCACCGAAAGGATCCAAGCTGACGATCGGCGCCAGCGACCGTGAAATCGCTTTTGGCGCCAGCGAAGGGATGGCAGTGTATCTCAATGGTTCCAGTCTGCCTGACGAGGTTTACCGGGAATGCGATTCAAATTTTGTGTACAGCGAATTTGATCGCTTGCTCAATGGCAGTGGCCGCGTGCTCAGTTACTGGCAAGGGCCAACTGAAACTGCCTGCTACCTGTGTGGCGGTTCGTTTGTCGAGATGAGAGAGAAGATTTCGGGATTCATCGCACGTTATCCGCTTTGTCAACAATGTCGGGTTGTGCAGATCGCGTAGTGGCTAACAAGAGATGCAGGCAGAGGTCGATGGCGCGTTTGAATGAATGCCCGCAGGCTCGCCGCATGCGGCTCGAAACCCCTGCTACGCCCCGCGGCTTCGATTCCCGCCGCCTTTGGGGCCGACGAAAAAAAACCGTCCACAGGACGGTTTTTTAGGATGCGATGGTGGAGGCGGCGGGAATCGAACCCGCGTCCGAAAGCACTCTACAGACAGTTCTACATACTTAGCACTGCCATTTAATTTAACCGGTACAACGCGGACGTGCACGCTGTGTACAAGCGAGTTACCTATTATTTAGTCGAATACTAAGTAACCCAGTATCAGACGAGTCCCTGTAAATGACTCTAGAGCGTTTGACGGCCCACCCCAGGGACGAGGTGTTCTAGAGCTAACAGCAATTAAGCTGCCAGTGCGTACGAGTTATCGTTTGCAGTTAAGTTTTTTCAGGTTGTATTTACGAGGTGACCCGCCCTCGGTATGCCCTGCGCTGCTTTGCAACCCCCGTCGAAACCAGGTCGCCCCCACAGAACTTCCATTGTAGCGCAAAGCGTCCGCCCATGTGCGCCACACGCCACCGCAACAACACACTCAGGCAGGCGAAGCAGTCAGCTCCTGCAAGGTGCTCAATAATTTCAATGGCGACTCCAGCAGGAAGTCGGCGCCCCAATGCACCGGGTCGAGCTCGCCGCAATAGCCCCAGGCGCAAGCCACTGTGACCATGCCGGCGGCACGGCCCGCTTCGATGTCGCGGACGTCGTCGCCCACATACCAGCAGTGTTCCGGGGCCACATCGAGACGGCGCGCGCCTTCGAGCAGCGGGGCAGGGTGGGGCTTGGCAAAGCCGGTGGTGTCGCCAGAGACAATGCAGCCGGCATGCGCCAGGCCAATTTGCGGCATCAGCGGATCGGTGAAGCGCGATGGCTTGTTGGTCACCACCCCCCACGCCATGCCGGCCGCGTGGATGCCGTCGAGCAGTTCAACGACGCCGTCGAACAGCGTGCTCTCTACCGCCATCGCCGTTTGATACCGCTCGAACCACTGGACCCGCAACTCTTCGAAGCCATCGTCGGCCGGTTGCAGGCCAAAGGCGGCGCCGATCATGCCACGCGCACCGGCCGACGCCGTGGGCCGCAGCACAGCATACGGGGTCGGCGCCAGGCCCCGCTCAGTGCGCAGGAAGTTGACCGCCGCCGCCAGGTCCGGTGCAGTGTCGGCCAGAGTGCCGTCGAGGTCGAACAGGATGGCGCGCGGCGCAGCCATCGGGAGAGGTCGGTTCATGGATGTGGTGGTCGAAAAGAGCGGCGATTGCAGGTTAAACAGCACAGCGGAGGATGCCGGCATCAACGCCGGCGCGCTGCGCCGGCCAGCGCGCGGCAGCACCGCCAGCGTGGCCAACGCGGCCAGCGCGGCCTTTATAGCGGCTTGGTGCAGGCGATCATGTAATTGACGCTGGTATTGCTGCCCAGCGAATACACCTTGGTAAACGGGTTGTAGGTCATGCCCTTCACGGCGTCGACCTGCAGGCCCGCCTGACGGACAAACTGCGACAGCTCGGCCGGGGTGACGAATTTGGCGTAATCGTGGGTGCCCTTGGGCAGCAGCCGCAGCACGTATTCGGCGCCAATGACGGCAAACAGATAGGACTTGGGGTTGCGGTTGAGGGTGGAGAAAAACACCCGCCCGCCCGGCTTGCACAGGGCCGCGGCGGCGCGCACGATGGCAGCCGGGTCGGGCACGTGCTCGAGCATTTCCATGCAGGTGACGACGTCGTACTGGCCCGCTTCGCGCGCTGCCATGTCTTCGGCCGAGATCAGTTCGTAGCGCATGTTCATGCCCGCTTCGAGGCTGTGCAGGTCGGCCACTTTGAGGGCTTTTTCGGACAGATCGATACCGGTGACGTCAGCACCCTTGCGGGCCATCGATTCGGCCAGGATGCCGCCGCCGCAGCCGATGTCGATGGCCTTGCGGCCATGCAGCGGCACGCGCGCGTTAATCCATTCGAGGCGCAGCGGATTGATGTCGTGCAGGGGGCGAAATTCGGAGGTCGGGTCCCACCAGCGGTGGGCAAGGTCACTGAATTTCTGGATTTCGTGGGGGTCGGCGTTTGCGTTCATGGGGGAATAATAACGGGTATTTGCGGGAGCGGGCGAATGACTGCCATTTTGCCCGGGTCAGACGTAAAAAAACCCCGCCGCAGCGGGGTTTTCTGATAGCGGCAGCGCCAGTGGCGCCGCGCTGCTCAGCAATTACTTGTTGCGGGTGCCGACGACTTCGATCTCGACGCGACGGTTCTTGGCGCGGCCATCAGCGGACTTGTTGTCAGCCACTGGTGCTTTTTCGCCTTTGCCTTCGGTGTAGATACGGTTCGCTTCGACGCCTTTGTCTTGCAGGTACGCCTTGACAGCTTCAGCACGACGCACCGACAGTTTCTGGTTGTAGTCGTCGGTACCGACCGAGTCGGTGTGACCGACGGCGATGATGACTTCCAGGTTCATGCCTTGCAGTTTCGAGCCCAGATCGTCGAGGCTGGCTTTGCCGGCTGGCTTGAGGACGGCCTTGTCGAAATCAAAGAAGGCATCCGCCGAGTAGCTCACTTTTTCCGACACGATCACTGGGGCGACGACGGGCGCTGGTGCCGGTGCTGGCGCAGGCGCTTCCACCGCGACTGGTGCCGGCGGTGCCACACATTTGCCGTTTTCCAGTTTCTCTGGCTCGACGCACAGTGGCAGGTCGCAACCTGGCACGGCATCGGCCGGGGTCCAGTAACCAGTGCGCCAGCACAGGCCGAACGGGTTGCGGGTGATGATACCGCGTGCATCTTGCACGTAAGCGCTGTAAGGGGAGTTGGCCTTCAGGTCAACCGTCAGGGGCGCGTACGGTGGGGCGGTAGGCGCGCTGCTCTGGGCGAACGCGCTGCCGGCCATCGCTGCGGATGCGGCGAGAACGAAGGTGGCTAATTTATTCATATTTCTTCTTCCTTTCGGGGGGTAATATCCGCAGCAAACACTGCGCAACTGGCGTGCATGGACAGAATAGTAACATCAACATTTGCGCTATTCGCAGTCTGCTTGCGAAACAGGCAATTGAATTCCCGGCCATTTTGCCACACCCTGACAAGCAGCACGATGGCGCCGTAGTTCTTTCACTAGCCCTTTTTCAGTGCACGTTGTTTCCATGCAACATGGTTGAAATGCACCGTGAAGGTGCTTGACAAGTCCATCGCTGGTGCGGATTTGTCCATCTTGCCCAGCTGCGGAATTGTTCTATGGCTATTCGTGACATGGTAATATCGGCGTTCGCTCGTTCCGTAGCAGCGCTTTAACAGTATCGCTTGAAGCATAACCACCTATAGCCTGAGACCAGCCCCCCGCAATGGATCAATTCGCAAAAGAAACAATTCCGATTTCCCTCGAAGAAGAGATGCGCAAGAGCTACCTCGATTACGCCATGAGCGTGATCGTTGGCCGCGCCCTGCCGGATGTGCGTGATGGCCTCAAGCCGGTGCACCGCCGCGTGCTCTTCGCCATGCACGAGATGAACAACATCCACACCCGGCCGTACGTCAAGTGCGCCCGCGTGGTCGGGGAAACCATGGGTAAGTACCACCCCCACGGCGACGCCTCGATCTACGACACGCTGGTGCGGATGGCCCAGGATTTTTCGCTGCGCTACACCCTGGTCGATGGCCAGGGCAACTTCGGTTCGATCGATGGCGACTCTGCCGCCGCGATGCGTTACACCGAGTGCCGCCTCGACAAGATTGCCAGCGAGGTGCTGGCCGATATCGACAAGGACACGGTCGACTTCCAGCCGAACTACGATGGCAAGGAAAAAGAGCCGACCGTCTTGCCGACCCGCATCCCGAACCTGCTGATCAACGGTTCGTCCGGCATCGCGGTCGGCATGGCCACCAATATCCCGCCGCATAACATCACCGAGACCATCAACGGTGCCCTGCACGTGCTGCGCAACCCCGATTGCACGATCGATGAACTCATCGAGATCATCCCGGCGCCGGACTTTCCGACCGCCGGCATCATCTACGGCGTCTCCGGCGTGCGCGATGGCTATCGCACCGGCCGTGGCCGCGTCGTCATGCGCGCCAAGACCCACTTCGAAGAATACGGCAAGGATGGTGGCCGTATCGCCATCATCGTCGACGAACTGCCCTACCAGGTGAATAAAAAATCGCTGCTCGAGCGCATCGCCGAAAACGTCCGCGACAAAAAGCTCGAGGGCATCAGCGACATTCGCGACGAGTCGGACAAGTCCGGCATGCGCGTGGTCATCGAGCTCAAGCGTGGCGAGGTGCCCGAAGTGGTGCTGAACAACCTGTATAAACAGACCCAGCTGCAAGACACTTTCGGCATGAACATGGTGGCGCTGGTCAACGGCCAGCCGAAGCTGCTGAACCTCAAGCAGATGCTCGAATGCTTCCTGGCGCACCGCCGCGAAGTGGTCACTCGGCGCACCGTGTTCGAGTTGCGCAAGGCGCGCGAACGCGGCCACATGCTCGAAGGCCTGGCCGTGGCGCTGGCCAATATCGAAGATTTTATTGCCATCATCCGCGCGGCACCGACGCCGCCGGTGGCCAAGACCGAGCTGATGGCGCGCTCGTGGGATTCGTCGCTGGTGCGTGAAATGCTCACCCGTACCGCTGCGGGTGGCACCGTTGGCGGCATCGAAGCGTTCCGTCCCGAGCACCTGCCCAAGCACTACGGCATCCAGGCCGATGGCATGTACCGCCTGTCGGACGAGCAGGCGCAGGAAATTCTGCAGATGCGTCTGCAGCGCCTGACCGGTCTCGAGCAGGACAAGATCGTCGCCGAGTACAAGGAAATCATGGAGCACATCGCCGATCTGCTCGACATCCTGTCGAAGCCATCGCGCGTAACCACCATCATCACCGACGAACTGACCGTCATCGTCAACGAGTACGGCACCGGCAACAAGGACGTGCGCCGCTCGACCATCGAGATGAACGCCACCGACCTTGAGACCGAAGACTTGATCACCCCGCAAGACATGGTGGTCACCCTGTCGCACACGGGCTACATGAAGTCGCAGCCGATTTCCGAATACCGCGCGCAAAAGCGCGGCGGGCGCGGCAAGCAGGCCATGGCGACCAAGGAAGAAGACTGGATCGATCAGCTGTTCATCGCCAATACCCACGATTTCATCCTGTGTTTCTCCGACCGTGGCCGGATGTACTGGCTGAAGGTATGGGAAGTGCCGCAGGGTTCGCGCAATTCGCGCGGCAAACCGATCGTCAACATGTTCCCGCTGCAGGACAACGAAAAGATCACCGTGATCCTGCCGCTGTCGGGCGTCAACCGCAGCTTCCCCGAAGACCATTATGTGTTCATGGCGACCTCGCTGGGCACGGTCAAGAAGACGCCGCTGAAGGATTTTAGTAATCCAAGAAAAGCCGGCATCATCGCTGTCGACCTCGATGAAGGCGACTTCCTGATTGGCGCCGCACTCACCGATGGCGAGCATGACGTCATGCTGTTCTCCGATTCGGGCAAGGCAGTGCGCTTCGAAGAAACCGATGTGCGTCCGATGGGCCGCACGGCGCGCGGCGTGCGCGGCATGAATCTCGAAGAGGGGCAAAACGTGATCGCCCTGCTGGTGGCTGAAAACGAGCAGCAGTCGGTGCTGACGGCGACCGAAAACGGCTACGGCAAGCGCACCCCGATCACCGAGTACACCCGCCACGGCCGCGGTACCAAGGGCATGATCGCCATCCAGACCAGCGAGCGTAATGGCCGCGTGGTGGCGGCCACGCTGGTCGAGCCGAAAGACGAGATCATGCTGATCACCACCGGCGGCGTACTGATTCGCACCCGCGTATCGGAGATCCGCGAAATGGGCCGCGCCACCCAGGGCGTCACCCTGATCGCGGTCGAAGATGGCACCAAGCTGTCAGGCTTGCAGCGGATCGTCGAGACTGACCTGGAAGAGGTGGTGCTGTTGCCGGGTGCACTGCAGGCGCAAGAGCCGGAGATGCGCTCGCCGACGGTGGGTAATCCGCCGCCGCCGGACCAGCCGGCCAGCGACTTGCCGCCGGACGACGCGCCCGACGCCGAGTAAGGCAACCGAGGGGAGAGCGCAGCTTTCCCCTTTTTTATTTATACTGGAGTGCGGCCCAGGTGCTGTTCATCGCGCCGGTATCGCTTTGACGGGGGAATCGCTGTGACCCACATCTACAATTTTTCTGCTGGTCCCGCAGTGCTGCCGCATGCCGTGCTGGCGCAAGCCGCCGCCGAGATGCTCGACTGGCAGGGCAGCGGCATGTCCGTCATGGAAATGAGCCACCGCGGCCCCGAATTCATCGCCATCTACCAGCAGGCGGTGGCCGACCTGCGCGAGCTGCTGACGGTGCCCGACAATTACCGCATCCTGTTCATGCAGGGCGGCGGGCTGGCGGAAAACGCCATCGTGCCGATGAATCTGCTGGGCCGCGCCGCTGGGCCGGCAACCATCGACTTCGTTCACACCGGTTCCTGGTCCGGCAAATCGGTCAGGGAAGCGGCGCGCTACGCCACCGTCAATGTCGCTGCCAGCGCCGAACAGAGCGGGTTTGCCGGCGTGCCGCCGCAGCAGTCGTGGCGCTTGACACCCGGCGCCGCCTATCTGCACGTGTGCACCAACGAGACCATCGACGGCGTCGAATTCGATTTCGTGCCGACCATTCAGGGCGATACGCCGCTGGTTGCCGATATGTCGTCGCACATCCTCTCGCGGGTGATCGACGTGTCGAAATATGGCGTGATTTTTGGCGGCGCGCAGAAAAACATCGGTCCCGCTGGTCTGACCGTGGTCATCGTGCGCGACGATTTGCTGGGCCACGCGCTGCCAATCTGCCCGTCGGCCTTCGACTGGAAGATCGTCGCCGACAATGACTCGATGTACAACACGCCGCCCACCTACGCCATTTATATCGCTGGCCTGGTCTTCGCCCACCTGAAAAAACTCGGTGGCGTGGCCGCCATCGAAGCGCTCAATATTGAAAAAGCGCGCCTGCTGTACGCCGCCCTCGACGCTGACGACTTTTACGTCAACCGGGTGGTGCCAGCGAACCGCTCGCGCATGAACGTGCCATTTTTCCTGCGCGACGAAGCGCGCAACACCGAATTTTTGGCTGGCGCCACCGCGCGCGGGCTGCTGCAACTGAAGGGCCACAAGTCCGTCGGCGGTATGCGCGCATCGATCTATAACGCGATGCCGATCGAGGGCGTACAAGCCCTGGTCGATTATTTGAACGACTTCGCCGGCCGCTCGCATCGATAGCGAGCCGGTGTCCACTCGAACCAATGTAAGCGGACCATGACAGACAAACTCACACCATTGCGCGTACAGATCGATGCGATCGACGCGCAACTGCTCGATTTATTCAACCAGCGCGCGCGCCTGGCGCAGCAGGTTGGCCACGTCAAGGCCGAAACCAGGGCGCCCGTATTTCGCCCGGAGCGCGAAGCGCAAATCCTGCGCGGGGTCGCCGAGCGCAATCCCGGCCCCCTCAAAAACGCCGACCTGCAAACGATTTACCGCGAAATCATGTCGGCCTGCCGCTCGCTGGAAAAGCGCGTGGTGGTGGCCTACCTGGGCCCGGCCGGTACCTTTTCCGAGCAGGCCGTCTATCAACAGTTCGGCGGCGCCGTCGATGGCTTGCCGTGCGTGTCGATCGATGAAGTGTTCCGCGCCACCGAAGCGGGTACCGCCGACTTTGGCGTCGTCCCGGTGGAAAATTCGTCGGAAGGGGCGATCAACCGCACCCTCGACCTGATGCTCGCCACCACCGCCCTGATCAGCGGGGAGGTGGCAATTGCCGTCCACCACAGCCTGATGAGCAAGACCGGGGCGATGGAGGGCGTCACCGTGGTGTGCGCCCATTCGCAGGCGCTGGCGCAGTGCCAGGGCTGGCTCAATCAGCATTACCCGCAGCTCGAGCGGCGCGCGGTGGCGTCGAACGCCGAGGCGGCGCTGATGGCCGCTGGCGACGCCGGCATCGCCGCCATTGCCAGCGACATGGCGGCCGAACAGTACCAGCTCGGCGTGGTGCAGGCGCACATCCAGGACGACCCGCACAACCGCACCCGCTTTGCCATCATCGGCCAGCTGCAAACCAATCCGTCTGGCCTGGACAAGACCTCGATCGTGATGGCGGTGCCGAACAAGGCCGGCGCCGTCTACGACATGCTGGCGCCGCTGGCCACCAACAGCGTGTCGATGACGCGCTTTGAATCGCGGCCGGCGCGCATCGGCACCTGGGATTACTATTTTTATGTCGACATCGAAGGCCATCTGTTCGATCCTGCGGTCGCCAAGGCGCTGGAGGAATTGAAGGACAACGCCGCATTTTTCAAGGTGCTGGGTTCCTACCCGGTCAGCCTGTAGTTTTTTGGAGAGTCCTTTCATGAGCAAATCCGAAGTTTCCTCTTTTGGCCCCGACTATGTGCGTGCCATTGCCCCCTACCAGGCCGGCAAACCAATCGCCGAAGTAGCGCGCGAATTTGGCCTCGATGAAGCGGCCATCGTCAAACTGGCGTCGAATGAAAACCCGTTCGGCGTGCCGGAGTCGAGCCGCCAGGCGATGGCCGCCGCCGTCGCCGAACTGGGGCGCTACCCCGACGCCAACGGCTTTGCCCTGAAAGCGGCACTGTCGACGCGCTACGCCGTACCCGCCGACTGGATCACCCTCGGCAATGGCAGCAACGACATCCTCGAAATCGCCGCCCACGCCTTCGTCGCTGCCGGCCAGTCGGTGATCTATTCGCAGTATTCATTTGCCGTCTACGCCCTGGCCACCCAGGGCGTCGGCGCGCGCGCCATCGTGGTCCCGGCCACCGACTATGGCCATGACCTCGATGCCATGCTGGCCGCCATCGCGCCCGATACCCGGCTGATTTTTATCGCCAACCCCAACAACCCGACCGGCACCTTTATTCCTGCCGCGCGCATGCAAGCCTTTCTCGACCAGGTGCCGGCGCAGGTCATCGTCGTGCTCGACGAAGCCTACAACGAATACCTGGCCGCCGAACACCAGTTCGAGTCGGCCGAGTGGGTGCGCAGCTACCCCAATCTGCTGGTCTCGCGGACGTTTTCAAAAGCCTACGGACTGGCCGGCTTGAGGGTGGGTTTTGCCATCGCCCAGCCGGGCTTGACGGACTTGATGAACCGTATCCGCCAGCCGTTCAATGTCAATTCGCTGGCGCAGGCCGCTGCCGTCGCCGCCCTCAACGACAGTGCGTTCCTCGCGCAGGGCGCAGCCAACAACAGCGCCGGTTACCGCCAGTTTGTCGAAGCGTTCGACGCCCTCGGTCTCGAATACGTGCCCTCGTTCGGCAATTTCGTGCTGGTGCGGGTGGGCGACGATCCCGAAGCGGGCGCGCGCGTCAATCTGGCGCTGCTCAAGCTGGGCGTGATCGTGCGACCGGTCGGCAATTACGGCTTGCCCAACTGGCTGCGTGTGTCGATCGGCCTGCCCGCCGAAAACGCGGTCTTCATCGCGGCGCTCAACAGTGTGATGAACAAGGTGCTGCGCTAATGCTCGACAAGGTCGTCGTCATCGGCGTCGGCTTGATCGGCGGCTCGTTCGCGCTGGCTGTCAAGCGCGCTGGCGCCTCCCGCGAAGTGGTCGGCATGGGGCGCTCGCGGCAGGTGCTCGAACGCGCGCTGGCGCTCGGCCTGGTCGACAGCATCACCACCTCGGCGCAAGACGCCATGCGCGGCGCGGCGCTGGTGCTGATCGCCGCGCCGGTGGCGCAAACGGGTCCGATCCTGGCGGCGCTGCTGCCGTACCTGGAAGCGGGCACCGTCATCACCGACGCCGGCAGCACCAAGGGCGATGTGGTGCAGGCCGCGCGCGCAGCGCTGGGCGCGCGCATCGGCCAGTTCGTGCCGGGCCACCCGATTGCCGGGCGCGAGTCGAACGGCCCGGAGGCTGCCATCGTCGACCTGTACGCCGGCAAAAAAACGGTGCTCACGCCGCTGCCGGAAAACCGCTTTGGTGACGTCGAACGGGTCGCTGCCGCCTGGCAGGCCTGCGGCGCCATCATTCACACCCTCAGTCCGCAGCAGCATGATCAGGTGTTCGCCGCCGTCAGCCATTTGCCGCACCTGCTGGCGTTCGCGCTGGTCCATGACATCGCCAATAAACCGCACGCCGAGCTGCTGTTTCAATATGCCGCCAGCGGCTTTCGCGACTTCACCCGCATCGCCGCATCGTCGGCAGAGATGTGGCGCGATATTTCGCTGGCCAACCGCGACTGCCTGCTCGCTGAGCTGGACGCCTACCTGGCGCAGTTGACCACCCTGCGCGGCTATCTCGCCAGCGAGGACGGCGCCGCCATCGAAGCGGTGTACGCCAATGCCGCGCGCGCGCGGCGCGCCTGGAGCGGCGCCATCGAAGCGGGCGAGCCTGCCGCAGCCGGTAGCGCCCCCACACCCAAGGATCAACAGCATGAGCCAAACTAAACACTACCCCGCCCACATCGACCTGCGCCCGGCCATTCACGCCGCTGGCACGGTCACCCTGCCGGGCTCGAAATCGATTTCCAATCGCACCCTGCTGCTGGCGGCCCTGGCCGCAGGCAGCACCACCATCGTCGGCCTGCTGGCCTCCGACGACACCATGGTGATGTTGGGCGCGCTGCATTCGCTGGGCATCGCCTGGCAGCAGCACGATGCGCATACCCATCTTGTGCACGGCGGCGGCGGCGCACTGCCCAATCAAGCCGCCGATCTGTTCATGGGCAATGCCGGCACCGCCATCCGCCCGCTGACGGCGGCGCTGGCGGTGATCGGTGGCGACTACACCCTGCACGGCGTCTCGCGCATGCACGAGCGTCCCATCGGCGACCTGGTCGACGCCCTGAACGCCGTTGGCGCGCAGATCGACTACACGGGCGAAGCCGGCTTTCCACCGCTGCGCATCCGCCGCGGCCACATCCACGCGGCGGCCATGTCGGTGCGCGGCAATGTATCGAGCCAGTTCCTCACCGCGCTGCTGATGGCCGCGCCGCTGATGGCGCGCGAGCATGCGGTGACCATCGCCGTTGAAGGTGAGCTCATCTCAAAGCCGTATATCGAGATCACCCTGAACCTGATGCGCCGCTTCGGCGTCACCGTCGAACAGGATGGCTGGCAGTCGTTCACCGTACAGCCGGGACAAAAGTACACCAGCCCCGGCACCATCCACGTTGAAGGCGACGCCTCCTCGGCCTCGTATTTTCTGGCTGCCGGCGCCATTGGCGGCGGTCCCGTGCGGGTGGTGGGTGTCGGCGCCGCCAGCATCCAGGGTGATGTGCGCTTTGCCGACGCCCTGGAAAAAATGGGCGCCACCATCACCCGCGGCGACGACTGGATCGAGGCCTCGGCCGCGCATCCGCTGCAGGCGATCGATATGGATTTCAACCATATTCCGGATGCCGCCATGACCATCGCGGTGGCCGCCCTGTATGCCGAGGGCACCACCACCTTGCGCAATATCGGCAGCTGGCGCGTGAAGGAAACCGACCGCTTGAGCGCGATGGCGACCGAATTGCGCAAGCTGGGGGCGACGGTGGAGGAGGGCGCCGACTTCCTGCGGGTGACGCCGCCGGCCACCATCGCTGCGGCCACCATCGATACCTATGACGATCACCGCATGGCCATGTGTTTTTCGCTGGCCTCGCTCGATGGCAAGGCGCGCCGTGGCAATGCCATTCGCATCAACGATCCGCACTGCGTGGCCAAGACTTTCCCTGATTATTTTGAAGCGTTCGCCGCCATCGCCAAGAACGAGCTGTTTTAGTTGTTGCCCCCTTTTTTAACGACCCTGTCATGCACCCTACTGCCCACCCAGCCGCCGCCATCCCCGTCATCGCCATCGATGGTCCCACCGCCTCCGGCAAGGGCACGGTTGCCCACAAGGTGGCCGACCGCCTCGGTTTCCATTATCTCGATTCGGGCGCCCTGTACCGCCTGACGGCATTGTCGGCGCTGCGCCGCGGCACCGATCTGGGTGATGAGCATGCGCTGGCCAAGCTGGCCGAACATTTGCCGGTGCACTTTGCCGGCGCCGCCATCCTGCTGGCCAACGAAGATGTCAGTGGCGCCATCCGCGCCGAGCAGGTGGGTAATCTTGCATCGAAAATTGCTGCCTTGCCGGCCGTGCGCCAGGCTCTGTTCGCCCTGCAGCTGGGCTTTCGCAAGGCACCCGGGCTGGTGGCCGATGGCCGCGACATGGGCACGGTGATTTTTCCCCACGCGCCCCTCAAAATTTTCCTCACTGCAAGCACTGAGGCGCGCGCGCAACGGCGTTATAAGCAATTGATTGACAAGGGAATTTCTGCTAACATGGAAGACCTCCTGTCAGATCTGAAAGCGCGCGACGATCGCGATATGCATCGCGCCGTAGCGCCTTTGGTGCCGGCAGAAGGGGCTCACCTGCTCGATACTTCCAATATGACGGCCGATCAGGCCATTGAGGAAGTGCTCACATGGTGGGCACAACGAAGCGCTGGTTGAGGGCGGATCTTTGCGCCTGTGATCGAGTCCCGCGTTTCACCCGCAGCGCCCCAGGCTGATGCTATCAATATGACGGCCGAAGCCGGCCCCGGCCCGGCCCTTGAGGTAGTGAGGATCGCGGCGCAGCGAGAAGTGGCAAGTAGTAAACAAGCGGTAAAAAAGCAGTGAAAAAGCAGTAACGGTAATAAAAATGCAATAGCGTGGTGCCCGCCGCGGCAATGGTGTCGTCGGCAGGCGTGGTTCAACCTCAACCCAGTTTAAGTCGCCTCCTGCGAACTCTGCTGGCTAACTCGTGTACAAACTATGTCAACAGCAACAACTGAAGCAACCGGTATGGAAAGTTTTGCAGCGCTCTTCGAGGAATCGTTGTCGCGTCAAGATATGCGCTCCGGCGAAGTTATTTCCGCTGAAGTCGTGCGCCTCGACCACAATTTCGTGATCGTCAACGCCGGCCTCAAGTCCGAAGCTTTTATTCCCATCGAAGAATTCAAGAACGACCAGGGTGAACTGGAAGTTCAAGTCGGCGATTTCGTTTCCGTAGCGATTGAATCGCTGGAAAACGGTTTCGGCGACACCATCCTGTCGCGCGACAAGGCCAAGCGCCTGGCGTCGTGGCTGGCGCTGGAAAAAGCCATGGAATCGGGCGAAATCGTCATCGGTACCGTCAATGGCAAAGTCAAGGGCGGTCTGACCGTTCTGACCAACGGCATCCGCGCGTTCCTGCCCGGTTCGCTGGTCGACACCCGTCCAGTCAAGGACACCACCCCGTTCGAAGGCAAGACCCTGGAATTCAAGGTCATCAAGCTCGATCGCAAGCGTAACAACGTCGTGCTGTCGCGTCGTGCCGTCATCGAAGCATCGATGGGCGAAGAGCGTCAGAAGCTGATGGAAACGCTCAAAGAAGGCACCGTCGTTACCGGTATCGTCAAGAACATCACCGACTACGGCGCCTTCGTCGATCTGGGCGGCATCGATGGCCTGTTGCACATCACCGATCTGGCATGGCGTCGCGTGCGTCACCCGTCGGAAGTGCTGACGGTTGGCCAGGAAATCACTGCCAAGGTCCTGAAATACGATCAAGAAAAGAACCGCGTCTCGCTGGGTGTCAAGCAGCTCGGCGACGATCCTTGGACCGGTCTGTCCCGTCGTTACCCGCAAGGCACCCGCCTGTTCGGTAAAGTCACCAACCTCACCGACTACGGCGCATTCGTCGAAGTCGAGCAGGGTATCGAAGGCCTGGTCCACGTGTCGGAAATGGACTGGACCAACAAGAACGTCGCCCCTAACAAAGTCGTCCAGCTGGGCGATGAAGTTGAAGTGATGGTCCTGGAAATCGATGAAGAGCGTCGCCGTATTTCGCTGGGCATGAAACAGTGCAAAGCAAATCCGTGGGATGACTTCGGCGTGACCCACAAGAAGGGTGACAAAGTCCGCGGCGCCATCAAGTCGATCACCGACTTCGGCGTGTTCATCGGCCTGGCTGGCAATATCGACGGCCTGGTGCACCTGTCCGACCTGTCGTGGACCGAAACCGGCGAAGAAGCCGTGCGTCGCTTCAAGAAGGGTGACGAACTCGAAGCCATCGTGCTGGCCATCGATGTCGAGCGCGAGCGTGTTTCGCTGGGCGTCAAGCAGCTCGAAGGCGACCCGTTCAACAACTTCGCCGCGATGAACGACAAAGGTTCGCTGGTCACCGGTACCGTTAAATCGGTCGAGCCTAAGGGCGCTGTGATCGGTCTGTCGGAAGAAGTCGAAGGCTATCTGCGCGCATCCGAAATCTCGCGTGACCGCGTGGAAGACGCCGGCACCCACCTTAAAGTGGGCGATTCGGTCGAAGCACTGGTCATCAACATCGATCGCAAAGCGCGCAGCATCCAGCTGTCGATCAAAGCGAAAGACAATGTCGAGACCCAGGAAGCGATGCAGAAAATGGCCGCCACCTCCGACAACAATGCAGCTTCGGGCACCACCAGCCTGGGCGCACTGTTGAAGGCCAAGTTCGATAACAAGAACTAATAGCCGGAAACACGTCAGATGACCAAGTCCGAGTTGATCAACCGCCTCGCTGAGCGTTACTCTCAGCTGGTGGCGAAAGATGCGGAGTACGCCGTCAAGACCATTCTCGATGCCATGACCAATGCCTTATCAACTGGTCAGCGCATCGAGATCCGCGGTTTCGGCAGTTTTGCATTGAACAGCCGTCCACCGCGCATCGGCCGCAATCCGAAGTCGGGCGACAAGGTGATGGTCCCGGAAAAACGGGTCCCCCACTTCAAGCCGGGCAAGCAGTTGCGCGAGCGTGTCGATGCGATGGTCGGCCAGCCGATCATCGAAGATTAAGTCCTCTGGCTGGTCTGCAGACAAAAACGGCGCCCTCGGCGCCGTTTTTTTGTTGTGTGAAGCGTACAGGGGACAGGCACCTTCGACGCCAGTCCCCTGTCCCCATTCTCAAACTCCGACAACGCCAGCACCCGGCACTTTGAATAAATCCCCCCAATGTGAGACACTTCGCATTTAGATACCAACAGGACCTGGCCGATGAAATTCGTCTCCACCCTCGCCGGATTGATCCTGTTTGTGCTGTTTTTCGGCTTCGCCCTGAAAAACACCCAGGAAGTCGATCTGCACTTCTTTCTCCACTACGAACTGCGTGGCCCGCTGGTGCTGATGCTGCTGGCCTTCTTTATCGCTGGCGCGGCCCTCGGCATCCTCGCGGTGACGCCGACGGTGTTCCGTCACCGGCGCGAGCGTACGCGCCAGGAAGACGCCCTGCAGGCCCTGCAAAACGCCCAGAGCGTTGCCGGCGCCCCACAGCCGGACAGCGTGGGGAGTGGCCGCTAAGCTGCCGCCCGCCCGATCAACATTAAAATAAAAACAATCCATGGAATTTGAACTCTGGTGGCTGCTTGGCATCCCCTTTTTTTTCACCCTCGGCTGGATCGCTGCCCGCGTCGACATCAAGCAGCTGCTCGCCGAATCGCGCAGCCTGCCGACGGCGTATTTCAAGGGCCTCAATTTTCTGCTGGCCGACCAGCATGACAAGGCCATCGATGCCTTCATCGACATCGTCAAGCTCGATCCGGAAACGGCCGACATGCACTTCGCCCTCGGTAACCTGTTTCGCCGCCGCGGCGAAATCGAGCGCGCCATCCGCGTCCACCAGAACCTGCTCTCGCGCCCTGACCTGCCGCTCGAGCAGCAGCAGCACGCGCGCTACGAACTGGGCATGGATTACCTGAAGGCGGGCCTGCTCGACCGCGCCGAAGAAACCTTCAATTTGCTGCTCGACGGCGCTTACGCGGTGCAGGCGCGGCGCGCCCTGCTGGAGATTTTTCAGCGCGAAAAAGAATGGCGCCGCGCCATCGACGCTGCGGTCGGCCTGCAGGAATCGGGCGCTGGCGCCCGTCAAAAAGAAATCGCCCAGTTCTACTGCGAGCTGGCGCAGGATGCGCTGGTGCAGATGCAGGTGCCGCAAGCGATCGCATTGCTCGACCAGGCCCTGCAAACGGACCGCAAGAACGTGCGCGCCACCATGCTGCTCGGTGACGCCCAGCTGGCTCAGGATGACGTCGAAGGGGCGCTGCTGACCTGGCGGCGCGTCGAACAGCAAAGCGTGCCGCACGTGGCGCTGGTGGCGGCGCGCCTGATGGATGGCTACCGTAAAGTAGGACGGCCGCAGGAAGGTGTCAACCTGCTGCGCGTGTACCTGGCCGAGGCGTCGTCGATCGACCTGATCGAAGTGGTGTTCAAGGCCGTCATCGAGCTCGATGGGGTCGATGCCGCCAAGCGCGTGGTGGTCGAAGAACTGCGCCGCACGCCGACCCTGCTGGGGCTCGACAAACTGCTCGAAGCGCGCCTGATGGACGCGCCGCCCGAAATCTGGGAAGAGTTATCGATGGTGAAGAACCTGGTGCACGGCTATACCCAAAAGCTGGCGCGCTACCAGTGCAGCCACTGCGGCTTCAAGGCCCGCCAGTTTTACTGGCAGTGCCCGGGCTGCAGCCGCTGGGAGACGTACCCGCCGCGCCGCACCGAAGAACTCAATGTAATGAACTGATAAAAAGTTGAAGACCCCGACATGAAAATTACGATTATTGGCACCGGCTATGTGGGCCTGGTGACCGGCGCCTGCCTGGCCGAACTGGGCAACGATGTGTTTTGCCTCGACGTCGATGGCGCGAAGATCGCCATGCTCAACAGCGGTGGTATCCCCATTCATGAACCGGGCCTGGCCGAAGTGGTGGCGCGCAACCGCGCCGCCGGCCGCCTGCAGTTTTCCACCGACGTCGCCGCCTCGGTGGCGCACGGCGACCTGCAGTTCATCGCGGTCGGCACGCCGCCCGACGAAGATGGCTCGGCCGACCTGCAGTATGTGCTGGCGGCGGCGCGCAGCATCGGCCGCCACATGACGGGTTTTAAGGTCATCATCGACAAGTCGACGGTGCCGGTGGGGACGGGCGAACGGGTGCGCGCCGCGCTCAATGAAACCATCGCCGCCGGCAGCGGGGCGACCTTCTCGGTGGTGTCGAATCCCGAGTTTCTCAAGGAAGGCGCGGCGGTCGAAGATTTTATGCGGCCCGACCGCATCGTCATCGGCCACGACAGCGACAGCGCCGGCCTGCGCGCGCGCGCGCTGATGAAAAAACTGTATGCGCCGTTTAACCGCAACCATGAACGCACCTACTGGATGGATGTGCGTTCGGCCGAATTTACCAAGTACGCCGCCAACGCCATGCTGGCCACCCGCATCTCCTTCATGAACGAACTGGCCAATCTGGCCGACCGCGTCGGCGTCGACATCGAGGCGGTACGCCACGGGATCGGCTCCGATCCGCGCATCGGCCACAGCTTTTTGTATGCCGGTGCCGGTTACGGCGGCTCGTGTTTTCCGAAAGATGTGCAGGCACTCGAGCGCACCGCCCGCAGTTACGAGCAGGACCTGCTGATCCTGCGCGCCGTCGAAGCGGTCAACGACCGCCAGAAACAGGTGCTGGGCCAGAAGGTGGTGGCCAGCTTCGGCGAGGATCTGCGCGGTCGCCACTTCGCCGTCTGGGGCCTGGCCTTCAAGCCAAATACCGACGACATGCGCGAAGCGCCGGCGCGGGTGCTGCTGCGCCAGCTGCTCGAACGCGGCGCCAGCGTCGCCGCGTTTGACCCGGTGGCGATGGCCGAAGCGCGCCGCGTGCTCGAACTCGATCTCGACGCCGACCAGTTTGCGCGCCTGCGCTTTGCCGCCACGCCGATGGACGCGCTGTTAGAGGCCGACGCGCTGGTCATCGTCACCGAATGGAAGGCCTTCCGCAGTCCCGACTTCGACGCCGTCAAGGCGCGCCTGAAAAGGGCGCTGGTATTCGATGGCCGCAACCTGTTCGAACCGGCGCAGATGGCCGAAGCGGGTTTCGAATACCACGGCATCGGCCGCTCGGTGCTGACCCG
Organism: Massilia sp. PWRC2; assembly: GCF_049896725.1. Lineage (NCBI taxonomy): Bacteria > Pseudomonadati > Pseudomonadota > Betaproteobacteria > Burkholderiales > Oxalobacteraceae > Massilia > Massilia sp. PWRC2. The sequence goes on from NZ_JAFCUW010000002.1 coordinate 185,305, forward strand.
TCGCTAGGAGGCTTCGATGGAAAATTTTGCATCTGCATCTGCATCTGCATCTGCATCTGCATCTGCATCGGCATCGAGCCGCCTGCTCACGCCCGACAGTCATCCGCAGATGGCGGCGCCCGACCTGTCGGCCGTGCGCATCCTGGTAGTAGGCGACGTCATGCTCGACCGCTACTGGTTCGGTGAAGTCAACCGCATTTCGCCGGAAGCGCCGGTGCCCATCGTGCGCGTGGAAAAGCGCGAGGAGCGCCTCGGTGGCGCCGCCAACGTCGCCCGCAACGTCGCCTCGCTGGGCGCCCAGGTCGGCTTGTTGGGCGTGGTCGGCGCCGACGAGGCAGGCGAACAGGTCGCCGCCCTGCTGGCCGCCTCCAGCATCCACAGCTACCTGCAGCGCGACAGCGCCATCTCCACCATCATCAAGCTGCGCGTGATCGGCCGCCAGCAGCAACTGCTGCGCATCGACTTCGAGGACGCCCCCACCGACACCGTGTTGCGCGACAAGCTGACGGCGTTTAACAGCAAGCTGCCCGAGTACGACGTCATCATCCTGTCCGACTACAACAAGGGCAGCCTGGTCAACGTTGCCGACATGGTCAGGAGCGCACGCGCCGCTGGCAAGATCGTCATGGTCGACCCCAAGGGCGATGATTTTTCGCGCTATGCCGGTGCCACCATCCTGACCCCCAACAAGGCCGAGCTCAAGCGCATCGTCGGCAGCTGGAGCAGCGAGCAGCAGCTCACTGACAAGGCGCAGGCGCTGCGCCTCGAACTCGGTCTCGATGCGCTGCTGCTGACGCGCTCGGAAGAAGGCATGAGCCTCTACACCGCCAGCGACATCCTGCACATGCACGCCGCCGCCCGCGAAGTGTTCGACGTCTCCGGCGCCGGCGACACGGTGATCGCCACCATGGCCGCCATGCTGGGTGCCGGCATGCCGATGGCCGACGCCCTGATCGCCGCCAATCGCGCCGGTGGCATCGTCGTCGGCAAACTCGGCACCGCCACGGTGACGCGCGCAGAATTGTTCGGCGCCGGCGCCTGATCCCCTTAAGTGAGGTCAACAGTGCGCCGTCAACGCTGGCGCTGACGGCGCCGTTGTTGGACGCGGGCGGCATGTGCCGCTCGTGAACCCACAACGGAGACGCACGATGATCAAGCAAGTAGCGATGGCCCTGGCAGCGCTGGTGGCCAGCATGGGCTGTGCCCTGGCGCAGGTCGATGTCAACAAGGCAGACGCCGCCGCCCTCGATGGCATCAAGGGAATCGGGCCAAAAATGGCCAAATCGATTCTCGACGAACGGGGCAAGGGCGGGGCCTTCAAGGATTGGGCCGATTTCGAAAAACGGGTGCAGGGTGTGGGCGAAAAAAACGCCAGGCGGCTGTCGACGGCCGGCCTGACGGTGGGCGGCAAGCCGCTCGATGGCACTACGGTGGCGGCCGCCCCGAAGGCTGACGCCAAGAAAGCGGCAACCGCCAAATAAGCACCGCCGGTAGAGTAAGGCCACAGCGCAAAAACTAGCAAATTTGCGCAAGATGGTGCCGGCACCCTGGTGCCGGTTTCACGCTTTAAGGCACCGCACATCGGCGTCCCGCACGCGCACGCACGCGAACATGCGCGGCGGCATACAATGGCAGCTTGACCGAATAGCCAGAGAGACTCATGTCTTACAAGACCATCCAAGATACGATTGGCAACACGCCGCTGGTGCAACTGGTGCGCCTGCCGGGTGCCGATGCGGCAGCTCGCAACAACATTATTTTAGGCAAGATGGAAGGCGACAATCCCGCCGGTTCCGTCAAGGACCGGGCGGCGCTGTCGATGCTGGTGCGCGCCGAGGAACGGGGCGACATCAAGCCGGGCGATACCCTGATCGAAGCGACCAGTGGCAACACCGGCATTGCGCTGGCCATGGTGGCGGCCATCCGCGGCTACAAGATGGTGCTGTTGATGCCCGACAATCTATCGATCGAACGCCGCCAGAGCATGGCCGCCTACGGCGCCCAGATCGTGCTGACGCCGAAAACGGGCGGCATGGAATATGCGCGCGACATGGCTGAACAGATGCAGCGCGAGGGCAAGGGCATCATCCTCGACCAGTTCGGCAACGCCGACAACCCTCGCGCGCATTACGACACCACCGGCCCGGAAATCTGGCGTGATACGGGCGGGCGCGTCACCCATTTCATCAGCGCCATGGGCACCACCGGCACCATCATGGGCGTCTCGCAGTACCTCAAAGAGCAAAACGAGAGCGTGCGCATCGTCGGCGCCCAGCCGGAAGAAGGCTCGTCGATTCCCGGCATCCGCAAATGGCCAGAAGCCTACTTGCCGAAAATTTTCGACAAGGCCAGGGTCGACCAGATCGAAAGCGTCAGCCAGGCCCAGGCCGAGCACATGGCGCGCCGCATGGCGGCCGAAGAGGGGATTTTCTGCGGTATCTCGGCCGCGGGCGCCTGCGAGATTGCCTTGCGGGTATCGCAAACGGTGGAAAACGCAACGATCGTGTTTATCGTCTGCGACCGCGGCGACCGCTACCTGTCGACCGGCGTATTTCCCGCCTGAGCGGGACGCAGAACGGCAAAAATAATGCCGACGTCCCGTTCGCGGGAGGTCGGCATTATTTTTCATCTCAGGCGCAGCGGACGGTTGGGCTGGCCTTGCCGGTACCTGACCGGCTCTTACGATCACGCCTGCGGTTCGCCTTCTTTAGGCTTGAACTGCTTGTCGCTGATGCGGAACTTGTTACGACGGTCACCCATCAGATAACGCAGGTCACGGATCGACAGGTCGCTTACTTCATGCATGCGAATGAGCAGCGAAGCGCCGACCGGCAAGCGGTGGTGGCGGATTTTGGAGATAACTGGCGGAGCCACTTCCAGCGCGCGCGACAGGGCTGCATCGTTTTTCAGGCGCAGATTTTCGATCAGCGTGTCAAGCAACCGGTTAGGGTTGTATTGCAACAGATCGTCTGAATCCGAATCACTGTTCATGTCAATGCCGACTTGGTTTGTCATTTTCGATCATTCCTATTTGAGTTGTGCCACAGGTTCATAGACTCGGCGTTCGCGCTGCTACAACCACGTAAATTGATTTCGAGTGCAATGGTTTCCGAGAACACTTTGGAAAATATATACACAATTGTACAAGACTTTCCAATGTAATACCTGACAGCAATAAAATTTTACGCGCAATGTGTAAATTTTTTGTTGTCGCTATGCAACGTAGCTACAATGCAATTCTCTCACATTTACGCGGCTTGGGAATTGTTTTATGTGTAAAGTTAAGCATAGGGCAATTGCCGATTATTGGCCGCACGAATGAAAACTTTTGTGGCATTATTGCAACATTCCGGGGAGTATCATCTTGGCAAGCCCGAATTTCATTGTTGAGTTTGCTATATCGGCAAAGATACAGGGGGGGAGTATGCTCGCGAAATTGTTAAAAAAATGCTGCTTTACCTCATTATTACGTTACAGTTAATTACAAAGATTCCTCTATCGCAAGCCCAGTTCAGCGCGTGCCAGGCGGATCGTCCGCCCCAAATCGAGCACCGACATCGCATAGAAGTAGCTACGATTATATTGAGTAATAGCATAAAAATTATCTGTAGCTAGCCAATATTCTGTTGCTTCCGCGCCATTTTGTAGGTCGATCAGCCCGAATTTCGTATCTGGAGGCAAGTTCTCGGCGCTCGTGACCCCTGCCGCCCGCAACTGTTCGGCGCTATAGCTCGCTTGCAAGCCCTGGCTGAGCATGCCCTCCCACGCCCGCGTGGCCGATAGCTGGGCCGCGACCACGGCACGCTGGTCGCCGGCGGGCCGCCAGCCGTGTTGTACCAGGAAGTTGGCGACGCTGCCGATGGCATCGACGGCGGAGCCGCGCAGATCGATGCTGCCGTCGGCATCGAAATCGACGCCATATGCCAGTATGCTGCCCGGCATGAACTGGGGCAGGCCGACGGCGCCGGCAAACGAGCCTATCAAGCTGAACGGGTCGATATTCGACTTGCGCGCCAGCAGCAGGGTATTTTCCAGCTCACCCCGAAAGAAAGCCTGGCGGGCCAGACGGTTGGGCGCATCGGGGTAGGCAAACGCCAGCGTGGTGAGGACGTCCAGCACCCGAAACCGCCCGGTGTTGCGGCCATACACTGTTTCAACGCCGATAATGGCGACGATGATTTCCGCCGGCACCCCGTATTCGGCTTGCGCGCGCGCCAGGGCGTCGGCATGGCGGTTCCAGAACTCCACACCGGCATTGATCCGCACCGGTTCGACAAAGCGCTGCCGGTATGCTTGCCAGTTTTTCGGCTTGCCCGGCGGGCCGGGTTTGACCAGCTGCACGGCCGAATCGATGTAATTGACTTGCTCCATCACCGCTTTCAGGGCGGCCGGCTCGAAGTTGTAATGTTTGACCATGTCGGCTTCGAAGTCAGCCACCGCCTGCCAGCCACGGAAATTGACCGGCTCGCCTTCGACATCGCTGGCGCGCGCGGCCGCTCTGGCTGTCACTTTGCTGGCCGGTTTGGCGGTGGTCTTGGCGTTGAGCCTGGCCTTGCTGGCGGCGGCACGCAGCGCCGCCACTGCTTTCGGATGGGTCGGATCGGCGGCCGCCTGCGCAGGACGCGCAGCGATCGTCGTTGCCAGCATGGCAACAGCGAGGGTCAGGGAAACGGTGGAAACAAGTGCGCGTGGATAGGGCTGTTGTAATGGCAGGGACGGCAACACGGTCATCGGAGTTTGGTCAGCAGATGTTTGAGGGTGGCGATCAGCCTGGGGGGCGCTGGCGGGGCGCCGTATTTATACGCAGTGTAGAGTCCCAGAAACGCCTGGGCAGCCTGCCTGCGCGCGCGGGTGAGGGCGGCGGCGTCGACGCGGCGGCCATAGGCCAGCGGACCTTCATCGCTGGCGCGGGTGACGCCGTGGCGCGCCAGTTGCAGGCACAGAGCCGAGTATAGCGCATCGACCGGATCGCCCCGCCGGCGCACGCGGCGCGCGTGCAGCGGCGCCGCCAGCGCTGCCGCTGTGGCCAGCGCAGCCCAGCTACGCGGATCGGTGACGGCGGCGCTGAGCGCCTCGATGGCGCTGCGCTGGCGCTCCGGCGTGTAGTTGAGCACCCACTGATTCCAGCCGTTGCTCAGCGCCGCCACCTGAAAGCGCAGCCGGCCCAGCAGCGAGTCACGGTCGGCCGCGAAGTCCATCAAGCCGTCCAGCGCCGCCAGGCCGAACGGCGGCGCGCTGCCGGCGCGACGACTGGCGCCGCTGAGCACCCGGCTCGGTGCCACCGCCGCCGTTGGATCGACCCGCACCCAGCCGCTCCCGGCCAGCCACACTTCGGCCCACGCATGGGCATCGGACTGGCGCACCGTCATGAAGCCGTCGACCGGATTGACTTCGCCGCCCTGGTAGCCGGTCACCACGCGCGCCGGCACACCGGCGGCGCGCATCAGAAACACGAAGGCGCTCGCATAGTGCTCGCAAAAGCCGCTGCGGGTGCGGAACAGGAAGTCGTCGACGCTGTCGCGGCCTAACTGTGGCGGCTCGAGCGTGTAGAAAAAATCACCCTGGCGAAACATGGCAAGCACGGCCTGCACGCGCATGGGCGCTTCGACTTGCGCCTGCAGGATGCGGGCGGCGGCCAGCGCGCGCGGGTTGCTGCCTGCGGGCAGGCGCAGCCAGCGCGCAGCGTCGGTCAGCGCGTCCTCGGCCTGCAGACGGTACTGGGGATAAGAGATGGCGTCATAGCGGATGCGCTGGTTAATGGCGTCGAGCGAGGACAGTTCCTGCGCCTCGCTCTGCGCGCTGGCCGCGTCGCGCAGGGTGGGGGCGGCGGCGGCCAGATCGAGCGCGAACAGCCAGCGCTGGCCGCTCGGCTCGAGGGTGATTTGCTGACGCACGGCGGCGCCTTGCCAGCTGCGCTTGATCGCGCTGACGGCGCCGGCGTCGTTCAGCGATGACGACGACGATGACAACGATGCCGCCGGCGCCGCACTGGCCTGGGTCCAGGTGCGGCCGTCGAAATCGGCCAGCACCACGCCGCGCCAGTACAGCAGCTGCGGCGCCGGCAGTGGATCGAAAAAGCGTACCCTAAACGCCACTTCGTCCGACTGCGCCAGCTTCGCCAGATTACCGGGTGCCATGCTGTTGGACATGCCGGTGCGACCGGCGTTTCCGTCTTCGGGCATGCCCCATAAGGGCCCCTGCAAGCGCGGGAACACCACAAACAGCAGTACCGCCAGCGGCGTGGCCAGCAGTACCAGGCGGGCCGACAGCCACAGGCGGCGGCGCAGCGGCGGTGGCGTGCCGGTAAACTGAAACGATAGCTGGGCGGTGAACAGGGTGATGATCGCCGCCATCATCAACAGTGCCGTGCCGATACCCTGTGCATAAAAAAACGTCGTCAGCAGCAGAAAAAAGCACAGGTAGATCACCACGAACAGATCGCGCCGCGCACGCATCTCCAGCATCTTGAATGCCACCAGCAGCACCAGCATGGCGACGCCGGCATCGCGTCCCAGCACGGTCTGGTAAGTGAGCCAGATGCCGCCGACCGCGGCGCTGGCCAGCGGCACCAGCAGAATTGCCGGCGGCAGCCGCGTGCCACGCACGGTGATCGCCATGCGCCAGCCCATGGTGGCCAGCGACAGCGCGGTGATCCACAAGGGCAGGTGCAGCGCGTGCGGCGCCAGCACCAGCAAGGCGCCGGCCAGCAGCAGCAGGGTGTCGGACTTGTCGCGCGGCAGCCGCTTGACGAACAGGGCCAGGCGCTGGCGCAGGGCTGCCAGCGGTGCGCGCGCCGTCATGGCGTTGTCCTGTTGCCGTACAGCGCCAGCGCCTTCAGGCATTCGGCCTGGTGGGCGGCGCCGGCGGCCGGCGGCAGCTGCACGCTGCCCAGCCGGAAGCCGTAAGGCTGGCCGCGCTGTTCGGCCATCAGCACCCAGCGCGTCAGCCGCGACAGGCGCGCTTCAACCGACAGGCTGGCTGGCAGGGTGGCGAAGTCGAGTACCAGTTCGTCGGTGCCGCCTCCTTCAAAGTGCTTGGTCACCAGCTGGCCGCCATGCTCGAGGTCGAGCCGGGCGATCTGGCGCCAGGCCAGGCTGCGCATCGAGTCGCCCGCCTGGTAATTGCGGATGCCGCCAAAGTCGTCCTGGCCGCCGCTGCCGCGGCCATCGTCCGCTGCGGCGCCGGCCAGTGGCAGCGGCGGCGCCTCGCTTTCGGGGAACGGATAGACCAGTGCGCGCATGGCTGGCTGCCAGTAGCCCCAGGCCCGAAACAGGCCCAGCGGGAAACGTGATACCAGCCGCACCTGTGGCGCCGGCAGCCAGCCGCGCCGGCTGCTGGCGCACGCCAGTTCGAGCAGCGCATCGGCAGCGGTCGGCGCATCGGTCAGATAGCGCGGGCCGGCACCGGCAAAATCGACGCCGATGGCGTAACGATCGAGCCCGCTGCGGTTGATCACGTGCAGTTCAAAGCGCGCTTCGGCGCCGGCGAAGACGGCGCCAACGCGGCCCGGCCGCAGGTGCAGGTTGGCCAGGTTGCGGTAAGTAAGCAGCATGTCGACGATGCCGCACGAGATCAGCAGGAAGGCCAGGCCAAAGCCCAGGCCCAGGTTGTAATTGGTGGCACCCACCAGCAGCACCAGCACCAACGCGCAAAACCCCAGGCCGGCCTTGGTGGGCAGAATGTACACGCGGCGGCGGTGCAGCAGCACTTCTCCCGCTTCAGCGCCCAGCTCGGGAAACAGCAACTTGCGCAGGCGCTGCTTGAGGCGGCCGCCAACGCCGCTGGGCCGCGGCGCATGGCCGGCGCGCCGCTCGGGGAGATCGGGGCCGCGCACGCTCATTTAAACGGGCACGGATTGCTGCAACTGCAGCACCAGGTCGCGGCTGGCCATGGCCACCCCGTGCGCCGACTTGAGCGGGCGCAGGCGGTGCGCGCAGACCGGCACCAGTACCGCCTGCACATCTTCCGGCACCACGTGGTCGCGCCCTTCCAGCGCCGCCCAGGCGCGCGCGGCCCGCAGCAGGGCGATGGCAGCGCGCGGCGACAGCCCTTCGGCGAACAGGCCGTCGTGGCGCGACGCGTGCGCCAGCGCCTGCACGTAATCGATCAGCGCGGCCGACGCATGGATGCTGCCCAGCGCCTGCTGCGCTGCCAGCAATTCGGCCGGCTGCATGGCCGCCGGCAGCGCGCGCAGCATGGCGCGGCGGTCGTCGCCCATCAGCAGCGCGCGTTCGGCGGCGGCGTCCGGATAACCGAGTGACAGGCACATCAGAAAACGGTCAAGCTGCGATTCCGGCAGCGGAAACACGCCCACCTGGTGCGACGGATTTTGCGTGGCGATGACGAAAAATGGGGTCGGCAGCGCGCGCGTGACGCCATCGGCGCTGATCTGGCGCTCTTCCATCGCTTCGAGCAGCCCGGACTGGGTTTTGGGGGTGGCGCGGTTGATTTCATCGGCCAGCAACACCTGGGTGAAAATCGGCCCCGGGTGAAACACGAAGGCATTGCTGTCGCGCTCATACACGGCGATGCCGGCAATGTCGGCAGGCAGCAGGTCGCTGGTGAACTGCACCCGGTTAAATTGCATGCCCAGTGAAATGGCCAGTGCGTGCGCCAGGGTGGTCTTGCCGACCCCGGGCACATCTTCGACCAGCAGGTGGCCGCCAGCGAGCAGGCAGGTCAGGGCCTGGCGCACCTGCAAATCCTTGCCAACAATAATCTGGCCCACTTGCTGGGCCACCGCGTGCATTTTCTTGAACATTGCCGCCTTTATTCAATTGTTTCAACGGAACGACGGGCCACTGCCCCCCGCGGTCGGCCGCTGGCGGCCGCACCGCGGTGCGCCGGCAGCGTCACCGGCATGGTAGATTAGCGCACCGACGCAGCTTTGTGCCCGTCTGACCGTCATCCGCAAGATTCTATAAGAGAACTGTTGCCGGTAGTCTGAAAAAAGCATGGCACCAGGACATATATATTACTTTATGAGTACAGCCATCTACAGCCATCCCGATTGCCTGCGCCATGAAATGGGCGACTGGCACCCCGAATGCCCGGGACGCCTGCAAGCCATCGAAGATCAATTGATTCGCGCCCGTCTGGACGGCTTGCTGGAGCGTCGCGAAGGACCGTTGGCCGAACTGCCGGCGGTGCTGCGCAACCACACGCTGGCCGCCGTCGCCGCCATTCGCGACAACTTGCCGGCAGTCGGCGATTATTATTCGATCGATGGCGATACCATCCTCAATGCCCACAGCTACCAGGCCGCGCTGCGCGCCGCCGGCTGTGCCATGGCGGCCACCGATGCGGTGCTGGCGGGCGACATCGACAATGCCTTTTGCGCCATCCGGCCGCCCGGACACCACGCGCGTCCCGGTAACGCCATGGGGTTTTGCCTGTTGAACAATGTGGCGCTGGCGGCGCTGCAGGCGCTTGATGGCCATGGCCTCAAGCGGGTCGCCATCGTCGACTTCGATGTCCACCACGGCAACGGCACGGCCGAATCATTCCATGACGATGCGCGCGTGCTGATGGCCAGTTTTTACCAGCATCCGTTTTATCCCTACAGCGAGCCGCAGCCGGAGAGCGCCACCGCCGTCAATATGCCGCTGCCGGCGCGCAGCGGCGGTGACGCCGTGCGCCAGATCGTCACCGAGCACTGGCTGCCGGCGCTGCACGCGTTCCGTCCCGAAATGATTTTCATTTCAGCCGGCTTCGATGCCCACCGCGAAGACGATCTGGGCGAAATGGCGCTGGTCGAGGCCGATTACGCGTGGATGACACGGCAAATGATGGCGGTGGCGGCCGAACACTGCCAGGGCCGCATCGTCAGCTGTCTGGAAGGGGGCTACAACCTGTCGGCGCTGGGCCGCAGCGTGGTGGCCCACGTGAAGGCGCTGGCGCAGCTTGATTAAGCACAAACGCTGCTGAGCGAGCCCGAACTTCTCCCCTGCCGCCGCACTCCAACCGTGCATCAGGATACGGGAGGCAGCCATGAACACGACGCTATTGCGGGTTGGTCTGTTTTTTTTGCTCATGCTGGGCGCGCTGCCGCTGTGCGCCTCGGCCGCCAATTACACCCTGTGGGTCAATGGCCGCGGCGCCGGCGGGGTGCCGGGCAACTATCAGGACTTCAGCTACTGGGGGCCGGCCGCCGTCAACGCGGGCGTCAACAAACAAGCCGTCAACTGGGACGGCGCCGGCAGCATCGCCGAACAGAGCGGCATCGTGCGCAATGCCCTCGACTGTTTTTGCACGGGCAGCAACTGGTGCTATATCGCCGCCTACAGCGCAGGCGACCCCATCGTCGGCTACAACCTGGCCCACTACGGCAGCTCCCAGCGCCCCGTCACCACGGCCGTCGCCAATGCGGCAGGAGTGTGTGCGCCAGCCGGCGGCGGCGCACCTACCCAAAGCGGCTGGAACATCAAGTGGATACGGGTGGCCGCTGGCGCCGGCGGCGGTACTGAACTGGCTGACGTCGGCGCCTGGGCCCTGGGCGAAGCGCTGGCGCGCGACCTGCGCACCGCCACCGTGCGCGCGATGTACAACCACAACAGCACGGGCGGCGTCATGTTCTATATGTATGCGGGCGCGCGTGGCACCCTCTACTCTTTTCTGTTGCCGGGCCAGGATGACGAGGTGGTGGCCTATCACAGTTCCGGGGGCGTTTCGGGGTCGTCTGGCGGCGCTTACTGCAATCCCGGTGACTGGTTCTGTCGCGACCTGACCCTCGGTGAACAGGTCAACGAGGGCGGCGTGCCGAAGTGGAGTTATCACGCGGTGGTGCTGCGCGACGATGGCGAGCGCTACACCCATTATTTGCAGAAAAACTGGCAGGGGATCGCCGCGCCGATGCGCGCCGATGTCGAGGCGAGTGCGCTGTAGCGAGCGCTCCAGGGTGCCTCGGGCTACCTTGGCGCACCTGCGTCGGCGCTGATATTTGCCGCTCACCTGTCAGCTGCCGGCGCGGGATTTGCCGGTGGACGCGTGCTGCAGCAGACATGGCTGCGAGGCCACGCGCACCGGCGCCATCGTACTGGTACCGATGGCCGGTTTCGCGCTGTCGACCGATAGCTTGCGCGGCAATCTGCTGTGGCTCGCCACCTTCGTTGCCTGCAATTTTGTGCCGGTGCAAATCGTCATGACCCCGGTGCGCCAATTGTCGCTCGACTTCGGCGTGTTCAACACGGTAGGCGCACCGGTGCTGTTCCACACGGGGTTCCAGACGGGTTTTTGCACGCTCTTGCTGTGTATCTTTATCAAGCAGCTGCCGTTCAAATTGATCGAAGCGGCGCGTATCGAGGGCGCCGGCGAATGGACCGTGTTCACCCGGGTGGTCCTGCCGCTGATCCGGCCGGCGCTGGCGGCGCTGGGCATCCCGGTGTTTACCTTCGTGTGGAACGATTATTTCTGGGCGCTGGTGCTGACCCAGGGCGATTCGGCAGCGCCCGTCACGGTGGGCGTGGCCCGCTTGAACGGGCTGTGGACGACGTCCCGGAACCTGGTCTCGGCCCGCGCCATCCTGGCGGCGCTGCCATCGGTGCTGATGTTCTTCCTGATGCACAAGCATTTTGTCGCCGGCCTGCCGTTCGGCGCCACCAAGGGGTAGCTCCCTTGAATCAGCCCGACGCCAGCGCCATCAGGCTGGCCAGCGCGGCACGGCGGCGTTCGCGTGCGCTCAAGCGTTTGCCTTTGATGACGACCTCGGCCGCCGTCGTCGGCGCCGCATGGAGCTGGGCCGGGGCGGCGGGCCGGGCGCGCGCCGCTGCCCGCGCCTCATGCCGGGGCAGGGCAGCGACCAGCAGGGCGGCGATGGCAGCGATGCCGAACAGGGTTTCCATGTGTTTGAGGGCTGTCATCGGCGGTCCTTGGCATCGAAAACGCCATGCTTGGCCTTTCTGGTGGGGAATAATTTGCGTCCGATCAAGCCTCTGCAGGGCCGCTGGCATCGCCTCGTTGCAGCTGAAAGTCATGGCGGCGGTGGCGACCACGTAAAATAGGGGGATTGTCCAAGAGTGAAAGCACAGCATGTCGATTCAATGGTACCCAGGCCACATGAACGCCGCCCGCAAGAAGGCGGCCGAACAGATGGAGAACACCGACCTGGTGATCGAAGTGCTCGATGCCCGCCTGCCGGAAGCTAGCTGCAATCCCATGGTGGAAGAATTGCGCCTGTTCCGCCAACGCCCCTGCCTGAAAATTCTTAACAAGGTCGATCTGGCCGATCCTGACGCCACCGCCGCCTGGAGCGCCTATTACGACGCCCAGGAAGGCGTCACCGCCTATCCTATGACGACCAAAAAGCCGGCCGACGTCGCCCGCATTCCCGCCCTGTGCCTGTCGCTGGCACCGCACCGGGGCGTGCCCACCAAGCCGCTGCGTATCATGATCATGGGCATTCCCAACGTCGGCAAGTCGACCTTGATGAATGCATTGTTAAAAAAGAAGGTGGCCAAGGTGGGCGATGAGCCGGCTGTCACCAAGATCCAGCAAAAGCTTTATCTGGGCAAAAACATCATCCTGGTCGATACGCCCGGCATGCTGTGGCCAAAAATTGCCCTGGCCAGCGACGGCCTGATGCTCGCCGCCAGTCACGCGGTCGGCTCGAACGCCCTGATCGAAGACGAAGTGGCGGTGTTCCTGGCCGAAGTGCTGCTGGCACGCTATCCGCACCTGCTGAGCGCTCGCTATGGCTTTGCTACCGAGGGGCTCGACGGCATCGGCGTCATCGAAGCGGTGGCGGCGCGCCGTGGCTATCGACAAAAGGGTGGCGACCTCGATTTTGAAAAGGCGGCGCACACTTTCTTGCAAGACTACCGTACCGGCACCTTGGGGCGGATCAGCCTGGAAACGCCGGCCACCCGCGCCACCGAGCTGGCGCTGCACGCGAGCGCGATGGCGGAAAAGGCGGCCAAGGCGGCGGCCATGGCCGCCGAAAAAGCGGCGAATGCCGCGCGCGGAAAACGGGGCGCTTGAAAACCGCGCCGCTTTAAACCGCGGCGCTTAACCGGGGCGCTTAGTCTGCTGAAATAATTCAGTCTGCCGCCGCCCCAAAGCGGAAGCTCGACACTGCCAGGTTGCCAAAAAACGCCTCTTCGTGATAGACGCAGGCCGCCATTTCCTGCTCGGCGGCGCCGAGCGCGACGAACAGCGGTACCAGGTGGTCTTCGCGCGGATGGGCCTGGCGCGCCGCTGGCGCTTCGCTCCAGTGCCGCAGCGCCGCGCTGCGCTGCGCGGGCGGCAGGTCGAGCAGGGCATGCTGCAGCCAGCCATCGAACTGTTGCGAGGCCAGCTGGCCGGCCGGGCCAAACTGGCGCAGGTTGTGAAACGACAGCCCGCTGCCGATGATCAAGATGCCCTCCGCGCGCAGGGGCGCCAGCGCGCGGCCCAGCGCCAGATGGGTTTCCGGATCATAGCCATGCTTGATCGACAGCTGTACCACCGGCATGTCGGCGTCCGGATAGACGGGATAGAGCATGGAAAAAGTGCCGTGGTCGAAGCCGCGCTGTTCATCCTGAGTGACCTCATGGCCGGCGCCAGCGGCGAGCTCGGCCACCCGCCGCGCCAGCGCCGGATGGCCCGGCGCCGGATAACGGATTTGATAAGTGTGCGGTGGAAAACCGCCGTAATCGTAGATCATCCCCGGGGCGGCGCTGGACGATACCTTGAAACCGGCTTCTTCCCAGTGACTCGTCACCACCAGCACCGCCTTCGGCCGCTGCCCCAGCTGGCGCGGCATGTCGACCAGCGACGCCTCCAGCGCATCGTAGAGGCTGCCCACTTGCTCTTTCATGAACGGCCATGGACCGCCGCCGTGCGAAACAAAATAAGTGGGCAAAATGACAGACATGGCGAACTCCAGAGAGGAAAAGGGCAGCAGCGACAGCTGACTGAAAACATTTTTAATTGGTACTAATTAGTACTATTATGCGCCTGTTACGGCAAAATTCAAGGGCAGTTGCCAGCATGGCGTTGCAGCGGCGCACCGCTGCCGGACCCCCCAAAGAATTGTTCACCGCAGTGCCCAGCAGATTGCCGGCACCGTCAACGACCCCAGCAGCCAACTGCACCTGTTCGTCGCGCCACTGCGATGGCAAGCTTTCTGACGGGCCTTTGCATCTATAATGGCAATGTTTTGGTGCCCGCCGGCGAGATCTCGCCGGCAGTTAAACGGGAAACACCAGGCCCTGGCGCTGCGCGCCCTGGCTTCACGTGTGCTGCCCCCGCAACGGTCAACCAGCGCCGGCCGACGTTTTTGTCGACCGGCAGCCGCCTCGAACACCACCGCGCGTATGCGTGGGAAGGTGAGGCGGTGATGCTGGTGAGCCCGGATACCGGCCAAACAGGGGGAGGCGCGATTGCGCTTCCATTGAATCCGGCTTGCGGGGACGCATGGCTGGAGACTTCATTTCAAAGACCGATCACCATGATGTTGACCACCGCCACGCGCGCCCGCGCGCTTTGCCCGTTCGCCCGCGCTAACGTTACCGTTCCCACCGTTACGACTGTTACCACCATTGCCGCCATCGTCGCCAGCATCTGCGCCGCCCCCGTGCTGGCCCAGAGCCTGAACGTTGCCAGCGTTGCCAGCGTTGCCAGCGTTGCCAGCGTCGCCAGCGACCTGCCCACCGTGCTGGTGACCGGCTCGCGCTTTGCCAGCCCGCTCGCCGCTGCGCCGATTGGCGCCACCGTCATCACCGAGGACGATATCCGCCGCGCCGGCGCCACCGACGTCAACCAGGCCATCCGCAAGGTCGCTGGCGTGTTCGGCCGCCAGAGCCTCGACGCCAGTCCCGATTTTTCGCTCGACCTGCGCGGCTTTGGCAGCAACAGCGCGCAAAACATGGTGGTGCTGGTCGACGGCGTGCGCCTGTCGGAGAACGAGCAAGCCAACCCGGTGCTCTCGACCATCCCCATCGACACCGTCGAGCGCATCGAGATCGTCCGCGGCGGCAGCAGCGTGCTGTATGGCGATGGCGCCACCGCCGGCGTCATCCAGATCATCACCAAGGGCGCCACCAAACGGGGCACCACCCACGCTTCGCTCAGCGCAGAAGTGGGCACCCTGCACGCCTACGATGCACGCGCCTCGGTGGCCACCGCCTTTGGCGGCGTCGCCGTCGATGCCGCCATCGACCGCCAGGGCACCGACAACAGCCGCGTCAACAGCCGCTTCCAGGGCAGCGCCTTTAGCGGCGGCGCGCAGATGGCACTGGCTGACGGCCGCGTCGGCGTGCGTGTCGACAGCGCGCGCCAGCATTCGCGCTTTCCCGGCTCGCTCACGCAAGCGCAGTTCGATGCCGATGCCGGCCAGAGCCTGACCCGTGACGACTTCGGCTCGCTCGACAGCGACCGCGTCAGCGCCTTCGTCGAACAGCGCTTCGGCAGCATCGACCTGGCCGCCGAGCTGTCGCACCGCGAAAAAACCGTGCGCTCGCATTACGTTGCTGACTTCGGCTTCGGTCCGTCGGTGTCGGACGCCCGCTACGACAGCCGGCAGACGCAGTTTTCGCCGCGCCTGCGCCAGCGCTCGCAGTGGGGCAGCGCTGTGGCGCCGCTGGACAATGAATTGATCGTCGGCGTCGATCTGCTGCGCTGGCAGCGCACCACGGCGTCGGATTTTTCCAGCGCCGAAGCGCGCCAGCGCTCCAAAGCCGTGTACGCGCGCGACGAAGTGCGCTTCGGCGCCGCTGCTGCCGGACGCCTCGCCGCCGGCGTGCGTCACGAAGTGTTCGACAAGGATACGGTCGATGCCCTGGCCTTTCCGCCGCTGGCCGACAAGGCCTCGCAAGCGCTCAATGCCTGGGACCTGCAGGGCAGTTACGCCGTGCTGCCGTCGCTCACATTGCACGCCAAGGCCGGCCAGAGTTACCGCCTGCCGAATGCCGACGACAACAGCTACCGTTCGTCGAGTGCGGTGCTGCAGCCGCAAACGTCGCACGATCTCGAACTGGGGGCGCTGTGGTCGGCCAGCGCAGCGCGGGCCGGTACGGCATCGGGCACCCAGTTCGGCGCCCGCCTGTTCCGTCACCGCCTGGTCAACGAGATTTATTATGACCCCACCATCTTGGTCAACGGCTTTGCCGGTGCGAATACCAACCTCGACCCTACCGAACGGCGCGGCATCGAACTCGATGGCCAGCTCAGTCTGGCCGCCGACTGGAGCGTCGCTGCCCATGCCCAGCACCTGACGGCCACGTTTACGAACGGCGTCAACAGCGGCCGCACGCTCACCCTGGTGCCCAAAAATATCGTCAACGCGCGCCTGAGCTGGTCGCCAAGCGCGCGCCTGCTGGCCGATCTGGGCGTGCAGTGGGTCGATCGCCAGCGCTTCGGCAGCGATTTTGCCAACAGCTGCGCGGTGCAGATCGCTTCGCACAGCAGCTTCGATGGCCGGGTGGCGCAGCGGGTCCGCCAGTGGGAATTCGCCCTGGCCGGCAGCAATCTCGCCGACAAGCATTTTTATAGCAATGCGTTTAGTTGCGGCGCCGGCATCTATCCGGAAAACGGCCGTCAGCTCAAGCTGTCGGCGCGCTATGATTTTTAAACGGCAGTTGCTGGCGCTTGGTGCGGCGCTGGCGCTGGCCGCTAGCGCCCCTGCTGCTGCCGGCGTCAGCGTCATCGACGACGCCGGCCTGCGCGTGACGGTGGCGACGCCGGCGCGCCGCGTGATCGCCCTGGCGCCCCATATCACCGAACTGCTGTTTGCCGCCGGCGGTGGCAGCCAGGTGGTGGGGGCGATGAACTACAGCGACTATCCAGCGGCGGCGCGCACCGTACCGCTGGTGGGCAGCGACACCCAGATCGACCTTGAACGGCTGATCGCCCTGAAGCCGGACCTGCTGGTGGTCTGGCAAAGCGGCAATACGGCGCGCCAGATCGAGCAGCTCAAGCAGCTGGGCATTCCGCTGTTTTTCAGCGAGCCGCGCACGTTCGAGCAAGTGGCCACCAGCATCGAGCGGCTGGGCGCCTTGCTGGGCACGGCGCCGCAGGCGGCCCGCGAAGCAGGGCGCTTTCGTGCCAGCATCGCGCAACTGAAGGCGCGCTATGCGGGGCGCGCGCCGGTGCGGGTGTTTTACCAGGTGTGGGACAAGCCGATTTATACCCTCAGCGATGCCCACATCATCAGCGACGCTTTTGCCACCTGCGGTGCGCGCAACGTGTTTGGCGCCCTGCCAGTGACGGCGCCCTCGGTGGGCATCGAAGCGGTGCTGCAGCAGGACCCGGAAGTGATCATCGGCGGCGTCCAGCGCGACGCCGACGACCGCGGCATCGCCATGTGGCAGCCGTACCAGCGCCTGCTGGCGGTGCGCCGCGCCAACCTGTTTCGCATCGACGGCGTGCTGCTCACGCGACCGGGGCCGCGGCTGGCGCTGGGGACGGCGCAACTGTGCGAGAACATCGCGCTGGCGCGCCAGCGGCGGCCGTAATTGCGTAAGCAAATGCAAAATACCCGCCTCTGCTGCAAGCGATGGGCGAAAAAGTGGTAATCTCGCGTCGTTCATTGATCTCATTCATAAGGATTTCCATGCGTTCCCTGCGTCTCCTGCGTCTTTCCTTTGCGGCCCTCGGCCTCGTTGCTGCCACCGCGTTCGCCTCGCCGGCCGACCCGAAACTGGGCGTCGATTATGTCCAGCTGGCCAGCCCGCAACCGGCCCAGGTGGTGGGCAAAAAAGTCGAAGTGATTGAATTTTTTATGTACCACTGCCCGCATTGCTATGTACTGGAACCATTCCTCGCCGAGTGGGTCAAAAAGAACGGTGACAAGGTGACTTTCAAGCGTGTCCACATGCCGTACCGCGGTGCTGCCGATCCGGAAGCGCACCTGTACCTGACGCTCGAAGCGCTGGGCAAGCTGGAAGAATTCCATCCGAAGGCCTTCAAGGCCATGCACGTTGAACGTGTCAACCTCGGTAACGACGACATCGCGCGCGATTGGGCCGTCAAGAACGGCATCGACAAGGTAAAATTTGCCGATGCATGGAATTCCTTCGGTGTGATGACCAAGCTAAAACGCCTGCAAGCGACTATGACCGCTTACAGGATCGAATCGGTGCCGACCCTGATCATCGACGGCCGCCTGATGACCTCGCCATCGGTGGTCGATGGCGGTAACAAGGGCATGAACGAAGCGGCGCTGTCGAAAGCGACCATCGAGGTGCTCGACAACCTGGTCAAGAAAGTGGCTGCGACCAAATGAACGACAAAGAAGCCAAGCTTCTGAAAATGTACGACGGCTCGATGCCGGTGGCTGAAGATCTGTTCGAGCACAGCTACGTCAATCACGTGGGCTGGACCCTGGCCGTGCTGTTTGGCGGCCTGGTCATCTGGCTGGCGATCGCCCTGGTCAATGCCGAAAACCAGCGCAATGCGCTGGCCACGGGGCAGTGCGCCGATCGCCTGTTCAAGGCCGAGATCGATCAAAAATGCCTGGTGATGGTACGCTCACGCGATCACTGGTGGGAACACCTGTGGTACGGCATGACTCATGTAAGGCAGACGGCCCTCAAGTAAGGCCGCCGTTACTGTCTTAGTTACTGTCTTAGTTACTGTCTTAGTTACTGTCTTAGTTACTGGCTTAATTACAGCCGCTTGCCCAAGCGGCTTTTTTGCGCCTTATTTTGCCGGCAATGGCAATGGCAATGGCAATGGCAGTGGCGATGGTAATAGCGGCGCCGGCGCAGTCAGCGGCAGGGTGATCACAAAGCGGGCGCCACCCAGCGCCGCCGCCGCCGCCTCGATGGTACCGCCATGCAGCAGCAAAGCCTTGCGGGCGATCGCCAGTCCCAGGCCGAAGCCTCCGGTGGCGCGGTCGCGGCTGCGGTCGAGGCGGTAAAACGGCTCGAAAATCTGCTCGCGTTGGTCAAACGGGATGCCGGGGCCGTCATCGTCGATGGTGATCTCGACGCCGCCCTCGTTGAGGCGCGCCCGCACTTCGATCATTGCGTGCGCATACTTGCTGGCATTGCGCAGCACATTGCCGATGGCGCGCGCCAGCAGGCGCTGGTCACCGTGCAGCTCGACGTCCGCAGCGGGCAACTCCAGGGTGCAGGGAAAGTCGAGCTGGCCCACGCATTGCCCGAGCAGCTCGCGCAGCGCCAGCGGCGCACTGCGCAGGGCGCCCGCCTGGCCCAGCTGCGCCATCCCCAGCAGTTCGCTGACCAGCCCATCGAGTTCGGCCAGGTCGGCCTCCATGGCGTCGAAGCGGGGGCCGAGCTGGGCGTCGGCCGCTTTGTCACGCAGTAATTCCATGGCAAACGCCAGCCGCGCGATGGGCGTGCGCAATTCGTGCGACACCGAGTGCAGCAGGTGGTCCTGGTTGGCCACCAGTGTCTCGATGCGGCCGGCCATGTCGTTGATGCGTTCACTCAAGGGGTAAATCGAGGCACTGGGCGGGCAGTCGGAACGGGCCGACAGGTCGCCGGCGCCGAAGCGGTCCGCCACATTCGACAGCGCCTGCAAGCCGCGCCAGTGCGAACGCGACCACCAGGCGATCGGTCCCAGCAGCACCAATGCCACGATGATGTAGCGCAGCACCTCCATCTTCAGCGCCAGGGTGACGTCGATCGGCAGGTTTTGCGCATACAACACATCATCGGCGCTGCCGACGTAGCGCTCGCCCGTCAGATCGACGCGCCGCAAAAAGCTGCGGCTGGCTGCGTCGAGCACCAGTTCGCCCCGCTCAAGCGCTGGCAGCGCGTGCGGCTCGACCAGCGCGCGCGCCGCGCTCAGCGGCACCAGGTCCAGGCGCGCCCGCGAAACTTCGCGCACCTTGTTCAGGCGCACCAGCCACTCGTTGTCCGCGGCCTGGTCGACGTATTGCTCGAGCAGGAAAATTTCGGCCGACGCCTGGCGGCGCGCCAGATCTTCCAGCGGATGGCCGAACAGCCGGATAATGGCGAAGTGGACGACAAAGGTCGCCACCGTGATGGCCAGCATCACCAGCACAAAAAAGCGGAAAAATAAGCGATTCACGGGAGGAAAATTACTTTCATACGCGCATTGTATAAGACCTTGCACAGTCTTGATCAGCTTACTTTTTGATGACAATTGCGCCGCCAGGTGGCAAGCTGGGCGGTCCCGGACGCCTATGTCCAGGACAGCACAATTTTTTGCGGGTCAATTGTGCGTCTCAATAAGCATGAATTGGTCGTCCCGGCTTTGCCACCATACAATAGCGGCGAACCAACTTTCGATCACCCGCAATGAACCGGTTTTTGTTTCCTTCCCTCGCCTGGCTGCCCGCCGTGGCCTGCGCCGCCAGCCAAACCCCGGCAGCGACCCGCATGCCTGACGGTAGCGGCGATATCTACATCGGCCTCGGAGCATCGGCGGCGCCGCGCTATGCGGGCGCCGACGCCAGCAAGATCAGCGCCGTGCCAGCGTTGCAAATGGCATGGAGCAATGGCGTGTTTGTGTCGGGCGCCATGCTGGGCTGGCATGTCAGTCAGTGCCCACTTCTCGAGTTTGGTCCCTTGCTGGCCTGGCAGCCGCCGCGCCGCGCCGATGGCGACGGCGCCAGCCTGGGCGCTGCCGGCGGCGCGCCGGTTGCCGTGGGCGACGTCCGCCATCTGACCTCCGCGCCGCGCGCCCTGGTCGGCATGGATGACATCCCGGCGCGGTTGCTGGCCGGCGGCTTTTTCAATTACTACCTGACGCCCGACTGGCGCCTGACCAACAGCGTGCTCGCTGGCGCTGCTGCCGCCCAAGATGGTGTGCAATGGCGGCTGGGCCTGCAGCGCATCGGCATCGAGCTTGGCCGCCACACGACCTTGACGCTCAATGTCGGTGTCGATTTTGCCAACCGCGCCTACAACCAGGCCTATTCGGGTGTGAGCGCGCGGCAGGCGGCGCGCAGCGGCTATGCCCCCTACCAGAGCGGCGGCGGCGTGCGCCAGTTACGCTTCGGCGCGCGCTGGAACTGGGCACTGTCGCCGGCCTGGCTGCTCACCAGCGGGGTCGACGCCAGCGGCCTGGTTGGCGCCGCCGGCCGCAGTCCGCTGGCCGTGCAGCCCGTCGGGGTGGGCTTGTCGACGGCGCTCGGCTACCGTTTCTAACCATGCGCCTTCTTCTCAATCAGGCTGTGCTGGCGCTCGGCACGCTGGCCCCGCTGCTGTGCCACGCAGCCGGCGCCGATAGCGACTGGATCAGTTACCGCGACGCCTACCGCGCCATGGTGGTATTCGAAAAATACGGCAAGCCGAAATCCCTGCTGCAACACCAGGTCCAGGTGGTGCTGGCCGAAAAGATGGCGCCGGGCGAGCCCCTGCGGCTGGTGTTGAACGGGCCGAACAGCCAGCTCAACCTGGTACTCGACGCCACCGGCCGCACCGTCTTTCCCTTGCTCAAGGCGGCGTACGACGACAACGCCGCCCTGATCCTCAGCCGCAAGCTGGGCCCCTTTAAAATGCGTGCGCGCGTCAGCCTGGTGGTGCGCGCCGATGGCATCTACGACATGGCCGAATTGCGCGCCGCCTGCGAGCAGGCGCTCGGTTACGCCAGATACCTCGATGCCACCTACGCCAGCCGCAGTTGCGCGGGGGTGCGTTTTGGCTTTAGCAAGACGGGGCCGCTGCCGACCCTGACCGTCAAGCGCGGGCAACCGGCCGAGACGACTGAGCTGAAAGTGCAGGAGGGCGCCATCTTCGGCGACGACGCCAGCGACGCATTCAGGGTCGCCAACCTGCGCTTTGGCGCCTATGCGGGGCGGGTGCAGGTCAGTACGCAGGAGGCGCCGCTGGCGATCGTGCCGCTGTTCGAAGGGGCGGCGGCGCCTACGGTACCGGCGCCATCGGCTGCATCGGCGGTGCCAGCGGAAGCTGCACGGTAAAAGTACTGCCCAGCCCCAGTCCAGGGCTGTGCGCGGCGACCGTGCCACCATGCAGCTCCACCAGGGTTTTCACCAGCGACAGCCCCAGCCCCAGGCCGCCCTGGACGCGGTCCGACGAGCGCTCGCCCTGGGTGAATAAATCGAATACATACGGTAACAGTTCAGCCGAGATGCCGACCCCGCTGTCGGCGATCTCGACGGTGGCCATGTGCGCTTGCAGCCGCAGTGTCAGGCTGATGCTGCCATGCTCAGCGGTAAATTTCGATGCGTTGTTGAGCAGGTTGGCGAAAATCTGGATCAGCCGCGTGCGGTCGGCGAGAAGCGTGAGTGGTTGCGCAGGCAAATCGAGTTGCAGTTGCTGCCCTCTCGTTTGCATGTGCACACTGGCCTGGTCGACGGCGTCGCGCACGATGGCCTGTAAATCGACCGCTTCCTTGCGCAGCGTGACCAGGCCACGGGTGACGCGCGAGACATCGAGCAGGTCGTCGAGCAACTCCTTCATGTGGGTGACCTGACGCGCAATGACGGCGCTGGCTTTGGCGACGATGGGCGCATTGCCGGGCGCGCGCGCGAGCAGCTCGGCGGCCGACGAAATGGGCGCCAGCGGATTGCGCAATTCATGCGCCAGCATGGCCAGGAACTCGTCCTTGCGGGCATTGGCTGCCTGCAGCTCGTGCTGGGCCAGCTGCAGCTGTTCAAACAACTGTTGCAGGTGGGCGTTTTCGGCCAGTTTATGGCGGTTCAGCAGCACCTGTTCGGTGGTTTCGGCCACCGCGCAAAACATCCCCTCGATGCACCCGTGCTCGCCCCACACCGGCGAATAGGAGAACACAAACCAGGCGTCTTCCTGCCTGCCATTGCGTTGCACCCTGAAATGGGCATCGCGGTGAAAAGTCGCCTTGCCGGCCAGCGCCTGCGCCACGATCGGTTCGACATCGGTCCAGATCTCGCGCCAGGTGTCGGCAAAACTGCTGCCGGCAGCCGCCGGGTGCTTGTTGCCGAGGATGTCGGCATAGGCGTCATTGTAGAGCAGGGTCAGCGCCGTGCCCCAGGCCACGAACATGGGGAATTTGGAGTGGAGCATCAGTGCCACCACCGTGCACAGGGGCTGCGGCCATTGCGCTACCGGCCCCAGCTCTGATGCTGACCAGTCGATGCCGCGCAGGATGGCGCCGCACTGGCCGCCGCCGGCCAGGCAGGGTGCAGGCTTGGAAGATGGATTCATAGACAATCACGAGGGATATTGCGTGGCGGCTGCCCGATGGCGCTCTGACCACGACTTTCTCGCCTTGATCGCAGTGTATTACATTTTCTTATTTTTTGTTATCTGACAAACATATGGAAAATACAACATGGTGAAACAAGCCATTGCAGCCGCGGTCAAGCCCACGCCGACGGCGAGAACAGATACCCTTCGCCCCACACTGTCTTGATCTTCTCCGACGTCGCGTCATCGAAGCGGCGGCGCAACTTGGAAATCGAGTTGTCGATGCTGCGGTCGAGGCCATCGAACTCGATGCCGCGCAGTTTTTTCAACAGGGCGTCGCGCGAGAGTACGTGGCCGGCGGCGCCGGCCAGCACCAGCAGCAGCTTGTATTCGGTATTGCTCAGCACGCAGGGTTGGCCGCGCCAGGTGACGCTGCGCTCGGCGCGGGCAATCGTCAGGTTACCAAATACCAGGGGATAATTTTCCGCCGTTTGCACGTTGGCGCGCCGCACCAGCGCGCGCAGGCGCGCCAGCAGCACGCGCGGCTGCACCGGCTTGTTGAGGAAATCGTCGGCACCCTGTTCGAGGCCACAGACTTCCTCATTGCTTTCTTCGCGGGCAGTGAGGATCAGGATCGGGACCTGGCTGATGTCGCGCATCTGGCGGCACAGCACCATGCCATCGGTACCAGGCAACATCAGGTCGAGCACCACCGCATGCGGGGCGATGTCGGCAAACGCGGCCAGTGCCTGGTCGCCGCGGCTGACGGTGTGAATACTGAACTCATAGTCGCTCAGGTACTCCGTGACCAGTTCGGCCAGCCTGACATCATCTTCCACCAGCAGTATTCGAAACATGGCAATTCTCCCCGAGCGACATTGTAGACCAAGGCAGGTCGACATAGAACTTTTTAGTTACTCATAAGATATTACCAAAAGTAGCAAGCGTAAAAAAATCCGCCGGAGCGGATTTTTTAAAAAACAATGAATGTTTCTTTTATTTAAGCTGCGTTGGCGCTGACCTGGTCCCAGTTCACCAGCGTCCAGAACGCTTCGACGTACTTGGCGCGGGCGTTGCGGTAGTCGATGTAGTAAGCGTGTTCCCAGACGTCGCAGGTGAGCAGGGGGGTGGCATCGGTGGTCAGCGGGGTGCCGGCGTTCGAGGTGTTGACGATCTCGAGGGCGTCGCCCTTTTGCACCAGCCAGGTCCAGCCGGAACCGAAATTGCCCAGTGCCGATTTGTTGAACTCTTCCTTGAACTTGTCGAACGAGCCCCATTTGGCAGTGATGGCGTCAGCCACCTTGCCGTTTGGTGCGCCGCCGCCTTGTGGCTTCAGGCCGTTCCAGTAAAAGGTGTGGTTCCACACCTGGGCGGCGTTATTGAACACACCACCGGAAGATTTTTTGATGATCTCTTCCAGCGACAGGTTCTCGAACTCGGTGCCCTTGATCAGATTGTTCAAGTTGGTCACATAGGTCGCGTGGTGCTTGCCGTAGTGATACTCGAGGGTCTCTTTCGAAATGGTTGGCGCCAGGGCGTCCATCGGGTACGGCAGTGGTGGCAGGGTATGTTCCATGGCTTGTCCTTGTTTTGATGTTGGGGTGAAAAAACGATACGGCTCTGCGTTGCTAATTCTCAAACAACCGTCATTGTAAAACGGATGCGGCGAAGCTGCTTATTTGACGCTGCGCTCACGCAGCGCCCAGGTGCGCCTGCACCGCCGCCACGCCGATATCGGCCGTGCCCTCGGCCAGCCGCACCGTCAGCACATCGTGCGGCTTGATTGCCTGCGTGCTGCGCAGCACGCAGCCGGCGCTGTCGCTGACGATGGCATAGCCGCGCTCGAGCGTGCGCTGGGGATTGAGCAGCTCGAGCTGGGCCGCCAGCGCTGCCAGCGCATGGCCGCGCGCGCGTAGCTGGCTGCCGAGGGCGGCACCAAAATGGCGCTGCTGCGAAGCGATTTCCTGGCGGCGCGCACGGACGTCGGGGCGCTGGCCGCGCCAGCGCGCGCGCAGTTGCTCCAGCACATAACGCTGCTGGCCCAGCGGCGCCCGCGCCGCGTGGGTCAGCGCCGTCGACAGCGCCTTCAATTGCAGGTGCTGGCCGCCGATGCGCGCCGACGGACTTTGCAGGCGGCGCGACAGGTTGTCGAGCGACTGGTTGCTGTCAGCCAGGCTGCGGCGCATGGCGCGGCGCAGGTCGGTAACATCGGCCGAGAGCGAATTGAGCCAGTCGGCGCGCGGCGTCACCGCCAGTTCGGCAGCGGCGGTGGGGGTGGCGGCGCGCACATCGGCGCTAAAGTCGGCGATGGTGAAATCGGTCTCGTGGCCGATGCCGGCAATTACCGGCATGCTGCAGCTGACGATGGCGCGGGCAACGATTTCCTCGTTAAAACTCCACAAGTCCTCGATCGAGCCGCCGCCGCGGCACAGCAGCAGCACATCGACTTCAGCGCGGCGCGAGGCGCTGGCGATCGCCGCGGCAATCTTGTCGGCGGCGCCCTGGCCCTGCACCGGTGCCGGATAGAGCACGATGGCCACGTGCGGTGCGCGCCGCCGCAGGGCCGCCAGGATATCGCGCAGCGCCGCAGCCTGCAGGCTGGTGACGATGCCGACGCTGCGCGTGAACAGGGGCAGCGGCCGCTTGCGCTCGGGGTCGAACCAGCCCTGCGCACCGAGCCGCTCTTTGAGGCGCAGGAAGGCTTCGAACAGGGCGCCGACGCCGGCGCGGCGGATCGCCTCGACATTGATCTGGTAATCGCCGCGCGCGCCGTACAGGGTGACCAGCGCGCGCACTTCGACCTTGTCGCCTTCGCGCGGCATCAAGCCGGCGTACTGGGCGCGGCCACGGAACATCACCGCGCGCACCTGGGCGCCATCATCCTTGAGGGTGAAATACCAGTGGCCGGAACTGGCCTTGGTGAAATTGGAAATTTCGCCACCGATCCAGGTCAGGGGGAAACTGCGCTCGAGCAGGCGCGCCACTTGCTGGTTGAGGGCGGTGACGGTGAGCACCGGGGCGCTGGACAACTCGGAGGGGGGCAGGGAATCGAAACTGGTTTGCATAATTGAAAATACTGTCCACAGAGGAAACGGGCGGTCATGCTTATGTCACAAAATCGCCGACACTTCAAGTTTTTAATTCAAGTGCTTGATTATTAAAGAAAATTGCTACTGCTTCTTTTTGTGTCAACGACCGGAAAGCGTTACAGATCAAGTACTTGCTGGAAAGTCCGGCGAGTTGCTCACAAAGTTATCCACATAAACTGTGCGCAAACAAGCAAGCGAAATCCAAGCCGGTACTGCCTATAATTTAAGCGCCATTGACATTCCTTAATGAAATCAATGGTTTGTCCTGCCGTCCCCGTGCTTGCGCACATTGTTATCCACATTTGGTGTGCAGAACCGCGCGGCGCTGGTGGCGCTGTCCCTCCGACAGCATGCCACAAGCGCGTGCACACCGGTTTTCGGCCGGATCAGGGCGCCAACGAGCGATTCGGGGGCAGTTGCCTGCTTTTTATGCAGGGTAAATTTTTCCTTAAGAATCAACGCACTTGGTGGGCAACGCTGCCCTTGCGCACAATCTTATCCACAAAACATGTGCAGAATAATCGCCCGGCTGCTGGAGAAGTCTGGCGGGCTTTTTTGACGGACCCTGCCTTGATTTGTTGCATTGTTAAATTTTCCTTTTGAATCAAGGTCTTGACTCGCCGATCCGATGCTTGCACACAATCTTATCCACATAAAGTGTGCAGAAGCGGGCGCCGCTGAAAAACGGAATAATATCGCTCAGCAGCGCGGTTTCACCGCAGCGCTGCGGGAGGGCGGGGCCAGCGGCCACCATTTGTATGGAAAATTCGTCGAATTACTACAGAAAAGCTGACTTGCCTTGTTTTTGTGCAAGTCGGGTTTTCCTTTAAGAATCAATAGCCTGGATCGTGCAGCGCCTGCTTGCACACATTCTTATCCACAGAAGCTGTGGTGAACTGCTCTTGCCGAGCGGCTAGCAACACGTTACATTGCCGCATTCGACCAGTGTCGCGTTCACCACCTTTGGGAGTTTCATTTGCTTGCCATCCTCCAAGCTGCCGGCTGGCCAATCTGGCTGTTGCTGATTGCCTCCATCGTCGCCCTGGCGCTGATCATCGAGCGCCTGATCTATCTTCGGCGTAGCAAGATCCTGCCGAAACAACTGCTCTCTGAAGTCATTCGCGTGTACCAGAAGGGCCAGGTCAGCAACGACATCATCGACAAGCTCGAGGGCAATTCGCCGCTCGGCGCCGTGCTCGCCGCCGCGCTGCGCAATATCGATGCGCCGCGCGACGTCATGAAAGAATCGATCGAAGAGGCCGGCCGCGGTGTGGCCCACGTACTCGAACGCTTTTTGACCACGCTGGGCACCATCGCTTCGCTGGCGCCGCTGATGGGCCTGTTTGGCACGGTGGTTGGCATGATCGAGATCTTTGGCGCGCAAAACGCCAGCGGCACCAATCCCGCCCAGCTGGCCCACGGCATCTCGGTGGCGCTCTACAACACCGGCTTCGGTCTGGCCATCGCCATGCCGGCGCTGGTGTTTTACCGCCACTTCCGCGCGCTGGTCGACTCGTTCATCATTGACATGGAAGGCCAGGCGGTCAAATTCGTCGACGTCGTCCACGGGGCGCGCAAATGATGGACTTCAGACGCGGCCGCAAGCGTGAGGATCCGGAGATCAATCTGATCCCCTTCATCGACGTCTTGCTGGTGGTGCTGATTTTCCTGATGGTGACAACCACCTACAGCAAGTTCACCGAGTTGCAAATCACCTTGCCGACGGCGGACGCCGAAAAAGCGCTCGACCGGCCGTTCGAGATCAACGTCACTGTCGATGCCAAGGGCAATTACACTGTCAATAACAAGGCGGTGGCGTTCAATTCGGTGGCCGGCCTGGCCGAAGACATGAAGGCTGCCGCGCAAGCGGGGCAGGGCGCCGGCGCAGCAGCGCCGTCGCCGGTGGTGATCGTCAATGCCGACCAGTTCGCCATGCACCAGATGGTCATCAACGTCCTCGAAGCGGCGCGTGTGGCAGGCTATGACAAGCTGACCTTCGCGGCGCAGACCGGCGCCAAAAAATAAAGCGCGGGCGGTGCTGTTCGCCCGCGTCCGCATGCCGGCGCCACCTTCCCTTGTCAACACACTGAGCCGCGCCTGGCTGCGGCGCGGGCCGCTGGCCTGCGCGCTGTGGCCGCTGTCGCTGCTGTTCGCGGTGCTGGGCGCCGCGCGCCGGCTGCTGTACCGGCGCGGCCTGCTGGCCTCGGAACGGCTGGCGGTCCCCGTCATCGTTGTCGGCAATATTTTTATTGGCGGCACCGGCAAGACCCCTTTGACCATCTGGCTGGCCGCCGCCCTGCGTGACGCCGGTTATGTCCCGGGAATTATTTCGCGTGGTCACGGCAGCGCCGCCAGCGCACCGCGGCCGGTGACGGCGGCGTCGCTGGCCGCCGAGGTCGGCGACGAGCCGCTGCTGATGGCGCGCCGTAGCGGCTGCCCGGTGATGGTGGGGCGCGACCGCCCGGCCGCCGCCCGCGCCCTGCTGGCCCAGTCACCGCAAGTGAACGTCATCATCAGCGACGACGGCTTGCAGCATTACGCCCTGCAACGCGATGTCGAGATCGTGCTGTTCGATGGCCGTGGCGCTGGCAATGGCTGGCTGTTGCCGGCCGGCCCCCTGCGCGAACCGCTGTCACGGCGCCGCGATTTTACGGTCGTCAATGGCGCCGCGGTCGACAGTGCGGGCATGGCCGGCGCGTTTGCCATGGTGCTGGCCGGCACCCACGCCGAGCAATTGACTGACCGCAGCAAGCGGCAGCCGCTGGCAGCCTTGCGGGGCCAGCGCCTGGTCGCTGCCGCCGGCATTGGCAACCCGCAGCGCTTTTTTGCCACCGTGCGGGCGGCCGGTCTGGCCTGCGTCGAACTGCCCTTGCCGGACCACCACGATTTCCTCGACGACCCGTTTGCCGCCCTGGACGCCGACATCATCCTGATCACCGAGAAGGATGCAGTAAAATGTGGGCAAATTGAAAATCTCAAACGCGACCCGAGACTGTGGGTCGTACCAGTGACGGCGCAGCTCGATGCCGCGCTGGCCGAACAAATTGTGGAGAAATGTCGTGGATGCTCGACTGCTTGATATCCTGGTCTGCCCTTTGTGCAAGGGCCCGCTCGAACATGACAAGAAGGCGCAAGAATTGATTTGCAAGCCGGACCGCCTGGCGTACCCGATCCGCGATGGCATTCCCATCATGTGGACCGATGAGGCGCGCAAGGTCGAGCTGGTCTGACGCCAGCGTGAAGTCTATTGTGAAGTCTGCCGTGAAGTTCAGCGTCATCATTCCGGCGCGGCTGGCGTCGACCCGCCTGCCCAACAAGCCGCTGGCCGACCTCGGTGGTAAACCGATGGTGGTGCGGGTCGCCGAGCGCGCCGCGCTGTCCGGCGCCAGCCGCATCGTCGTCGCTACCGACCACGCCGACATTGCCGCCGCCTGCGCTGCCCATGGGATCGAGGTGGCAATGACGCGCGCCGACCATCCGTCCGGTACCGACCGCATTGCCGAGGTGGCGCGCGCGCTGGCGCTGGCCGACGATGCCGTCGTCGTCAACCTGCAGGGCGATGAACCGCTGATCGAACCGGCCCTGCTGGCTGCCTGCGCCGGGCTGATTGGCGCCG
Source organism: Massilia sp. PWRC2 (assembly GCF_049896725.1). NCBI lineage: Bacteria > Pseudomonadati > Pseudomonadota > Betaproteobacteria > Burkholderiales > Oxalobacteraceae > Massilia > Massilia sp. PWRC2. Next base: position 215,046 of record NZ_JAFCUW010000002.1, read on the forward strand.
GCGTGCCGATGGCCACCTGCGCCCACCCATTGACCAGCATGGACGAGATCTTCAACCCGAATGTGGTCAAGGTGGCGCTCGATCGCGCCGGCCGCGCGCTGTATTTTTCGCGCGCACCGGTTCCCTGGCACCGCGACGGCTTCGCTGCCTCGCGCCAGGCGCTGCCGGCGGGCTACGCAGCGCTGCGCCACATCGGTCTGTACGCCTACAGCAATGCCTTCCTGCAACAGTATCCCGGTCTGGAACCAGCGCCGCTGGAAGCTGTCGAAGCATTGGAACAGTTGCGCGTGCTGTGGCATGGCTTCCCCATCGCGGTCCATGTGACCGCGCACGCGCCTGCCGCCGGCGTCGATACGCCGGAAGATCTGGCACGCGTGCAAGCGCTGTATGCCTGAAGCGTTGATGGATTTTATCGGTCCTTTCCGCTAGTTACAATCATTTAGCGTGTTGTGCGAGCGTCGCCACCGCGCACTGGACGAAATCGAAAGCGGCCCGGATTCATATTCGCGCTGGCGTGCGCTTTTGTGGTAAGTTTCGTACCAGAGGTAGTCAGATATGCATCAATCGCGCCTCGTTTTCCGGGTGCGATTGCTGCCATTATAAAAATTATTCACATCTGTTTTAGGAATTTTCATGCGTCTCATTCTGTTAGGAGCACCCGGTGCCGGCAAGGGTACCCAGGCTAACTACATCAAGGAAAAATTTAACATTCCCCAGATTTCCACCGGCGACATGCTGCGTGCGGCCATCAAGGCTGGCACCGAGATGGGCATGGCGGCGAAAAAGGTCATGGATGCGGGCGGTCTGGTGTCGGACGACATCATGATCGGCCTGGTCAAGGACCGCCTGCAGGACGGCGACTGTGCCAATGGCTATCTGTTCGACGGCTTTCCGCGCACTATCGCCCAGGCCGATGCCATGAAAGATGCCGGCATCAATGTCGACTACGTGCTGGAAATCGATGTGCCTGACGATTCCATCGTTGAGCGCATGAGCGGGCGCTGGTCGCACCCTGGCTCGGGCCGCGTGTACCACACCAAGTTCAACCCGCCGAAGGTGGACCGGCTCGACGACATTACCGGCGAAGCGCTGATCCAGCGCGACGACGACAAGGCCGATACCGTCATGAAGCGCCTCGCGGTCTACCATGCGCAGACCGAAGTGCTGCTCGGCTACTACAACAAGTGGTCGCAGTCGGGCCTGGCCGGCGCGCCCAAGTACCGCAAAATTTCCGGTACCGGCGCCGTCGAAGCGGTGCGTGACGCCGCCTTCGCTGCCTTGCAAGACTAACAGTCGTTGCTCGCACGGCGGGCCTGCCGGTCCGCTGATGCCGGCGTTTGCGACGTGCCGAGCGTCCCCGCTTTTACCGCTTTTACCGTTTTTATTTAGATACAAGCTTTGCAGTACGCAGTGAGGTTGGTCGCATCGTGTTCGGTGCAGCCGTTCGATGTGTGTTGTTGTAGCAGGTTGTCATAAAAGCAGATAAAACAAGGGGACGACATGGCAGTGTATTCACTCATTTTTGCGCTCGTGTGCGGCGTCATTGCCGTGGTGTATGGCTTGTGGTCGCGTAGCTGGATCTTGCGACAGGACGCCGGTAACGCGCGCATGCAGGAAATCGCCACCGCCATTGAAGTCGGTGCCGCTGCCTATCTGGCGCGCCAGTACCGCACCATCGCCATCGTCGGCGCCGTGCTGTTCATCGCCATCTTCCTGCTGCTCAAGTGGCAGACCGCGTTCGGCTTTTTGCTGGGGGCGGTGCTGTCGGGCGCCTGCGGCTTTATCGGCATGGGGGTGTCGGTGCGCGCCAATGTGCGAACCGCCCAGGCCGCCACGCGCGGCATGAATGACGCCCTCAACGTCGCCTTTCGGGGCGGCGCCATCACCGGCATGCTGGTGGTGGGCCTGGGCTTGCTGGGGGTGACGCTGTTTTACTGGATGCTGACGGTGCTGGCGGCCGGCAGCAACATGAGTAGCCACGACATCATTGAACCGCTGATCGGGCTGGCCTTCGGCGCTTCCCTTATTTCCATCTTCGCCCGCCTGGGCGGCGGCATTTTTACCAAGGGCGCCGATGTGGGCGCCGACCTGGTTGGCAAGGTCGAGGCCGGCATTCCCGAAGATGATCCGCGCAATCCTGCCGTCATCGCCGACAACGTGGGGGACAATGTGGGCGACTGCGCCGGCATGGCTGCCGACCTGTTCGAAACCTATGTCGTCACCCTGATCGCCACCATGTTACTGGGGGCGCTATTAATCACGGGCGCTGGCACCGTCGCCATCTACTATCCACTGCTGCTGGGCGCGGTGTCGATTCTGGCATCGATCGTCGGCTGCTCGCTGGTCAAGGCCAAGCCCGGCAAAAAAATCATGGCAGCCCTGTACACCGGGCTGTGGTGGGCGGCCAGCCTGTCGCTGGCCGGCTTTGCGCTGGTCACCTGGCACGTGTGGGGAGCGGACATGCGCCTGCCCATGCTGGGCTGCGCGGTGGTCGGCATCGTCCTTACCGGCTTGATGGTGTACATCACCGAGTACTACACGGGCACCGATTTTGCCCCCGTGCGCCATATTGCCGAAGCCTCGACCACCGGCCACGGCACCAATATCATCGCCGGCCTGGGGGTTTCGATGAAGTCGACCGCCTACCCGGTGCTGGCGGTGTGCGCGGCAATTCTCGCGTCTTACCAGATGGGCCAACTGTACGGTATTGCGATAGCCGCCACGGCAATGCTGTCGATGGCCGGCATCATCGTCGCCCTCGACGCCTACGGCCCCATCACCGACAACGCCGGCGGCATTGCGGAAATGTCGCACATGGATGAGTCGGTGCGGGCGATCACCGATCCGCTCGACGCCGTTGGCAACACCACCAAGGCCGTCACCAAGGGCTATGCGATCGGCTCGGCCGGGCTGGCGGCACTGGTGCTGTTCGCCGATTACACCCACGCGCTCGATGCGGTGGGCAAGCACGTGCGCTTCGATTTGTCCGACCCGATGGTCATCGTCGGCCTGTTCATCGGCGGCCTGATCCCGTATCTGTTCGGCGCCATGGCGATGGAAGCGGTGGGGCGTGCGGCCGGCGCCGTGGTGGTGGAAGTGCGCCGCCAGTTCCGCGACATCAAGGGCATCATGGAAGGCACCGCCAAGCCCGAGTATGACAAGGCGGTTGACATGCTGACCGCGTCGGCAATCCGCGAAATGATCGTCCCTTCGCTGCTGCCGGTGCTGGTGCCGGTGGTGGTGGGCATGCTGCTGGGGCCGACGGCGCTGGGCGGCTTGTTGATGGGCACCATCGTGACCGGCCTGTTCGTCGCCATTTCCATGACCACCGGCGGCGGCGCCTGGGATAACGCCAAAAAATACATCGAAGATGGTCACTTCGGCGGCAAGGGCTCGGAGGCGCACAAGGCGGCGGTGACGGGTGATACGGTGGGCGATCCGTACAAGGACACGGCGGGGCCGGCCGTCAATCCCTTAATTAAAATTATTAATATCGTGGCGCTGTTGCTGGTGCCGCTGTTGCCGTTGAAGGGGTGGATTGCAGTGTCGGCGCCGCTGCCTGTGACCGTGCCGATGCCGGCCGCTGCGCCGCCGCTCGATCCGCTGCTAAGCAAACCGATGGCAGCTAGCGAGACGGCTGAGCCGCTGCCTTTAAAATAGGCGTTCGGTCAGCGGCACATGGGGACAGGCACCGGCGCTGCCAGTGCCCATGGCGATCCCCCGCTCACGCCACAAACCGCATCAGCGCATCGACGATCGCCCCCTCATCGATCTCGCCTTCGTACAGCACGCCATTGATGAACAGCGTCGGCGCACTGACCACCCCCAGCCGGGTGCCGCCACTGGCGCTGTTTTCGACGCGGGCGCGAAACGCCCGCTGCGTCACGTCTTCCATCAGCAGATCGGCATCGAGGCCCAGGCGCGTGGCCAGCGCTGGCAGCAGGGCCGGTTCAAAACTGTGCTGCACGGCGAACAGGGCATCGTGCATGCCCCAGAAATTGCCCTGCACGCCAGCCGCTTCGGCGCTCTCGGCTGCCAGTTCGGCGTACGGATGGCGGTCAGTTTGCGGAAAGTGCCGCGCCACCGTGCACAGCTGGCGACCCAGGCGCTGGTGCAGGTCGCCCAGCGCCAGGTGGGCGCTGCGGCAGGCGGAACACTGGTAATCGGCATACAGCACGATGGCGATGGCGGCCTGGGGATTGCCGCGGATGTGGTCGTCGTGCTGGAGGAAGGGGCTGTGTGGCATGGCGTCTCCTGGTAGCGGGTGCGTGTCCGCCAGTCTACGCCGCTGTGCGCCGAATCACGCCGAATCACCTCGAATCACGCCGGCGGCGACCTCAAAAGACGCACATGCGGTTGGCCGCCGCCCGCAATTCAGCCCGAAAATCCGGATGGGCAATTGCGATCAGCGCCTGCGCCCGCTGGCGCGCCGATTTGCCGCGCAGCTGGGCCACGCCATATTCGGTGACCACGTAATTGACGTCGTTCTTGCTGGTGGTAACGTGGGTGCCGGGCGCAATGGTGGCGACGATGCGCGAAATGCTGCCATCCCTGGCCGTCGACGGCAGCACGATAAACGATTTGCCGCCCCGTGAACGGTTCGCTGCGCGGACGAAATCGACCTGGCCGCCAGTACCGGAATAGGGCAGGTGGGCGATGCTCTCCGAGCCGCACTGACCCAACAAATCGACCTGCAGGCTGGCATTGATCGAAATGAGGTTGTCGTTCAGGCCGGCGTTATACGGGTCATTGGTGAAATTCGACGGGTGCATTTCGACCATGGGATTGTGGTGCATGAACTGGTACAGCTTGCGTGAACCGAGCGCGAACGTGGCCACCATGCGCCCCGGCAGCAGGGTTTTTTTGCGGTTGGTGATGGCGCCGCATTCGACCAGCGAGAGAATGCCATCGCCCAGCATTTCGGTATGGATGCCAAGGTCATGCTTGTCGGTCAGCTGCATGACGACGGCGTCGGGAATGCCGCCGTAACCGATCTGCAGGGTCGAGCCATCATCGATCATGTCGGCCACGTACTTGCCGATGGCTTCCTGTACCGGGCCGATGGTCGGCAAGCCCACTTCGATGACCGCTTCGCTGCTCTCGACCAGGCCATCGATGCGCGAGATGTGGACGTGGCAGGCACCGTGCGCAAAGGGGACGTTGGGATTGACTTCCAGCACCACCACGCGCGCTTTGGCCAGCGCCGCCATGGTGTAATCGGTGCCCAGGCTCAGTGAAAACCAGCCCTGCTCGTTCATCGATGAAGCCATGGCAAAGACCACATCGGCCGGCATCTGGCCCCGTTCGATCATGACGGGTATTTCGGAAAAATAATTGGGAATGAAATCGCACCAGCCGCCCTGGCCGCCGGCGCGCGAGGCGCCGCCGAAAAACAGGGCGGCGTGGCGCACATGGTGTGACGTGGCCTGATCGAAGTAGCCGAACTTGCGCATGGCCAGAATTTGCGCCACCTGGATGTCCTGAAAGCGCTGGCGCTGCGCCGACAGTGCCGTCAGCAAGGCCGGCGGCTCGCCGGCGCCGGTGGGCACGATGATCATGTCGGCGTCGCGCAGCAGGTCGAGGGCGTCGTCGGCCTGCATTCGTTTGGCAGCGTATTGTTGCGCTGGCGTTTGCCCAGTCGCCTTCGGTAAGCCTTGCATCATGGTCTCCTTCATTGTGGCTTGATCTTACCGTACGCATCGCCCCTTGTGCGCTGTTAAAACGCCCGCGGTGCTAGGCTGAGAGAAACCGTCGAAGGAATGTTATGCCCATCTGTTCTTTATTGTTGAAGGCCTTGCCCGCGCTGCTGGTATTGACCACGCAGCTGCCAGCGCTGGCGCAGACCGCGCCGCCGCCTTCGTGGGGGCCGACGCTGGCGCCGGCGACGCCGCTGGCGCCGCAGCCTGAGCGCGTCCCCGCAGTGCCTGCGAACGTGGCAGCGGCCCGCACAGCGCCTGCTGCCGGCGCCAGGGCGCCAGCGCGGCGCGCCGTCACCCAGCAGCTCACGCCCACGCCGCGCATTCTCGGCAGCAGTGCAACCCCAGCCATCGCCAGTCCCGGCCGGCCTGCAGTGCCAGCGCCGGTGCGGCAGCAAGGGTCGGTCCCCGCCACCTGCAACGGTGCTGGCTGCGTCGACGCGAGTGGCCAGCGTCTCGGCACCGGGGTGGGCAACGCCGCTGTCACGCCACAGGGCCAGCTGTGCACGCGCGGTCTCGTCGGCGTGCAATGTTTTTAATGTGGGGGCTGATCGTTTACTTACGGCCAACAAAAACTCGCTACAATCGCCGTAGTTGACGTTGACGTAAACGTAAACGTGAAACGACAGCGATCACCCGTCGTCCCTACAAAATTTCAGGAGAACCCATGCATATTCAAGACAATGTCTTCATCGTCACCGGTGGCGCTTCCGGCCTCGGCGCCGCCACTGCGCGCATGCTCGCCGCCGCCGGCGGCATCGTCGTGCTGGCCGACGTCCAGGTCGACGCCTGCACTGCCCTGGCTGCCGAGTTGAAGGGCCAGTTCGTCAAGTGCGACGTCACGCTCGAAGCCGACGGCATGGCAGCGGTCGCGGCCGCTACCGCGCTGGGCACCTTGCGTGGCTTGATCAACTGCGCCGGTGTCGCCCCCGCCGTCAAGACGGTCGGCAAGGATGGCCCCCATCCGCTCGAGGTGTTCCAGCGCACCGTCAACATCAACCTGGTCGGCACGTTCAATATGGCGCGCCTGGCTGCCGATGCCATGGGCAAGACGGCAGCGCTCGATTCGGGCGAGCGCGGCGTCATCATCAACACCGCTTCGGTGGCAGCGTATGACGGCCAGATCGGCCAGGCTGCGTATGGCGCCTCGAAGGCCGCCGTGGTCGGACTGACCCTGCCGATGGCGCGCGACCTGGCCCGCAGCGGCGTGCGGGTGATGACCATCGCCCCCGGCATTTTCGAGACCCCCATGCTGATGGGCATGCCCGAAGAAGTGCGCGACGCCCTCGGCAAGATGGTGCCGTTCCCGTCCCGTCTCGGTCGCCCCGACGAGTACGCGCATCTGGCAAAGACCATCATTGAAAATACCATGCTCAACGGCGAAACCATCCGCCTCGATGGTGCCATCCGCATGCAGCCGAAGTAAGGGCGCCGCCGTTGGACGGCCATTCGTGTCCATCGTCTGATGCGACGCAACAATTGATCAAATATTCAGGTACGATAGGGCCCCCCCCTTCACCCTGCTGCCGGAGTATCAATGATCAAGTTACGCACGCTGGCCCTCGCGGCCGCGCTCATGGGCGCCTGCGCCCACTTTCCCGCAATGGCCCAGGTCGCTACGACCCAGGAGGCGCCGGAAGTTGCCACCGCCTACCAGGACAAGGCTGGCTGGGCGGCGAAGAAATACATGGTGGCGGCCGCCAATCCGCTCGCGGTCGAGGCTGGCTACCAGATGCTCAGGAAGGGCGGCAGCGCCATCGACGCCGCCATTGCCACCCAGCTGGTGCTGACCCTGGTCGAGCCGCAGTCCTCGGGCATCGGCGGCGGCGCCTTTTTGATGTACTTCGATGGCAAGCAGGTACAAGCCTTCGACGGCCGCGAAACAGCGCCCGCCAGCGCTGACGAGCACCTGTTTCAGAACGCCGACGGCAGCGCGCTGTCGCGCACCGCCGGCGTGGTCGGCGGCCGCTCGGTGGGTGCCCCGGGCGTCTTGCGCATGCTCGAACTGGCGCACAAGCAGCACGGCAAGCTGGCGTGGAAAACCCTGTTCGGCCCCGCCATTGCGCTGTCCGAAAACGGTTTCAAGGTCAGCCAGCGCCTCAATGGCTTGCTGATGTTCGACCAGCACATCCGCAAGGACCCGCTGGCCGCCGCCTATTTTTATGATGCCGACATGCAGCCGCGGCCGATCGGCTACCTGCTGAAGAACCCGGCACTGGCGCGCACCTTGCGCGAAATTGCCGACGGCGGCGCCGATGCCTTCTACAAGGGGCACATCGCCCGCGATATCGCCGCCAAGGTGGCCGCCCATCCGACCAATCCCGGCAAACTGACCGCCGGTGACATCGCCGGTTACCAGCCGAAAGTGCGCACGCCCGTGTGCAGCGACTACCGCGCCTGGACCGTGTGCGGCATGCCGCCGCCGTCGTCGGGCGGCATCGCCGTGGCGCAAATGCTGGGCATGCTCGAAACGCGTGACATGGCGGCGCTGGCCCCCACACCGGGCGACGCGCCCGGCGCCGAAGCGGTGCACCTGTTTGCCGAAGCGGGCCGGCTCGCTTATGCCGACCGCAACCGTTACGCCGCCGACACCGATTTTGTGCCGCTGCCAGGACGCGGCGTGCCCGGTCTGATCGATAAACGCTATCTGGCCGCGCGCGCCAAACTGATCGGCGAGATGTCGATGGGCACGGCGCCGGCCGGCAATCCGCCTGGCATGGAAGTGGCGTGGGGCACGGACACCGCCATCGACAACCCGTCCACCTCGCACCTGGTGGTGGTCGACGGCGCCGGCCGCGGCCTGTCGATGACGACCACGGTGGAAGACCTGTTCGGCTCGCGCCAGATGGTCGACGGCTTTATCCTCAACAACCAGCTGACCGATTTCTCGTTCGAGTCGAGTGACAAGGACGGCCCCATCGCCAACCGCGTGCAGCCCGGCAAGCGCCCGCGCAGCGCCATGTCGCCCACCATCGTGTTCGACAAGGCCACCAGCAAGCTGATGCTGGTGACCGGTTCGCCCGGCGGCCCGGCCATCATCAACTATGTCGCCAAGGTGCTGGTCGGCACCCTCGACTGGAACCTTAACGTCCAGCAAGCGATCGCCTTACCGAATTTCGGCAGCCGCAACGGCCCCACCGAACTCGAAGAGCGCCGCTTTCCGCCAGCGACCATCGCGGCCCTCAAGGCCAAAGGCCATGTGGTCAAGCTGACCGAGCAAAATTCTGGCCTGCACGGCATCGAGCGCATCTCGATCCATGGCCAGGATGTCTGGTTCGGTGGCGCCGATCCGCGCCGCGAAGGCGTCGCCAAGGGCGACTGAGGCAGTCAGTGCTGAGCGGGGAGCGGGCGACCAGGATGCTACACTTGGCAACATTTCACTAGCCGCACCCCCGGCCAGCTGCTACTCTTGTCGGATGGAAACTCAAGAGAAGACCGGCCTGATCCTCACTGGTGGCGGCGCCCGCGCCGCCTACCAGGTCGGTGTGCTGCAGGCAATCTCGCAAATGCTGTGGGAGCGCGGCTGGCCGCCGGCGCGCAATCCCTTCGATATTATTTGCGGCACCTCGGCCGGCGCCATCAACGCCACGGCGCTGGCTTGCCGTGCCGACAATTTTGGCGAGGGCATCTTGCAGTTGCTCGACGTCTGGGAAAATTTCAAGGTCGAGCAGGTCTACCGTGCCGATCCCATCGGCGTACTGCGCTCGGGCGCGCGCTGGCTATCGATTTTGTCGTTCGGCTGGCTGCTGCGCAAGTGGCGGGCGGCGCCGCCGGCGTCGCTGCTCGACAACACGCCGCTGGCCGGCCTGCTGCACCGCCTGCTCGACCTGCCCCGTCTCGATGCTGCGCTGGCCAGCGGCCACCTGCATGCGCTGGCCGTCAATGCCTCGTCCTACACCGGCGGCCAGCACGTCACCTTCTACCAGAGCACGGCGCCGGTGGCGCCATGGGTGCGCATGCACCGCACCGCGCAGCGCGACCAGATCGGTGTCGAGCACTTGCTGGCGTCGTCGGCGATCCCGTTTATTTTCCCCGCCGTGCCCCTGTATGTCGATGGCCACCACGAATACTGCGGCGACGGCAGCATGCGCCAGCTGGCGCCGATTTCGCCGGCGATCCACCTGGGCGCCACCCGCGTGCTGGCGGTGGGGGCAGGGCGCATGCATGAACCGAAGCGCTCGACGTTGTCGCGCGCGCGCTATCCGACGCTGGCGCAGATCGCCGGCCATGCAATGTCCTCGATCTTCCTTGACAGCCTGGCGGTCGACATCGAACGGCTCACCCGCATCAACGCCACGCTGGCGCTGATGCCGGACGCCGCCCGCGCGCAAGGGGCGCTGCGGCCGGTGCGGCTGCTGGTCATTGCGCCATCCGAACGGCTCGACGACATCGCCGCGCGCCACACCGCCAGCCTGCCGGCACCGGTGCGCGTGCTGTTATCAGGCATCGGCGCCACCGAAGCGCGCGGCGCCGCGCTGGCCTCGTACCTGCTGTTCGAGGCCGATTACACGCGCGAACTGATCCGCCTGGGCCAGCGCGACACGCGCGCCCGCAAAGCCGATGTGCTGGCGTTTTTCGACGCATGAGGGGGCCGCGTTTGAAATTGAATCTGGTTGATCTGATCCCTGCGCTGCCGCGCGCCGGCCGGCGCCGGGCGTCCGTGCTGGGCGTGCTGGCGCTGCTGGTATCACTGCTGCTCGCCGGCGCATTCGCACCGGCGGCCGCCGCGCCGCCGCGCAGCCTGCGTTTCGAGCAGCTCAGCGTGGAACACGGGCTGGCGCAGGAATCGATCCTGGCGGTGGCGCAGGACCGCGACGGCTTCATGTGGTTTGGCAGCCAGACCGGCCTGTCGCGCTTTGACGGCTACCGCGTCACCACCTACCGCAATGACATCACCGATCCCACCAGCCTGGTCAACAACTGGGTGCGCGTCCTGCACGTCGACGGCGACGGCAAGATCTGGATCGGCACCGACGGCGGTCTCGATCGCTTCGATCCCGATAGCGGCAAGTTCAGCCACTATGCGCCGCCGCGCCAGGGCAACCGCGGCAACGGCGACCGTCACATCCACGCCATCGCCGACGACGGCAAAGGCAGCCTGTGGCTGGCCACCGCCGATGGCCTGCAGCGTTTCGACATCGCCAGCGGCAGCTTCACCCTGTGGCACAAGGACGACGGCGATGCCACCAGTGTGGCCTCCAACTCGGTCAACGCGCTGGCGCTGGAAGCGGGCGGCCGCCTGTGGGTGGGCACCAACCTCGGTCTCGACAGCCTGGCGCCGGGCGCCAGCGCTTTCGAGCACCACGCCTGGCCCAGTGGCGACGCCAAGACCAACAATGTATCGGCCCTGCTGATGGATGCCACCGGCACCCTGTGGATCGGCACCACCATGGGGCTGGAAACCTGGAAGGTGGCGGCCGGGCCGGCCGGGCGCCGCCGCCTGGGGGCGGCCGAAACCATCACTGGCGGCCACATCACGGTGCTGTTCCAGGACGGCGACACCACCATCTGGGCCGGCAGCCATGACGATGGCCTGTACCGCTGGATGCCGCAGCTGCGCCGCTTTGCCAACCACCGCAACCAGCCGACCGACAACCACAGCCTGGCCGACAATTTCGTCTCGTCGATCTACCGCGACCGCGTCGGCACCTTCTGGGTGGGCACCTGGTATGCCGGCGTCTCGCGCGTCGACCTGGGCAGCGGTGGCTTTACCCGCATCGTCAGGGTCGATGGCAGCGCCTCGATTTCCGACAACAAGGTACGCGCCATCGCCGACGGTGCCGATGGCAAGCTGTGGCTGGGCACCAACGACGGCCTCAATCACTACGACCCGGCCAGCGGTGCCAGCACGCTGCTGCGCCACGATCCGTCCAATCCCGCCAGCCTGGCGGCCGGCCCCATCAACGCCGTCGCGCGTGACCGCCATGGCCTGGTGTGGGTTGGCTCGCGCTCAGCGATCAGCAGCGTCGATCCGGCCACTGGCCGCGTGGTGCGCCAGCAGCTCGCCGGCGGTGATCCGGACGGCGAACTGGTACGCGCACTGCTGGTCGGGCGCGACGACCTGCTGTGGGTCGCCACCCGCGGCGGCCTGCACCGCTTCGATTTGAACAGCCGCCAGATCAAGACCTATCGCCACGATCCGCACGACCCTGCCAGCCTGGCCAACAACGTGGTGCGGCCGATGCTGGAAGACCGCCAGGGCCGCCTGTGGGTGGGCACCTTCGACGGTCTCGATCTGTTCGACCGCGCCAGCGGCAGCTTCCGCCACTTCCGCCACAACCCCGCCGATCGCACCAGCATCAGCCACGACGAGGTGCACCACCTGATGCAGGACCACCGTGGCGATCTGTGGATCGGCACCGCGGTCGGCCTGAACAAGATGATCACCGCGGCGGACGGCAGCATCAGCTTTCGGCGCTACACCACCGTCGATGGCCTGGCCGACGATGCCGTCGCCGCCATGCTGGAAGACGAGCAGGGCAACCTGTGGATCAGTTCGAGCACGGGACTGTCGCGCTTTTCGCCGCTGACCAATCGCTGGCGCACCTACAGCTCCGGCGACGGCACCATCGAAGGGGCGTACTTCGACAGTGCTGCCTACAAGGGCGCCGACGGTACCCTGTACTTCGGCGGCTTTAACGGCATCACCGCCTTCAATCCGCGCGCCATCAGCGACAACCTGATGGCGCCACGCGCCGTCATCACCGGCTTTCAGGTGTTTAACAAGCCGGTCGCCCAGGTCCATCCGGGCCTGCTCAACGGACCGATCGAACACGCCAGCGAGATTGTGCTGGCCGCTGCCGACTCGGTATTTTCGCTGGAGTTTTCGGCTCTCCACTACGCCGCACCGCAGCGCAACCGCTTCGCCTATCAGCTGGTGGGCTTCGACAAGGGCTGGGTCAACACCGATGCCAGCAAGCGCTTTGCCACCTATACCAATCTCGATCCGGGCAGCTACACCTTCCGGGTCAAGGCGGCCAACAAGGATGGCGTCTGGAGTCCGCAGGGCGCCAGCCTGAAGATCGTTATTTTGCCGCCGCTGTGGAAAACCTGGTGGATGCGCAGCATCGCCGCCTTGCTGGCGCTGGGGCTGGCCTACGCCGCCTACCGTTTCCGCATGCGCGCGCTGCGCCGCCAGAAGGCCCTGTTAGAAGCGCAGGTGCGCGCGCGCACCGCTGAAATCGGCCAGCAAAACCGCCTGCTCGAACGCCAGAAACTCGAGCTCGAAACGCGCCGCCGCGAAGCGGAAGACCAGCGCGCCGACGCCGAACAGCGCCACCTCGACGCCGAGCGGCAAAAGGCCGAACTGCAGCAGCAAAAGGAAAACGTCGAACTGGCGCACCGGAATATCTCGATCCTGTCGGAGATCGGCCGCGAGATGACCGCCACGCTCGATATGGAAACCATCATGGCGACCGTCTACCGCCATGTGCACCACCTGATGGACGCGCGCAGCTTCGGCATCGGCATCTATCACCCGGAGCGCGAAGAAATCGACTTCCCCTTCGCCATCGATGAAGGCGTGCGCATCCCCCGCTACCAGCGCTCGACGCGCCTGCCCGACCAGCTGGCGGTATGGTGTTTGACGCACCGGCGCGAAGTATTCATCAACGACCGCACGCTCGAATTCCCGCGTTACTTCGGCGCGCCGGAAACCGAGCACCTCACCGAGCTTGGTCGCATCGATGGCAGTCCGATTACCGCCACGCTGTCGACCATGTACGTGCCGATGCTGGTCAAGGACCGCGTGATGGGAGTGCTGTGCGTGCAGAGCGTGGAGAGGAATGCCTACCGCCGCGTGCACCTGGACATGCTGCAGACGCTGGCCGCGCATGCGGCGGTGGCGCTCGACAATGCGCGCGCTTACCGCCAGCTCGAACAGATGGAGCAGCAGGTGCGCCTGAACACCGAAGAACTGGCGCTGGCCAACCGCGCGCTGCAGGAAAACGATGAGCGGCTGCGGCTGGCCAAGCAGCGCGCCGAAGACGCCACCCGGCAAAAGTCCGAGTTCCTCGCCAATATGAGCCACGAAATGCGCACGCCGCTGGCGGGCGTCATCGGCATGCTCGGCTTCGCCCTGCGCGACGCCCGCTTGCAGGCCAGCACCCGCGAGCAGATCGTGCGCGGCCAGGCCAATGCCCAGGTGCTGCTGGCGATCATCAACGACCTGCTCGATTTTTCCAAGATCGAAGCGGGCAAGCTGGCCGTCGAGAGCATCGATTTTGCGCTGTCGGCCACCCTCGAGACGGTGGGCGCCCTGTTCGAAGAGCAGGCCGCCGCCCACAGCGTCAGCTTCGACATCATGGTCGCCCCCGACCTGCCGCGCTACGTGGTGGGCGATCCGGCGCGCCTGCGCCAGGTGCTGGTCAACCTGGTGGGCAACGCCTTCAAGTTCACCGAGCGCGGTGGCGTCTCGGTGCGGGTCGGCCATGTACGCGGCGCGCCGCCGCGGGCCGGCGTACACATGATCGAGTTTTCGGTGGCCGACACCGGCATCGGCATCAGCCGCGAGGCGCAGTCACGCCTGTTCCAGAAATTCGAGCAGGCCGACAGCACCACCACGCGCCGCTATGGCGGCACCGGCCTGGGGCTGGCGATCTGCCGCCAGCTGGTCGAGCTGATGGGCGGCGCCATCCGCGTCGACAGTGAGCCGGGCAAGGGCAGCTGCTTTAGTTTTGTGCTGCCGCTGGCCGATGGTGTCGCCCCGGTGGAAACGCCGGTGGTGCCGCTCACGCGCCACCGTCACAGCCTGCGCGTGCTGTGCGCCGAGGATTTCCCCACCAACCAGATCATCATCCGCATGATGCTGCAAGACCTTGGCCACCAGGTCGACATCGCCGACAATGGCCAGCTGGCGCTGGCCGCCTGCGCCGCCAGGCGCTACGACGTCATTTTGATGGATGGCCGCATGCCCGAACTCGATGGCGAATCGGCCACCCGCGCGATCCGCGCCGGCGGGCCGCCAGAGGCGCCGGTGCTGGACCGCGAACTGATGATCATCGCCCTCACCGCCAACGCCAGCGAGGAAGACCGCGCGCGCTACCTGGCGGCCGGCATGGACGATTTCCTCACCAAGCCGATCGACGAAGCGGCGCTGCACCAGCACATGACGCGCGCCATCGAACGCCAGCTGGCGCGCGGCATTGCGCTCATGCCGATGGCAGCGGCGGCGCCGGTGGCTGCCACTGCCATCGGTCTGGCCGATCTCGATGCGATGTTCGGTGTCTCGACCATGGCCACGCCGCCGGCCGTCGCCAGCGCGCTGGCCGATGGCGGCGGCCGCAGCGCTGCGCTGAAGGCGCGCATGCTGGCGGCGTTCGCTGCCGATCTGCCGGCACGGCGCGCCGAACTGGCCGCCGCCATCGCCACGCGCGATCACGACAGCGCCGCCCGCGTGCTGCACGGCATCAAGGGCAGCGCCGCCTACCTCGCCGACGAGGCCCTGCAACTGCTGGCGGGGGAGCTGGAAGTGGCGGCCGACCAGCAGCAGTGGCAGCAGATCGAGGCTGGCATGCCACGCCTGGGAACATTGCTGGAACGCTTTGATACCAGCCGGGCAGCATGATTTTAAAATTACCAGTGACACATCGGCAGGCCGGGCGCTTGCATCGGTTAGTGGGGACGCTGCAAGTGCCGGGCATGGGGCAGGGCGGGCCCTTGCCAGCGGCATTCCCCACTTAACGGGACAAGCGCCGTGCACCATCGGTGTAATATTTAGTGACGGCAATAAACGCAGGGAGCGCGCATGAAAGTATTGGTGGTGGACGACGATGTCGTCTCGCGCATGGTGTTGATGCATCTGGTCAACAGCTGCGGTTCGTATGAAATTTTCGAGGCTGAAGATGGCGAGGACGCCTGGGCCCAGCTGCATGGTGGCTTGCAGCCGGTAATCTGTTTTTGCGACCTGCGCATGCCGCGCCTGTCCGGCCTCGAGCTGCTGGCGCGCATCAATGGTGTGCCGGCGCTGGCCGCCATGCGTTTCGTGCTGGCGTCGTCAGCCAACGATCACGCCACCATGGCGCAGGCCAGCGGCATGGGTGCTGACGGCTACCTGGTCAAACCGTTCGAGCAGGGCCAGGTGCTGGCCGAGCTGGCCGGCCTGACGGCGCAGGCCAGCGCCGGCGCCGACGCTGAATCGGCGCGTGCCACCATGGCGCGCCTGGGCGTCGACAGCACGCGCCTGCTGGCCTATCTGGCCGGCTTCGGCCAGCAGCTCGGCGCCGCCGCCGACAGCTGGGCGGGCGCGAGCGCCGCGCCCACCGTGGCGGACCATGGCAGCGTGGAAAAACTGCACGCCGGCTGCATCACGCTGGGTCTGCAAAGCGCGGCGCGCCGCTTCGCCATGCTCGACGGCGCGACGGCGTCGCCCGCAGCGCTGGCCGCTGCGGTGGCGACGGCGCTCGACGAGGTCGGCCACAAGACGGCGGCGCTGCGCGCGCTGGCGCCGCCGGCCGCCTGATGGGACGGGCGGCGCGCCGGCGCCGACCGCCGTCGACCATCAAAAACATTCTCTCAGGAAAAAATTGGCCGGCACTGTTGCAATTTTCGGTAACCATCATTTGCTAGTAAATCTGCTGTCCGCGCGTCTGCAGGGGCGTGCGCCAGTGGCCCGCGCTGGCAGGGCTCAGCTTCTTCAAACATGGTCGCGCAGTCATGATATAAATAAATTTTCTGGGAGGGAATCATGTACAGCCACGCACCCCGTACCGACTTTGACACCGCCAGGAAAATTGATGAAGCGCTGGCCATGAAACAGGCCTTCGGTCTGGATGCCGCCCGCAAATTCCTGCAGCTGCGCGGCATCGATGCCGCCCTCACCGAGCGCGTGCTGACGGCGCCGCGCGAGCAGTTGCGTCATTAAGGCGATTCGTCGGGCCCGTGTGCATCGCTGGCGCGCTGCTTCATGCGGCCGCCTGCTGCGCCAGCCGGTGCACTGAATAACGGCCGCGACCGCCCTGCTTGGCGCGGTACAGGGCCTGGTCGGCCAGCTTGATGAAGTCGCCGACCAGCAAGCCTGCGGTCGGCCCGGCGCAGATGCCGACGCTGCAGCTCACCGGCAGCAGCAGTTGCTCGATGCGCATCGGTGGCGCCATCGCCGCGATGATCTTGTGGCCCAGCGCATCGGCGTCGGCATGGTCGCTGCAGCTGTCGAACACCACGGTAAATTCGTCGCCGGCCAGCCGCACCACGCTATCGGTGATGCGCACCGCCTGGCGCAGGCGGCGGGCAAATTCGACCAGCACCAGGTCGCCGATGGCGTGACCATGGGCGTCGTTGATCGCCTTGAAATGGTCGATGTCGAGATAGGCAATGGCCAGCATGCCCTTGCTGCGCGCCGCCCGCGCGAACGCCAGGGCGAAGGCGCGGTCGAACATGCGGCGGTTGGCCAGGCCGGTCAGCGGATCGGTCAGGGCCTGCGCCGCCAGTGCCGCTTCGGCCACCTGGCGCTGTTTCGACAGTGCGTAAAAGGCCCGGCTGAGACGGCCGAACTCATCCTGGCGGGTGACGTTGAACACTTCCAGATCGCTCTCCGGCGCGGCGGCCTGCTGCACGTGGCGCTGCAGTGCGCCCAGCGGGCGCAGCAAGCGCGAGATGCCGAACCAGCCCACCGTGCCGGCCAGCGCAGCGACCAGCAAGGCCGTCGCCAGTGCCTGGCTGGCCGCGCGTTCGAAGGCGGCGAATGCTTCGTGCACGGGGTAGACGCTGCCGACGATCCAGTCGTTGGTGTGCAGGCGCCGGTGGGTGACGATGGCCGGCACCCCGGCGCTGGTGGTGTCTTCCATCCAGCCCTCGAAGCCGCGCAGGGCGGCCGCGCGCGCCGCCTTGCCGCTGCCGTGGTCGTCGCTGGCGCTGGCCAGCAGGCGCCGTTTGTCGGGGTGCAGGATAAAAGTACCGTCGCCCGACATCAGCGTGGTGTAGCCGGTCAGGCCTGGTTTGACGGCATTGAGCTGGCCAAAGATGCGTGGGCTGGACAGATCGAGGGCGCCGCCGATGATGAACTTGAGGTGACCGGCCTGGTCGCTCACTGGTTGCGTAATGAGCACCACCGGGCGCCCCGACAGGCGACTGAGAAACGGCGCCGACACCACGCCTTCATGGTAGTTGACGGTATCGCGGAAGTAATCGCGCCGGGCCACATTAATTGGCTCGTCCGCCGACTGCTTGCTCAGGCCGGCAATCACATTGCCCTGGGGATCGAAGGCGACGACATTATAAAATTCTTCGCGCAGGCTGTTATTGCTGGCAAGGTAAGACTGCAGCAGCCGGCCGTCAGCGAGCAGGGCCGCCGGCAGTTGTTCGGCAGTGGCGCGCAGCAGCGTGCGTTTGGCATCGATATCGCGATCGATGTAGGCGCCAGCGGCCACCAGCGTGGCGTATTGCTCGGCGCCGACCACCGCCCGCATTTCGCGCCTGGCCAGCATCAGCGACGTCGCCGTGACGAGGCCAACGGCCAGAAAGACCAGCAGCGCGACGACGGCGGCGATGCGGGTTTTGAGGTTGACCGTTTTCTGAAGGAGTGACATCGTCAATTATGCTGCGAAAAACCGGCTAGAGATAGACCATGCAGCTTGGTGCAAGGCGGGATTGGGCGGGTAAAGCGCTGCGCACAGCGGTGATGGAGGCAGAATTTTACACGGGGTGGGGCCCGCTTCGTGTTCGCTTCGTGTTCGCTTCGTGTTCGCTTGCTGAAGTGACGTAGTAGATGGTGGGGCAGGCAAGTGGTGCGGATTACACTGGTCCCCCCGACAAGAATCAAGTAGCCCGTGGTTATTGGGCTACTTTCGACCGTGGGGAATTTATGGGGAGTTGCTTAGTGCTTTTCCTTGTAACTGTGCGCCCACTTCATGACCTCCCCGGCATTGTACAGCGGATGGGCGCGGCCCTCGCTTGGAAGGCGTATTGCCCTCGGGAACGATGGGAGGCAAGTCATTGTCTGCCGTACCACTTGCTTGTTACGGCGAAAATACTTGGCGACCTGCTCCACATCCCATAGCTGCACTTCGACTGGGATAGCGTTCACGGTGCGGATTGCAATTCGCTCCGCAAGGCGGTCCAACAGATCAACATCGTTCAGTTCCATCATTTCCCCTTCGTCTCGGCCAATAACGGATTGGTTGCCATAGCAACTAAGTCATGCCCGCCAGCAAAATATTCAAACTTACTACCAAGACTGCCATTTGGTTTAACAAAAACAGTTATGTGCCCGCTTTTCTCCTTTGGCCCGCAAAGCCTCTCCATCAACTGGAATGCCTCCTGCTTGCTTGTACGTTTCATTTGCCCCTCAGATTTTGAACAGTTGAGTTATTCGAATTGTTCGAGTAGCTGGCTTGGTTATCGGCCACCAGCGGCCATTTGCATTCACTCAGCACATGCGATCCACCGCACCTGGTGCAGCGCGGTGGCTTGCTAAAAATTGCCTCCCACGCTCCCGGCTTGATGTCACCCGGCCGGCGCGTGCTTCCTTTGCCTGCCTCGCTCATGCATCCCCCTGTGATGTGTCGGTGCCAGTGGCGCGCATAGCAGCGTCGATCAAGTCGCGCACGCCCTGCAATTCATGCTCTGGCGTAATTTCGTCATGCTTGCTCGCCTCCATCGCCCGAATCGCGTAATCGTACTTGTCCATCTCTATGCAGCCGAAACCGTCGATGTCCTGCATGGCGAACATCAGGCGCTTGGCGTCATCCGGCGAGGCTAGTGCTCCCTGTGGCGCCACCAGTGGGGCGGCTGGCACTGCTGGCGCGGTAGGGGCGGCGAGCTTGTGCGCACGGATGATGGTAGCAAGGTACTCCGCAACATCCTTCTCACTCTCCGCGTAGCAGCAGTCGCATACCTCTTCCTCAACAATCGCCGCAGCTTCCTCCAGTGCTTCATTGCGCACCACAGCAAGCGCATCAGTCACCGCAACCTCTGCGGCGGCGATGCCCGCATCCCGGTCTACCGCTGGCTCGCTGGCAGGCACACGGCGGTTCCAGGCGGCGATAGCGCGATCCATATAGGCCGAGTGCATGCTCGATGCGCCGCAGTTGTTGCACTGGATGTACTGCCAGCGCAGCGCGACGGGATCACTATGCTTCTCCGTGATGTTGGTGCTGCCGCAGTGCGCGCACGGCAGTAGTTCATTTTGCTCGCTCATACATTCCCTTTCTCAGCCATGGCAGCATCCCAATCCTTGCGGATTGAGGTCGCTATGCGCGCTACTGCTTCCGCCTGAACAAGTACGTGTGAAATGATATTTTCAGCGTTGCAATTACAATCCCACATTGCAAAGCGCATCGGATCGTCTGAATCTGGCTCGATGGCTTTGATGTGCGCCATCACTGAAATAAAGTCGTCTGCAAGGCTCATACATTCCCTTTCGTAACCAGTTCCAGCGCACCCACCGGGTAAATTTGCACAGACCCCTTGTGCGTGGACGACTCGACCGCGTAGCCCTCTGGCGTGATGCTGCTGCTGTAGGTGCCGACGATTGCGCCTTCCCACTCGGAGCCGGATTTTTTGCGCACGATGGTGCCGCGCGGCCATGTGGCGGGCTTGGCGCCGGCGAGAATTTGCAGCACTGCGCGCAACGTCGGGATGCTGGTAGCCGACACCTGCGTGGCGCTGAAGCCATGCTTGCTTGGGTAGGTATCCACGCCGCACGAGTGCAGCACTTCGATGATCTTTGCATCGGGCCAGTTCGCCTCGCTGCTGATCAAGCGCACCGTCTCGGCTGGCGCGCCAGCAAGGGCAGCGCGGGCTTCCTCCACGCAGCAGTTCACATCGTCAGCCACGTAGTAGCTTTCGCGCTGGCCTTCGCCCGGAATAGCTCGCAGGCGCAGCTTCATCGCGTCGAGTTGGTCGCACAGCTTCAGCAGGACGGATGCCGCTACATCAGCGCCGACAGGGGCGGCATGAGCGATTGCGGCGCGGGCCATCCATGCGTCATGGGGGCTGATATACGCATGCTTCCTAGCCTCGACTCTGTACCAGTCTTTGAAAAGCCTGTGCTCGGCGTCAGCGACAGTTGCGGGGTTTTTCATGTTGATTCCTTATGGCGGCGAGCGCCTTTGTATTGTGGATTTGGCTTTGCCAGCACGCCGGGCTTGGCGAATTCAATTAAGAATTTCCAATTCAGCTTGGTATTCATCACGACCGGGCCGGCGTTGTTGTCGATAGTCCCAAGCGCGGGCGGCACGGCGAGGCTGTCCATTAGCGCGCAAGGAATGGCAAAGCTGTCGTAGCCGTTATGGTAATACTCAAGGTCTGCGGCGACCTCCGCCTCGCTGTACTGGCCCGCCCATGACAACGGCCACGCATAGCCTTTGTTGTCAGGCCGCCAGAAGGTGATGTAGGGCTGTTCGCGCTGCGTATGCTTTACGCTGACCACGTAGAAGGCACTCATCACGCCCCCTCGCCAGTTGGCTTGTTGGCTACATGAGCGGCAGGTTCGTCCGCCATCTGCTCTATTTGCGCCAGCTTGCCGAGCGCTTGCGCCACCAAGTCGCGCTGCTCAGCGTCGTTTGCCACCGGCATCGGCACGAAATTGACGCCCATCTTGCTGAACTGGTGCGCGAGTTCAAGCGCCTTGCGCAATTGCACTGGGGAGGCTCGTTCGATCATTTCGTCACCTCGCTGGCTGGCTGCTGGTAGGGCGGCTGTCAAGGTAGCGGCTTTGCCCCATTGTCAGCCCACAGCTTGAGCAGGCGATTGCGTCATCGCCTACGCTTCCCGCTACCGGGGCAGGCATCGCGCGGATTGCGTCAAACACTCGTGCAGCCTGCCCGATGATCGCGCTATCCTCGCTCGGCTCGATCATGCGCGCCAGGTGGGCCATTTCTTGCACAGCAGCCATGCGGGCGGCTGAATATTGGTCGGTCATGCTATCTCCTTTGTATTTTCAAACTCGACGCCGTGCTGTGCGCCGAAGGCATAAATAAGCTCGATTAATTCTGACAACTGCGCCTTGCTGTACGTTTTCGTACGCTCGCCAAACACGACGAACCCGCCATCAATTCCCGGCGCCGTGCGCTGCTTGCGTAGGCTGGCGGTCAGAATGTCTTTCCAGTCCTCGCTGGTCAGCTTTACGCCGTACCAGACAACTTGCTTTGCGAGGCGGTCCAAAAGGGGCCACATGAGGGCGTTCTGTTCCAGGCTGCGCGTCGGCTCGCAGACGGTCACGCACATGCCAAAGTCAGCTTCTGCGACGCAGCGAAGGGCATTCTGCCTAGCCTGGTTGTGCACAAGGATGAATGTGCGCTTCATAATCAGAATGGCGGCAAGTCGTCGTTAGCCATCGGAGCCGCTGCCGGTGCTGCCTGCTCCTGCTTGTCCATGCGTTTGAACGACACGGACTGCCAGCGGCCTTTTTGGCCGTCCTTCGTCCATGCGTCGAAGAAGTACATCACGCCGTCGATCATTGCCTTGCCAGTCATGTTTGGCTTGTTATCGCCTTCGGTCTTGCGCTCGTTCTTGAAGAGGGAACCGGAGTTATCTTTTTGTTCGTAAGCCATGATTAAGCTGCTTTCTTGAGTGAGTTGATTTGTGCGTCTACTTCGGCCAAAAACTTGACCACTTCGGCTTCCAGGTGCGCGATGTATTTCTCGTCGCGCTCGATTCGCTGCACGTACAGACGAAAGTCGGCTGTAGCACGTGGGTCATACGAGATGAAATCCCACCAGTCGCGGCCAGTGACCCACATGCAGCCTTGGACCTGTGCGATGTGCGCCTTCGGCATCCCGTCGCGCCACGTGGCCATGTGAATCGCGCTATTAGCAGGGCACTTGCTTTCGTAGCCGCCCTTAGTGCCGATCAGACCATCAGGCGAGCAGCCTACATAGGCAATCGTCGGGTGCTTGACGAAATCCGATTCGGTGACAATGTTCGCCGTCTCAACTTCGTAAGCAGCGCGTGCCAGCGGTTCGGCTTCTTTGCCCCATTGCATCGCTTGACTTGATGCCGACTCGGTGGCGCGCCCATAAATGCGCTCTGTCGTCAGCCGCATCAAGTAATCTTCGCGGCTTTTCAGTGGTACGCCTTTGGCGCTTACTGCGAGAATGTCTGCAAAGCACGACGCCGTAGCAAAGCCCAATCGCTCATTGAGCCACTCTTGCGAGCCTTGGTTACTCATGCTGCCCCCTCGATTACTTTGTCGGTACGGTCCTTAAAGGACTGGATTTGCGCTGGCGTGAAAGATTGGCGCTCGGCTTTGGTCAGCTTTGCCCATGCTTCGCTAAACGCGTCATAGCCCCGGTCTGCCTCCGCTTCGATCTTCGCTACCAGCTCGTCGCTGGCCGGCGCTTGTGCTGCCTGCGCCTCTTGTGCAATGTCTACAGGGCTTTGCTTCATCTGGCGGCCCGGTGCGTCAGCGATGCGCTCGGCTTCGTCCTGGTCGAAGATGCCCACATAGCCGAACGCAAGCCGCGCACATTGGATCAGTGCCTTGTGACGCAGCATCCGCTTAGGGTGCGACTGCCACGGCGCTACAGGGCGCTTGCACTCGCTCAGGTACTCTGTGACACGGACTGGGTGCGCACGGTCTTTGCGGAAGATGATGCAGGTGCACGACTCAGCATCCTGCTCAAAGTCCATTCCGTCGAACATTGGGTTTTCGTTGATGATGCGCGCCCAGCCATCGACACCGACGACCGGGACGATTCCGTTGTTACGGTCAGGGAAAGCGTAGATTTCCTTAGTCCATGGGTTCAGGCGGTATTGGTTCGCCACGATCAGCAGCGCCGACATTTGCGCATCCGATACCTGCCCCTTAAAAGCGGTGGCCTTGAGGACGTTGATCAGGTCGGCCGACTCGGGGATATTGAAGATGCCGGCCAGCTTTGACACTTGCTGCGCCACGAGGGAGTTTGACATTTGAAACCTTCCTGCCGGGACTATGCCGGCGTGAGTTTTACTGCTGAGACTGAGTTACATGCTCGCTCTGGTCGCCAAACTCAGCGCACAGCCCTAAAAACAGTGTTACGGCGAGCACGGCGATGACTGCGCGCTGGGCAATGTCGCGGATCACAGCAGCACCAAGATCAGCATGACCACCACGCACACGCCGCAGATGGCGGTGCTGGCCTGGTGGCTGTCGGTGATTTCGATCTTGCCGAGTAAAAGGTTGCGGATCATGGCGCGCTCCAATTAAGCTTCGTATTCGGCAAACTCGCCGGCTTTATCAAGCACGTACCAAACGCCAGCCTTGATGCCGTTGTCTCCTACTTTGCTGGCGCGGATATGGATCAGGTTGTAGTCGTCATCGCGGTAGCACAAGACGATGGCGCCCGTTTCGCCGGCCATTGCGCGGCCCTCATAGCCGCAGGCCATGGCGACGGAGTGCTTGCCGGTGCTGCTGGCCGCGCCTCGGTCGCCGGTGCTGCTGGCCGCGCCCTGGTCGCCGGTGCTGCTGGCTGCGCCTTGGGTGCCGGTGCTGCTAGCCGCGCCTCGGTAGCCGGTGCTGCTGGCCGCGCCTTGGGTGCCGGTGCTGCTAGCCGCGCCTTGGGTGCCGGTGCTGCTAGCCGCGCCTCGGTCGCCGGTGCTGCTGGCCGCGCCCTGGTAGCCGGTGCTGCTGGCCGCGCCTCGGTCGCCGGTGCTGCTGGCCGCGCCCTGGTAGCCGGTGCTGCTGGCCGCGCCTCGGTAGCCGGTGCTGCTGGCTGCGCCTCGGTAGCCGGTGCTGCTGGCTGCGCCTTGGTCGCCGGTGCTGCTGGCCGCGCCTCGGTCGCCGGTGCTGCTGGCCGCGCCCTGGTTAACGCCTGAGAAAGCAGGTGACACCGGGTCAATCGGCAGGCATCGCTTCACCGTGTATTCGATAGCGGCCTTAATCAGCCCCGGCAAGCCGATTTCCATCTTTACTGTCAGCGACTTGCTGGCCACCTTCGTGTCACCGTTTGCTTCGCGGCTAAATGGGCCGCGCTGCTCAACTACGGCGAAGCGATTGCCAGCCGGTGCGTAGTAGTCAAAGACGTTCAGCGGATACGCGCAAGCATGAAAGCCGCCATGGCAGGCTTTTACCTCGCCCTCATGTACAACCGTCTCGCCGACTGCGAATTGGAAATCGCGGCATTTCAGGTCTTTATCGAAGCCCTTGTAAGAAACGATTACTTCGTCGTCGGCAGGCGTGGTTTGATCAGTCATGCAGTTCTCCGTGTCGTTGTAGGGTGCCGGCATCTCACCGGCTCGGGCTGCTAGAGCGGCCTCGCTTGAGGAAATTAGTAGTGCTGCGCCTGCGAGCGGTAGATGCCAGCCCACGTGTGGTTGCCGCAGTCGGTCATCTCGACAAAGTGGCTCAGGTCGTCAAGCTGCTTGCTGCTCAGAAGGACGCTAATGTCTTGCTTGGTGCCGGCGATCATCACAGCGCCGACATACACTTCGCCGTCATCATCGCGGGTGCCGTACAGGTCGAACGACAGGCCGTCGTCGTGGTGGAAGTTGCGAACCAGGCAAACGCCGAGGTCTTTGGTGGTCAGTGCTGCAAGATCGTTTGTGCCCATGCTGCTCTCCTGGTGGTCGCCGCTGTGTGTGGCTGCGGTATGGGAGATACTTTAGCAAACACTAAACAGCAAGTCAAGCGTTCACTAAACAAATAGGGTAAAATAATTTCATCGCACAAATCCTTGGGCGAAAAAAAGCCCCGACTGGCGGGGCGATGGAGGTGTTTATGGTTGTGCTACCAAAAGGAACGCTTGTTAAGGTCGGCGGGATGCCATTCCGCCTGCTGTCCGATGTCCAGACTGAAGGCCTACAAAAGAACTACGACATGGCGATTAGCCAAGGGCAATCTTGCGGTCCCGCTCGACACCAGGCAGTGTGCGCGTCTCGCGGGCCGGCAGAGACTTGCTACTGTCAAACCTCTATGACCGCTTCAACTCTTTGAGAGTGTCGGTTTTAATTGCAATAGGGTCGATTTGCATGCCAAGGGATCGATGACAGTGTGAACAGTCGTAGCTAACGACATTCCATCTCATGCTGGGTGAATCCCCTGTAATGGGCGACACGTTGACATGGCTGAGTTGCTTGTTACAGTAAGGGCAAAAAGTCATATTTTCTCCATTTTCCGCGCCAACATGGGCGGGATTATTGAACTTCCACGCTTGATGGGCACGACGTTTTGAACACGCGCCAGAAGGTCTGCCCGCCATACATGTACTGACAGTTCCAGGCAGACTGATACGTCACCGTTTGCACCATTTCTTGGCGACCGGTCCAGTTAGCGGTGGCCGCGAGTGCGGGGCAAGCAACAGCGGCCAACATCGTAATACCAATTATTTTTTTCAAAACATTCTCCAATTGCGGCATGATGGCGTGCCGTTGCGCCCTTTTAGCCCGCCCTACGATACCGCTTACGATGCTCAATCATCACGCCGATAACTTGTAGCTTCGTCTCGTCGCTGCGCAGGGTAGGGAAGTCATCATTCAGCGGGACTAGCTCAAATATCTCGTTCCCACTGGCATCAACTCCACGCGGCCTGTACTTCTTGAACGTGGCCTGACTTCCGCCATTCTTTGCAACGACGAAGTCACCTGGGTTCGGTGCCAGCTCAGGGTCAATAATTACCCTGTCTCCCGGTCTGAACTCGGACATCATCGACAGACCCTCGATATCTAGCGCAAATGCCCATTTCGATAGCTTATCGTCGGTGTACTCGACCGCATAGCCATCGCCTGGCTCGTATGGTGAGTCCATGTCCCGCATCGCACCCGCCTGTACTGCTGAAATTACTGGGATCGCCCGCGCCCCAACCGATGCTGAAGTAACGTTTTCATCAAAAACAGCGTCCAACCCCTCCGGAATGCGGTCAAGCCAGCCATCCCCCATTCGGTACTGCGCCTCTAGCCTTCGTGCAACCTTCTCTCCGAACGACCCCACACCTTTCAGCTGTGAAAATAAAGACTTTTCCTTGGTAGGCGTCCCGTTTGTAGCAAGCCAGCGACGCAGGTTCGCGCGGCGAATTTCAATAATGTCCATAGCGTAAGTTTAGCTTTTTCTAAATTAGTATTCACTTGACTTTATGTTTAGCATTCACTAAACTGAAGCCATGGACCTCAAAACTTATACATCCGCCGAGCGCGGGCGAGCAACGACTCTGGCCGCTGAGCTAGGCGTATCTCTTTCTTATCTTTCTCAGATGGCAAATGGGCAATGCCCAGTCTCGCCAAACCGATGCGTCGCCATCGAGCGCGTGACAGGCGGGGCAGTGACCCGGCCCGAGCTGCGCGACGACTGGCGCTCCATCTGGCCTGAACTGATCGAGCAATCACCCCCTTGACACCTCAACTGCGCGCCGGTTGCTTCGTCGCGTCCAAATAGTTGCAGTAAATAAATTGATTCACGTAACACCTTTCCACGCAACCCGCCTTACCTGGAGAACGAAATGAACGAAACCAGCCGCACCGAAATCATCCGCGTCCGAGTCCGCCCTGAGCAAAAGTCCAGCTTTGCTAAATGCTCTGCTGCTTTGGGCCTTCCGACAGCCACTCATGCCTACAACCTCATCGTTAGCGCGATGGCACATGTTAGGCCGCGTGACGACCGCCGGAAAGGGGCCACTCGTAGGCCAGTTCACTTTCCAAATCGCGAGACGTTCGCAATCCGGTGCAGCCGGAGGCAGGTTTAAGGGCTTTCGACTACGAGGCCAGCTCACCACAGACAGCGGTTAAAAGGACACAAGATGGAACGAACATCAGAACAAGTAGGCAACGACAAGCCAACGAGCAAATTGGCAGTAATGGCGTTCAAGGTCGCTGACCAGAGCCGGGTTTGCATCAGCTGCTTTGGTGAAGCGCGGCGGCAAGCAGATGGCCGCCTGGTAGCGAATGTCGACAAACTCGTTGAGGCTGTCGATGAGTACCGCAAGTCGAGTGTGCAGCCATGACGCCCGCCATCACTAGCCTGATGGCGCGGGGCGGCGTGTAATGGCCGGCGAGTGGATCAAGGTACGCACCAACCTGTGGGATGACCCGCGAGTGTCGCAGCTTTGCGATATGACCGACTCGCCAGAGGCAATGGTTGTTGGCGGCCTGTACTGGCTTTGGTCGGCAGCAGACGAGCACACCGAAACCGGCTTGATGACTGGCCTTAGCACTTCCGCTATTGACCGCAAGACCGGCATTAAAGGATTTGGCGAGGCACTTGTTGCTGTCGGCTGGCTCGCAGATCATCCCGAAGGCGTCCGCCTTACGCACTTTGAAGAGCATAACGGCGTCTCTGCAAAAACGCGCGCGCAGACTGCAAAGCGTGTTTCTGCACACAAGGGTAACGCAAAGGTAACGCCAGCACCGTTACCAGAACAGCAGGACACCGTTACTAGTGCGTTACCTAGAGAAGAGAAGAGAAGAGAAGAAAAGAAAGAAGCAAAAACGAAGGCGTCGGCTACGCCTCCCGATACTCCTTTCGATCCAATCGAAGAACTGAAAGCCAGAGGCGTATCGGCACAGCTTGCCCAAGACTGGCTCAAGGTCCGCAAGGCTAAGCGCTGCCCACTGACCCTGACCGGGCTACAGGAAACAATCGCCTCCGCTGACTCCGTTGGAATGTCGCTGTCGCGTGCTGTGACCGTGTGCTGTAGACGGGGTTGGGCTGGATTTGAAGCCGCATGGCTTAAACCCGAGGACCGCGCCGAAGCCGGCCCGCCAAAAAAGGACTGGCAATGATCGCCCAAAACGCAGGGCCGGTCATCCGTGCCCGTGAACGTGGAATGAAGCCGGCAGAGATGATTTGCATCTCACTGGTTGGCACGATCTGCACCGCCAATCACCCGACCTACGCAGACCCGGCCAAGGAATACGACTGGCGTTGGGTGCGCGACCTAGACGTGTGCGTGTGGGTTGGCGCTGCCATGGATTGGGTCGAGACCGTCAAGGCGATCGCACTGTGCAAGCCGGAACACCTGAGCATTTGGAACTCGTACGAGCATTGGGGCGCACAAGCCTTCCTCCGCCCGACGATGGCCGATGTGGAAATGTGCAAGCCGGTTTCGCAGTGGGCATATGAGCTGGACTTCCTCCCGTGGATGGATTTTCAGAACGATGATTTTTTAATTGGCCGCTCCTATGCGCGCACTTCGACCGGGATGCCGTATGCACTTGATACCTGACACTATAAATTTCCAGCAGTACATGGAAGAGCCGGAGCATCACAACGTGCGCCCCGCCTCCGACTGGCTGCAAGACACGATAGACGCTTTCCACCTGCCGCCCGACACCACGCCAGTGCCGGGGATGCTGTGGCAGAAAACGCGGGACAAGGTGAAGTTCCGACCGGGCGAGGTTTCGCTGTGGGCTGGCATCAACGGCCACGGTAAATCCATGTTCCTGTCGCAAGTCGAGCTTGACCTTTGCCAGCAGGGCGAGCGGATTATGTCGGCCTCGTTTGAGATGCGTCCCGTAAAGCAGATGCACCGCATGAGCCGCCAGGCCTATGCCGACCGCCTGCCCACTGAGGCATGGTTGCATACGTTTTCCCGCTGGACCGATGGCCGCCTGTGGATGTACGACCACGTTGGCGCCGTCGAGTGGAAAAAAGTCATCGCCGTAATGCGCTACGCCATCGCCCACTTTGGGATCACCCACTTCGTCATTGACAGCCTGATGAAGTGCGTGAAGGGGGAGGACGACTACAACGCGCAGAAGGATTTCGTGAACGAACTGTGCGCATTCGCTGTAGCCCACAACGTGCACATCCACCTCGTCCACCACGTGCGCAAAGGCGAGAGCGAACACAAGGCGCCGGGCAAGTTTGACATCAAGGGCGCCGGCGCAATCACTGACATGGTGGACAACGTGTTCATCGTGTGGCGCAACAAGCTGGCCGAGCAAGAGAACGTCGAAAACAAGGGCAAGGGCAAACCAGACTGTGATTCTCCAACCTGCATCCTCGAATGCGCCAAGCAGCGCAACGGCGAGTTTGAGGGGAAATTCGGCTTTTGGTTCGACGTTGATTCGCAGCAGTACCTGGAAGTGCAGGGCCAAACACCAATCCGCTATCGAATGGAGAAACGATCATGACTCAGCATAAGGAGCCCTGCGGCATGTGCCACCACTTCAGCACCAAAGCCGAACCAGAGTACGCAGCTATTGGCATGGGCATATGTGACGCTCGCACGCAGCTGGGCAAAGGCATCGAGCGATTCCACGCAACCGCGCGCTCCTGCGTGCTGTACGGCGCTGGGCTGAATGTAGCGGCTAGGCGTGCGTTTCTGGTCAAGCATCGGGAGATGGAAGCATGAATAACGCCGGCACTACCCGCTCCCCTCATACCCGCTACACCGGGCCAGATACAACCGTCCGCGTTCGCGCTTGCACGGGTAGTTGCGGTCGCCGCCCATCGGTGGGCCAGTTTATCGGCGCCGGGACCGTGTGCAAGCTCTGCCGCGCGAGGGCGAAATGAAGCGTGCCACTACTGCTGCCGAGCGTCGCCACCTTGGCCGAGTCGCTGCCATGCCGTGCTGCCTGTGCCGACACTTGGGACTCGGCGCTACACCTGCCGAAGTACACCACGTGCGCGCCCGCCACGGCTGGGGCAGATCGTCGCACGAGGACACGATACCGCTTTGCCCGACGCACCACCGGGGCCAGCCAGGCGGCGTGCATGACTTCGGGCAGGACGAGTTCGCCGCGCACTACGGCATCAGCGAAATGGACTTGCTCGATATCGTCAGGCGTGAATTGCAGGTGGCCGCATGATCGCGCTGACCCTGCCCATGCCGCCTACGATCAACACGGCCTACGGACATACCAAGGGGCGAATGTATATCAAGCACGCTGGGCGCGCTTACCGCCTTGCAGTCGCCGAGATCGTCGCCGCAGCGGGCCACCCCAAGCTTACCGGCCGCTTGGCGCTGTTCGTAGCAGTGCACCCAGCCACGCGAGCAAAGCAAGACCTCGACAACCGCAGCAAAGCCCTGCAAGACGCTCTGACGCACGCAGGCGTATGGCTAGACGACGAGCAGATAGACAGCCTCCACCTGGTGCGGCGCGAAGTCGTCAAGGGCGGGATGGTCAAGATTGTGATAACTGAATTGGAGACAGCATGAGCATCCTCGAACCCCCATTGCTTCGCACACTCGGCACCCGCCGCCGCTATGAGCGCCTAATCGCTGCCCTTAGCGAATCGCCATGCGCCCGCGAGGAGCTGGACGCCAAAATCTTCTGCTTAAAGACGGCATCAATCGCCATGCTCGCCAAAGTGATGACGCCACCGCACCGCGAAGTGCGTATTTGCAAGTGGCTGCGCACATCGGGCCAATTCTGCCCCGTCTACGCACTCGGCACCAAAGAGGACGCACCAAAGCTAAAGAAGCGTACGGCAAAGCAGCGCCACTACGATATCAAGGCCAATGCCGAGCTACACGGCAAGCGCTTGGCAACCGCGCTGGAAAAGAAGCGTATCGAGCGGGCGCAGAAATATCCTGGCCTGCTAGACGATATGGTGCTGTACGTGCGCTTGATGAACCGGTGCTGCACCAAAGATGCCGCCAGCCACTTCCGCATTGCCGTCTCGACAGCAGCCGCCACGCTGCGCGAGCTGGAAGAAAGTAAGCAGGTAATGCGTATCTCCGATAAGGAGTCGCGCGGCATCATCTGGGCGGCTTACATCGAACCATCGGCTCGCAACGGCATGGGCACGGTGCAACGCTTCGCGCGACGGTGGAGAGCGCCCAAGGTGGAAAAGCAAGGCATTTTTGCAGCACTTGGACTTTGACGACAACCAAAAAGAGACACTATGACCAAAATTGCCGCCGTTGAAATCCAAGTAGCTCCCGAGCCGATGACGCCGTATCTGCGCATTATGAAGATTTGGACAAGCTGGATATCCCTCGCTGATCGCCAGGAGGCCGGGGGATGGTCTCACCCGCAAGATGCAAAGGAGTTTATGCGCTGTGGGGAGGCAGTCGACGTAATGATTAACGACCTCCCGCGCGTCTGTAAGTGGGCGATCCACAAAGCGCAGGGCATCGCACCGGGAGTGTGGCGCTTTCCCGATACCTCTTTCGCTGATGCGCTGTTGGATGCCGAGGAAAAACTTACGCCCAAGATGAGGAATAATATTGACACAAGGCGCTATTTCCCCTAGGATACCTGTGCTAGATGCATTAATTGCGTCTAAAACGTTACTAAACAGATAGTTTTGAACATTTGAAGCCCCGCGCCGAAAGGTCTGCGGGGCTTTTTGCATTGGAGCCGCACATGAGATACGTCCGCCGCTGCTCCACGCTACCCGATCCCACCAGCTCGACCACTGCCACTGTATGCGCTGCTTGCCTGACGCTGCTGTGCGCTGCTTACACGGCTGCGCTGGTCGTTGTCATTGGCACCGCTTATCTGGTGCGCATCTAACAGCGTCACCCCGTTCACCCCGTGAGAGTCAGCTATCTGATAAGCCGCTTGACAGCGCGCGCTTGCACGGGGCAACTAATCTCCTGCATCGCTTGCGATGTTTCGCCCGCCTCTTGTGCGGGCTTTTTTATTTGTAGCGCCGAGGGCACATGACGATTACCGCAGCATTCCCCAATCAGGCCAAGCTCGACGCGCTGGTCCTCCTGTGCCCGCCCGGCAACACGTACAAGATCGCCCTGTACACGAGCGCTGCCACGATTAGCAAGGCCACGACCGTCTACACCGCAACAGGCGAAGTCGTCGGCACTGGCTACACCGCAGGCGGGCAAGTGCTGACCGGCATCACTCAGTCGCTCGACACCGACACGGCGATCATGGATTTTGCAGACCCATCGTGGGCTAGCTCGACCATCACCGCACGCGGCGCGCTGATCTATGACGCGACGAACGGCAACAAAGTGCGCGCGGTCTTGGACTTTGGCGCAGATATCGTCACCACCGCCACCCTGTTCGCCGTCGCGCTTCCCGCTGCGACTGCTGCAACTGCTGTCATCCGGATTGCTTAAATATGATCGCTGACCGCGTAAAAGACACGTCGACATCGACCGGCACCGGCAATTTTGTGCTGTCCGGCACCCCCGCGACTGGCTTTCAAGCTCTGTCCGCTATCGGCGCTACTGGCTCGACGTTCGGCTACGTCATCGACGGCGGCGCAGAGTGGGAAGTCGGCACAGGAACGATCACCGCCACCAACACTTTCTCTCGCTCGCCCACGGCCAGCTCAAATGCGGGTGCCCTGGTGTCGTTCAGCGCCGGCACGAAGACCGTCTTTCATAGTGTAACGGCCAAGCAATTTGGCGCTGGCATAGTAGACCCAGCCGATGTTGGATTCGATATCATCCTGCTTGCTGGTCAGTCCAACATGGCGGGGCGCGGTACGTACGATGCGCTTGTTGATATTGGCAGCGACCGCATCATGCAGTTCGGCGGGTTCAGCAGTGATGCGCGCTACCGTACTATTTTCTCCGGTGCTGATCCGCTGCACCAAACTGAAGCTGTAGAAACAGGGTTGGTAGGACCAGCAACGATTGCCGCCCGCACCTATTGCGCGGCTCGCCCATCGAATCGTCGCGTGCTGCTGGTCCCTACCGCAGTTGGTGGGACTACCTTGGTTGCGCTTACGCCAGGCTGGGCTCCGGGCAATCCAGGCGGATCGCTTTACGAGGGCGCAATCGCACAGGCAAATTTGGCAGTAACTGCCGCGCTTGCACTGTATCCGAACAGTCGATTCGTCGGCACATTGTGGCATCAAGGCGAGTCTGATGGTGACAATGCGGTATCGCAGGCATCCTACACCGCTGCGCTAAAGCTGCTGGTCGCTGGTTTTCGCTCGCGCATTACCGGCGCAGCTGGGTCGTGGTTCGTCATCGGCGGGCTGTGTCCAGAGGGCATTACAGCAACGCCAGCACGCGCAGGTATCAAGGCTGCACACATTCAGGTAACTACCGATCTGGACCGCTGCGCGTATGTGGATGGCCCCTCTGGCATGGCGGATACGAATCACTACACAGCGCCAGGCATACGTATTCTCGGCGCCCGCATGGGCGTGGCAGTAGATGCCGCTCGCAACTATACTGCCCCAGTCGTAGCTGCAGCGGCCGTCACCCTTGTGGCGAGCGGGACCACTGGCATAGTCGGCACACCCGTGACAATTACGGTTGGCACTGACCGACTCCTGACTGGTGCGCAGTCTGTCAGCGTCGCCGTCAGTCATGTGCTCGCTGGCGCAGTTACAGGCAGCCCAGTTACCCTTAACGCTGCCACGCCAACAGCGGCAGTTTCCGTTGCCGAAAGTGCTGTCGGCTCCGATACAATCACGGCAGTATCAACTGGCACACCGACGCTGGCCGGCGCAAGCGTCGGCTATACGGTCACAGCATCGGCCACTGTACCTGCAACGATGTCCGCGCCAGTAGCTACCGCAGGCGATGCCACGGCGAGTATTGCATTCACCGCGCCATCAAGCGGCGGCAGCGCTATCACCAGCTACACCATCACACCATATATCGGTGCGACCGCTCAGGCAACGCAGACCACAACGACGCTCACTAGTCCGTATGTCGCCACTGGCCTGACGAATTCGACAGCCTATACCTTCAAAATTCATGCGAATAATGCTATCGGCTCTGGTGTTGATTCGCTCGCATCGGGCAGTGTCATGCCTGTTGCTGTAGTCACTTATGCGACCTGGAACCCAGCAGATAAAAACGCGAATGTTGTTTTAAGTAACGGGAACAAAACGGTTGCAGGAACAGTGGGGGCTGGTGGTGCATTTGAATCTATTCGCTCTACAGTATCTAAGACTGCGGGTAAATGGTACTGGGAGACGACCATCGGCGCTGTACCCACGCTCATTGGTATTGGCCGTGCTACCGCAACCTTGAGCGACTTCGCCGGTAACAATGCTGATAGCTGGGGTTATTACCATACCGGCAGCGTTTATAACGCAGCATCGCCAACAACGGTCGATGCTTATGTTGCAGGCGATGTGATTGCAATTGCCCTTGATATGGGCGCTGGGACTGTTGCGTTCTATAAAAATAACGTGCTGCAAGCGACAAAAACTGGCGTCACCGGTACGCTGTTTGCTATGGCAACCGTCAAGGATGGCGCCCCACCAGGCTCATTCACGACCAACTTTGGCGCATCGGCATTCGCTTATACGCCTCCTAGTGGATTTGTTGGGCTGCAATAACCGATGCCATCATTCGGCCCAATCTCAAGCGCGCCGGTAGGCAGTAGGCCAGATTCGCCATCAGCAGCCACCGCATATCCTGCCGGCGTTTCCGCTTTCGCAGCAGTCGGCACAGCTACCGCAATGGGTGGCGCTGCTGCACCTGGTATCGCTTACCCGCTGGGCGTGGTGGCTTATGCGCAAGTCGGCACGTTCTACCCGATAACGGTGACGCTAGCCAATTTCAACATGAGCACCATCATGCGCTTTGCCCCTATCAACCGTCACGCAACGATGTCAAACGCGGCGCTCAACCTCACAGGCAACCTTTTATGAACGTTGGCGAATACGGCATCAGCTTCAATTTCAATCAAAACTTCACCATCAGCGGCTTCACGACCCTGAGCCTGGCAATCACGCGCCCTGATGGCAGCGTCATCACCAAGACCAATCCGGCTGTCTCTGTAGGCAGCGTCGCGCTGGTCACGCCCAACGATGGCACGTACGCAGCAGGACAGTATGCGGTGTACGTGTTCGCTGATGGCGACCTGAGCTTGCCCGGCGACTACAAAGCACGGCTCACGTACACGGACGCAAGCAAGCGGCTGATTGGTGAGCTTGTCGTGTTCACGGTGAATGCGTAAGCAGGAAAGAATCATGCCAGACGAAAAACAAAGGGCCAAAAAGGTTATGCCCGTGTCTCCCGGTCGCCCCAAGGGAGTGCCCAACAAGACCACGCAGACAGCCAAGGATGCGATTGCCGCCGCTGCTGAAGCATTGGGCGGCGCTGCACGCTTGACCGCTTGGGCGCAGGAAGATCCATCGAACGAGCGCGTGTTTTGGGGAACGATCTATCCCAAGCTCCTGCCATTGCAGGTAACGGGTGAGGGTGGCGGGCCGGTAGTTATTCAAGCGTCGGCATTGGATGAGCGCATTTAAGCTCAACGCCAAGCAGCAGGAGGCACAGCATATCCTCGCGGGTGACGCTACTCACCTGATGCTGTTTGGTGGAAGCCGCAGCGGTAAGACATTCCTGCTCGTTCGCAACGTGGTCATGCGCGCATTGAAAGCGCCAGGCTCGCGCCATGCAATTCTGCGCTTCCGCTTCAATGCGGTAAAAGCGTCGGTCGTGATGGACACCTTCCCGAAGGTGATGGCAATTGCCTTCCCCGGCGTGAAGTGGGAGCTGAACAAGACGGATTGGTTCGCAACGGTAGACGGCGGCTCGCAAATCTGGTTTGGTGGCTTGGACGACAAGGAGCGCACCGAGAAGATTTTGGGTATGGAGTTTGCAACGATCTACCTTAACGAGTCGTCACAGATTCCGTGGGGGTCGGTCGGCGTCGCAGTCACTCGCTTGGCGCAGCTTGCCA
This sequence comes from Massilia sp. PWRC2, assembly GCF_049896725.1. Lineage (NCBI taxonomy): Bacteria > Pseudomonadati > Pseudomonadota > Betaproteobacteria > Burkholderiales > Oxalobacteraceae > Massilia > Massilia sp. PWRC2. Next base: position 251,159 of record NZ_JAFCUW010000002.1, read on the forward strand.
CGCAGGTGATTAACGGGCGAGACAACGTGCCACTCAAGCCGCGCATGTACTACGACTGCAACCCGCCGTCGAAAGTGCATTGGTCATACATGCAGTTCATTGAGAAGCGCGACCCCGAGTCAAAGAAGCCGATTGCTCGACCTGGTGACTACGCGTTCTTTCAAATCAACCCGATGGATAACGCCGAGAACCTTTCGGCGGGCTATCTTGAAACGCTGCAAAACCTGTCGCCACGGCTACAAAAGCGATTCCTCAAAGGGGAGTTTGCCGACGCTAACCCACACGCGCTGTTTCACGACGAAACGATTGATAAGTGGCGCGTAACTGATGGCGTGATACCCGATATGGTGCGCGTCGTGGTCGCTGTTGACCCTTCAGGATCGGGCGACTCGGACAACGCGGACAACGACGCAATCGGTATCTGCGTGGTGGGGCTTGGCACAGATGGCAATGCCTACTTGCTTGAGGACTGCACTGTAAAGGCTGGCCCTGCAACATGGGGCAAGGTTGCAACGGACGCATTCGACCGGCACGCAGCCGACATTGTTGTTGGTGAGATTAACTACGGCGGCGCAATGGTGCACCACGTAATCAAGACAGCAAGACCACGCACGCCATACAAGCAGGTCACAGCAACACGGGGCAAGGCAGTACGAGCGGAACCATTCTCGGCGCTGTATGAGCAAGGCAAAGTACGCCACGTTGGTGAGTTCCGCGATATGGAGGATGAGCTTGTAGCGTTCTCCACCTCTGGCTACATGGGCGAGTCGTCGCCTAACCGTGCTGATGCGCTGATATGGGCGCTCACCGAGATATTCCCGGGGATGGTCAAGGACAAGCGCGAGAAGGTCAAGTTAAAGCCGCTCGCCAGCCTGGCAGTCGGTAATCAATCATGGATGGCCTAATGGCAAAGCAAAACGATAAGACCGATGAACTGATTGCCAAGGCCAAGCGCCGCTTTGCGCGCTGCGAGGACCGCGAGTCGACCACGCGCCTGCTGTGGAAAGCTGACCTCAAGTTTGCCAATGGCGATCCAGACAACGGCTATCAGTGGGATGAGGCGATGGCACGCCAGCGCACGCAAGATCGCCGCCCGTTCCTGACCGTCAACAAAGTCAAGCAGCACAATCGCCAGATTACCAACGACGCACGCCAGAATAAGCCAGCGGTTCGCGTGTATCCAGTGGACGATGGTGCCGACAAGGACACCGCCGAGGTTTTTAACGGCGTGATCCGCCACATCGAGTCGAACAGCAGCGCCGATACCGCCTATGACACTGCCGGCGAGTTTGCCGTCGATGCTGGGCTTGGCTACTGGCGCATCATTACTGACTACGCCGACGAGAAGTCGTTTGACCAAGAGATTTACATCAAGACGGTGAAGAATCCGCTCAACGTGTATTTGGACCCTGACATTCAGGAGGCAGACGGCAGCGATATGCGCTTTGCCTTCGTGTTTGAGGATATGCCAAAGGAAGTATTCGAGGAAAAGTACCCTGACGCTGAGCCGGTGTCGTGGACTTCGCCTGCTGGTGATTCGTGGATGAGCAAGGAAACGATCCGCGTTGCCGAGTACTACGAGATTGTCGAGGTCAAGGATACGCTGTGCCTCGATGCGAACAGCGGCGAGACGTTCATGCTCTCCGAGGTCGAAGACAAGGCGATGGCAAAGCAGATCAAAGCCGATCAGTCCTTCCGCAAGCGAGCAGTGTCGAAGCGCACATGCAAGTGGTATCTGATCGCAGGCGACCAAATCCTCGACCAAACCGACTGGCTCGGAAAATATATCCCCATCGTCCGCGTGGTAGGCGACGAGGTAGAGATTGACGGCAAGGTTGACCGCAAGGGCCACACGCGCGCCATGAAGGATGCGCAACGCATGTACAACTACAACAGCAGCGCAGCCATCGAGTATGGCGCATTGCAGACCAAGACACCGATCATTGCCGCAGCAGAGGCGATTGAAGGCTACGAACATGTATGGGATCGCGCTAACACTGAGAACCTAGCCTACTTGCCGTGGAATGCTCACAGCGAGAATGGCGAGCCTATCCCGATGCCGCAGCGCATGGTGGCGCCTGCGCCCGCACAGTTGTTCTTGCAAGGTATGCAGACCGCCAGTGAAGAAATGAAAATGGCTAGCGGCCAGTACGACGCCAGCATGGGCGCCAAGTCGAACGAGACCAGCGGACGCGCCATCGTTGCTCGCCAGCGTGAAGGGGACACCGCGACATTCCACTTCATCGATAACATTGCCCGCGCTATCAAGTACACCGGCAAGATTCTCGTTGACTTGATCCCGAAGATTTACGACACCGAGTCGATCAAGCGGATGCTTGGCGAGGACGGCACGCAGGACGAGGTAAAGCTTGATCCGAACCAGCAGCAAGCCATGACCGAGAAGCAGGGGCAGGACGGCAAGATTGAGAAGATTTATAACCTCGCAGTCGGCCGTTATGACGTAACAGTATCGGTCGGCCCATCCTACGGTAGCAAGCGCGCCGAGGCGTTCCAGGCTATGACCGAGATGGCAAGCCGCAGCCCTAACCTGATGGCGCAAGCTGGCGACCTGATCTTCAAGGCCGCAGACTTCCCGATGGCTGACAAGATTGCCGAGCGCTTGGAGAAAGCATTGCCGCCTGAGCTGCGCGACGAGGACGAGGGCAAGCCGCAGATCCCGCCAGAAGTTCAGCAGCAGATGCGGCAAATGCAGCAGCATAACCAAGAGCTTGAAAAGAACATGCAGCAGCTTGGTGAGCAGTACAACGAACTGAAAAGCAATGCTGGCGCAGCAGCAGAGGACCGCCGCATTAAAGCGTACATGGCGCACACCGCACGCCTTGCTGTCATCAAGGACAAGCTCACGCCTGAACTGGCCGCGCAACTGGCCTACGAGGTCGGGCTTGATGTCCGGCAGGACGACATAGACGGCATGACCGAACAAACCGAACAGCCCGCTAACGCGGGTTTTTTTTCGCCTGAACAAGGTGCGCAAGAACCGACTTCGCCCGGCACTGGCGATGCTCTCTAACTTGGTAAATCCATGACCCTAGAAACAGAAACTGCGACCCCGGCAGACGCGCAAGCGGAACAGGTGCAACAGGTCGAGCAAGTGATTGGCGAGGAAGCGACCACCGAGCAAGCGCAGGAAGAAACGCCAGAGCAGAAGGAGGAAGCGGCAAAGAAGGAGCCGTGGTTCCAGAAGCGCATCGGTGAATTGACCCGCGAGAAGTACGAAGCGAAACGGCAAGCTGACGCCACCGCGCAGGAAGCCCGCGAACTCCGCGAGCAGATCGCACGGTTTCAAGCCGGCGACCAATCAGAAGCAAATCCTAATGACGTGCGCTCGCTCGTCCAGCAGGAAGCGCAAAAGATGGTTGCTGAACAGTCGTTCAACGAGTCTTGCAACAGGGTTCACGCGCAGGGCGTCAAGGAGTTTCCCGACTTCGACGCGGCTCTCGCAAATCTTCACATGGTCGGCATGAACCGGGATTTCCTGGAACTCGCTACCACCAGTGATGCAGGGGCAAAGCTCCTTCACTACCTTGGCAACGACTTGGACGAGGCCGCACGCATTACCGCCCTTTCGCCCGTACAGATGGCCCGCGAATTGACCAAGCTGGAATACAAGCTCGGCCAGCCAGTCGCCGCCAAACCTGTCTCAAAAGCCCCCGCGCCAGTCAAGCCGATTGGCGCCAATGGAAGCACCGACACCGGTCTGCGCGACGACTTGCCGCTCGATGAGTGGCTACGCCGTCGCAACAAAGAACGTGGTCTCAACTAACTAGGAAACAGCATTCTGTAATTAGGGAAATTCTTTGATAGGCAGCGCTTACGCAGGCTGTGGGGTTTTTCTCCAAGCGCTCTACCGGCTTCGGAGAAGGACCTATATGCAATTCCATCCACTTCACATGCTGCGGCATTGGGGCTGTTCTCCTGCATCTTGAGGATAGCTTGCTCGCTATGAGTTTCGCCAACCTTACGGGGCGGCGGCTTACACCCGAGACGCAGAGAAGCTTCGCGCTGCTTCTGCTTAGTCTCATCCGATGCCGCTTTACCGGTCCTGTACTCACGCAATTTTTGCTTGGTCGCCTCAGTTCTCTGATAGCGGCCTGCGTGGTCGTGGTGCTCGGTCATGTGTTGCTTCGGCGTGACCCACGCAAGGTTGTCGGCTCGATTGTCGGCCTTGTCGTGGTTCAAGTGGTGGACGTGGTTTGCACCCTCCGGCTTCACCAGCCAGCAGGTCGCAACCATACGGTGGGCAAGTATTTTACCGCCGACATGCATATAGCCATCGAGCCTGATTGTTGGCTCGACAGGCTTCAAAAATCGAAGGAATTTTCCCTCGCGTGACACCGCATAAATGTGGCTGAAGAACCGGTATTCGGTTCCGGCTATGTAGGTGCTTGGCATGTGGGTTCCTCTCTGTGGTGGTGGGAGCATAGTAACAGAGGCTGGCGTAAGAAACAAACCTTTTAATTACCAAGGAATAGACATGGCCAATTCGATTCTCACCCCCACCGCAGTGACGCGCGAAGCCCTCGCCGTCCTGCATCAGAAACTCAACTTCATCGGCTCGATCAATCGCCAATACGATTCGTCGTTCGCCAAAGACGGCGCCAAGATTGGCGATTCGCTGAAAATCCGCCTGCCGAACGAGTACACCGTGCGCTCGGGCATCAACATGGCGACGCAGGACACCACCGAGCAATCGACCACGCTGCAAGTTGCCAGCGTCAAGGGTGTTGACCTGAACTTCAGTTCGCAAGACCTGACGATGTCGTTGCAGGATTTCAGCGCACGTATCATCCAGCCCGCAATGTCAGTGCTGGCCTCGACTATCGAAGCCGACGCCCTGTCTATGGCGAACGATGTGTACCAGGTCGTCAACAACATCGGCTCTGCCATGACCATGCGCGCAGCCCTGAACGCCCGCAAGCAACTGGTGGACGCACTGGCCCCCGGCGATGCCCGCACGCTGCTGCTGAACACGCAGGATAACGTGGACTTGGTGGATGCTCTCAAAGGTCTGTTCCAAGACGGCACGCAGATTTCGAAGCAGTACCGTGAAGGCAAGGTTGGCACCACCGCTGGCTTTGGCGACATCTTCGAGAACACCCTGCTGGGTTCCTCGCAGACCGGCACCGCTGCTGCCGCTACCGGCTACACCGTAAACGGCGCTGTGACCGCTAACGGCTCGTCCACTGTCGTGCTGGCGACTGGCGCAACCACGTTCAAGAAGGGCGATGTCATCACCTTTTCGACCACCAACCGCGTGCACCCCGAGACCAAGATTGACACGACTGCGCTGCAACAGTTCGTCGTGACCGCTGACTATGCAGGCGGTGCCGGTACGCTGTCGTTTGCCCCGGCAATCTACACCACCACCGGCCGTCAGAACGTCGTCGCAACCGGTATCGCCAACGGCGCCACCGTTGCCAAGGTCGGCACCGCGTCGGGCGTCTACAAGCCGTCGCTGGCCTTCCACAAGGATGCCTTCACGTTCGCCACCGCTGACTTGATCCTGCCAGAAGGCGTGGACTTCGCTGCCCGCGAGGTCATGGACGGTATCTCGATGTCGATGGTTCGTCAGTTCACCATCGCCGACCGCAGCTTCCCATGCCGTCTTGACGTTTTGTACGGATACCGCACTCTGCGCGCTCAACTTGCCTCGCGCATCCTGAGCAACTAAGCACCGCGCCCCGGCTCACGAGGCCGGGGCATTTGGAGGCTACATGCACCAAGAATTCCCCAAAGTTTTGTACCTTGCCGGCGATCCAGAGGGCAGCTATGTGCTTGCCGTCGACGCCGAGCAGGAAGACCGCGCCCGCACTGCTGGCTATGCCGCTGTTGGCGAGGTGTCAGCGCCAGAAGAAGCACAAGCCCGCCGCACTCGTGGCCCGAACAAGGCGAAATAATGACCACTGTTGCCACAATCATCGAACTCGCGCTAAAAGACTTGGGCATTGTTGGCGAAGGTCAGACCGCATCGGGCCAGACGCTTGACGATGCCTTGACCACGCTCGGGCAGATGCTCGCCATGTGGCAAGCCGATGGCCTGTATGTGTACGCCCAAAAGGTTATCAGTGTCCCACTGACTGGCCTTGCGTCGTATAGCATCGGTGAAGGCGGCGCAGTCAACGTGCAGCGCCCGAACAAAATTGACTCGGCAACGCTGGTCATGGACCAGAGCATCTACCCGGTCGAGTGCGTCAATTCGCTGACCGACTACGAGCGTATGCGCCGCGACAATGGCGCCACGCCTCGCGCAATCTACTACCTGCCGTCCTACCCGCTCGGCTCAGTCCAGCCAATCCCCGCCTCGATGGTGGGCGAACTGCGCATGGTGACGCGTATTGACCTGCCAGAGTACGCCGGCGCCACTGACGATATCGGCTTCCCGCCAGAATATGCCTTGGCGCTGCGCTATAGCCTCTGTGAGCATCTTTCGGCCACGTTTGGCACTCCACTGCGGACCGACATTCCGGCGCTTGCTGGGCGCTCTCGCAAGATCATCAAACGCAACAACGTCCGCATCCCGAAATCGCAGATGCCTGACGCTGTGATGCGCAACGGCTACTACCAGGGGCGCCGCTAATGCCCCGCGTGATCCTGCAAACGGCGTCGTATAGCTCGCGCTCGCTGATCGCCAGTGCGCAACGCTGTATCAATCTGTACGGCGAAACTAACCCTGTTGACGCATCCGCGCCAATGACGTTCTACGGTACGCCCGGGCGCAAGCTGTTCTCGACCATGCCCGGCACCGATGGCGTGCGCTGCCTGTTCCAGGCATCCAACGGCGAACTGTACGCAGTGCGCGGCGCTGTGCTGTATCGCTATGACGGTGCGGCATGGCTCACCACTGCCAGCCTAGCCAGTTACACCGGCCCGGTCTATGCGGCTGACAACGGAATCTCTGCGGTATTTGTAGATGGCACGACGACAGCGCCCACTGTGCTGTTGGCCGACCATACGACCGGCGTGATGTCGGGCGATGGCTGGTATGGATCGGACTTCGTGGAGTTCGCTAACGGCTTCTTCATCTTCAACAAGCCAAACAGCCAGCAGTTCTACATTACAGGCGCCTACGATCTAACCGTGGATGCGCTCGATTTTGCATCTTCGGAATCGCTGCCCGACAACATCGTGCGCCACATTCGTGACCATAACGACTTGATCCTGTTTAACGAGAAATCGACGGACGTTTACGGTGTAAGCGGCGCTGCCGACTTCCCGTTTTCGTTCCGCGATGGCTCGACAATGGAGATTGGCTGCGCTGCCAAGCACTCGCCGGTAAAGATGGACAACAGCGTTTTCTGGCTTGGCAACGACGAGCGCGGCGACGCGATGGTGTGGAAGATGCAGGGCTATCAGCCTCAGCGCGTCTCCACTCACGCGCTAGAGGAGGAAATGCGCACCTACGCGACCATCGCAGACGCGCAAGCCTACAGCTACCAGCAGGCCGGCCACTCCTTCTACGTGCTGACTTTCCCGACTGCCGGCAAGACGTGGGCATTCGATGCCGCCACGCAGCAATGGGCGGAGCGCGCATATCGCAGCGATACCAATCAGCTTGGCCGCGTGCGTGACAACTGCCATGCGTTCTATCAGCGCAAGCACCTGGTGGGCGATTGGGAGAACGGCAACGTGTATGAGCTTGACCTTGACACGTACCAGGACAACGGGGCGCCTATCACGCGCTTGAAATCGTTCCAGCACATGAGCGCGGACGGTGCGCGCCAGTTCTTCGACAAGCTAACGATCGATATGCAGGCGGCCACCGCGTCAAGTGCCGAGCCTGACCCGCAAGTCTATCTGCGCTGGTCCGATGACGGCGGCTTTACGTGGTCTGCGATGCTCACAGCGTCGGCTGGCAAGGCGGGCCAATACCTGCACAAGCCTAACTTTAACCGGCTCGGCATGGGGCGGGATCGCGTGTTTGAGGTATCGACCGCCGCTAACGCCAAGATCGCGTTTCAGGGCGCATTCATCGAAGCGCGCAAGGGTACGTCATGAGGCAGTCTGTCGCGTCACTTGATGAAGTGGCGATGTCTGCCATGGGCTTCGACCGGGTGACTATCGCCACCTTTCGCAACATTGTGCGCATCGTCGGCAAGGCGACAGACACTGCCACCGTGCCGGATATTGCCGCTGATGTGGACACGACCACTACCGCTGTGACGGCACTGCAACTGCTGGCCGTTGCGCTTCAACTGGCTGTCAAGGAGCTAGAGGCAGAGGGCGCCGACCTGCCACTACCCGCGCCTGACCGCGCATTGCAGCGCCGCGCCGACGAGCTACAGGCCGAGCTTGAGCGCGTCACGGTGGATAACGCCCGACTCGCTAGAGCCGTCGAAGAACTGCAAGCCGACCAGCAGCAAATCGGCATCGAACAGAACAGAATTTCCCGCCGCATCACCGATCTAGAAAACGGAGTCAACTAAATGGCAATGACCTATCAAAAGCTGTTCGAGCCGGTATTGCTCACCGCTACAGCCGCGACCATCTTTACTGTACCCACCGGCTCGGCCTCTACGCTGCTCAAGGGCGGCTTGGTGCGCCTGACCAATACCAGCGCCGCAGCGGTTGACGTAACGCTCTACACGGTGCCTCTGGCTGGCTCCAATGGCGTATCGAACAGCATGTTCCCAACGAAGTCTGTACCAGCCAAGGACTACATTGATGTACAGGTGCCGCAGATGAAGGCGGGCGATTTCCTGCAAGGATTTGCCGCGACTGCGGGCGTGGTCAACATTCAGCCGATTGCCGGCGCCTACTTTAGCTCGTAATGGTCATCAATCCTGTTGCGAACTACGGCGCCGGCCTGCCAGCGGCGACGCCAGCCATGCGGGCGCGCGTCGAGGCCATACAAGCCGAGATGGTCAAGCATCCTCAATACGAGCCAGAGACGACGCACACATTCCACGCCGGCATGTACTGCCGCCAAGTGTGGCGCGCTGCTGATGTGACGATCGTTGGCAAGGTCCACAAGTGCGAACACTTTTACTACGTGGTCAGCGGGACTGTCCTAATTACGACAGATGACGGTGTACAGCGCATCACCGGCCCACATCTGCTGTGCAGTAAGCCGGGGACTAAGCGCGCGGTCTACAGCGAGACAGACGCGCTCTGCGTGACATTCCACCGCACCGATGCAACGACGCTTGAGCAGGCCGAGGCCGAAATGATCGAGCCTGAGCCAGATAGCCAATTTTTGCTTGGCAATAAACTTAAAGTGAAGGAGCTAACATGACATTTGTTGCGGCAGCAATTGCAGGTAGTGCCCTTGTTGGCGCATACGTATCTTCTAAATCAGCCGGCAAAGCCGTTGACGCACAGACCAATGCCGCCAATCAAGCGGACGCTACCACGCGCGACCAGATGGCCGCACAGGAGCGCTTGGCAGCGCAGGCACGTACTGACAACGAGCCGTGGCGCCTCGCTGGTGGTGCGGCGCTCAATAAACTGGCAGCAGCGCCCGACTTTTCATTCAGTGGTGCCAATGTCGGCAGCGATCCCGGCTATCAGTTCGGCATGAGCGAGGGCATGAAAGGGCTGACTAACTCGGCCGCAGCGCGTGGCGGCCTGCTCTCTGGCGCCGCCCTGAAGGCTTCGACACGTTACGCGCAGGACTACGCCGGCACTAAGTTTAACGAGTCGTTCGGGCGAGCGCTGCAAACGGATACTGCCAACAAAAACCGCTTGCAATCGCTCGCCGGTATCGGGCAGACCGCAGTGGGGCAGAGCCAGCAGGCCGGGCAGACTCTCGGCGGGCAGTTGGGCGCGGGCAATCAGGCGATGGCACAGAATCAGTTAGGCGTCGGTAACGCTCGTGCATCTGGTTACCTTGCCAATGGAAATGCACTAACAGGAGCGCTTAACCAAGGCGTGAGCGCTTGGAATCAGTACAACGGTGGCACCCCACAAACTGACTATGGTGCCATTCGAAATAGTTCCAGTAGTTATCTTAGCCCTAATAACTATAACTATCAGCCCGGTACTCAGGCAATCAATGGTAATGCCCTTCAAACTGTGAACTGGTAAGGAAAAAAATGCCCATCGACACCAGCATTTACAACGCGCTTCTGCAAAAGCCGAAAAGCGTGCAGGAGTACGACAACGAAGCGCAAACCGCGCAGAGCAACCGGCTCACGCTGCAAATGAGTCAAGCCAAGATGGGCGAGTATCAGCGTGGCATCGCACAGGAAAACACGCTGGCCGATGCTTACCGCAACTCTGTGGGCGCTGATGGCTCTATGGACCGCAACAAGCTATACACCACGGTTGCATCATCGGGCTTAGGCGCAAAGCTGCCGGGCATCCAGAAGGGTTTCGCAGATACCGACAAGGCGCAGGGCGAGATCGCCAAGCAAAAGGTGGAACTGCTCGACGCCAAGCTCAAACAATCGCGCGCCATGCTCGACAGCGTAACCACACCTGAGCAATACCTTGCGTGGCATGAGGCAAACCACAAAGACCCGATCCTTGGCCCTGAGCTGGCATCGCGTGGCATTACGGCAGAGCAGGCGCGCGCGTCGATCATTCAGGGCACATCTACGCCCGAAGGCTTCCGCACGATGCTGCAAAAGTCTGCCCTCGGCATCGAGGAGTACACCAAGCAGAACAAGCCATCCGTCCATGTACAAAACCTTGGCGGCACTAGCCAAGTGATGTCTACGCCGGGCTTGGGTGGGGCGCCTACTATGTTGAGTAGTTCCGCGATCACGCAGAGCGCAGACAGCAAGGCATCCAATGCGCGCGCTGCTGCCGACTCTGCCGCCTCCCGTGCGCAGTCTGACAGTCATTTCAACATTGCCGAGAAGCGGGCGAACGATCAAGCCGCAGCAGGCAAAGTGCCAGCCGGCTACCGTGCGAACGCCGATGGCTCTATGTCGTTTATTCCAGGTGGCCCGGCTGATCCGGCAGCGGGCGGCGGCAAGGCGCCTACCGAGTTCCAAGGAAAGTCCGCTGCATTCGGCGCACGCGCTGAACAGGCCGACAAGCTTATCACCGGCTTGACTGGCAAATATAGTCCAAGCCGCGTGAACGCTAAAATGACAGCTGAGGACATGCCATTGATAGGCGGAATTGCTGGCTCTATGGCAAACGGCCTCATGAGTTCAAGTGAGCAGCAGGCGGAACAAGCACAGCGCGATTTCGTCAACGCTGTGCTGCGCCAAGAATCGGGCGCCGCCATTGGCGCAAGCGAGTTTGACAACGCGAAGAAGCAATACTTTCCACAGCCGAATGATGGCCCAGAAGTGATTGCGCAGAAGGCCGCAAACCGCAAGCTGGCTATCAAAGGCTTCCAGAACAACGCGGGCAAAGCTGCATTTTCAGCAGATAAACCGGCAGTGGCAGCGCTCCCTAGTGGCTGGTCTGTGGAGGTCCATTAATGCCGACATTCAAATTTACCAGCCCTGACGGCAAGCAGTACACCGTCAACGGGCCGGATGGCTCGACCGAGGCGCAGGCATTCCAGATGCTGCAATCGCAGATGGCCGCGCCAGCCCCGAAGCAGACGCCGGCTAAGCCATTTGGCGAGCAAATGAACGACGCTGTTAGCGATATTCCACGCGTGCTTGGCCGGACTGTGCGCGCTGGCTTGCAGGGCGTAGGCGGGATGGTCGATCTGGTCACGTCACCTATTCGCGGCGCTATGAATCTGCTTCCCGGCGTCAACATCAAGCCAGGTATGGGCCGTGTTGCGGCTGATGCGCTCGGCCTGCCAAAGCCGCGCCCCGGCATGGAAAGTGCCGTCGATTCGGCAGCTGAAATGCTCGCCGGCGCAGCACTCCCCATTACTGCGGGCGCAGGGCTGGCGCGCAATGCAACTGGTGTCGCGCAGGGCGTCGGCAAGGCGCTTGCTGCCAACCCATTGCAGCAACTCGTCTCTGCCGGCGCTGCGGGCGGGGCTGGCGGCTACGTGCGCGAGACTGGCGGTAACGATACCTCTCAGTTTCTAGCGTCAATGGCGGCTGGTGTGGCTGCGCCTATGGCGATGAACAAGCTGTCACAAGCAGCCGGCGCTGTGGGTCGCATGGGCGGACGTTCCGCGCCAGCACCGGCACAGATCGACATTCAAATCAGCAACGCATTGCAGCCAAGCGGCATGACCTTGGGCGACCTGCCGGAAGCTGTGCGCGCAGGAATGCGCAAGGACGTTGCCGACGCCTACAAGATTACTGGGCAGACTTCGCCCGATGCTATCCGCCGCTTGGCAGATTACCGCCTCGTGGGCGCAACCCCTACTGCTGGCGGCCTGACGCTTGACCCTGCCATCGTAACGCAGCAAAAGAACCTCGCCAAGCTGGGGATCAACAGTAGCGACGTAGCAGCACAGCGACTTGGGCAGACCGAGAACGCGAACAATCGTCTGCTGATCGGTGGCTTGAACGAGCTTGGCGCAGGAACGGCAGATACCGCTATCGTTGGCGGGCGTAAGGTGATGAATGCACTTTCTAACCGCAATGATGCCGCTAAGAGCCTAATTGATGCCCGATACACGGCCGCACGCGCAACCGATGGTCGCAGCGCAGCACTTGACCCGAGCGCATTTACTAATCGTGCAAACGACGCGCTCGACCAGGCGCTATTGGGTGGCAAGTTACCCGCAGACGTGCGCAACCTGCTGAACAAGGCGGCAACTGGGGATATGCCGCTGACTGTCGATACCGCCGAACAGTTCAAGGCACGCATTGGTGACTTGCAGCGCGCCTCTGCTGATGCAAGCGAACGCAAGGCGCTTGGCATGGTCCGTCAGGCTCTTGATGAGACCCCGCTAATTGATGGGCAGGGACAGGGCGCTATCGACGCATTCAACAAGGCGCGCGGCCTCAATCGCGCATGGATGGGCATTGTTGACAAGACGCCGGCGCTTCAAGCTGTGCGCGACGGGATCGAGCCTGATAAGTTTGTGCGGGACTTCATCGTAGGCGGCGGCACGAAGGCAAATGTCGCCGACATCGCCGCGCTTCGCCAGTCCGTCAAGGCTAGCCCCGAGGCTATGAAGGCGGTCAAAGAACAGATTGTGGCGCACCTGAAGGCTAAAGCACTGAACGGTGCTGCCGATGAGGTGGGCAACATGAGCCAATCAGCTTATGACAAGGCGCTCAAAGCGATTGGCGACGAGAAGCTTGCCATGTTCTTCGCACCGGCTGAAATCAACCAGATGAAGGCTATCGGCCGGGTTGCGAGCTATGAGCAGTTCCAACCGAAGGGCACCGCTGTAAACAACTCCAACTCAGCCGCAGCGGTCGGGAATATTTTTGACCGGATCGCCGGTAGCTCAATGCTTGGGAAAATACCATTCGGGAAAATGTTGCAGGAGCCGGCGCAAAACATCTCGCTTGGCATCAACTCAGGGCGCGCGCTAAGTGTGCCAAACGCCCTTACAGCAGCAGCGCAGCGGCAGGCAGTACCGCATGGGCTGGTGATGTCGCCGGCACTCTTGATGGGCAGCGACGACAAAAACCGCAAGAAATGATGCTATTTCTTGTCTCGCCCTAGCCATGCGGTAATTATCATCGCAATAAATGCGCCGGCCATGATTGGATCGACTCCCATTCTTCCCTCCTGTAAATAGCACTCAATTCTAGCCCACTTCTCACCAGGTGGGCTTTTTTACATCAACAGCCCGCCACGTTGCGGGCTTTTTCTTTGGGGCCTAAATGCCAACACCTTCCCTCATGCCGTCGCCACGCCAGGCATTCACTGATAGCAATGGCAAGCCCCTTGCCAATGGCATGGTTTTCACCTATGCAGCGGGCACCAGTACGCCGCTTGCTGCCTATCAAGATGCTGCCGGCCTGATCGCCCACGAAAACCCGATTCGCCTTGATGCACGCGGGGAGGCGACCGTTTATTTCATCGGAAACTACAAGATCGACGCTAAGACATCAGCAGGGCGGCAGTTGACCGGCTACCCGGTAGATAATTTCTCCGTTCCTGACTTGTCGGCAGCAGCGACAGCCCTTGGCGATTCGCTGTTAACTGGGACGGGCGCAGACCAGATTGGGTTTTTGCAGGACGGCTCAGGAGCGCAAGCGCGTGGCACCGGTGCCAAGGCGCGTGACCAGATCAGTATTCTAGACTTTATCCCGAAAGTGCAGCACGCCGCAATTCTTAACGGCACATCGACGTTCGATGCTACTACCTATGTGCAGCGTGCCATTGACCAAGCCGGATCACTGCGCCGCCTTGTATGGCTCGGCACGGTCTGCACTCGCCTGATCAGCAGCGGCGCTTCGGTCGACTGGTTGTTTGACTCCGGTGCCAAGATTAAGCAGGTGCCGGCCGTCTACATTGCAGGGTCGGCCCACGTATCGCTTACCGGCCCGAGGGTCCGCCTTGAGGGCTATACCGGCGATGGCAATCAAGCTGGCATGGCATCGGGGCAGGGTAGCAATGGCCTACTGGTGTCAGGCGTCAGTCCGACGCTGATCAATGTCATCTCGAACAACTACAACGGTCGCGGGTATGACTTCAACAGCGTGTCGACCGGCGCCCGCCGTGCGCTGCATATCGACTGCTCGTTTGACGACAATGCCGGCCTAGGCATGCAGACATCGCAAGCGGCGTTTGCCGACTTCATGGGCTGCACCTTCGACCGCAATGGCTACGGTTTCCAGAAAACGCGCGCGAACTATGCGGACATTTCGCACGGCTTCGTCGCTTTTGGTACGGCGCTACGCTACCGGAGCCACCACATCAATTTCAATACCTGCTGGGCGCGCGATAACGGGCGGGATGGCTTCAACGTGAACCAGGGCAGCTACGCCATCAGCTTTAACCAGTGTGTTGCACATGGTAACGATGACGGCGGATTTACGATTGCCAGCGATGCTACCAGCTCCGGCCTGCCGGGTGAAAGCGAAGCCTGCTATGACATTTCGTACATCGGCTGCGAGGCTTATAACAACTACTCGTCAGGCTTGGCGGCCTATCAGGCAACGCACAATCTTAAAGTCATTGGTGGCCGGTACTACAACAATCACCGCCTCGCTGGCAATCAAGCCGCTGCATCGTCCTACTATAACGGCATCTACATCGCCAACGGCTCCACCGGCCATAGCATCGATGCAGCTTGCTACGACGATCGCCAATACCGCGCAGTGACGGCCGTATCGGGTGGCGTGGTTACGGCTACCGGATGGGTACCTGGTGCAATGAATTCCTACCCTAAAGTGGGCGTATATCGCGGCACCGATGGCGTGTTCAAAGGGTATGGGAAAATCACGGCAGAGTCAGCCGGCAGCGTCACCATCACGCCGACGACTGTCGATGGCGTCGTGGTAGCAAACATCGTCTCCGGCGATTACATCACGCAAGCAGTCCAGCACAACGGCATTTTCTGCGACAACAACACGCAAGGGGCGATTGCTTGCGACGGCGCCGGCCACCGACCTGGTGCACAAGGTACGACCGGGTTTAATGTTTACTCGGGCGGCTTCACCTTTGGGCAAAACGTTGTGCTGCCGAAAGAGCGTACCTCCAACACTGAGTTGATGACCAATCCCGGCTTTGAAACTGACACGACCGGATGGACGTACAGCCTGCCCGGTGGCGGCACTCAGACATATCACACTGGCGTATATCGTCGCTCCGCTGGCTCACTACAACTCACCGCAGGTACGGGCCAAGCAGACGCCGATTGCTCGGTCATCAGTGGCGCATTGCAGGCTATGTTTGGGCAGTTTGTTGATGTCGGCATGTGGGTCTATGCCACTGGGCGGGGTGATGCCGAGTGCACGCTTTATTGGCTCGCTGGCGGTCCAAGCCTGACCACAAAGGTAATTCACCCAGGCGGCGGCTGGCGATACTTGCGCATAAGCGCGCAAATCCCAGGCAACAGCACGAGCGTGTTTCTTCGCCTATCTGTGCCCGCTGGTAAAACTGCGTGGTTCGACTCAGGCCGATTCCGCACCGTCGATGTAGCGATGGACCCTCGTGACTATACCTTCCCAACCCGCGCGCTCCCACTGTAAGCAGCTAACCGAAAGCAAATATGCCACTCGACCAAAATCAGCAAAAAGAGGCTGTCAAACAAGCCATCCGTGAGTGGATGGATGACGCCTTCACCACATTTGGGAAATGGACGTTTAAGGGGCTAATGGCCGCAGCGTTTGCCGGCTGCGTCTATCTCGCGCTCAAGGGCAATGGGTGGACGCGATGAACCGGGCAAAGCTCATGGCGCAACTGACCATTGACGAAGGCCGGCGCGACCGAGTTTACACAGATTCGGTGGGCAAATTAACGGTCGGCGTAGGCCGCAATATCTCGGACCGCGAATTCTCGCAAGACGAAATCGACTTGATGCTATCGAACGATATCGCCTTGGTGGAAGCCGACCTTGACCGCACGATGCCGTGGTGGCGAACGATGACCGAGGCGCGGCAGGGTGTGCTTGCCAACATGGCTTTCAACCTCGGAATCAGCCGCTTGGCTGGCTTTAAAAACACGCTGGCATACATGCAGGCGGGCCGCTACGACGCAGCCGCAGCGGGCATGTTGGACAGCCTATGGGCAAAGCAGGTAGGCGCACGCGCTGACCGGCTTGCCAAGATCATGCGCACAGGGGAATACTGATGGACTGGAAAGCACTCGTTGCAACCGTGGCGCCGTGGATCGGTACGGCATTAGGCGGGCCACTTGGCGGCGCTGCTGTCGGCGCGGTGGCTGACGCTCTTGGCTTGAGCGACAAGACCGAAGCCAGCATCAAGGCGGCGCTATCAGGTGTCACGCCTGAGCAGATGCTAGCCCTGAAAACTGCTGACCAAGCTTTCGCCATGAAGATACAGGAATTGGGCTATGCGAACGTGGAAAAGCTGGCGGCTCTCGCGGTGGACAATACCAAGGACGCGCGCGGGATGCAGGTGCAGACCCGCAGTCGTATTCCTGCCGTGCTGGCGGTCATCATCACTTGCGGCTTCTTCGGAATCCTCGTCGGCATGTTGCGGGGCGACCTCAACGCCACCGACAACCAGGCTCTGCTGATTATGCTTGGAGCGCTTGGGGCTGCATGGGGCGCCGTGGTCAACTTCTTCTTCGGCAGCACCGCAGAGAGTGGCCGCAAGACCGAATTGCTCGCGCAAGCGCCGGCTAAGTAGCCATGCGAACTAACTGCCTGTTCTTCGCCGTGCTGCTCTACCTGCGGCGCTGGCGAAGGGCGATCCGCCCCGGCATCTTCGCGCGCAAGTCCGATTCTGGCTGGTTCCCGCACTTCGTCTATCAGGAGACGCGCGCCGGCCGCATACGTCAGATCAGCTACAAGCCACTTCACCCGACCGCACGCACTTGCCCGCCTCCAATCTTTCTCGGCTCCGCACGATGGGGCGACAAAATTAAAGGACCGCATGACTAAGATTCTTTTCATCCCTGACAGCCAAGTTAAGCCGGGCGATGATTTCGAGTTCCTGCGCTGTATTGGCCGCTACATCGTGGAAAAGCAGCCGGATATCATCGTCCACGCCGGCGACTTCGCGGATATGGAAAGCCTGAGCAGCTATGACAAGGGCAAACGGTCCTACGAGGGGCGGCGCTACAAAGCCGACATTCAAGCCGCACATGAGGGCATGGAAGCGCTACTAGGCCCGCTGCGTGAGCATAACGAGCGGCGCATACAGAGCAAGAAGCGCCCGTATCGCCCGCGCATGGTCCTGACGCTGGGAAACCATGAACACCGGATCAATCGCACGGTGAACGACGAGCCTTTGCTTGATGGCACGATTTCCACCGACGATCTGAACTATGAGGGCTACGGGTGGGAGGTCTATCCGTTCCTAGAGGTCGTCGTGATTGAGGGTATCGCCTTCAGCCACTACTTCACCACAGGCGCAATGGGCCGGCCCGCGTCAACTTCTGCTGCTATGCTCAACAAAAAGCACATGAGCTGTATCGCCGGCCATCAGCAGGGCAGGCAGTCATCGACCGGCGTCAAAGCAGATGGTCGCCAGATCACCGCCATCATTGCCGGTTCCTGCTACGAACACGCTGAGGACTATCTCGGGCCACAGGGTAACAAGCACTGGCACGGCATCATTATGCTACACAACGTAGTCGATGGGGAATTCGATGAAATGTTTGCTCCGTTGAGCTACATCAAGCAGAAGTACGCAGCATGACCGCCTGTCCCTGCGGCTCGACGCCCACGCTCACCGAGTCAGTGCAGCCCGGCATACGCATCATGCGCCTAGAGTGCGCCTGCGGGCGTCATGGGGCGACGCTGATGTACACGCGACCGGATGACCGTGCGAGGATGGCGCAGGCGGCGTGGGATGGGTGGCGGCTCACTATGGGGCTATAACAGTATACCCATGTGATTCTAGCAGCGACTTTGCGGCGCTAATTCTTGAAGCCATTTGCGCTTTTTGCGTCTGCGCACGACGCTCAGCCAGCGTCATTGCATCACGGCGAGGCGGCACATACTCTTTCTTGCCTATACGGTAATGATGCACGACTAGCTTGGCGTAGCGGTCCCCGCTGTCAGGGTTCGGGCCATCAAACACCTCAACCGCGCCAGACTCTAGCAAGCGTTCGCGTGTTAGCCCATTGAGCGTATGTCCTGCGGCCCTTATCTGATTCAGTGTTGCTGGGCCATTGGAAGCCAAGAAGGCTAGCAGCTTGTCTATCTTTGTCTCCCGCATTACTTCAATCTCCACTTGTTGTAAAGTTCCAGCCCGGTGGTGCCGGCCACCACGCCAATCATAGACGTTTAGCTATCTCAGCCGCTGTCTCATTGTAATAAATCTGCAAGTTCTTCAAGTCTCGATGCCCCACCATCCGCGCCAGTTCCAGCACGTTAAGCTTGCGCGCCAGCCGCGTGATTGCCTCGTGCCTGGTATCGTGAAACGTCAGGTCGCCCACTAGCGCCTGATCACGCCCCTTGCGAAAGAGCGCGTCTAGCCTGCTAGGCGTCAGCCCAAAATACAGCGGGCCGGTATCGGGTAGCTGCGCCAGCAGTTCCAGCGCACGCCCTGACAGCGGGACATCGCGCTTCGTGCCGTTCTTCGTCATGGGGAGATGGGCCACACTCCCCACCACTAGCGCCCGGGTAAGCGCACATATCTCCCCAGCACGCATGGCTGTCTCAAGCGCAAACAAGAAGGCGACTGCCACGAGGTCCGACTTCGTGCGCACCGCGCCGGCATAGCCCAGCGCCTGCAAAATGTTCTTGATATCGTCATCACTGAACCGCTTATCACGCGCGGCAGGGGAGGCTGGCCGGCTGACATCGCTGATCGGGTTGGCGGCTATCCACTTCCATTCCCGGCGTGCCGTGGTGAAAACATGCGATAGCAGGGCCAGATCACGGTTGATTGTTGAGCCAAGGACCGGATCACGGACTTTTGCCACGCCGGCAAGGCATGTGTCGCGCCACTTTGCTATGACATCAGAGGTCACATCACATAGGCGCATCTTCCCCAGCGCGGTATCGCCCGCCATGTTCTGCGCCAAGAATGCCAGCCGCGTTCGCTCCCATGCTGCGCCCCTCTTGCGAGGCGAAACCGTTTCTAAATAGCGGTCGAAGGCATCTTGCACCGTCTTGCCTGTGTCGATGCCGGTCTGTACGATCCGCCGCATCTGCGCCTCGCGCTCGACTGCCCACGCTTGCGCCTCCGCCTTGGTCGCCCTAACAGCAGAGTCGCGCTGTCCCTTTACCGATATCTGGACGCGCCAGCCGGTCTTTTGCTTCGTGATTGATGCCATGTATTCTCCCGTGGGGAGATTGTAGGGGAGGGAATGGGGAGTCGCTACAGATTAAACGTGTTGATATGTATTTTTTTATCCTAGCTCCCATAGGGGAGCTAGATATATATCAACACTAAAAACGACTACATGGTCCCCCCGACAAGAATCGAACTTGTATCCCACGCTTAGGAGGCATGTGCACTATCCATTGTGCTACGGGGAGGACGCGGTCGCTGATGGCGGAGCCGGCAGCGCAGCAGGGCAAGCCTGCAATTGGTCGATCGCGACGGCGCGCGGCCGTCCGGTGTCGTCAATCGCGCTCATTATAGCCGACCTTTCCTGCCTTTCGGCACTTGGGCGGCCGCACCCGGTACAATGCGCACTTCGATAAACGCACTTGGATCAACCCCTGCGCTCGCGCAGCCTGTCACGGTTCCCCCGCTGACAGCGTCGCGCGCCCAGGCACCTCATACTATGGCAGTCATTTCCCTCTCGTCGGCGCAACTTGCGTTCGGCCACGTCGCCTTGCTCGATCACGCCGAGTTTTCCCTCGAAACCGGCGAGCGTGTCGGCCTGATCGGTCGTAACGGTACCGGCAAGTCGTCCTTGCTCAAAACAATCTCTGGCAAATTCAAGCTCGACGATGGCTTGCTGGTGATGCAGCAAAACATCAAGATCGCCTACGTCGAGCAGGAACCGACCTTCGACCCGGCCAGTTCGGTGTTCGACGCCGTCGCCGCCGGTATGGGCGAGCAGGCCGCCTGGCTGGCCGAGTACGAGGCCCTGACCGGCCAGTTCGGTCAGGGCGACGATGATGCCTTGATGGAGAAAATGCACGACCTGCAAGTCAAGCTCGATGCCAGCGATGGCTGGAGCATGCAAAACAAGGTCGATACCACCCTCGACCGCCTGAGCCTGGCCGGTGAATCGCTGATGGGTACGCTCTCGGGCGGTATGCAAAAGCGCGTGGCGCTGGCGGTGGCGCTGGTGTCGGCGCCCGACGTCTTGCTGCTCGATGAGCCCACCAACCACCTCGATTTCCGCTCCATCATGTGGCTCGAATCGCTGCTGCGTGATTTTAAAGGCTCGGTACTGTTCATTACCCACGATCGCAGCTTCCTCGACAACGTCGCCACCCGCATCATCGAACTCGATCGCGGCAAGCTGCTGTCGTATCCGGGCAATTTCTCGGCCTACCAGACCCGCAAGGCCGAGCAGCTGGAGATCGAAGAAGTCGAAGCGGCCAAGTTCGACAAGTTTTTGGCGCAGGAAGAAGTGTGGATCCGCAAGGGCGTCAAGGCGCGCCGCGTGCGTGACGAAGGCCGCGTGCGCCGCCTCGAAGCACTGCGGGCGCAACGTGCCGTGCGCCGCGACCAGCAGGGCCAGGTCAACCTGGTGGTGACCTCGGGCGACCGCTCCGGCAAGATCGTGGCGGACCTGGAAAACGTCTGCAAGCGCTACGGCGACAAGGTAATCGTCGATAATTTCAGCGGCACCATTTTACGGGGCGACAAGGTCGGCCTGATCGGTGCCAACGGCGCCGGCAAGACCACCCTGCTCAAGATGATCCTGGGCGAAGAAACGCCCGACAGCGGCAAGGCCAAACTGGGCACCAAGCTGCAGGTGGCGTATTTCGACCAGATGCGCGCCCAGCTCGATGAAGAAGCGAGCCTGATGGAAACCATCGCCCCAGGCAGCGACTGGGTCGAGATCAATGGCGCCAAGAAGCACGTGATGAGCTATCTGAACGACTTCCTGTTCGCGCCCGAGCGCGCCCGTTCGCCCGTCAAGTCGCTCTCTGGTGGCGAGCGCAACCGCCTGCTGCTGGCGCGCCTGTTCGCCAAGCCAGCCAACTGCCTGGTGCTCGACGAGCCGACCAACGACCTCGACATCGATACCCTCGAGCTGCTCGAAGAGCTGCTCGAAGAGTACACCGGCACCGTGTTCCTGGTCAGCCACGACCGCACCTTCCTCGACAACGTCGTCACCCAGGTCATCGTTGCCGAAGGCGAGGGCATGTGGCGCGAATTCGTCGGCGGCTATACCGACTGGGAGCGCGTCAAGGCGCAAATGCCGGCGGCCGCCAAGGCCGTTGCAGCAAAAGCGGCGCCGGCTGCCGCGGCTGCCAAGGAGGCCGTCAAAAAGGTCAAGCTGAGCTACAAGGAACAGCGCGAACTGGAAGAGCTGCCGCTCCTCATTGCCAGCCTGGAAGACGAACAGTCGGCCATCACGCTGCAATTAAATGGTCCTGATTTCTACAAAACCAATCCGGCCGACGCCCGCCGGATTAACGAACGCTTCGCCCAGATCGATGAACTCTTGATCGATGCGCTGGAAAAATGGGAAATCATCGAAAAGCGCTCGAAAGGTGATTGATTTTTAAAGCAGGGTAGCGCCATTGCAGGGACGGCTGGCCGTCCCTTTTTTTAAAGGTCCCATGAAGCCTGTCACCACCGTGCCTTCACGCTGGCCGCGCGCCGCCGTCGCCCGCTGCCTGCCGTTCCTGATCTACATGGCATTTCTCGCCCTCAACGAGCTGCTGGCCAGGCTCGGCTGGAGCGCCGCGGACACCCGCTGGCTGTACGCGGTGCGGGTCGGCGCGGTGCTCGCCGCGCTGGCGCTGTGCTGGCGCGATTATGACGAGCTGCAGCGCTGGGATCTGACGCTGCCGGCAACCCTGTGCGCCAGCGCCGCTGGCATCGTGGTGCTGGTGCTGTGGCTGAACCTGGGCGCCGGCTGGATGACCATCGGTAGCGCCGCCGGCTTTGATCCCAGCGCTGCCGATGGCCACATCGACTGGCCGCTGGCAGCGGTGCGCATCGGCGGCGCCGCCCTGGTGGTACCCGTCATGGAAGAACTGTTCTGGCGCAGCTTCGTCATGCGCTGGCTCGACCATCCACGCTTTACCACCATCGACCCGGGCGCCGTCAGCGTGCGCGCGATTGCCATCAGCGCATTGCTGTTCGGCTTTGAGCACAACCTGTGGCTGGCCGGCATCGTCGCCGGGCTGGTCTACGCCGTTCTGTATCGCTGGCAGCGCTCGCTGTGGGCGGCTGTGCTGGCCCATGCCGTGACCAATGGCCTGCTCGGTGTCTATGTGGTGGCCACCGCCAGCTGGCAGTACTGGTAAGGCCGGGCGGACGCCCATTTTGGCGCCAACGCATTACAATAATCCTTCTTGCAACATTTCGCACGCTGTCAAGCAGCCCGCAGCCCGCCCGCGGTCAGCACGCCGCGGTGTTTCCACAGCTTTTTTTTATGAGCGCTCTCACATGAATATTCTCGTTACCGGCGGCATGGGTTACATCGGTTCGCACACCTGCGTCGAATTACTGCAGGCCGGCCACACCGTGGTCATTCTCGATAATCTGTGCAACAGCAGTGCCGCCGTCCAGCAGCGCATCGAGCACATCGCCGGCAAGCCGACGCTGTTCGTCAACGCCGACATCCGCGACCGCGCCGCCGTCGAAGCGGTTTTTCGCGCACACCAGATCGACGCCGTGATCCACTTTGCCGGTCTGAAGGCGGTCGGTGAATCGGTCGAGCAACCGCTGCGCTACTACGACAACAACGTCACTGGTGCCATCGTGCTGTTCGAGACCATGCAACAGTTCGGCGTGCAAACGCTGGTGTTCAGTTCGTCAGCGACCGTGTATGGCGACCCCGCTTCAGTCCCCATCACCGAAGAGTTTCCCCTGTCGGCCACCAATGCCTACGGCCGCAGCAAGCTGATGATCGAAGAGATGCTGCGTGACCTGGCGCGCGCGCAGCCGTCGTGGCGCATTGCGCTGCTGCGGTATTTCAATCCGGTGGGCGCCCATGAAAGTGGCCTGATCGGCGAAACCCCGAACGGCATTCCCAACAACCTGGTGCCGTATGTGGCCCAGGTCGCCCATGGCCAGCGCGCCGCACTGTCCGTGTATGGCGACGACTACCCGACGCCGGACGGCACCGGCATGCGCGATTACATCCACGTGGTCGATCTGGCCATCGGCCACGTCAAGACGCTGGCCAAGCTGGCGACAGGCCCAGGCGTGCTTACGTACAATCTGGGCACGGGCCGCGGCGTGAGCGTGCTGGAGATGGTCAAGGCGTTCGAGCAAGCCTGCGGCAAGCCGATCGCCTACCGTATCGTCGCGCGCCGTCCCGGCGATATCGCCAAGTGCTATGCCGACCCCAGCCGAGCGCGCGATGAGCTGGGCTGGACTGCCGAACGCGATATCGCGCAGATGTGCGCCGATTCATGGCGTTACCAGTCGATGGAAAAATAATGTAACTATGAAGGAGTAACATGAAAGCCATGATTCTGGCAGCAGGCAAGGGCACCCGGGTGCGTCCCCTGACCTATGATTTACCGAAACCGATGATTCCCTTGCTGGGCAAGCCGGTCATGGCCTACCTGATTGAACACCTGGCCAAATATGGCGTTACCGACATCATGGTCAACGTCAGCTACCTGCACGAAAAAATCGAAGAGTATTTCGGTGAAGGCGACCAGTTCGGCGTGCAGATCGGTTATTCCTTCGAAGGCTACACCAAGGATGATGGCGAAGTGGTGCCGATGCCGATCGGCTCGGCCGGCGGCATGAAAAAAATCCAGGAATTCGGCGGCTTTTTTGATCAGACCACCATCGTCCTGTGCGGCGATGCGCTGATTGACCTCGATCTCAAGTCGGCGCTGTTCGAGCACAAGCGCAAGGGCGCGCTGGCGTCCGTCGTCACCCGCGAGGTGCCGTGGGACAAGGTATCGAGTTACGGTGTGGTGGTGGCCGACGCCGACGGCCGCATCACCGAGTTCCAGGAAAAGCCGGACCAGGCGGTCGCCAAATCGAACTTCATCAGCACCGGCATCTATATTTTTGAACCGCAAGTGCTGGACCTGATTCCATCCGGGGTCACATTCGACATCGGCGCCGACCTGTTCCCCCTGCTGGTCGAGCGCGGCGTGCCCTTCTATGCGCAGCGGCGGCCCTTTAACTGGCTCGATATCGGCAGCGTGTCCGATTACTGGGACGTGCTGCAAAACGTGCTGATGGGCGAAGTGGCACACATGGACATGCCCGGCATCCGCATCGAAGAGGGCCTGTGGGTGGGGCTCAATACCAGCATCGACTGGGAGGGCACGGTGATCGAAGGCCCGGTGTATATCGGTTCCGGTTGCCGCATCGAAGCCGGTGCCCACATCATCGGCCCCACCTGGATCGGCCATGGCAGCCACATCTGTAAAGATGCCGAGGTGGTGCGCAGCGTGTTGTTTGAGTATACTCGTGTGCTGTCAGAGGTGAGTCTGTTCGAAACCATCGTTTTCAAAAACTACAGTGTCGACCGGCATGGCGAAATGAAGCACGTCTCGGAATATTCGTCGGAGGAGTGGGTCAACGCCCGCGACCGCCGCAACAAGCGCCGCAATGATGGCGCCGATGAGTCCAATCATAACTACACGAAAGAGCGTTCATGAAGATTTACCCGGTTATTCTGTCCGGCGGCGCCGGCACCAGGCTGTGGCCGTTGTCGCGCGCCGTCATGCCCAAGCAATTGTTGCCGCTGGTATCAGACCGGACCATGTTGCAAGAGACGGCGCTGCGGGTGGCCGACTGGCCCGAACTGATGGCGCCGGTGGTGGTGTGCGGTAACGAGCACCGTTTCCTGGTCGCCGAACAGCTGCGCGAAGCGGGCGTGGCGCCGCTCGGCATCCTGCTTGAACCGGTGGGCCGCAACACCGCGCCGGCGGTGGCCGCTGCCGCCAATTATTTGCTGGCCATCGATCCTGAGGCGGTCATGCTGGTGTTGCCGGCCGACCACGTCATCACCGACCGCAGTGCCTTCGCCGCCGCCGTTCAGCACGCCGCCGCGCTGGTGGGGCAGGGCGCCCTGGCCACCTTCGGCATCGTGCCGACCGGCCCGGAAACCGGTTACGGTTATATCCGCCGCGGCGACGCCGTCGGCGGCGCCGGCAGCGGTTACGCCGTCGAGCGCTTCGTTGAAAAGCCCGACCGCGCCAGCGCCGAAAACTTCCTCGCCGATGGCAATTACTACTGGAACAGTGGCATGTTCCTGTTCCGCGCCAGTACCTACCTGGCCGAACTGGCGGCCTTCAAGCCGGCCATCGCCGCCGCCGCCGAGGCCGCCACGCGGCTGGGCTACCGCGATCTCGACTTTTGCCGCCTGGACGAAGCCGCTTTCACCGCCTGCCCGTCGGACTCGATCGATTACGCCGTCATGGAACGCACCAGCCATGCCGTGGTGGTGCCGGCCGCGATCGGCTGGAGCGATGTCGGCTCATGGTCGGCCCTGTGGGATGTCCAGCAGCACGATGCTGACGGCAATGCCCTGCGCGGCGATGTCTACCTCGATGGCGTGTCGAACTCGCTGATCCGCGCCGAAAGCCGCATCGTTGCCGCCATCGGCGTCAAGGACATCATCATCGTCGAAACCAATGACGCCGTGCTGGTGGTCCACAAGGATGCCGTGCAACGGGTCAAGCAAGTGGTCGACCACCTGAAGCTGAAGGAACGCACCGAACACCTGCACCACACCAAGGTGTATCGTCCGTGGGGGCACTACGAGGGCATCGATGTGGGCGACCGTTTCCAGGTCAAGCGCATCACCGTCAAGCCGGGCGAGAAACTGTCGCTGCAAATGCACCATCACCGTGCTGAACACTGGGTGGTCGTCAGCGGCACCGCCCGCGTCACCTGCGGCGACACCGTCAAGCTGCTGTCGGAAAATGAATCGACCTATATTCCGATCGGCATGAACCACCGACTGGAAAACCCCGGCAAGCTGCCGCTGCACATCATCGAAGTGCAGTCGGGCAGTTACCTGGGCGAAGACGACATCGTGCGCTTCGAAGATATCTATCAGCGCGCCTGAGTGTGCAGCGTGTGCCGGGGATGAGGTCGGTTTAAAAAAGCAGCTTCGGCTGCTTTTTTTTGGTCCATCCAATCGCCTGTTGACACCGTTGCACCAGCACGGCGAGGTGATTGATCTGAACGGATCAAGGTGCGGTCATGAAGCTGTCATTACATGCAATTAAGATCATTTTTTCTTTATGACAGTCGAATTGCCGCGCTGCGCGATCGCTCTGACGTAACACCAAACCCTCCACCGAATCCCTCCTTCTCAGGAACGCACTCATGAAAAAGCACGTGTCGATTTCAAGCCCAGGTCGCCTGACCCTGCTGGCAGCCTTGCTGGCAGGCATAGCGGCGCCGCTGATGGCCGCCGAATCGAGCAGCACTGTGGTGATCAGCCAGGTCTATGGCGGCGGCGGCAATTCCGGCGCCAAGTACACCAACGACTTTATTGAACTGTTCAACCGCAGCAGCTCACCGGTGTCGCTGGCCGGTATGAGCGTGCAGTACGCCGCCGCTGGCGGCACCAGCTGGACCAACAAGACGGACCTGAATCCGGTGACCCTGCAGCCAGGCCAGTACTACCTGATCCAGGAAAGTTCGAACGCGGCGGTGGGGGTGGCATTGCCAACGCCCGACCAGAGCGCGACCATCGCGATGGCGGTCGGCTCCGGCAAAGTGGCGCTGGTCAGCAACACCACGGTGCTCAGCGGCGCCAACCCGGTCGGCGGCGCCAGCGTGCTCGACCTGGTCGGCTATGGCGCTGCCACCGGTTTCGAAGGCAGCGGCCCCACCGGCACGGTTGCCACCTCGACCACCTCAGCCCAACGGCTGGCACAGGGTTGCACCGATACCGATAACAACGCCACCGATTTCGCCACCGTGGCAGTCGCACCGCGCAACAGCGGCACGACGCCGCACTCCTGCGTACCAAGCGCGCCGCCGATCGTTGCAACATGCAACGCGTTTAGCACCGTGCTCGGCGTGGCCGGTAGCGGTTCGCTGTCGGCCGTCGATGCCGACAGCATCGTCGATGGCGTCGCCATCCTCAGCGGCGCGCCAGCGGGTATCACCCTCGGCACCTTGACCCCATCGAGTGCCGCCGGCCAGGAGGCGACGGTGGCGCTGAACGTGGCCGCGTCGACCGCCGCCGGCGCCTACCCGGTGGTGGTCAACTTCACCAACAACGTCAAACAGGAAACCAGCTGCAAGGTGATCGTCACGGTGCAGGGTCTGGCCGAGGTCACCCACAAGATTTACGAGATCCAGGGTGCCGGTGCCAGCTCGCCTTACCCCAACTCGGTGCAGACCACCGAAGGGGTTGTCACTGCCAAGTTGTCGACCGGCTTTTTCATCCAGGACGCCATTGGCGACAACGATCCGACCACCTCGGACGCCATCTATGTCTACACCGGCAGCGTAGCGCCGACGGTGGCCATCAACGACATCGTGCGCGTCACCGCCACCGTGCAGGAATACACGCCGACCGGCGCCGCGGCGTCGCTGACCGAGCTGGTCAATCCAACCGCGATCGTCAAGCAGGGCACCTCGGCTGGCATCACGCCAACCAACATCACGCTGCCGCTGGCCGACTTCGGTCCTTACCAGGGCATGCTGGTGCGTTTTGCGCAGTCGCTGACCGCCTCGCAGGTCGAGTTCCTCGGTGACCGCGGTGAAATCAGCCTGTCGTCGGGCCGCCTGGAAGTGACCACCAACCGCTACCGCGTCAACACGCCGGAAGAGCTGGCCCTGCGTGCAGCCAATGCGCGCAACCTGATCGTGCTCGATGACGGCATCTTCGTCGCCCCGCCGGTGATTCCCTACATCGGTGCCGACAAGACCGTGCGCGCCGGCGACAGCACGCGCGATTTGACCGGTGTGATCGACCTCAATACGGTCGGTGGCACGCCCACCAAATCGCTGTACAAGTTGCAGCCGACCCAGCCAGTGACCTTCTCGCGCGACAATCCCCGTCCAAGCGCCCCTGGTTTTGTTGCCGGCAACGTCAAGGTGGCCAGCGCCAACGTGCTCAACTTCTTTACCACCTTCACCAACGGTGCTTCGGTGTTTGATGCGGCCACCACCCAGGGTTGCAGCCTGGGCAGCAGCGTCGCCAAGTCGAACTGCCGCGGCGCCGACAACCTCGCCGAATTCACCCGTCAGCGCGACAAGATCGTCAACTCGCTCAAGCTGATCGATGCGGACGTCGTCGGCCTGATGGAAATCCAAAACAATGGCGAAACGGCCGTCACCTACCTGGTCGACCAGCTCAACGCGGCGTATGGCGTGCCCACCTACGCGGTGGTGCCCAAGCCGTCGTTCAGTGGCACCGATGCGATCCGCGTGGCGATGATCTACAAGCCGTCCAAGTTGACCCTGTCGGGCGCGGCCATCACCGATCCGGACCCGTCGAACATCAACAACCGCGCGCCGATGGCGCAAACGTTCGTCGTCGCTGGCAACGGTGGCAAGTTCTCGCTGATCGTCAATCACCTCAAATCGAAGGGCAGTTGCCCCGCCTCCGGCGACATCGACCTCGGCGAAGGCTGCTTTACCAACCAGCGCAAGGCGCAAACCGCGCGCCTGCTGAACAACTTCATTCCACAGGTGCAGGCGGCGGCCGCTGACATGGATGTGCTGCTGATCGGTGACTTCAACGCTTATGGCATGGAGTCGCCGATTACCCAGATGACCGACGCCGGCATCGTCAACGAGCTCGAGCGTTTCGTGCGGCCATCCGGTCTGCCGTATTCCTATGTGTTCGGTCACTCGGCCGGTTACATCGACCATGCGCTGACGACGCCATCAATGTCGGCCCAGGTCGTGGGGGCTTCCGAGTTCCATAACAATGCCGATGAGCCGAGCGTGATCGACTACAACCTCGACGGCAAAACCGAGGACCTGTATGTCAACAATGCGTATCGTGCATCGGACCATGACCCAGTGACCATCACCCTCAACGTTGCAGCGCCGGCGCCCACTTTCAGCGACGTCACCGCCAGCTTTGCCGTCACCCGCTCGGGCTTCACGATGAACCGCGTTACCCTGAAATACACCGGCACCCTGACCTTCACCAACAACACGGGTGCGGCGATCCAGGGACCATTCCAGGTGCGCCTCGATGACCTTAGCAGCGGTGTGACCCTGGACAACAAGAGTGGTGATAACGGCGCTGCACCTTACATTACTGTGAGCAACGCATCACTGGCACCGGGCGAAAAAGCGACCATTACCACTACCTTCTCGAATCCATCCAAGGGTGGCATCGGCTACACCACGAAAATCTTCACCGGCAAATTTTAAGGAAATCCATCATGTTCAAACTTCCCCGCATGTTCACCAGCGCCGTGCTGGCGCTGTCCCTGCTCACCAGCAGCGCCATGGCGCTGGCCGGTCCGACCTACCACGTCACGCTTGACACCAGCGCCTACAGTGGCAGCAACGGCAATATCGATTTCCTCTTGCTCGCCGCCAATGGCGCAACTGGCGCCAGTGCAGTGGTATCGAATTACGTCGGCCAGCTCGGCGCCAGCGCCGATGCATTCGGCGCCGTCGCCGGCGCCTTGCCAGGGCCGCTGACCTTGACGAATGCCGACGGCACCAACGAGTTTTACCAAAGCGTGATTTTTTCTAAGATGATCAGCTTTGACGTCGCCTTCTTTGGCGACTTTCTGAACACTGTCGGTGCCGATGCCAGCAGCTTTACGATCGCTCTGCTCAATCAGGCCGGCGACGCCTACCTGGGCACCGGACCGGGCATCAATCAGGTCGAATTTTCCCTGACGCCCATGTCGAGCGGGCTCGCCGGCAGCGTGATGTTCACGGCAACCGACGCCGGCGCGAACGTTGCGGTGGTACCGGAGCCGTCGGCGCTGCTGCTGATGGTGGCCGCGATCGGCCTGATGGGGTTGATGCTGCGCCGTCGCGCGCAAGGCTGACGCAAGAACGGCTGGCGTTCAAAGCACACAGCCGTGTCGGCAACGACACGGCTGTTTTTATTTGGCCATTTATTCGCCCAAGCTCTGAATCGCCAAATAAAATCGTATTGTCAAATCCTTGCGGATTGGTGCATAGTGAAACTGCAGTTGTGCAACGGACACATAGTTGTTGCAACTAATATGTTTTACTTGAGGCTGTTCCATGTCCGCATACCTGCTCGTCGTTGAAGCGGATTCTTCCGCTCAGGAATTGCTCCGCTTTCACCTGGCGCGTGCCGGGCACCGGGTCAGTTGCGTTGCCGACGCCGAAACGGCGCTGGCGGTGCTGGCGGTGGTGGCGGTGCCCTTGCCCGACATGGTGCTGCTGGAGTGGGACTTGCCGGGCCAGTCGGGCCTGAGCCTGATCCGCCGCCTGCGCGCCCATGGGCGTGCGCGCGATCTGCCCATCATCATGGTCAGCGCCCGCGACAGCGAACACGATACCGTGCTGGCGCTCGAAGCGGGCGCCGACGATTTCATCAGCAAACCCTTTGGCGAACGCGAAATGCTGGCGCGCATCCAGGCGCTGCTGCGCCGGTGCCTGCCGCAAGCGGCCTGCGATACCCTGCAACTGGCCGGCTTGCGGCTCGATCCCAGCACCCACCGCGTCACTGCGGGCGCCCGCCAGATCGCATTGGGACGTATCGAATTTCGCCTGCTCAATTTCCTGATGCTGCACCCCCAGCGCGTGCACAGCCGCGCCCAGCTGCTCGACCAGGTGTGGGGCTGCGACGTCTTTCTCGACGAGCGCACCGTCGACACCCATGTCGGTCGCTTGCGCAATGCGTTGCAGCCTAGCGGTCACCAAGAACACATCGAAACGGTGCGCGGCAGTGGCTACCGGTTTGTCGGCCACGCTGCCTGACGGCGCACGCCTGCGCGATGGAAGCGGCCGTCATTCTCAGCCTGCGCGAGCAGGAATACCTGCTCGGCGCCATCGAAGCGGCCGTGCGGGTGCGTGACCTGCGCCAGTTTTTTTTGTGGACGCAGGGCCAGTTGCAGGCGCTGTTGCCGCACCAGTTGATGTTGTGCCTGCAGTTCGATGGCAGCGGCCGTCTCACGCGCGTCGAGCCGGTCCATGGCGGCCGGCTCGATGCCGTCACCCTGCGCCTGCTCACCGATGGCGATCATGGCCTGGCGGCGCGCCTGGCCGCCCATTGTGGCGACAGCGAGCGGCTGCCTGCCATCAGCGCTGGCGGCCGACGTACGGGCGACGCCAGCCTGGGGCGTTTTCGCCGCGAGCTGCAGCAACTCGGATTCGATCACCTGGTGCTGCACGGCAGCGGCGCGCTCGCTGGTGGCGCCACCGCGTTTGCCCTGTGCGGCTGGCCAAGCGCCCCCACCACCCGCCATGCGTATTTTATGACGCTGCTATTGCCCCATTTGCACCTGGCCCTGCTGCGCGTGAGCGCGGCCGGGCAATCGCTGTTGACGCCATCGGTGGCGGCGGTCATCGCCCGGCCGCTCAGCTTGCGTGAACTGGAAATTCTCGGCTGGGTGCGCGAAGGTAAAAGCAATTTCGAGATGGGCCTGATTCTCGGTCTCAGTCCCCTCACCGTCAAAAACCACTTGCAACGCATTTACCGCGCGCTGGGGGTAAGTAACCGCACCCATGCGCTTGCGCGCTGCCTGAGCTTGCAGCTGCTCGATGCGCCCAGCTAAATCGCGCCACCACCGCATTCCCCGCTGGCAGGTGCTGCGATGTTTCCATCTATTTTGATACAGGAAAACTGTTAATACGGTATTGCTGCCTGCAGGCGGCTGTTTTATTCTGTGATCGCGCCACATCAGCCGCGCATTGCGATTATTACTTTTTTGCAATATTGGGTGGCAGCGTTCACCTTGTCGTTCCTTGCTGTGCCGGGCGTTTATCCGATGTCACGTTTCGCTTGACGCCAGCAGGGACGGCCACGAAGATAGCCTGATGAAAAAATCTCTTATCGTTCTATCCTTTCTGCTCGCCGCTTGCCAGGCATCGCCTGTGGCGCCGCCGGCGCCCGTCCCGGCAGTCAGCGCGCTTGCAGCGGCGGCTGCGGTCAGCGCGGACGAGGATGCGGCAGCCTTGTTGCTTCGGCTGCGCACCTTGACCGCAGACAATTCCTGCACGCGCGACGCCCAGTGCCTGACGGTTCCGATTGGCGCCCGTGCGTGTGGCGGGCCCGAAGCCTTCCTCGCCTATTCAACGGCCGCTGGCGTCAAGCCGGACGCGGTCGCTGCAGCAGCGCAGCGCTTTTCGGCGGCGCGCGCCGCCGTCGTTGCCCGCGCCGGCCTGCTGTCAACCTGCATGGCGATCGTGGACCCGGGGGCGCTATGCAACGCCGCTCTCTGTCAATTGCGCACGCCCGCCAACGACCGGCGTTGATACTGTGACACAAAACATTCCACTATAAAAACTATTTATACCAATTTGCAATTTCGCGATAGCGCCATCCAGAGAAGCCGACAAAATTTAATTTTGTCGGCTTTTTTTACACCTTGCCTGCCCATGTCGCATGTTGGTGACTTAGTCCCTTGATGTTGTGGAACTTTTCTTTCAGGCACGATATATGCTTGGTAAAAGTTACGAAAACAGTATGGTCGCATACGGTTTTTCAGAGGGATAAAGCGGGTGGATTCTGGCCGCCACGGCGGTTCAGACAATTAAAAAATGACTCACTAAAGAATGGGGAAGTCGTGGCTACTTTCGTAAGCAAACTCAAGCGCAGTTCGAATCAACTCTTGCAGACCCTGATGTTCGCCGGTGTCCTTGGCGCTGGCGGTATGGCACAGGCCGATGTGCTCAACTTTGAAAACCTCACGCTGGACTCGCCGTTCTTGTACGACAGTATGGAATTTATATCGGGTAAGTTCTTCGTCGATACCTACACCGGTTCCGGCGACGGCTTTGCCGCGACCCTGTTCGATGGCAGTGCCAGCGACCAGTGCTTCCTGCAATGTCCTGTCAACAACCCCACCAATTATCTCGGCGTAATGGACGACAGCTATATCTATTTCGGCCTGACCAGCGGCTTGAATATGCGCGTCACCTCGCTGGCAGCGAGCTTCATCGGCTCCGGCAATCCGTCCTACCCGGCCCGCGCCGGCGTCCTCGTCATGCAAGGGTTTACCGCGCTCGGCGCACTCGCTGGCAGCGCCATCCAGGTTTCGCTGGCAGGGCCGAATTCGAGCGGGAATTTTAATTTCGCTAACTACAATCTGGGCGCCTTCGGCAATACCGACGTCAATTTTGTACGCATCCTTGGCTATGCCTGCGATGCCACGACCTGCTCGCGTGCCACCGGTCTGTCGAATTTCGCCATCGACAATATCAACGTTACCGTGATTCCTGAGCCTGCCTCGATCGCCCTGTTTGGCCTGGCTGCCGCTGGCCTGATCGCTGCCCGTCGCCGTCGCGCCGTTTGATGCGCTGCTTGTCGTTTCCCCAAATTAGAGAGCTCTCATGAATTTCAATTTGCGTCCGATTTCCTTCGCCGTCGCAGTGATGCTGGCCGGCGCCGCACTGAGCACCCAGGCGCAGGAAGTGCGCCGTGCGTACATCGTCCAGTTGCAGGACGCCCCTGCGGCCAACTATACCGGTGGCACCAACGGCATTCCTGCCACCCAACCGGCACCCGGTCAGCGTTTCAATTACGTCAGCCTGGAAGTGCAAGACTATGTCCGCTATCTGGGCGATAAGCAGGCGGCCGTCATCGCCACCGTCGCCGATGCGCCCCTGATCGCCACCTATGATGTGGTGCTCAATGGCTTCGCTGCCATGCTCACCGATGATCAAGTGCTGGCACTGAAAAACAATCCTGCCGTCGCCGATATCCAGGCCGACGTCGCCCGTCATCTCGATACCGTCTCGACGCCGCGCTTTCTCGGCTTGAGCACCAGCGGTGGCCTGTGGTCGCAATACGCCGGCGGCGCCCTGGTCAAGGGCGAAGACATGGTCATTGGCGTGGTCGACGGCGGTATCTGGCCGGAAAATCCAGCGTTCGCTGACCGCGTCGATGGTAGCGGCGTGCCCACCTTCGATGCGGCCGGCAGCCTCGCTTACACCAGCCCGCCGGCAAGCTTCAAGGGTTCGTGCGTGGCCGGGCAGGGGTTTAGTCCTCTGCTCCATTGCAACAACAAGCTCATCGGCGCGAAGTTTTTTGCTGACGGCTTCCAGGCCGCCGGCTTGCCGGTCAACTGGAGCGAGTTCCTCTCGCCGCGCGATTCTAACGTCGGCAGCAACGGTTCGAGCAGCGGCCACGGCGGACACGGCGATCACACCGCCTCGACCGCCGCCGGCAATGCCAATGTGCCGCTGGTGCTCGCCGGTGTGCCGATGGGTTTTGCCTCCGGTATCGCCCCGCGCGCGCGCGTGGCGGCCTACAAGGTGTGCTGGACCTACAACGATGCCACCGCCACCGATGGCACCAATGCCACCAACAGCTGCTTCAATTCCGATTCGGTCAAGGCCATCGATGAAGCGGTCAAGGATGGCGTCAACGTCATCAACTACTCGATCAGCGGTTCGCAAACCAGCGTCAACGATCCGGTCGAGCAGGCGTTTTACCGCGCTTCGCTGGCCAATGTGTTCGTCGCCGCCTCCGCCGGCAACAGCGGCCCGGCCAACGCCGTCGCCCACATCAGTCCATGGCTGACCACGGTGGCAGCCTCGACCCACGACCGTAACTTCCAGGCCGATGCCAACCTGGGCAACGGAAGCTCCTACCACGGCGCCTCGGTCAACACCGTCGCCGTGACCAACAAGGCGCTGGTCGCCGCGGAAGCGGTCGGTCTGGGCGGCGTCAGTGCCAGTCTGTGCAACAGCGACGCCGCCGCCGCCACCACCGCCGGCCAGGCCCTGCTCGATCCGGCCAAGGTGGCGGGCAAGATCGTCATCTGCACCCGCGGCACCAACGCCCGGGTCGACAAGTCGCTGGCAGTGCTCAACGCCGGCGGTGTCGGCATGATCATGGCCGACAACGGTGCCGGCCTGGTGTCCGAAGCCCATTCGGTGCCGACGGTGCATATTTCGGCCGCTGATGGCGCTGCCGCCAAGGCGTATGCCGCCGCTGCGGGCATCAATGCCACCGCATCGATCACGCCGTTCTATGCCGGTATCAAGCCAGCGCCGATCATGGCGTCGTTCTCGTCGCGTGGTCCGAACATGGGTGACAGCAACGTCCTCAAGCCCGATCTGACGGCGCCTGGCGTGGACATCCTCGCCAGCGTTACCCCTGCCTTGAGCGCTGCCCAGCACGCCCAGGTGGTCGACGGCACGCTGGTGCCGCCAGCGGCCTACGATTCGTACCAGGGCACCTCGATGTCGAGCCCGCACGTCGCCGGCCTCGCCTTGTTGCTGCACCAGGCGCACCCGACCTGGTCGCCAGCGGCCATCAAATCGGCGCTGATGACCACCGGTTACACCACCCTGAACGACGGCCTGGCTGGCGATCAGAATGGTTTGCTGCCATGGGCGCAAGGTGCGGGCCACGTCGACCCCAACAAGGCCACCAATCCTGGCCTGGTGTATGACGCCGGCCGCGCCGATTACGTCGCCTACCAGTGCAAGGTCAACAAGCCGGCCGTCTCGCCCGCCAGCGATTGCACCCTGTACCCGACGCTCGACGAAACCTACAACCTGAACCTGCCATCGATCACCGTTGGTGCGCTGATCAACACCGTCACGGTCACCCGCAAGGTGACCAACGTCAGCGGTTCGACGGCGACCTTCAGCGCCGCCGCATCGGTGCCATCGCATACCGTGGTCGTCACCCCGGCAACGCTGGAACTGGCGCCCGGTGCCTCTGCCAGCTTCACCGTGAAAATGACGCCGGCGGCGACCGCAGTCGCCAACCAGTGGTACTTCGGTAACCTGACCTGGACTGGTGCCGGCGCCACCGTGCGCAGCCCGATCCAGGTTCGTGCCGGCAAGTCGATTGTCGCACCGGCCGAATTTACCAGCGACCGCGTTTCGGGTAGCAAGGTGTTCGCTGTCAAGGCGGCCTTCAGCGGCAAGATGGGGGCGATCAAGGGTGGTTTGAAGGAAGTCACGCTGGGCGATGCGGCGACCCTCACGCCTGCAGGCTTGACTGCGGCCGCACTCAAAGCGGCTTGCCAGGCTGGCAGTTCGACAGCGTCGGTGAAGGTCTACCCGGTCACCATCGCGGCCGGCACCATCGTCGCCCGCTTCGCCCTGCGCAACGAGGATGTCAGCGCGGTCGGCGACGACAACGATCTGGGCCTGCTGGCGCCGAGCGGTACCTGGACGTATTCCGGTAACGACGGCAGCAACGAGTCGGTGCA
Organism: Massilia sp. PWRC2; assembly: GCF_049896725.1. Lineage (NCBI taxonomy): Bacteria > Pseudomonadati > Pseudomonadota > Betaproteobacteria > Burkholderiales > Oxalobacteraceae > Massilia > Massilia sp. PWRC2. The sequence continues at coordinate 287,958 of NZ_JAFCUW010000002.1, forward strand.
AGTTGCCGCCCCGGCCGCAGGCATCTACAAGGTGTGCGTTGCCGCCTGGGGTGGTCAGCCCAGCATGAGTCACCGCTTGTCGTCGTGGGTGGTGACCCCGGCTGACATCGGCGGCAAGCTGACGGTGGCGGTGCCCGCCAAGGTGGTGGCGAACAACAACGCGGCGCTGGGCTTGAGCTGGTCCGGTCTGGAACTGAACAAGCGCTACCTTGGTGGTGCCCAGTTCACCGACCTCAAAGGCGATGTGCAAGCGACCACGGTCCTGCGCATTGAAACGGGAACCGCTTCGGTGCCAGCGGCAATGAGCGATCGCGCTGTGGAAAAGCTGAAAGACTAAGCCGAATGCAGCCCGGTTCCTGATCGCTGCGGCGCCGGGAACCGGGTTGCCAGGCCGCCACTGCGTTCCCTACCGCGCCCCCTACCGGGCGCGGTTTTTTTTATCGATGGCGCTTGTGTCGGCGGGCCGACACAAGCATCATTAAATTGCATATTTTACATTCCTCATTTGAAAGAAATATTGTGGGTGCGCTACGTTGCATGGTAGCCTTATCAGCTGGGAACGGTCGGGTTGGACTGCTCCCCGCAGTGACCTTCACAGTCACATCGAATCTCGCAACAGACATCAAGGAGCTGGTCGGATGCATGCAGTACTGAAACCAGGCCGTGGCCGCCGTAGCGCCGGTTTTACCCTGCTTGAGCTGCTGGTGGTGATCGTCATCATTGGCCTGCTCGCTGCCTACGTCGGCCCCAAGTATTTTTCGCAGCTGGGCAAGTCGGAAGTGACGATTGCCCGTGCCCAGATTGGCGCCTTTGAAAAGTCGCTCGACACGTACCGGCTCGATGTCGGTCGCTATCCCAGCACCGAAGAGGGCCTCGGCGCGCTGCTGACGGCGCCCGCCACCGCTGGCGCCCGCTGGAACGGTCCGTATCTGAAAAAGGCGCTGCCGCCCGATCCGTGGGGCCACCCGTTCCAGTACCGCGCGCCGGGCACCAAGGGTGACTACGAGATCGTCTCGCTGGGCCGTGACGGCCAGCCCGGCGGCAGCGGCGAAGACGCCGACATCACCAATTAAGCGGGACGGATCGCAACATGCAGTTTGATGTGCGCGCCATGAGCGCCGACGCCGCCATTGCCGAACTGCGGATCGACGCCCTCGACGAAGCCGATGCCCGCCGCCAGGTCGAAGCGCGTGGGCTGTTCGTCGCCGCCGTCAAGCGCCGTGATGGCGGCGCCAGGGGCAGCGGTGGCGGCATCTCGCTGGTGCTGTTCAGCCAGGAGCTGCTGGCCCTGCTGTCGGCCGGGCTGGGGGTGGTCGAAGCGCTCGAAGCGCTGCTGGAAAAGGAAGCCAACGGCGCCCTGGCCAACGTGCTGGCGCGCCTGCTCGCCGGTCTGCGCGAAGGCAAGCGCTTTTCCAGCGTGCTGGCCGAGCAGGGCGAGCGTTTTCCGCCCCTGTACATCGGCATCGTCAAGGCGGCCGAAGGCACCAGCGACCTGCCACGCTCGCTGGCGCGCTACATCGACTACCAGCAGCGCATCGATGGCGTGCGCGGCAAGATCGTCAGCGCCGCCATCTATCCGGCCATTTTGCTGATGGTCGGCGGCGGCGTCAGCATGTTCCTGATCACTTACGTGGTGCCGCGCTTCGCCGAGGTCTATCAGGGCGCCGGGCGCACCCTGCCATTCATGTCGCGCCTGTTGTTGTCATGGGGCCAGTTCGCCGCCGGCCACAGCCTGCTGCTGGTGAGCGCGCTGGCCACGCTGGCGCTGCTGCTGGTGCTCGCTGGCCGTCACCTGCTGGCGCAGGGCGGCATCGGCGCCGTGCTGGCACGCCTGCCGGGCCTGCGCGAACGGGTGCGCATCTACGAGCTGTCGCGCCTGTACCTGACGCTGGGCATGCTCAGTGAGGGCGGCATCCCGGTGGTGCAGGCCATCGATACGGTGCAGGCGATGGTAACGGCGAAGATGGGCGCCAGCCTGCAGCAGGCGCGCCTGGCGGTCGAATCGGGCTTGCCCTTGTCGAGCGCGTTCGAAGCGCACGGCCTGACCACGCCGATTTCGCTGCGCATGCTGCGGGTCGGCGAGCGCACCGGTGAGATGGGGCCGATGCTGACGCAGTCGGCGGCCTTCTATGACGGTGAAATCAGCCGCTGGATCGACCGCTTTACGCGCACCTTCGAGCCGCTGCTGATGGCGGCAATCGGTCTGATCGTCGGCGCCATCGTGGTACTGCTTTACATGCCGATCTTCGATCTGGCCGGAGACATGTCTTGAACGCCGCCACCCTGACCTTTGATGCCGCCATGCTGGCGCGCGCGCGCGCCGCCTGTGCGCAGGACGGCCGCAACCTGGTCGACGAACTGCAGCGCGAGAGCGGCGTCGAGGTGCGCGATGTCGTGCGCGCGCTGGCCGCGCCGTTTGGCATGGCGGTGGCGGAAACAGCCGACATGCTGGCGTTTCCCCCCGCGTTTGATCTGCTGCCGCTGGCGCAAGCGCTGGCCCGCCGCTGCGTGCTGCTGCGCAGCGCTTCGCGCGAACTGATCGGCATCGTCGCCGATCCGTTTGACCTGGACCTGCAAACCTGGCTGTCTGCGCGTGCCGGTGCCAGCGCGCGCGCGCCCCTGCAAACGCGGCTGGCGCTGGCGGCCGACATCCAGGCATACCTTGGCAAGCACGAAGCGTCGGCGCGCGCCGTCGACACCCTGCTGCCCGGCGTACAGGATGGCAAGCGCGAAGGCAAGACCAGCGCCGTGCTGTCGTTCGCCTCGGTCAACGAGGCGGCCAGCCCGGCCGTTCGGCTGGTCAATTCGACCCTGTACGATGCCTTGAAAGCGGGCGCCTCCGACATCCACCTCGAGAGCACGGCGCTGGGCCTGGCCGTCAAGTACCGTATCGATGGCGTGCTCGATCACGCCACCTCGGTCACCGGCATCGAAGTGGCCGAGCAAGTCATCTCGCGCCTGAAGGTGCTGGCTGAACTCGATATCTCCGAGCGCCGCATTCCGCAAGATGGCAGTTTTCGGGTCGAGTCGAACCAGCGCGAGATCGACTTGCGGGTGTCGATCATGCCCAGCATTCACGGTGAAGACGCGGTTATCCGCATTCTCGACAAGCGCGCCATGATCGAAGCGTATGGCGCGCTGACGCTCGAAGCGCTCGGTTTTGACGCACCGTCTCTGGTGACCTTGCGCGCTCTGGCGCAGGAGGCCTACGGCATGCTCCTGGTGACGGGGCCGACCGGTTCCGGCAAGACCACCACGCTGTACGCGGCGCTGACCGAAATTAACAACGGCCGCGAAAAGATCATCACCATCGAAGACCCGGTCGAGTACCAGCTGCCCGGCATTTTGCAGATCCCGGTCAATGAAAAAAAGGGACTCACCTTTGCCAAGGGCTTGCGCTCGATCCTGCGCCACGATCCCGATAAAATCATGGTGGGCGAAATCCGCGACCGCGAGACCGCCGAAATCGCCGTGCAGTCGGCCTTGACCGGCCACCTGGTGCTCACCACCGTGCACGCCAATAATGTGTTCGACGTCTTCGGCCGGTTCACCCACATGGGCATCGATCCCTACGCCTTTGTGTCGGCCTTGAACGGCATCTGGGCGCAGCGCCTGGTGCGCACCAATTGCCCCCATTGCGCAGTAAGCTACCGCCCCGACGACGTCGAACTGGCCTCGGTCAACCTCGAACGCAGCGCCGTGCAGACCTGGGAATTCAAGCACGGCAAGGGTTGTGGCGACTGCCGTGGCACCGGCTACAAGGGCCGCCGCTCGATCGCCGAGATTCTTACCCTGAACGACGAAATTCGCGAGCTCATTGTCGACAAGAAGCCGATCCGCCAGATCAAGGCGGCGGCCTACGCCAACGGCACCCGCAGCCTGCGCCTGGCTGCCCTCGACCTGGTGCAGCGCGGCCTGACCACGATTACCGAAATCCGCCGGGTGACCCTGCATGCGTAAGCTGTTCGCTTCCCTGTTTGCTGGCCTACCCGGTTGCCCGCCTGGTGCGGCCTTGCGGCTGGGCGTCACCGCCAACGCCATCGCCCTGGTGGAAACGCGCCGCTGGCAGCGCGATGCCCGCGTACTGGCCGAGCTGGCGCTCGATCCGGCGCTGGCGCTGCCGGCCGCGCTGCTGGCCGCCGCCGGCAGCCTGTTTGATACGGTGCGCCGCGATGGCTGGCCGTTGACGGTGGTGCTGGCCGATGACTTGGTGCGCCTGTGGCACGTCACGCCACCGGCCGGGTGCAGCCGGCTGGCCGACCTGCAGGCGGCGGCCGCGCTGCGGTTTCAGCAGCTCTATGGCGAGCCTGCTGCCAGCTGGCAGCTCAGCGCCGACTGGCAGCTGGACCGGCCGTTTCTGGCGGCGGCAGCGCCACGGCCACTGCTCGCCAGTGTGCAGCAGGCTGGCGCGGCGCACGCCATGACGGTGCTGGAAGTGGCGCCGCAGTTTGTCGTCATGCTCAATCGCTGGCGTGCCAGCCTGGCACCGGGCGACTGGTTCGGCGTGGTCCACGACGGCGTGCTGACCCTGGGCGTATGCGATGGCAACGGCGGTGGCGCTCTGCTCGCCCTGCGCGCGCTGGCCAGCGGCGCCCACCCCAACGGCGCCGCCCTGCGCGAGCAGGTGGCGCGCGAAGCCTTGCGCCTGAACCTGCCGGCGCCAGCGCGCCTGCGCCTGTGCGGCAGCGTGCCGCCGGCCTGGCACGCGGTCGACGGCTGCACGGTGCTGGGGGCGGCCGCAGGCAGCGCGCCCGAGGCGTCGCCGGCGCTGCAGCTGGCCGGTTGCGGGAGCCTGTCATGAAGCGCACCGTGATCGATTTTGCCGCACCGTCGCTGGCGCGCAGCTGGTACCGCCTGGGACCGCGCGGCGCGCTGCTGCTGGCCGCCGGCGTGCTGCTGTGCGGCGCCGCCATCGCGCTCGGCATGCACATGCTGGCGCGCCAGCGCGCCCTGCAAGCGCAGGTGGCAGCGCTGCGCGCGACCGCTCAAGCGCCTGCTGCTGCCAGCAGCGTGGCCGCGGCAGTGCTGAAGCCAGCGCCGGGCGCGGCGCGTGTCGACGCCATCAATGGCGCCATCCTGCAATTGAATCTGCCGTGGCCGGCGCTGCGCGCGGCGATCGATGTGGCCACCCCGGCCACGGTGGCGCTGCTGGCGCTGGAGCCCGACGCGCGCCGCCGCAGCCTGAAAATCAGCGCCGAAACGCGCGATCCGGATGCCATGATTGATTACGTTGCCCAGCTCAAGCGCCAGAGCCTGTTTGGCGAAGTGCTGTTGCTGCGCCATGAGATCAACGAGCTCGATCCAAACCGGCCGCTGCGTTTTGAAATCGAAGCGACCTGGAACACCCGCGGGAGCACGCCATGAACGCTGCATGGTTAGCGCGCCTGTTCTTGCGAAGCCGCCTGTGGCTGCGGGCGCGCGGTCCGCTGCGCTGCGCCAGCGTGCTGCTGGCGGCGGCCGGCATCATCACGCTGGCGTCGCTGCTGCCCCTGCGCACGGCGCAAGACGACCGCGCGGCAGCGGCGCTGCGCCGCGCAGCCATTGCATCGGCAGCGCCAGCGGCGCTGCCGGCCGTCGCCACGGCAGCGCCACCCGCCAGCGTCAACCTGGCGCAATTTCAGGCCGTGCTGGGCGAGCGGCGCTACGTCGAACAGCAGGTCGGCACCCTGTTCGCGCTGGCCGCCAAACAGGGCCTGGTCCTCAGCCAGGGCGAATACAAGGCGGTGGTCGAGCGCAATGGCGGCTTTGCCACTTATCAGGTCAACCTGCCGGTGAAAGGCAGCTATGGCGCCATCTGGCAGTTTGCCATGGCGGCGCTGGCAGCGATGCCATTTGCCTCGCTCGACGACATCAGTTTTAAGCGCGACAGCATCGGTCAACCGGGCGTCGAAGCGCGCGTGCGCCTGACCCTGTATTTGCAGGAGAGCCCATGAAAGCGCGCCACCTGGCTCTCGGCGCGGCACTGCTGGTCGCTGCCGCCTTCGCCATCTTCGGCGACCGCGCGCCTGCCGACGACGTCGTCGAAGCGGCGCCGCGCCGCGCTCCCTCGAGCACGCCCGCAGGGAGCGTGCTGGCCCAGCCGTCGCCGCGCGCCAGCGCCAGCGCGCCTGCGGCCCCGGTGCTGCTGGCACTGGTGCCGCGCGAGATACTGATGGAGGAGGGCGCCGCCACTGGCAGCGCCTTCAGTGTGCAGACCTGGACGGCGCCACCGGCGCCGCCACCAGCACCAGCACCCCCACCGCCGCCGCTGGCGCCGCCGCTGCCGTTCGTCTACCTCGGCAAGGTGCTGGAAAACGGCGCCTGGGAGGTGTTTCTGGCGCGCGGCAGCGAGACCCTGATCGTGCGCACGCAGATGGTGGTCGATGGCGTCTACCGCATCGATGCCATCGCGCCGCCGGCAATGACCATGACTTACCTGCCCTTGAAGCAGGTCCAGCAGATTAATATTGGAGTACCCGAGTGAAGCGATCCGATGTGCGTGCCGCCCTGGCTGTCCTGACCACGCTGGCGCTGTCCGGCTGCGCCGGCCAGATGGCGTATAACGATGGCCAAAAACTGGTCGCTGCCGAGCAGGTCGAGGCGGGCCTGCTCAAATACCGCGAGGCGATCGCCGCTGAACCGGGTAACGGCCAGTACAAGGCGGCCTACCTGCAGGCACGCGACCGCGTTACCATGCGCCTGACCGAGCAGGCCGAACGTGAACTGGCGGACGGCCGAGCCGAGCCGGCCATGCAAAGCCTGCGGCGCGCGCTGTCGATCGATCCGGCCAACGAGCGCGCCCGTGCCGGCTTGCGCCTGCTGGAAGCCGACGGCCGCCAGGCGATCCTGCTGGCCGACGCGCAAACGGCGTTCGAGCGCAAGGATTACGAAAGTGCGCGGCAAAAGCTCAATGCCATCCTGGCCGAACGGCCGGCCCACGAGGCGGCGCGCCTGCTGCTGGCCCAGGTGGTCGAGAAAACCCTGGCGGCGTCGCCCGATGCCTCTCTGGCGGCGGCCTACAAACTGCCGATCAATATCGAGTTCCGCGACGCTACCCTCAAGCAGGTGTTCGAGGTCATCTCGCGCCGCTCGGGCTTGAACTTTTTGTTCGACAAGGACGTCAAGACCGACCAGCGCACCTCGATCTTTTTGAAGAACAGTACGGTGGAAGCGGCGGTCTACTATCTGCTGGTGAGTAATCAGCTCGAGCAGCAAATCATGGATGGCAATACCATCCTGGTGTTTCCGAATGTCGCCGCCAAGCTCAAGGAATACCAGGAGATGACGGTCAAGACCTTCTTCCTCGCCAATGCCGACGCCAAGAACGTCGCCAACACCCTCAAGACCATTTTGAAATCGCGCGACGTCGTCGTCGACGAAAAGCTCAACCTGGTGATCCTGCGCGACAGTCCGGAAGCGGTCAAGCTGGCCACCCGCCTGATCGCCCTGCAGGACGTCGCCGAGCCGGAAGTGGTGCTCGACGTCGAGATCCTCGAGATCAAGCGTACCCGCCTGCTCGACCTGGGCATCGGCTGGCCCGGCAGTGTCTCGCTGGCACCCCTGACCAGCGCCAGCGGCGCCGGCATCACCATCGACACCCTGCGCAACCTCAATGGCGGCACCATCGGTGTCACCGGTATCGGCGCCACCATTACCGCCAACAAGACCGACGGCGATTCGAACACCCTGGCCAATCCGCGCATCCGCGTGCGCAACCGCGAAAAGGCCAAGGTCGTCATCGGCGACAAGGTGCCCGTCATTACCACCATCATCACGCCCGGCACCAGTGGCGGCTTCGCCTCCGAATCGGTCAGCTATGTCGACGTTGGCCTGACCCTCAACGTCGAGCCGACCATCTATCTGAATAATGAAGTGGCGATCCGGGTGGCGCTGGAAGTGTCGAACCTGGTCGACTCGGTCACCACCAAATCGGGCTCGGTGGCGTACCGCATCGGCACCCGCTCGGCCACCACCATGCTGCAGCTCAAAGATGGCGAAAACCAGGTGCTCGCTGGCCTCATCAGCAATGAAGACCGCAGCAATGGCAGCAAGGTGCCGTTCGTCGGCAGCCTGCCCATCGTCGGTCGCCTGTTTGGCGTCGGTCACGACAGTTCGGACAAGAACGAGATCGTGTTGTCGATCACGCCGCACCTGGTGCGCAATATCCAGCGCCCGGCGCTGAATGCGTCGGAATTTAACGCCGGTACCGAAGGCAGCTTCCGCCGCCGTCCGGAGGTGCCGGTCAAGGTCACCTTGCTGCCCGGGCAAAGCGCAGCGCCAGTCGGGCCGGGCGCGGTCGGTAGCGCCGGTGGCGGCGCCCCGGTACCCGTCTCGCCCAACACGGCAACGCTGGCGACGCCGCCGACCCGCCTGACCGAGCCGGCGCCGGTGACGGCGACCACGCGCCACACGGTAACACCAGTGGCGGCGCCGCCTGACGCCGCAGCGGCCAACGCACCAGTGCAGCTGCCCAGCGCCACCCTGCCCAACCTGGCGCCGGCGGTGAGCTTGCCGCCGGCGCCATCGTCCGCTGCGGGTGCCACCGTCGTCCCCATCCCGACGCCATGAAAGCACGCGGCTTCACGCTGATCGAACTGCTGGTGACGCTGGCCATCCTGGCCCTGCTCGGCACGATCGTCGCGCCGGCCGCACAGGTGACCATCCAGCGCCGCCATGAGCAGGAGCTGCGGCTGGCGCTGCGCGAGATCCGCGCCGCCATCGACGCTTACAAGCGCGCCAGCGACGAAGGGCGCATCGGCAAAACCATCGGCGCCAGCGGCTATCCGCCCAAGCTCGAGCTGCTGGTCGACGGCGTGGTCGATTTGCGCAGCGCGCGGCGCGCCAAGGTGTTTTTTTTACGCCGTCTGCCGCGCGACCCGTTCAGTAGCGACGCCGAGCGCGCCGATGCCGACACCTGGCTCAAACGCAGCTACGCCAGCGAGGCGAACGACCCACGCGAGGGCGACGATGTGTACGACGTCATGTCCAGTTCCGAGCGCACCGGGCTCAATGGCATCGCTTACCGCCGCTGGTGATGACGATGCCCCCACTCCCATCGCGCCTGCGCGGCTTCACCCTGATCGAACTGCTGGTGGTGCTGGGCATCGTCGCGCTGCTATTGACGCTGGCCGTGCCGCGTTTTTTCCCCAGCATCGACCGCGCCAAAGAAACCATCCTGGCCGACAATCTGCGCAACACCCGCACCGTCATCGACCAGTATTACAGCGACACCGGGCGCTATCCCGACTCGCTCGAGCAGCTGGTGGAAAAAAAGTATTTGCGCGCGCTGCCGATCGATCCGATCAGCGACAACGCCACCAGCTGGATCGTGGTGCCTCCCGAAGATGGCAGCAAGGGCGCCGTCTATACCATCCGCAGCGGGGCGCCTGGCAATGACCTGAGCGGCAAACTGTACGCGGACTGGTAGCATGAGAGCACCTGGGCAAGGGCGGGGGCAGGGCGGTTTTACCTATCTCGGCATGATCATCCTGGTGACCGTGCTGGGCTTGGTGGGCGCTGCCACCCTGAAAATCGATGCCCTGTTGCGCCGCGCTGCCGCCGAGGAAGAGCTGCTGGCGGTCGGCACCGCCTTTGCCGACGCCCTCACCAGTTACGCCGCTGCCACGCCGGCGGGGCAGCCGACCCAGCCGCCAACCTTGCTGGACCTGCTGCGCGACAGCCGCAGCCCGGCCATCCGCCGCCACCTGCGCAAGGTGTTTATCGATCCGATGACGGGCACCACCGACTGGGGCATCGTCTGGCTGGGCGACCATCAGGGCGTGCTGGCGGTGTACAGCAAGTCGTCCGTGCAGCCCCTGAAAATTGCCAATTTCGATGCGCGGCTGGCCGGCTTTGATGGTCGCCAGCACATGTACGACTGGCGTTTTGTGGCCAGCGTGCCGGCGCCGCTGCTGCCTGCTGCAGTGCCGGCGCCCGGGCCGGGGGCAGCCCCAATCCCAGCGCTGCCCTCGCTGTTTGCGGTGCCGCCGCCAGCAGCGGCGCCAATGCCAGTGCCGGTCGAGCCGCCCGTGGCCGAGCCGCCCGCGGCCGATCCCCTCAGCGCCGACGACGGCCAGTCAGAGACGCCGACTGCGCGTCCGCCGCCGCGCTGACAAAGGCCGCGGACTAGCCGGCGCGCCGCTTGAACTGGCTGACCCTGAAGCCGAGCGCCAGCAGGACGATAAAATACAGCGCCGCCGCGAGCGCGATAATGGCGAACAGTGCCGCCGCCCGCAGCCAGGCGTGGGCGTGCATGGCGGGCCAGTCGATCAGCGACTGGCCGTACCAGCACAGAACTCCCATCGCCGTCACCGCCAGCAGCAGGCGCAGCAGGAAGCCCGGCCAGCCCGCCTGCGGCGTATAAATGCGGCGCCGGCGCAGGCCGATGTACAGGCACAGCGCGTTCAGGCAGGCGCCCAAGCCGATCGACAGCGCCAGTCCCGCCACTTGCAGGCGCGGCACAAACAGGTAATTCATCAGCTGCGTGGCGATGAGCACAGCGACGGCGATGCGCACCGGCGTCTTGATGTCCTGGCGCGCATAAAATGCCGGTGCCAGGGTCTTGACCAGGATGATGCCGACCAGTCCGGCGCTGTACGCCATCAGGGGCAGGCGGGCGGCGGCCAGGTTGGCGGCGTTGAATTTTCCGTAGTGAAAAAGGGTGGCGATCAGCGGTTCAGCCAGGGTGGCCATGCCAACCGCTGCCGGCAGGGCCAGCAAAAACGTCAGGCGCAGCCCCCAGTCGAGCAGGGCGGCGTATTCGACGGTGTCGGCTTCCGCATTCGCTTTCGATAGGCTGGGCAGCAAGATGGTGCCCAGCGCCACCCCCAGCATGGCGGTGGGAAATTCCATCAGGCGGTCGGCGTAAGACAGCGCCGACACGCTGCCAGTCGCCAGGCTCGACGCGATCTTGGTGTTGATCATCAGGCTGATCTGCGCCGCCGAGACGGCAAATACCGCCGGCCCCATCTTGCGCAGCATGCGCCGCACGCCGGGATCGCGCAGGCCGGTGAGGGGGTTGAGCGCCAAGCGCGGCAGCATGCCGATCTTGCGCAGCGCGGGAATCTGCAGACCCACCTGCAGCAGGCCGCCGACCAGCACCGCGATGGCCATGGCGTAGATGGGCGTATTCATCAACTGCACCAGGAACAGCGAGGCGAGAATGAAGGCGACGTTGAGCAGCACGGGGGTGAAGGCAGGAATCTTGAACTGGCGCCAGGTGTTGAGCACGCCACCGGCGAGGGCGACGAAGGACATGCAGGCGATGTATGGGAACATCAGGCGGGTCATCCACACCGCTTCGGCGTTTTTGTCGAGGCCGTCGGCAATCAGCCAGATCAGCGCAGGGCTGAGGACGATCCCCACCAGGCTGGTGAGCACGGTGGCCCATACCAGGGTGGTGGCGACATGGTCGACCAGCACCTTGGTGGCGTCGTGGCCGTTCTGCGTCTTGTATTCCGAGATGATGGGCACGAAGGCCTGGGCGAAGGCGCCCTCGGCAAACAGGCGGCGCAACAGGTTGGGAATGCGGAAGGCGACGATGAAGGCGTCCGAGTAGGCCGAGGCACCGAAGGCGCGCGCAAACAAGCTCTCGCGCAACAGGCCGGTGACGCGGGACAGCATGGTCATGCTGGAAATGGCAGCTAGGGTTTTGAGCAAGTTCATGGCGCAGGATTATATCCCGGCAACAGTGCGCGCGGACGGCCCTGCCGGCCTGCTGCGCATTTTTGAATTGCCCGTCGCGCAATTAGTCGTTATAATCGAAGGCTGTACAGAATTCTGTTACGCAGACACATTTGTTTGACAGGCACTGGTTTGACAGCGCGCACGTCCCGGAACGCAGGGCGGGCGGTCCTGCCAAACGCTTGTGTTTGCAAACGCAACTTGACCCCGTTTTAGGAAATTCCATGGCAAATACCGCACAAGCACGCAAGCGCGCTCGTCAAGCAGTTAAGCAGAACGCTCACAATTCGTCGCAGCGTTCGACCCTGCGCACCGCTATCAAGGCAGTGCGTAAAGCGATCCAGGCTGGCGACAAAGCCGCCGCGACCACGATTTTCCAGACTTCCGTGTCGAAAATCGATAGCATCGCTGACAAGAAAATTATTCACAAGAACAAAGCAGCCCGTCACAAGAGCCGTCTGGCAGCTGCCCTGAAAGCACTGTCGGCCTAATTGGCGATCGTGCGCGCGGCTGCCCGCCGCGCCGGCAGTCTTTGATGTAAATATTGCTTGAAAGACCCGCCCGATCCTTGATCCGGCGGGTTTTTTCGCTTCTGTTTCGCCGGCTATGGTCCCATGGGCGGGTCGCGTGGGATAATAGCGAAGGACCAGCCTGCCCCGAGCACGTGCGGGGCGGCCGTCATTGTTCGTTTCACCCATCGCGACCGTTGTCGCGATCACCAAGGAAAAGCGCATGAGTAGTGATCAGACCATCATCTATACCCTGACCGACGAGGCGCCATTGCTGGCGACCCACGCCTTCCTGCCAGTTGTGAGCGCCTTCGCCAAGGCCGCCGGCATCACCATCGCATCGAGCGATATCTCGGTATCGGCCCGCATCCTGGCGACCTTCCCGGAGCGCCTGGCGCCCGAGCAGCGCGTGCCGGATGCCCTGCTCGACCTGGGGCAAAAGACCCTCACGCCCGATGTAAACATCATCAAGCTGCCCAATATCAGCGCCTCGGTGTCGCAGCTGGAAACGGCCATCAAGGAATTGCAGGGCAAGGGCTACGACATTCCCGACTACCCGGCCGAGCCAAAGACGGACGAAGAAAAAGCCATCAAGCTCAAGTACGGCAAGTGCATCGGTTCGGCAGTCAATCCGGTCCTGCGTGAAGGCAACTCCGACCGCCGCGCTCCGCGCGCCGTCAAGGAATATGCGCGCAAGAACCCCCATTCGATGGCGAAATGGTCGGCTGCCTCGCGCACCCATGTCTCGCACATGACCGAAGGCGACTTTTACCATGGCGAAAAATCGCTGACCGTCAAGGGTGACCGTGAAGTCAAGATGGAATTGATCACCGCCAGCGGCAACACCATCGTGCTCAAGCCGAAGGTCAAGCTGCTCGACGGCGAAATCATCGATTCGATGTTCATGAGCCTCAAGTCGCTGCTCAAGTTCTACGAAGAGCAGATCGAAGACGCCAAGGACACCGGCGTGATGTTTTCGCTGCACGTCAAGGCAACCATGATGAAGGTGTCGCACCCGATCGTGTTCGGTCACTGCGTGCGCATGTTCTACAAGGAAGCGTTTGCCAAGCACGGCGCCCTGTTCGACAGCCTCGGCATCAACGTCAACAACGGCATGGCCGATCTGTACAACAAGATTGCCGATCTGCCCGTCTCGCAGCGCGATGAAATCATCCGCGATATCCACGCCTGCCAGGAACACCGTCCGGCGCTGGCCATGGTCGATTCGGCCAAGGGCATCACCAACTTCCATTCGCCCAACGACGTCATCGTCGATGCCTCGATGCCGGCCATGATCCGCGCCGGCGGCAAGATGTACGGCGCCGATGGCCGCCTGAAGGAAGTCAAGGCGGTGATCCCCGAGAGTACCTTTGCGCGGATCTATCAGGAAATCCTCAATTTCTGCAAATGGCATGGCGCTTTCGATCCCAAGACCATCGGCACGGTACCGAACGTCGGCCTGATGGCCCAGCAAGCCGAAGAATACGGCTCGCATGACAAGACCTTTGAAATCAGCGAAGCGGGCGTGGCCAATATCACCGACCTGGCAACGGGCGAAGTGCTGCTGAGCCAAAACGTCGAGCAGGGCGATATCTGGCGCATGTGCCAGGTCAAGGATGCGCCAATCCGCGACTGGGTCAAGCTGGCCGTGGCCCGCGCGCGCAATTCGGGCATGCCGGCCGTGTTCTGGCTCGACCCGTACCGTCCGCATGAAAACGAGCTGATCCACAAGGTGCGCACCTACCTGAAAGACCACGACACCACCGGTCTGGACATCCAGATCATGTCGCAGGTGCGCGCCATGCGTTACACGCTCGAACGCCTGATTCGTGGCCTCGACACCATTTCCGTCACCGGCAACATCCTGCGCGATTACCTCACTGACCTGTTCCCGATCATGGAACTGGGCACCAGCGCCAAGATGCTGTCGATCGTGCCGCTGATGGCCGGTGGTGGCATGTACGAAACGGGTGCCGGTGGTTCGGCGCCGAAACACGTGCAGCAACTGGTCGAAGAAAACCACTTGCGCTGGGATTCGCTGGGCGAATTTTTGGCGCTGGCGGTGTCGTTCGAAGACCTCGGTCTGAAGACCGGTAATGCGCGCGCCAAGATTCTGGCCAAGACGCTCGATGCTGCCACCGGCAAGCTGCTCGACAACCGCAAGTCGCCATCGCCGAAAACGGGCGAGCTCGACAACCGCGGCAGCCAGTTCTATCTGTCTATGTACTGGGCGCAGGAACTGGCCGCGCAGACGGACGACGCCGCACTGGCAGCGCAGTTCGCGCCGCTGGCCAAGTCGCTGACCGACAACGAAGCGACCATCGTCGCCGAGATGCTGGCAGTGCAGGGCAAGCCGGTCGATGTCGGTGGTTACTACAAGCTCGATGAAGCAAAAGTGTCGGCCGCCATGCGTCCGAGCCCGACCTTCAATCACGCCATCGACGGCTTTTAAGCGTCGCTGATTGCTCTGTGCGGGCGCTGCGGCGCCCATTAAAAAAACCCGCCCGGTGCAGACCGTGGCGGGTTTTTTTTGTGCCGGGCCCGGCGGCCTGATTCATACGTAGGCGGGCACGATCACATGCTCGCCCGGCATCAGCGGGTGGGTCGCCAGCGAAAACGGCCCGATGCTGCTGCGCACCAGCCGCAAGGTCGGCACGCCGACCGCCGCCGTCATGCGCCTTACCTGCCGGTTCTTGCCCTCTTGTAAAGTGATGGCGATCCAGCTGGTCGGCTTGTCCTGGCGCGTGCGGATCGGCGGTTGCCGTGGCCACAGCCAGTCGGGGGCGGCAATCTGCACGGCGCGGCAGGGCTTGGTGGTAAAGTCGCCCAGATCGAGTGGCGCCTGCAGGCGCGCCAGGGTGGCGGCGTCGAGAACGCCATCGACCTGCACCAGGTAGGTTTTCGCTTCCTTGTGATCGGGGTGCGCGATTCTGTGTTGCAACATGCCGTCGTCGGTCAGCAGCATCAAGCCCTCGCTGTCGGCATCGAGACGGCCGGCCGGGTAAATATTCGGGATGCTGAGGTAGTCGGCCAGCGTGGCACGGCCCGCTTCGCCGCTGAACTGGCACAGGACCTGGAAGGGTTTGTTAAAGAGAATCAGGGGCATACAGTCCAGCGTAAATGATGGGGCCGCGGTCGCTTCAGCGGAGCGGCTAAAAGGATAGCACCTCGCAAACGACTGGTGCATAATGCAAAACACTTTATCTTATGTCTTATGAAAGACCGGCCCCGCTGACGGTGTTCGCCAGCGTCCCCTTTTATACGACGCACGACCGATCCTGGCAGGAGAGCCCATGTACCAACATATTACCGTTCCGGCCGATGGCCAGAAAATCGCCGTCAATGCCGACTTTTCGCTGACGGTGCCGCACAATCCCATCATTCCCTATATCGAAGGCGATGGCACCGGGGTCGATATCACGCCGGTGATGATCAAGGTGGTCGATGCCGCCGTCGCCACCGCTTACGAGGGCGCGCGCAAGATCAGCTGGATGGAAATTTTTGCCGGAGAGAAAGCCACGGCCGTCTACGGCCCCGACGTCTGGCTGCCCGACGAGACGCTCGCTGCCGTCAAGGATTACATCGTCTCCATCAAGGGGCCGCTGACCACCCCCGTCGGCGGCGGCATCCGTTCGCTCAACGTGGCGCTGCGCCAGCAGCTCGACCTGTACGTCTGCCTGCGCCCGGTGCGCTATTTCACCGGCGTGCCTTCGCCCATGAAAGAGCCGGAAAAAACCAATATGGTGATCTTCCGCGAAAACTCGGAAGACATTTATGCGGGCATTGAATACGCAGAGGGCAGCGCCGGCGCCAAAAAGCTGATCGATTTCCTCGTCAATGAAATGGGCGTGACCAAGATCCGCTTTCCAGACACTTCCGGCATTGGCATCAAGCCAGTATCGATCGAGGGCACCGAACGGCTGGTACGCAAGGCCATTTTGTATGCGATCGACAATGACAAACCCTCGGTGACGATTGTCCACAAGGGCAACATCATGAAGTACACCGAGGGTGGCTTTCGCGACTGGGCGTATGCGCTGGCGCAGAAGGAATTCGGCGCCGAGCTGATCGACGGCGGACCGTGGATGAAACTGAAAAACCCGAAAACGGGGCGCGATATCGTCATCAAGGATTCGATCACCGACGCCTTCCTGCAACAGATCCTGCTGCGCCCGATTGAATACAGCGTGATCGCCACCCTTAATCTGAATGGCGACTATATTTCCGACGCGCTGGCCGCCCAGGTCGGCGGCATCGGCATCGCCCCGGGCGCCAATCTGTCCGATTCGATCGCCATGTTCGAGGCCACCCACGGCACCGCGCCCAAGTATGCGGGCAAGGATTACGTCAATCCCGGCTCCATGATCCTGTCGGCCGAAATGATGTTGCGCCACATGGGCTGGCTGGAAGCGGCTGATCTGTTGATTGCATCGATGCAAAGGGCGATTGCCTCGAAGCGCGTGACCTATGATTTCGCCCGCTTGATGGAGGATGCCACCCAGGTCTCGTGTTCCGGATTTGGCGAGGTGATGATCGAGATGATGAAACAAAAATAAGGCTGCGCGTCGCGCGCAAGTCAGGCCGACCGGCCACGCAGCCCCGGGCACATTCTGCCCGGGGCTTTTTTTATTGATTGAATATTGTCAATAATTTATTGTTGGTGCCGTTTGTCGTTGCTCATTTACAACTTTATCGCCAATTCTAGCGGGATCAATGATGTCTTTGGCCATGCCCCTTATACTGTCAAGCTGCTTCCCTGGGGCAACTATCGCTGTCGAAACCGTGCGCCGCGATCGTCTTGCCCCGATTTTTTCCGATTACAATGATGCCAAATACACTACAATCTGAGCTGCAAAAGCAGGCTCGTTCCGCCGATCACATGATGCTCTACATACTGTGGGGGCTGTTGGCGGTGTCGCTGGCACTGGCCAGTCTGCATGACACCTGGCGCTGGTGCCTGCTGGTCGGCTTGCCGGCGGCGGCGCTGCCGAGCGCCCTGATCGTCTTGCGTAGTGGGCGTCGCAGTACGGCGATGGTGGTGGCGGCGGCGCTGATGGTGTTTGCGGCCTTGCACATTCATCAGGCCGACGGCATGATCGAAGTGCACTTCGGTATTTTCGTGCTGCTGGCGTTTCTGCTGTGTTACCGCGATCCGCTGGTGGTGGTGGTGGGCGCCGCCGTCATCGCGGTGCACCACCTCAGTTTTAACTATTTGCAGGAGCTGGGCTATGGCGTGCGCTGTCTGAGCGAGCCGGGCTTCGGCCGCGTGGTCATCCACGCGACCTATGTGATCGTCGAAACGGCAGTGCTGTGTTATCTCGCCGTGCTATTGCGGCGCGAAGCGGTGCAGGCGGCCGAGCTGGGTGTGCGGGTGGCGGCGATGTCGGCTGGCGACGCCGGCACCATCGATTTGCGCCATGGCAGCGCCGCCAACAGTCCCGCCGGACTGGCGCTCGACACCATGATCGGCCGTCTGCATGCGGCCGTCAGCCAGGTGCAGCAGGGCGTCGGTGCGATTGCCGGCGCGTCCCAGGAAATCGCCGAGGGTAACCAGGATCTGTCCAGCCGCACCGAGCAACAGGCGCTGTCGTTGCAGGGCACCATCGCCACCATGGGCACGCTCAGCGAGCGCGTGCGCCAGAGCGGGGCCGATGCGCGCCGCGCCAGCGCGCTGGCGGTATCGGCGTCCGGCGAAGCGGTACGCGGCGGCGCAGTGGTGGCCGAGGTGGTCGACACCATGGCGTCCATCAACGAGTCGTCGAAACGGATTGTCGACATCATCGCGGTGATCGATGGCATCGCCTTTCAAACCAATATCCTGGCCCTCAATGCTGCCGTGGAGGCGGCGCGCGCCGGGGAGCAGGGACGTGGTTTTGCCGTGGTGGCGTCCGAGGTGCGCAACCTGGCGCAGCGCTCGGCGGCGGCGGCCCGGGAAATCAAGCAGCTGATCGGCGACTCAGTCGGTCGGGTGGCCGCTGGCACCGCGCTGGTCGACGCTGCCGGCGCCCGCATGCAGGAAATCGTCGCCAGCGTGGCGGGCGTGTCAGCCCTGATCGGCGACATCAGCGCCGCCAGCGCCTTGCAGGAAGGCGATATCGATCGTATTCACGAAGCCATCGGCCAGATGGACGGCGTCACCCAGCAAAATGCAGCGCTGGTCGAACAGGCGGCAGCGGCAGCGTCGTCCCTGCACCAGCAGGCTGCCAGCCTGGGCGGTATCGTCGAACGCTTCACCTTGCAGGCGGCGGCGCCGGGGAATCTGCGGCTGAGCAACGACGGTTGAGCAACAGCGGTTGAGCAACTGCGGCTGACCCGGGCCACCCTGACAGCACTGCCAGTGTTGCGCGGCGCGCTTTTGTGCACTAACGAAAACAGGCCCGGATCGCCGCCCCGGCGCGCAGCCAGGCAGCAACGACAGGCGAAAAAAAACCCCACCTGAGGGCGGGGTCTTTTACAGTCCGGCTTGCTGCTTAAGCATTCTGGATGTTGGAAGCTTGCTTGCCTTTAGGGCCTTGCGTGACTTCGAATTGTACTTTTTGACCTTCTTTGAGGGTCTTGAAACCATTCATGTTGATTGCGGAAAAGTGCGCGAACAGATCTTCGCCGCCATCATCAGGAGTAATGAAACCAAAGCCTTTGGAATCATTGAACCATTTAACTATACCTGTTGCCATAAAAAGAACTTTCAAAAAAAACCAATCACACGAGCCATCAAGCAAGAAGCTTCTTGCCCCCTCCTCAGCCTGCTCACTTCTTATCAACCACACACCTACCGCGGACTGATATCTGCATTGTTGGCGGAATGACTATTGAAGTCAAGCGCTTTTAAATCGCACTTGTTTTTTTTGCCACATGCGTCATAAATCCAACTCTTGTTTTATCCAAACGGGTCGCCATCTGCGCTACAGGCGGAAAACGCGTAAGATGGAAAACATGTGTAAAAGTGCCGCTGTTGATGCGGCGCGACCTGAGTGAAAGCATTAGAATAAAGCGTATGGCAACCAAGCAAGATACCGAGCAATTACTGGAGCGGCAGGTGGTCAAACCTCCGCCGATGTACCAGGTGGCACTATTGAATGACGACTACACGCCGATGGAATTCGTGGTGGCCGTCATCCAAGAGTACTTCAACAAGGATCGGGAAACGGCTACGCAGATCATGCTTTCCGTACACCGTCATGGCAAAGGCGTGTGCGGGGTGTTTTCCAAAGATGTCGCGTGTACCAAAGTGGAGTTTGTATTAACGCATGCGCGTAAGGCAGGGCATCCCCTGCAGTGCGTGATGGAGGAAGTATGATTGCGCAGGAACTGGAAGTCTCGCTACACATGGCGTTTGTCGAAGCCCGGCAAGCACGGCATGAATTCATCACCGTTGAGCATTTGCTGCTGGCGCTGCTGGACAACCCATCGGCCGCCGAAGTCCTGCGCGCCTGTGCGGTCAACATCGACGATTTGCGCAAAACGCTGACCAATTTTATTGGCGATAACACCCCCACCGTGCCCGGCACGGGCGAGGTCGACACGCAGCCCACGCTGGGTTTCCAGCGTGTGATCCAGCGCGCCATCATGCACGTTCAGTCTGCATCGAACGGCAAGAAAGAAGTTACCGGCGCCAACGTGCTGGTGGCCATCTTTGGCGAAAAAGATTCGCACGCGGTGTACTACCTGCACCAGCAGGGCGTGACCCGTCTGGACGTGGTCAACTTCATTTCGCACGGCGTGCGCAAGGACCAGCAGGCCGATGCCGCAAAAACGTCGGAAGGCGTGGAAGAGGCGCAGGTCGAAGGCCAGCCGAAAGAAAGCCCGCTCGACCAGTTCACGCTCAACCTGAACAAGGCGGCCGCCGAAGGCAAGATCGATCCACTGATCGGCCGCGAGGAAGAAGTCGACCGCGTCATCCAGATCCTGTGCCGGCGTCGCAAGAACAATCCGCTGCTGGTCGGCGAAGCGGGCGTGGGCAAGACCGCCATCGCCGAAGGGCTGGCCTGGAGAATCACCCAGGAAGATGTGCCGGAAATCCTGCAAAACGCCGTCGTGTTTTCGCTCGACATGGGTGCGCTGCTCGCTGGCACCAAGTACCGCGGTGACTTTGAACAGCGCCTGAAGGCCGTGCTCAAGCAACTCAAGGACACGCCCAACGGCATCCTGTTCATCGATGAAATCCACACCATCATCGGTGCCGGTTCGGCCTCTGGCGGTACGCTCGACGCTTCCAACCTGCTCAAGCCGGCGCTGGCCAACGGCCAGCTCAAATGCATCGGTGCGACCACGTTCACCGAGTATCGCGGTGTGTTCGAAAAAGACCACGCACTGTCGCGGCGCTTTCAGAAGGTCGACGTCAACGAGCCGACCGTCGAACAAACCATCCAGATTTTGCGTGGCCTGAAATCGCGCTTCGAAGAGCACCATGGTGTCAAGTATTCGGCCTCGGCCCTGACTACCGCAGCCGAACTGGCAGCGCGCTTCATTAATGACCGCCATTTGCCGGACAAGGCCATCGACGTCATCGACGAAGCAGGCGCAGCCCAGCGCGTGCTGCCCAAGTCGAAGCAAAAGAAAACCATCGGCAAGGCGGAAATCGAAGAAATCATCGCCAAGATCGCCCGCATCCCACCGCAAACGGTCAACCAGGATGACCGCAGCAAGCTGCAAACGATCGACCGCGATTTGCGCAACGTCGTCTTCGGCCAGGATCCGGCCATCGATGCGCTGTCGTCGGCGATCAAGATGGCGCGCGCCGGTCTCGGTAAACAGGACAAGCCGATCGGCTCATTCCTGTTCTCCGGTCCGACCGGTGTCGGCAAGACCGAGGTGGCCAAGCAACTGGCTTTTATCCTTGGTATCGAGCTGATCCGCTTCGACATGTCGGAATACATGGAACGGCACGCGGTCTCGCGCCTGATCGGTGCGCCACCCGGTTATGTCGGTTTCGACCAGGGCGGTCTGCTGACCGAAGCGATCACCAAGAAGCCGCATGCGGTGCTGCTGCTCGACGAAATTGAAAAAGCCCACCCGGACATTTTCAACATCCTGCTGCAGGTGATGGACCATGGCACGCTGACGGACAACAACGGCCGCAAAGCCGACTTCCGCAACGTGATCATCATCATGACCACCAATGCGGGCGCCGAAAGCTTGACCAAGCGCTCGATGGGCTTTACCGACTCGAAAGCGGCCGGCGATGAAATGGCTGACATCAAGCGCATGTTCACGCCTGAGTTCCGTAACCGTATCGATGCCACCATCAGCTTCCGTGCGCTCGACGAAGAGATCATCCTGCGCGTGGTCGACAAGTTCCTCATGCAACTGGAAGAGCAGCTGCACGAGAAAAAAGTCGAAGCGATCTTTACCGAGAAGCTGCGCAAGTTCCTCGGCAAGAAGGGTTTTGATCCGCAGATGGGCGCGCGACCGATGGCACGCCTGATCCAGGACATGATCCGCAAGGCGCTGGCCGACGAGCTGTTGTTTGGCCGCCTGATCAACGGCGGCAAGATCGTGGTCGACCTCAACGAGAAGGATGAGGTGCTGATCGAGTTCCCCGAAGGCGATTCGCTGCCGCCACCGACCTCGCCGCCCGAAACGGTCGAGATCGAATAAGCAGGCCGTAACGCAAAAAACCCGCCAACGTCAGTCTGGCGGGTTTTTTTATTGCAAGCGTGCACACCGCAAGCGTGCGCGGCAGGGGTACGCGCGTCGCGCGCTGCCTGTACCCTTTTTCAAGGCGCTCTCCACGTTAAGTCGTGAACCGCGCGTGGTGGTCGAAAATTGACGGCGATCGTCGCGTCACCGGATATCGACTGCGCAAAGTGGAAAGCAAACTCTTCAATATCTAACGGTGACAGCGCCTTTTTCAAAAACACCTACATCACCTTGACGGCCCGTCCGATGAACTGCACCGGCCCGGTCGGCTTGTCGAGCGGCGAACCCTTGACCGGCTCCAGCGTCAATTCAAACAACTGGTTCGGCTCGATATTTGGCAATGCATCGAGGGCAATCGTGATCGTCTGCCCCGGCTTGACCAGCCCCAGCGATACCGGCCGGCGCCAGCCGTCGGCCTTGGTCCAGAACTGCAGCGACTTATCGGCCGGTACGGCGGCGGCGGCCAGCGGCACCAGGTTCAGCTGACGCGAGGCGCCCGTCTGCACCACGTAACCAGGCGCCTTGTCTTGCGGCGCCACCAGCACCACCATGTATTGCGGTTTGACATCGCTGGTCGCCAGCCGTCCCGCCAGCGTCACCGCCAGCACGGCGGTGGCCAGCATCGAGCCGGCGGTCAACATGCGCCACAGGCCCAGACTGTTCCACATGGGCTGCCTGAGGGTGGCGGCGGCAGGCGCTGCGCTGGCGCTGCGGGCAATGCGCCGCCATAATCCGTGCGATGGCGTCACCGGCGCCACCAGTGCCGTCAAGGGCAGCAGGTCGGCTTGCCACTGTTGCACCGCCAGACGCAACGCCGGTTCCGAGCGCAGGCGGCGCTCGATGGCGGCGCTGGCCGCGGGCGCGAGCGTGCCCAGCACGTATTCGCCCGCTTCGGCCGACACTTCATCGTCGCTTGGATTGCTCATGACAGGCACACTTTCAAGGACGCCAGGCTGCGTTTGATCCACGATTTGACGGTGCCCATGGGGGCATCGACGCGCACCGCGATTTCGCTGTGCGACAGGCCATCGATATAGGCGTGTAACAGGCAGTTGCGGCGCACCGGTTCGAGCTGCGCAAGGCAGCGGCCGATCTGCCCCGGTGTCGAGGCAAACGCAAAGCTGTCGCTGATGTCGGCCCAGCGCTCCATCGACACCTGTGCATCGAGGGCGGCGGCGGTGGCGTCGTCGACAGCCACTTCGTGGCGGCTGGCGCGCACCGCGTTGAGTGCCAGGTGACGGGTAATGGTGTAGATCCAGCCACGCGCGGCCCCGCGCAAGGGGTCATAGCTGGCCGCTGCCGTCCACACTTTAATAAAGGCGTCGTGGACGATGTCTTCGGCGAGCGCGGCGTCGACCACGATGCGGCGGGCCACCCCCAGCAGGCGCGCGCCTTCCTGGTCGTACAGCCGGCGCAGGGCCGACTGGTCGCCCTTGGCGCACGCGTGCAGGGCTGCTTCATAATCGAAGGCGTCGACAGGATTCGGCAAGGGCAGTCCGTAAAAAAGTGTGAATTTTCTCGCGGGAATCCTAACATAGATCATGCCAACGCCAGGCGCCGATCGAACTCAGACTGCCTTGTAAAAAATATAGTCACCCTGGTAAGGCACCACCGTGCGCTGGCCACGGGTGTCGGCGCTGCAACCGGTGGCAGGCGCTGCGCCGCCCTGCAGGGCCACGCGCTGGATGTAACTGATGCCCATCATGGCGCCGGGGTTGACGGCAGGGTTGGCTTTGACCAGCTGGAACGGGATATTGCCGGGGCCCGAGGGGGCCACTGCCACCTGGGTGCCGCTGACCTTGGAACCGTCGGTGGCCTGCCACGTCGCCGGCGGGCCGGAATACGTGCCGACAGCTTTGCCATGGCGGTCGGCGAGGGTGGCTTTGGGGCCGACGAAGGTCCATTCCACCTGGCCGGGCATGTTCGCCTTGTCCTTGCACTCGTAGGTCAGTTCACCGGTCGCATGGGTTTCCATGGCCACCATGTGGCCGCTTGGGACCTTGACGGTGTCGGGCAGGCTGGTTTGCGAAAAGCTGGCATGCGGCGCCATGCTGGTGCAGGCGGACAGGGTTACCACGGTTGCCACGGCGGCGGCGAGGCTGAGCATGGAAGGCAGGCGGGTCTGGTTCATGGTGTGTTCCTTGTAGGTGGAAGGCGGCGCCACATGGCCGCTCCTGCAAGTACTACCCACGGCAACAGTGCTTGGATGCAGTCGAAGCGCTTTATTTTTTTTCGATGCGCCCCGACGCGTCCCGCTGTTGGTGCTTCAGCCGCCGCCACAAGGTCGTGCGGCTGATGCCGAGATAAGCTGCCGCCTCGTCGCGACGGCCGTCAAAACGGGTCAGCAGCGCCTCGATCGACTCGGGCTGAGCTGGCGCCGCCGCCGTGCGCGCCAGCTCCGGCGCCACCTTCAGCAAAAAGCCCTGGGTCAGTGCCTGCAGCGGCTCGGCCGCCAGGTACAGGGCCACGCGCTGCGCCACATTATTGAGTTCGCGAACATTGCCGGGCCAGTCGTAGTGCTCGAGCAGGCCGGCACACGCCTGTACTTCGGCGTGCAGATTGGGGTGGGGACGCGCGCCCAGCGCTGCCAGCGCGTGCTTGAGCGCCCACTCGGTCAGCGGCGCCACGTCGAGCGCGCGCGCGCGCAGGGGCGGCAGCACCAGCCGCAGCACCGCCAGCCGGTAATACAGGTCGGCGCGAAAACGGCCGTCGCGCACGCGCTGTTCGAGGTCGCAGTGGGTGGCGCTGATCACCCGCACGTTTACCGCGATCGGCCGGGTGCCGCCGACCCGCACCACTTCGCGCTCTTCCAGCACGCGCAGCAGGCGCGTTTGCAGGGGCAGCGGCATTTCGCCGATCTCGTCCAAAAACAGGGTGCCGTGATTGGCCGCTTCGAACAGCCCCGCATGGCCACCGCGGCGCGCCCCCGTAAACGCCCCTTCCTCGTGGCCGAACAGTTCCGATTCGAGCAGCGACTCGGCCAGCGCGCCGCAGTTGACGGCGACAAAAGGACGATTCGCCCCAAGGCTGCGTGGCCCTTCGCGGTGCATGGCTTGCGCCGCCAGTTCCTTACCGGTGCCCGTCTCACCCTCGATCAGTACCGTTGCCGGCGATTTGGCGAACAGCACCACCGCCTGGCGCAGCTGTTCCATGGCCGCCGAATCGCCCTTCAAATCGTTCAGGCCATGGCGCGCGCGCAGGGTATCGGTGACCACCGTGCGGCGGCCGCGGCGCGCGTCGGCGGCGGTTTGCCGCGCCAGTTCAAGTGCATCGTCAAACGCCTGGCGGATCGATGCCGCCGAATAGACGAAGACGCCGATCAAGCCGGCTTCCTCGGCCAGGTCGGTAATCAGGCCGGCGCCGACGATGGCGGTGACGCCTTCGGCCTTGAGTTCATGGATGCGGTCGCGCGCATCCTGTTCGGTCACATACGTACGCTGGGCGATGGCCGCGCCAAAGGTGGCGGAAAAATCGGCCAGCGCCGGCAGCGCCGCCTGGTAGCTGATCACGCCGATGCGCGCGGCCACTTTTCTCGCCCGCGCCAGCGCCGCCATCATGTCGTAACCGCTGGCGCGCGCCACCACCACCGGCGCCGACAGCCGGCCTTTCAGATAGGCCGCATTCGAGCCGGCGGCGATCACCACATCGCAACGCTCGCTGGCCATGCGCTCGCGGATGTGGCGGGCGGCGGCATCGAAGCCGAGATTGATCGGCTCGATCGTCGCCAGGTGGTCGTACTCGAGGGTGATGTCGCGAAACAGGTCGGCCAGGCGCGATACCGACACCGTCCAGATGACGGGACGGTCGAGGTCTTCGGTGGCAGGGGCAGGGGAGGACATGACGCCATTCTACGCCACTGGTGTTTCATGTTTCAAATTGGCTGCACCATGAAACGCTATCTGCAACACGCGGCGCCGGCAAGCGCCGTGCCCCTCTCGCCTTGGTGTTTGATTTTAAACAGGTTTTCGCCAGTGACCGGGGTGATGTTGCCGCCAGATTGCATGGCACGCCACTTGCAATGGCTTCTGCATAGCCTGTTCACGTAGCATTTTTGGAGAATACCGATGAGAGAATCACGAGGCGCGCTGTTTCGCCGTGCCGTGCTGGAAGAATCGCCGCTGCAAGTCGTTGGCACCATCACCGCCTACACCGCCCGCATGGCCGAGCGTTCCGGCTACAAGGCGATTTATCTGTCGGGTGGCGGCGTCGCCGCCAATTCGCTCGGCTTTCCCGACCTCGGCATCAGCACCCTCGATGACGTCATCACCGATGCCCAGCGCATCACCGATAGCTGCGGCCTGCCGCTGCTGGTCGATATCGACACCGGCTGGGGCGGCGCCTTCAATATCGCCCGCACCATCCGCCACATGATCCGCGCCGACGTCGCCGCCGTCCACATGGAAGACCAGGTCTCGGCCAAGCGTTGCGGCCACCGTCCTGGCAAGGAAGTGGTCAGCACGGGCGAAATGGTCGACCGCATCAAGGCTGCCGTCGACGCCCGCCACGATGAGAGTTTCGTCATCATGGCGCGTACCGACGCCCTCGCCGTCGAAGGGCTCAACGCCGCCATCGACCGCGCCTGCGCCTACGCCGAAGCGGGCGCCGACATGATCTTCCCGGAGGCGATCAACCAGCTCGAGCAGTACCGCCAGGTGCGCGCCGCCGTCAAGGTCCCGATCCTCGCCAACCTCACCGAATTTGGCGCCACCCCCCTGTTCACGCTCGACGAGCTGCGCGCGCATGATGTCGATATCGCCCTGTACTGCTGCGGCGCCTATCGCGCCATGAACGCCGCCGCCCTCAATTTCTACACCACCCTGCGCGCCGAAGGCACCCAGAAAAGCGTGGTGCCGACCATGCAGAGCCGCGCCGACCTGTACGACTACCTCGGCTACCACGAATACGAACAGAAGCTCGATGCGCTGTTCGCCCAGGGCAAAGAGAAATAATATAAACGATTTACATAGAAGCGCCGCACCATACCACCTCACTGGAGCAGACCAGCATGACCGATACCACCGCAGCAAAAGAGCCAGTCGCCTTCAAGCCAAAAAAATCTGTCGCCCTGTCCGGCGTCGCTGCCGGTAACACGGCGCTGTGCTCGGTCGGCAAGACCGGCAATGACTTGCACTATCGCGGCTACGACATCCTCGACGTCGCCACCAGCAGCGAATTCGAAGAAATCGCTTACCTGCTGGTGCACGGCAAACTGCCGAACGGCGCCGAACTGCACGCCTATAAAACCAAGCTGAAAAGCCTGCGCGGCTTGCCGCAGGCGGTCAAGTCGGCGCTCGAAGCGCTGCCGGCGGCGGCCCATCCGATGGATGTGATGCGCACCGGCTGCTCGGTGCTCGGCTGCACGCTGCCGGAAAAGGACGATCACAATGTGCCGGGCGCGCGCGACATCGCCGACCGCCTGATGGCCTCGTTCGGCTCGATGCTGCTGTACTGGTACCATTTCAGCCATAACGGCAAGCGCATCGAAGTCGAGACCGACGACGATTCGATCGGCGGCCACTTTCTCCATCTGCTGCACGGTAACAAGCCATCGGCCGCCTGGGTCAAGGCGATGCACACCTCGCTGATCCTGTACGCCGAACACGAATTTAACGCTTCCACGTTTACCGCCCGCGTCATTGCCGGCACTGGCTCGGACATCCATTCGGCGCTCACCGGCGCCATCGGTGCGCTGCGCGGCCCGAAACACGGCGGCGCCAACGAAGTGGCGCTGGAGATCCAGGAACGCTACGAAAACCCCGACGAAGCCGAAGCCGACATCCGCCGCCGCGTCGAGAACAAGGAAGTGGTGATCGGTTTCGGTCACCCTGTGTACACCGTGTCTGACCCGCGCAACGTGGTGATCAAGGAAGTGGCGCGCCAGCTGTCGATTGAAGCCGGCTCCACCAAGATGTTCGACATCGCCGAGCGGCTCGAAACGGTGATGTGGGACGTCAAAAAAATGTTCCCGAATCTGGACTGGTTCTCGGCCGTGTCGTACCACATGATGGGCGTGCCGACGGCCATGTTCACGCCGCTGTTCGTCATCGCACGCACCTCGGGCTGGTCGGCCCACGTGATCGAGCAGCGCATCGATAACAAAATCATTCGCCCAAGCGCCAACTACGTCGGTCCTGAAGACTTGACGTTCACGCCGCTGGCCGAGCGCAAATAAGGTGACACAACCCGTGAACCATCCCATGATGAATACGACCCATCGGAAAGCGCTGCCCGGCACCGCGCTCGATTATTTTGACGCCCGCGCAGCGGTCGACGCCATCGAAGCGGGCGCCTACGACAGGCTGCCCTACACCTCGCGCGTGCTGGCGGAAAACCTGGTGCGCCGCTGCGATCCCGACACCCTGGTCGCTTCGCTGCGCCAGCTGGTCGAGCGCCGCCGCGACCTCGATTTTCCGTGGTTCCCGGCGCGCGTGGTCTGCCATGACATTCTCGGTCAGACCGCGCTGGTCGACCTGGCGGGCCTGCGTGACGCCATCGCCGCCCAGGGAGGCGATCCCACCCTGGTCAACCCGGTGGTGCCGACCCAGCTCGTGGTCGACCATTCGCTGGCGGTCGAATGCGGCGGGTTTGACCCCGACGCCTTCGCCAAGAACCGCGCCATCGAAGACCGCCGCAACGAAGACCGTTTCGATTTCATCGAGTGGACCAAGAAGGCCTTCAAAAATGTCGACGTCATCCCGCCAGGGAACGGCATCCTGCACCAGATTAACCTCGAGCGCATGAGCCCCGTGATCCAGGTCGGCGATGGCGTCGCCTATCCGGATACCCTGGTCGGCACCGATTCGCACACGCCGATGGTCGACGCCCTCGGCGTCATCGCCATCGGTGTCGGCGGCCTGGAAGCGGAAAGCGTGATGCTGGGGCGGGCCTCGTGGATGCGCTTGCCCGACATTATCGGCGTCGAGCTGACCGGGCGCGCGGCGCCCGGCATCACCGCCACCGACATCGTGCTGGCGCTCACCGAGTTTCTGCGCAACGCGAAAGTGGTGTCGTCGTATCTTGAATTTTTCGGCCCCGGTGCAGCCAGCCTGACGCTGGGCGACCGCGCCACCATCTCGAATATGGCGCCCGAATTTGGCTCGACGGCGGCGATGTTTTATATCGACGAACAGACCATCAAGTACCTCAAATTAACTGGCCGCGAAGACGATGCCGTCAAGCTCGTCGAGCTGTATGCCCGCACCACCGGCCTGTGGGCCGACAGCATGAGCAATGCGGTCTATGAACGGGTGATCAGTTTTGACCTGTCGACGGTGGTGCGCAATATCGCCGGACCGTCCAATCCGCACAAGCGGGTGCCGACCTCGGAACTGGCCGCGCGCGGCATTTCCGGTATCGTCGAAAACGAAGCGGGCAAGATGCCCGATGGCGCCGTCATCATCGCCGCGATCACCAGCTGCACCAACACAAACAATCCCCGCAACATGATCGCCGCCGGCCTGATTGCCCGCAACGCCAACCGTCTCGGCCTGTTACGCAAACCGTGGGTGAAGTCGTCGCTGGCACCGGGCTCGAAAACCGTCGCCCTGTACCTTGAAGAAGCGGGCTTGATGACGGAGCTCGAAACGCTCGGCTTTGGCGTCGTCGGCTTTGCCTGCACCACCTGCAACGGCATGTCCGGAGCACTCGATCCCGTCATCGAGCAAGAGATCATCGCGCGCGACCTGTATGCCACCGCAGTCCTGTCGGGCAACCGCAATTTCGACGGTCGCATCCACCCGTACGCCAAACAGGCGTTTCTGGCGTCGCCGCCGCTGGTGGTGGCGTATGCGATTGCCGGTACCATCCGCTTCGATATCGAAAAAGATGTGCTGGGATTCGCCGCCGATGGCCGCGCCATCCGCCTGGCTGACATCTGGCCGGCTGACGAGGAGATCGATGCCATCGTCGCCGCCAGCGTCAAGCCGGAACAGTTCCGCAAGGTGTATATCCCGATGTTTGCCAGGCAGCCTGACGATGGCATCAAGGTCAGCCCGTTGTACGACTGGCGTCCGCAAACCACCTACATCCGTCGCCCGCCGTACTGGGAAGGCGCGCTGGCAGGTGAGCGCACGCTGCACGGCATGCGTGCGCTGGCGCTGTTGGGTGACAACATCACCACCGACCACCTGTCGCCATCGAACGCCATCATGCGCGATTCGGCCGCCGGTGACTACCTGGCGAAGATGGGTTTGCCGGAAGAAGATTTCAATTCGTATGCCACCCACCGCGGCGACCACCTGACGGCGCAGCGCGCCACCTTTGCCAACCCGACCCTGAAAAACGAGATGGTGATCGAAGACGGCAAGGTCAAGGCCGGCTCGCTGACCCGGGTCGAACCCGAGGGCGTGGTCACCCGCATGTGGGAAGCCATCGAAACCTACATGCAGCGCAAGCAGCCGTTGATCATCGTCGCTGGCGCCGATTATGGCCAGGGTTCCTCGCGCGACTGGGCAGCCAAGGGCGTGCGCCTGGCCGGCGTCGAGGCCATCGTCGCCGAAGGCTTCGAACGGATTCACCGCACCAACCTGGTTGGCATGGGCGTGCTGCCACTGGAATTTAAGGTGGGCGTGAACCGCAAGACGCTCGGCTTGGATGGCAGCGAGACCTACGATGTGACGGGCGAGCGGCTGCCCCGCGCCGAGCTGATTTTGACCATCACGCGGCGCAACGGCGACGTCGAACAGGTGCCGGTCACCTGCCGCCTCGACACCGCCGAAGAAGTGTCGATTTATGAGGCGGGCGGCGTGCTGCAGCGCTTTGCCCAGGACTTCCTCGAATCGACCAAAGGGATCTGACAATGGCATACGCTCCCCAAATCAAGATTGCCGCCACCTATATGCGTGGCGGCACCAGCAAGGGCGTGTTTTTCAAACTGGCCGATTTGCCCGTCGCCGCGCAGGTAGCAGGAGCGGCGCGCGACGCCCTGCTGCTGCGGGTGATCGGCAGCCCTGATCCCTACGCCAAGCAGATCGATGGCATGGGCGCTGCCACCTCCAGCACCAGCAAGACAGTGATCGTGGCGCCGTCGACCCAGCCCGGGCATGACGTCGACTACCTGTTCGGCCAGGTGGCGATCGACGCCCCGTTTGTGGACTGGAGCGGTAATTGCGGTAACCTGTCGGCAGCGGTGGGACCGTTTGCCATCAGCGCCGGCATGATCGATGGCGCCCGCCTGCCGCGCGACGGCGTCGCCACCATCCGCATCTGGCAAGCCAACATCGGCAAGACCATCATCGCCCATGTACCGATGACGGCCGGCCAGGTGCAGGAGACGGGCGACTTTGAGCTCGACGGCGTCACCTTCGCCGCCGCTGAAGTGCAGCTCGAATTCCTCGATCCGGCAGCGGACGAGGAGGGCAGTGAGGCCGACGGCCCGGCTAACATGTTCCCGACCGGGAATCTGGTCGATCAGCTTGAGGTGCCCGGTGTCGGCACTTTCAGTGCAACGATGATCAATGCTGGCATCCCCACCATATTCGTCAACGCCGCCGACATCGGCTACAGCGGCAGCGAGCTGCAGGACGCCATCAATGGCGATGCGAAGGCGCTGGCGCGCTTTGAAACCATCCGCGCCTACGGTGCCCTGCGCATGGGCCTGATCAAGCATATCGATGAAGCGGCGCGCCGCCAGCACACGCCGAAAGTCGCCTTCGTGGCGCCGCCGGCCGCTTACACGGCGTCGAGCGGCAAGCAGATCGCCGCCGGCGACATCGATTTGCTGGTGCGCGCCCTATCGATGGGCAAGCTGCACCATGCCATGATGGGCACGGCGGCCGTGGCAATCGGCACCGCCGCCGCCATTCCGGGCACCCTGGTCAACCTGGCCGCCGGCGGCGGTGCCCGCACGGCGGTGCGCTTTGGTCATCCATCGGGCACTCTGCGGGTGGGGGCCGAAGCGGTCGTTGAAGGGGGGATCTGGCGGGTCAACAAGGCCATCATGAGCCGCAGTGCACGCGTGCTGATGGAGGGATGGGTGCGCGTCCCGGGCGGCGCGGCTGGTCCCTGATCTGCCGTGATTTTTGCAGCACGACGATAAAAAGCGGCGCCCGTTGGCGCCGCTTCTCATGTATGGGACTATCTTCACTGCCCCGCTGCAGTCCAGCTTTCGCTGGCATCGCGGCGCGCATCAGTCTATGATCAAGCCAAGAGCGGCCCCTGCAAGCTGCCGGACAAGAGACATGGATCGAACCCCACCTCACAGCACGGTGCTGGAAACAGCGTTGGCGCTGATCGGCGCGCCGGCCTGCGCCTGCGATGGCAATGGACGCATCAGTGCAGCCAACGCCGAACTGGCGTTGCTGCTGGGCGGCGCCGTCATTGGCCGCGCGCTGCACGATTTTTTTGTCGCTGGCGACGTCGACAGTGCTGCCCTGCTGCGCGAGGCGCTAACGGCGCCGCACCACTGGGATGCGTTGATGCGCGCTGGTGGCGAGCAAGTGGCGGTGCACCTGCGTGCCAAGCCGCTCGCCACCGGCGGGCCCGGCTGCACCATCGTCGTGACCGACATCAGCCACTTTGAACGCAGCCAGGCGGCGTTGCGCCAGACCCTGCTCGAACAGAAGGCCATCCTCGACAACGCCTCGGTCGGCATCCTGTTTTCCAAGGCGGGCGCGGTGATGTCGTGTAATCCCCGTTTCGCCCAGATGTTCGGCTACAGTCAGGATCAACTGCTGGGCCAGGCGGCGGCCATGCTGTTCGTCAGTGCCGATGACTACCGCGCATTCGGCGCCATTGCCGGCCCCGTGCTCGCCAGCGGCGCTCCTTTCGAATGCGACGAGCACCAGTTCGTGCGGCGCGATGGCGGCGTGCTGTGGTGCCGCGTGCGTGCCAAGGCGCTCGACCTCGAGCGTAGCGGCGAAGGCACCATCTGGATCCTGGAAGACGTCACCGACAGCCGGCAGAACCTGGTCGAAGTGCAGGCCATCATGACGAACGCCTCGGTGAGCATACTGTTTACCAAAAATCGCCTGATCACCCGCTACAACCGCGGTTTTGCCGAGATGTTCGGCTACCGCGACGACGAGGCCCTGGGCCTGCCCGGCCGCGCGCTCTATCCCAGCGACGACATCTACGATGCGGTCGGCGCCGGCGCCTGGCCGCTGCTGTCGGCCGCGCGGCCGTACCAGACCGACGTGCGCATGCAGCGCAAGGATGGCAGTACCCTGTGGGCGCAGTTGATCGGCTATGTCGTCAACCCGGCCGAGCCGGCCGCCGGCACCATCTGGATCATCGAGGACCGCACCGACCAGAAGCACGCCGAAGAGGCGTTGCGCAACACGCTGCTGGAGAACCAGGCGATTCTCGACAATGCGGTGCTGGGCATCGCGGTGGTCGAACACGGCTGCAACCTGCGCAGCAACGCCAAGATGGAGGAACTGTTTGGCTATGGCGCCGGCGCCATGGCTGGCCTGCCGGTGCGCGCGCTGTACCCGAATGCGGCGGCGTGGCAGCGCGCGCGCATCGACACCGGCCGCGATTTTGCCAAAGGCCGGGTCAGCACCTGCGAAATCGAACTGGCGCGGCAGGACGGTTCGCTGTTCTGGGCGCGCCTGTCAGGGCGGCCGTTCGACCTGGCGCGCCCGCACGAGCGCTCGGTATGGCTCATCGATGACGTCACCGCGCGCCGCCAGGCGGCCGACGCCGTGCGCCGCGCGCGCGACGGCCTCGAGCTGCGGGTACAGGAGCGCACCGCCGAACTGGCTGGCGCCAATGCCTTGCTGCAGGCGGAGATTGCCGAGCGCCGCCAGGCCGAAGCGCGCGTGCACCATATGGCCTATCACGACAGCCTGACCGGACTGCCCAACCGCGCGCTGCTGGCCGACCGGCTCGAACGCGCCATGCGCAGCGCCGCCCGCAGCGAACGCCAGCTGGCGGTGATGTTCCTTGATCTCGACCGCTTCAAAACCATCAACGATTCGCTCGGCCACCAGACTGGTGATCACCTGCTCAAGGAAGTGGCCAGCCGCCTGTGCCGGGCGGTGCGCGCCAGCGACACCGTGGCGCGCCTGGGCGGCGACGAGTTCGTGGTGCTGGCACCCGGGGTGCGCGATGGCGTCGAAGCGGCCGCCGTCGCCGAAAAAATCATCGAGGCGCTCGACGCGCCGTTCCCGTTCGAGGGCCGGCTGCTGCATGTGACGCCGTCGATCGGCATCGGCCTGTATCCAGATGACGGTGTCGACGTCGACACCCTGATGCGTCACGCCGACGCCGCCATGTATCACGCCAAGGCCAGCGGACGGAATAACTACCAGTTTTTCACGCACAAGATGAACCAGGCGGCGGCCCAGCACTTCGACCTCGAGAGCAGCCTGCGACAGGCGCTGGCCAGCGAACAGTTCGAGCTGTTTTACCAGCCGATCGTCGACACCGGCACGCGCCGCCTGCACTCGCTCGAAGTGCTGCTGCGCTGGCGCCGTCCCGATACCGGCCTGGTGCTGCCCGACCGCTTCATCCCCATCCTCGAAGAAAACGGCTTGATCGTGCCGGTGGGCGAGTGGGTGATCCGCCGGGCCTGCGAACAGAGCATGGCGTGGCAGCGCGCTGGCCTGGGCGCTGTGCCGCTGGCGGTGAACCTGTCGCCGCGCCAGTTCATCCACCGTGGCCTGATCGCCTCGATCCGCCGCACGCTCGAGGTCACCGGCATCGATCCCGGCCTGATCGAATTTGAAATCACCGAGACGGCGCTGATGCAGCACGGCGAACAGACCCTCGAGATCCTCGGCCAGATCAACGCCATGGGCATCCGCCTGTCGATCGATGACTTTGGCACCGGTTATTCGAGTCTGGCCTATCTCAAGCGCTTCCCCGTCAGGAAGCTCAAGATCGACCGCGCCTTCGTCAAGGACCTGGCCACCAGTGCCGAGGACCGCGCCATTGTCGGCGCCATCATCGCACTGTCGAACAGCCTGCAACTGGCGGTGGTGGCAGAAGGGGTCGAGACGGAGCAGCAGTTTGCCCTGCTGGCGGCGGCCGGCTGCACGTATGCGCAGGGCTACTTGTTTTCACGACCGGTGCCGGCGGACCAGGCATCGAGGCCGGCCTGGCGCCAGCTCAGTCAAGTTGCTGATTCGGGCGGTTGATCGAGCGTCGCCGTGACCGGCGCGTGATCGGACGGCTGCTCCCAGGTGCGCGGTTCGCGGTCGATGGCGCAGGCGGTGCAGCGCGCCGCCAATGCGCCGGATAACAGGATATGGTCGATGCGCAGGCCGCGGTTGCGGCGAAAGCCCATCATCCGGTAATCCCACCAGGTAAACGATTTATCCGCTTGTTCGAACAGGCGGAAAGCGTCCTGCAGTCCGAGCGCGCCGAGCGCCGTCAGCGCCGCCCGCTCGCGTTCGGAACAGTGGATCTGGCCGGCCCACTCGAGCGGGTCGTGGACATCGCGGTCTGCTGGCGCGATGTTGTAGTCGCCCAGCACGGCCAGCTGCGGATGCCGGACCAGTTCTTCGGCCAGCCACTCGCGCAGGGCGGCCAGCCACGACAGCTTGTAGGCATATTTGTCGGAGTCGACCGCCTGGCCGTTCGGCACATAGGCGCAGATGATGCGCATGCCGCCGGTGGTGGCGGCGAGCAGGCGCTGCTGGGGATCGTCGAAGTGCGGATTGTTGCGGACGACGTCGGTGAGCGCGGTGCGCGAGAGGATGGCGACGCCGTTATAGGTTTTCTGGCCGCTGAACACCACCTGGTAACCGGCATCATTAATTTGAGTCAGCGGGAACTTATCATCGGTGAGCTTGGTCTCTTGTAAACACAATACATCGACCGGATGGGTTTGCAGCCACTGCAGTAAGTGGGGCAGGCGTACTTTAAGGGAATTAACATTCCAAGTTGCTAGGTGCATGGCGAACTCACATTCAATGCTGGGGTAGAAGGAATGGCCGGGCGGGGCCGACATAATCGTGTCGTGGAATAAATACAGCTGATTAAAAAAAATTATTGTCTTTTTGTTCCCGCCGGGCTTAATCTGTGGCAAATTGTAACAAACCACTGACAAGTGGTTGAAAGTAGCCTATTGTTACTGACAGGGTATCGAATATTGCATCAACACAACGCGCGGTGTAGTATTGCTACTGCGAAAGAGTTAGCTGATGATGTCTGTGTTTTATCCTCCTGACAACAAGCAACACGACAGCACGACGATAAACTGTTGAAATTTCTCCAAGGGATGATACTATTGGGAAATGTTGTATTTTCCGTAGTATGAAACGCGATCAGAGCGTATAAAGGATAAAAATGCGCAGTGCATTCGAGGCATGGGCACAACGTGACGGGCACATTGTGCGTCGCCGTGAAGACAAGCCCGAGGAATACCTGGTGTTCGAGACCCAGCGTCGCTGGGTGATCTGGCAAGCGGCACTGGCCCATGGCAAGGCGGCAGCAGCAGCGCCCAAGCCGCCCGCCAAGCCGGCCAAGGAAATTCAGGCGGAAGAAGCGGCCATGCGCAATCGGGTTCTCAATGAAGTGCTCGACGCCTTCAGCGACCTCGATGATGCTGCCGGCATCGAAGCGGCCTTGAAGGTCATCCAGAGTCTGAAGAAAAAGCAAAAAGCACTGGCGGAACAAAAAGCCGACATCTGATGCCGGCTTTACCGCAGCGCTACCGCCATTACAAGGGCGGGCTTTACGAGCTGGTCTCCATGGCCACGCTCGAGGCAGATATGTCGCCGGTGGTGGTGTATCGCGCTGCCGACGGCAGCGTCTGGGTGCGTCCTGCTGCCGTGTTCTTTGAAACCGTCTGCGTCGATGGCGCATCGGTGCCGCGGTTTGCGCCGCTTGAACCTGTAGAATAAGCAAGGCAAAAATGGGACAGGCACCCTTCGGCGCCAGCCCTCCCTGGGGCAGTCGCCGCAGGGAGGACTGGTGCGAAGTCGCCTGTCCCATTGCGCCGTACACCAACGGCATCCCCGCCTGGCCGTCTCCCTATTCATTTACAGGAAAACTCATGCGCATTTCTCTTGCCGCCCTCGCCATCGCCGCCAGCTTTACCATGGCGGCCGCCCTGGCCGAAACCATCGGCTCGGTCGACACTGCCTTTAAACTGATCGGCCCCGATCACAAGGTGGTGGTCGAAGTGTTCGATGACCCGAAGGTCGCTGGCGTCTCGTGCTACCTGTCGCGCGCCAAGACGGGCGGCATCAAGGGGGCCATCGGCCTGGCGGAAGACAAGGCCGAGTCGTCGGTCGCCTGCCGCCAGGTCGGCGCCCTGAGCTTCACCGGCAAGGTGCCACGGCAAGAGGAAGTGTTCAGCGAACGGGCCTCGATCTTTTTCAAGCACGTGCGGGTGGTGCGCATGGTCGATGCCAAGCGCAACGCCCTCATTTACCTGGTCTACTCCGACCGCCTGGTCGACGGCAGCCCGAAAAACAGCGTCACCGCCGTGCCGGTGCCGGGCAACCAGCCGATTCCCGTCCAATAATCGATTGGCGCCTCATGATTGCCGGTCCGCTGCCGTAAACAAGACAGGCGGTCCATTCGGTACCGCCACCACCGAGCGGACCCTATGATGCATCTTGTGCATACCATGCGCACCCTGCTGCTGTGCACGGCCCCATTGGCCTGCGCCGGCTGCGCCACCCTGATTGACTCCGGCGTTCAGGAAGTCGAGGTGCGCACCGTGCTCGAGCACCGTGAAGTCGCTGGCGTTGGCTGCGTGCTGAGCAACCGCCACGGCCGCTGGTTCGTCACCACCCCCGGTCGCATCAACATACGCAAAAGCGATGACAGCTTGCAGGTCGATTGCGGCCGCACTGGCCTGGGCAGCGCGCTGACAGCGGTGCCGTCCGAATATGGCGACGTCAAGCTGATCGGTAACATCGTGTTGAGCAGCGGCTTCGGTTATCTGCTCGACACCCGCTCCGGTGCCGGCTTTGATTATCCCCCCGTGCTCACCATACTGATGCGGCCCGAGCGCGGCGGCGCCAGGGCGGCAGCAGCAGAGCGGGGCAGCACGATCTATTAGTCGATCAGTTGAGCGCAATAAAAAGGGCGGATCCGAGGATCCGCCCTTTTTTGTTGCCGATGCTGCCGTGGCGATTTACGCGCGGTTGATCAGGAAGGTCGACAGCAGCGGCACCGGACGGCCAGTGGCACCCTTGGCGCCGCCCGATTTCCAGGCGGTGCCGGCGATATCGAGGTGGGCCCAGGCGTAGCTGCGGGTGAAGTTTTCCAGGAACGCGGCGGCCGTGCAGCTGGCGCCGCCCGGGGTGCCGATATTGCCCAGGTCAGCAAAATTCGACTTGAGCTGGTCGTTGTAGGCTTCGCCAATCGGCAGGCGCCAGGCGGTGTCGCCCGCCTGCTTGCCGGCGTCGAGCAATTGCTGCACCAGGCCATTCGAGGCGGCGTCGTCGCGGGCGAACAGGCCACTGTTGTGGTGGCCCAGGGCGACGATGCAGGCGCCCGTCAGGGTGGCGATGTCGACTACGGCAGCCGGGTTGAAGCGCTCGGCATAGGCGAGGGCGTCGCACAGCACCAGGCGGCCTTCGGCGTCGGTGTTGAGCACTTCGATGGTCAGGCCGGCCATCGAGGTGACGATGTCGCCCGGCTTGGTGGCGCGGCCGGACGGCATGTTTTCGCAGGCGGCGATGATGCCGACGACGTTCAGGTCCAGGCCCATCTCGCCGATCGCACGGAAAGTGCCCAGCACCGAAGCGGCGCCGCACATGTCGTACTTCATTTCATCCATGCCGGCACCGGCCTTGAGCGAAATGCCGCCGGTGTCGAAGGTGATGCCTTTGCCGACCAAGACCACCGGGGCATCGTTTTTCTTGCCGCCCATGTGCTTGAGGACGATGAACTTGGGCGGCTCGTCGCTGCCATTGGTGACCGACAGGAAGCTGTTCATTTTCAAGGCTTCGAGCTGCTTGCGGTCGAGCACTTCAACGTCGAATTTGTACTCTTTGCCCAGCTTTTTGGCGGTGTTGGCCAGGTAAGTGGGGGTGCAGACATTGGCTGACAGGTTGCCCAGCTCTTTGGTCAAGTCCATGCCGCGGGCGATCGCCTGGGCCTGGGCCAGCGCCAGTTTGGCCTTGGCATCGACGGCGTCGACCGCCAGCAGCAGTTTTTTGACGCCCGTGCGCTCCGGGTCTTTCTTGCTTTTCTGGCCATCGGTGCGGAACTGCGCTTCGTGGGCGCCAATGACGATGGTGTGGATCGCCCAGGCCAGGTCGCGGCCTTTCACTTCGGTCAGTGGAAATGCGATAATGGCGTCGCTGGCGCCGAGCTGGCCGAAGCACTTGAGGGTGGCGTGGACGGCCGTGGTGAAGGCCTTGTCAGTCACAGCGTCAAACGCGCCCATTCCCACCAGCAGCACACGGGCGGCGCTCACGCCGCCTACGCCGCGCAGCAACAGGCTGGTGCCGGCCTTGCCGGTGATATCGCCGGACTTGATGGCGGCGCTGATGTCACCGCTCTGATCGAGGGCGGCAGCAGCGGCCGACAGCTTTTTATTTTCGTACACCGCGACTGCGACACAGCCGGTTTTTGCCGACAGGATGGGGTTCTTGGTGTCGTATGCTTTTATGCTAAAGTCCATTGGATTCTCCGTTTCGTTTGTGACGCGCACTGCTCAACCTGAGATTATATCTGCCGAATGATTTTTCAACGCGCCCTTCGACGGGAAATGGCCAGTTCCGCTGGCGCCACCTTCACGGTGCTGTTCTCGATATTCGTCACCTGGACCCTGATTTCCATCCTCGGCCGCGCCGCCGGTGGCAAGGTGGCGTCGAGCGACGTGGTGGCGCTGATCGTGTTTGCCGTGCTTGGCAACCTGCCCACCATCATCATCCTGACCGCGTTTATCAGCGTGCTGGCCGTGGTCACGCGCAGTTACCGCGATTCCGAAATGGTGGTGTGGTTCGCGTCCGGCCAGTCGCTGGCCAGGTGGATCTGGCCGGTGATGTCGTTTGGCTTGCCGCTGGTGCTGCTGACCGGCGCGCTCAGTTTCGTCGCCACGCCGTGGGCCAAGATGAAGAGCAATGAATTCGTCCAGCGCTTTGAAAAACGCGAAGACTTGAAAAAAGTCGCACCCGGCCAGTTCCGCGAATCGGCCGGCACCAACCGCGTGTTTTTTGTCGAGGGCGGCGCCGATGCCACCAGCAACAATGCGGTGCAAAACGTCTTCGTCAACACCATCGAAAATGGCATCAACACGGTGGTGGTGGCCAGGCAGGGCGTGATCGAGCCCGATGGCAAGGGCGGCCAGTTCCTGGTGCTCAAAAACGGCCGCCGCTACCAGGGCACGCCCGGTCAGGCCGATTTTCAGACCATGGAATTTGCCCGCTACAGCATGCGCGTGGCCACCAAGGTGCCGGTGTTAGGCGCCGACCAGCCGGTCGACAACATGTCGACGGCAGCGCTGTTGCTGCTGCCAAACCGCTATACCCAGGCCGAACTGTTGTGGCGCATTGCCTCGCCCGTCATGTGCGTGCTGCTGATGCTGCTGGCCATTCCGCTGGGCTTTGTCAATCCGCGCGCCGGCAGCTCCGTCAACCTGATCCTGGCCGTGCTGATCTTTTTCACCTACAGCAATCTGGTCAAGCTCACCGAAGCGAGCGTCAAGCAGGACAAGCTGCCGTTCGCCACCGGCTGGTGGCCGGTGCACCTGCTGGTGTTGCTGGCGGCGGTCGGCCTGTTCGCCTGGCGCTTGAATGTCAATCACCGCTACCACCCGCTGGTATTGCTGGCCGCCTTTAAACGGGGCCGGGCTGGCGGAGGACGCGCATGAAAATCCTGCAACGCTATTTTGCCGTCAATATCCTGCAGGCGGTGTTGTTCGTGCTGATCGCTTTTCTGGCACTGACCGCCTTCATGGACTTGACCGCCGAACTGCCGGCAGTCGGCCAGGGCGGCTACCTGATCCAGCACGCCTTTTTGTACGTCGGCTTGCTGCTGCCCGGCCACGTCTATGAAGTGATGCCGGTGGCGGCGCTGATCGGCACCATTTACGCCATGTCGCAGTTTGCCGCCAGCTCCGAATTTACCATCATGCGCGCCTCGTCGATGTCGACCCTGCAGGCGCTGGCGATGGTCATCAAGATCGGCGTGGTATTCGTGCTGCTGACCTTCTTTTTTGGCGAAGTGGTGACCCCGCGCACGGCGCCGCTGGCGGAAAAACTCAAGCTCAGCGCCAAGGGCGCCACCGTGTCGCAGGCGTTTCGCACCGGTATGTGGACGAAGGATGTGGTGCACGCCGACGCCAGCGCCGGCGTGGTGACCGGTTCGCGCTTTTTCAATGCGCGCCAGTTCAAGCCCGATGGCCAGCTGGTCGACGTCAAGCTGTACGAATTCGATACGCGCATGCGCATGCGCTCGCTCGTCACGGCGGCCAGCGCCACCTTCGAAGGCAATAACACCTGGCGCCTGCTCGACGTCACCGAGACGCTGTTTGGCAACCGCCGCGATGACGCCGCCGCCGTCGATGCCATGGGCAAGGGGATTGTCGGCCTCGACAGCAATGTGGTGTCGACCCGCAAGCTGCCCAGCATGCAACTGGTGTCGGAAGTGACGCCGAAAATCCTCGCCGTGTCGTCGGCCGATCCGGACCGCATGTCGGCCAATGAGCTGGCCGTCTACACGCGCCACCTGGCCGACAACAAGCAGGAAACCGACCGTTTTAAGATCGCCTTCTGGAAAAAGCTGTTTGATCCGCTGGCCATTTTTGTGCTGATGACCCTGGCCCTGCCGTTTGCTTACCTGCAAAGCCGCAGCGGCGGCGTCAGTCTGAAAATTTTTATCGGCATCATGATGGGCGTGAGCTTTTTGCTCGTCAACACGCTGTTTTCGCACCTTGGCATGTTGACCACCTGGCCGCCCGTGATCACCGCCATCGCTCCCAGTTTGTTATACCTGCTGCTGGCGCTGGGCGCCCTGTGGCGGGTCGAAAGGCACTAATGACACCAATCACCACAAGCGAACGCAAGTCGCTGATCCTGTTTGCCCACGGCGCCCGCGCCGCCTCGTGGTCGGCGCCGTTCGAACGGCTGCGCGACGCCACTGCCGCGCGCCTGCCGGAAGTCGACGTCGCCCTGGCCTTTCTTGAATTGATGGAGCCGCGCCTGCCGGCCGAAGTGGCGCGGCTGGCCGCTGACGGGATCGGGGCGATTACCATCGTTCCCGTGTTCCTGGGCCAGGGTGGCCACCTGCTGCGCGATCTGCCGCTGCTGGTCGAGCAGCTGCACCGCGATCACCCGGCGATTGCCATCACGGTCGCTGGCGCGGTGGGCGAAGACCCCGGCGTGCTCGAAGCGATGACGCGCTACTGCGTCGGCGCGCTCGTATAAGACTGCGCGCTTAGTCCGGCGCGCGCTCGGCTTGCTGGCCTGCGCGCAGGCGCAGCGCTTCACCGATCATCACCAGCACCGGGCCGTGCGCCACCGTCAAGCCCTCGGCCAGCTGCGCCAGATCGATGCGCACGATGCGCTGTTCAGGGCGACTGCAGTTCTCCACCACCACCACCGGCGTCTGCGGCGCGCGACCATGGCCCAGCAGGCGCTGCGCCGTGGCGATCGCTTCGCGGCCGCCCATGTACTGCACCAGGGTGTCGGCGTCGGGGGTGACGGGCATCGGTTCGGCGTGTTCGGGCGCGGTGCTCGAGGTGAACAGGGCGACGCTGCGGGCGACGCCACGGCGCGTCAGCGGCGCCTTGGCAGCTGCTGCTGCTGCGAGCGCGGTGGTGATGCCGGGGACGATATGGTAGGCGACGCCGGCGTCTTCCAGCGCGCTCAATTCCTCATCGGCGCGGCCGAACAGCATCGGGTCGCCGCCCTTCAGGCGTACCACCACCTGGTACTGCGCCGCGTAGTCCAGCAACTGCTGGTTGATCCAGTCCTGGCGCGCCGACTGCTGGCCGCAGCGCTTGCCCACATCGACCAGCAGCGCCTGCGGGCACAGCGCCAGCATCTCGCCCGAGACCAGGGCGTCATGCAGCACCACCTGGGCCTGCGCCAGCAGGCGCGCACCACGCACGGTGATCAGGTCCTGGGCACCGGGACCGGCGCCGATCAAATAGACTGTACCGTTGGCCATGCGGCGCTTCAGGCGGGCAGGCGGATCATGCCGGCGGCCACCGTCTGGTGCGTCACTTCATCGATGAGGATGAAGGCACCGGTGGCGCGGACGTCGTCGTAAGCATCGACCGCCAGCATCTGCTGCACGGTCACGCCGATGCGGGCGATGTCATTGAGTTTTAGACCATCGGCCGGGTGACGCTGCTGGGTGTTGATGTCGAGGATGCTGTCGACACTGGTGACGCGCGCCGCGCTCTGGCGGGTGCCGTGCTTGATCCAGTATTTGCGGCGCACATCGAGCGGCTCGTCGGCCATCCAGCAGACATCGGCCACCAGCTGCTTGAGCAGGGTTGCCGGCCGTGCGGCGCTGGCGAGCATGTCGCCGCGCGAGATGTCGAGATGTTCTTCGAGCAGCAGGGTGACCGACTGGCCCACCACGGCCGACTGGTGCGAGCCGTCGAAGGTGACGATGTCGCGCACGGTGGCGCTCTGCCCCGAGGGCTGCACCACCAGCTGGTCGCCGACACTGACC
Source organism: Massilia sp. PWRC2 (assembly GCF_049896725.1). Lineage (NCBI taxonomy): Bacteria > Pseudomonadati > Pseudomonadota > Betaproteobacteria > Burkholderiales > Oxalobacteraceae > Massilia > Massilia sp. PWRC2. The sequence continues at coordinate 331,301 of NZ_JAFCUW010000002.1, forward strand.
TGGCCCGCTTCGATGCGGCCCATGTAGCCGCGAAAGTCGTTCGCTTCATGGCCATTGTGACGGGCGACTAACTGCACCGGAAAGCGCAGCGGCGCCTGGTGCGAGGCTTGCTGCACCGGCAGCGCTTCGAGCAGGGCGATCAGGGTGGGGCCGCGGTACCACGGCATCTTCGCGCTCGGCTCGACGACGTTGTCGCCCGACAGCGCCGACAGCGGAATCGGGGTGACGTCCTTCAGGCCCAGGCTGGCGGCAAATTCGCCGTACGCCTTGATGATGCGCTCGTACACCGTCTGGTCGTAATCGACCAGGTCCATCTTGTTGACGGCGACGATCACGTGCTCGATTTGCAGCAGGTGCGCCAGGGTCGAATGGCGCTTGGTCTGGATCAGCAGGTCGACCCTGCCATCGTCGTGCAGCTTGACTTTGGAGACGTCGATCAAAATGATGACGGCGTCGGCGGTCGAAGCGCCCGTCACCATGTTGCGGGTGTACTGTTCGTGGCCGGGGGTGTCGGCGATGATGAATTTGCGCTTGGGCGTGGCGAAATAACGGTAAGCGACGTCGATGGTGATGCCCTGTTCGCGCTCGGCTTCGAGGCCATCGGTGAGCAGCGCCAGGTCGACGGCGTCGCCGACGGTGCGCTTGTGCTTCGAGCGCGACATGGCATCGAGCTGGTCGGCGAAGATACCCTTGCTGTCGAACAGCAGGCGGCCGATCAGGGTGCTCTTGCCATCGTCGACCGAGCCGGCGGTGATGAAGCGCAGCAGGGTCGAGGTGGCATCGTCGTCGGTGACTGGTTGGGTTGCAGCGAGTTGCGCGTTCATCAGAAGTATCCTGCTTTCTTACGTTTTTCCATCGAGGCTTCGGACGTCTGGTCATCCATGCGGGTGGCGCCCCGTTCGGTGATCTGGGTGACGGCGGTTTCAGCGATGATTTCTTCGAGCGTGGTCGCCGTCGACGACACCGGGCAGGTGCAGGAGATGTCGCCAACCGTACGAAAGCGCACCACCTGGGTTTGCACCTGTTCGCCGTCGCGCGGCGGTGTCAGGTCGGTCAGTGGCACCAGCAGACCATTGCGGGGGATCACCTGGCGCTGGTGGGCGAAATAAATCGGCGGCAGCGCCAGCTGTTCGCGCTGGATGTACAGCCACACATCGAGTTCGGTCCAGTTCGAGATGGGGAAGACGCGCATGTTTTCACCGGGGTGCACGCGGGTGTTATACAGGTCCCACAGTTCCGGGCGCTGCGCTTTCGGGTCCCACTGGCCGAATTCGTCGCGGAACGAAAAAATGCGTTCCTTGGCGCGCGCTTTTTCTTCATCGCGGCGGGCGCCGCCGATGCAGGCGTCAAAGCCATGCGCGGCGATGGTTTCCAGCAGCGTTACCGCCTGCGCCGCGTTGCGCGAGTCGGTGGCCGGGTGGCGCAGGCGCACCGTGCCCTTGTTGATGGAGTCTTCGACCGAACCGACGATCAGGCGCTCGCCCAGTTCGGCGACGCGGGCGTCGCGGAAGGTGATCACTTCGGGAAAATTGTGGCCCGTATCGATGTGCACCAGGGGGAACGGGAATTTACCGGGCCGGAAGGCCTTTTCGGCCAGCCGCAGCAGTACCACCGAGTCTTTACCGCCCGAGAACAGCAGGGCCGGATTGGCGCATTCGGCAGCCACTTCGCGCATGATGTGGATGGCTTCCGATTCGAGCGCATCGAGGTGGCGCGCGTTCATGTCGGGCAGCACGCGCGGGATGTCAGTCAGAGTAGTCATGGAGTGCCTTGTCAGGTGGCGCCGTCAGGCGGCCACGGATTTGATGCGTATGAGTTTGCCGTCGACCATGTGCAGGCCGCACTCTTTTTGCTCGGGGTTTTCCCACCACCAGCGGCCGGCGCGCACATCTTCGCCCGGCTCGATGGCGCGTGTGCAGGGGGCGCAGCCGATCGACGGGAAACCCTGGTCGTGCAGGGCGTTATATGGCACGTCGTTGGCGCGGATATAGTCCCAGACGTCGCTTTCCTGCCAGTCGGCCAGCGGGTTGAACTTGACCATGGCGTGGGCAGCGTCGTCTTCTTGCACGGCCAGCTCCTGGCGGGTGCTCGACTGCGCGCGGCGCTGGCCGGTGACCCAGGCGCGCTGGCCGGCCAGTGCGCGGCCCAGGGGTTCCACTTTGCGGATGCGGCAGCATTCGCGGCGCATGTCGACGCTGTCATAGAAAGCATTGAGGCCGTGATTGGCGACGTACGCGGCCACCGCCTGTGCATTTGGATGATAAACGGCGATGTTGTAGCCATAGCGCGCGCGCACGGCATCGATGACGGCCACTGTCTCGGCATTGAGGCGCCCGGTGTCGAGCGAAAAAATGGCAATCGGCAGGCCCGCTTGTAAAATCAGGTCAGTGAGCACCATGTCTTCGGCGGCCAGGCTGGAGGCAAAGACCGCCGGCGAAAAATCGGCGGCGATGCGGGCCAAAGTGGCGCTGGTGGCGGCAACGAGGGAGGCAAGATCGCTCATGCGGGCCTCAGATGCCGGCGCCATGCTCGGGCGCCTCGGTGAGGGCCACGCGCTCGACACGCCGAAACAGCGGCAATGGCTGGTCGACCGAGGCCTGGTAGGTTTCGGAAAAATCGGTCAGCCCCTTGACCGCGTCGTCGATGCTGCGGTCTGGCCGGGTGGCGTAGGCATCGAAGCCGACCCGCCGCATGGAAAACAGCTGGTCACGCAAGACGTCGCCGATGGCGCGCAGCTGGCCCACGTAACCGAGCCGTTTGCGCAAATTGAAGGCGGTCGAATAACCGCGGCCATCGGTAAATTTGGGGAAGTCGACGCCGATGACGGCAAAGCGCTCGAGCTGCCCCTTGAGTACTTCGGCACGTTCGTCGGCGCCAAACCAGACGCCGATGTCGGTGCGCGCAGCGAGCGAGTCTTCCTGCGCCTGCCACACCGCCAGCGGCACCATGACCTTGCCAGCCGGGACAACAACGCTGTCGGCGCTGTCGCCTTCCTCGAGGCGCAGGACTTGCCAGTCGTCGGCAACCACGCGCTGGCCGACGATGATACGTTCGTGATGTTCAAGCATAGTGGTCTTCTCCAACGAGGCCGCCCTTGTGGATCGGGGTGGCGTAGACGAATTCTTTAAAGGGGGCGATGCCCAGGCGCTGCGCCGTTTCGGCGAAGCGTTCGCCTTCGAAGCGTTCGCGCACATACACCTGCAGCAGGCGGTCGATCACTTCCGGCATCTGGCCGCTGGAAAACGAGGGCCCGATGATCTTGCCGATGGCCGGCGCATTGCCCTGCGCGCCACCGATCGACACCTGGTAAAACTCGCTGCCATCCTTGTCGACGCCGAGGATGCCGATCGAGCCGACGTGGTGGTGGCCGCAGGCATTGATGCAGCCGGAGATATTGAGTTCGATGTCGCCGATATCGTGCTGGAAGTCGAGATTGTCGAAGCGCTCGGCGATGGCAGCGGCGATTGGCAGCGACTTGGCATTGGCCAGCGAGCAAAAGTCGCCGCCGGGGCAGCAGATGATGTCGGTCAGCAGGCCGATGTTCGGCGTGGCCAGCCCCTTCGCTTTGATCGCCGTCCACAGGTCGAACAGGCGGGCCTGCTCGACGTCGGCCAGCACCAGGTTTTGCTCATGCGTCACGCGCAGTTCGCCGAAGCTGTACTGGTCCGCCATGTCGGCCACAAAATCCATTTGCGCGGCAGTGGCGTCGCCCGGCGGCACGCCGGTTTTTTTCAGCGACAGGATGACGGCGGCGTAACCGGCGCGCTTGTGCGGCTTGACGTTGCGCGCGAGCCAGTTGGCGAACGCCTTGTCCGGGTGGGCGGCGCGCACATCGATATCGGCCAGCGCCCGGTAAGCGGGCGGCGCAAAATAGGCACTGACGCGCGCCAGTTCGGCTGCGGTCAGGGTCTCGGCGCCATCTTTCAGATCGACCCATTCGGCTTCGACCTGGCGGGTGAATTCTTCCACCCCCAGCGCTTTGAGCAGGATCTTGATGCGGGCCTTGTACTTGTTGTCGCGGCGGCCGTACTGGTTGTACACGCGCATGACCGCTTCGGTGTAGGTGAGCAGGTGCTGCCACGGCAAAAATTCGCGGATCACGCTGCCGAGGATGGGGGTGCGGCCCATGCCGCCGCCGGCCATGAACTTAAAGCCAATCTCGCCCGCGTCATTGGTGACCACGGTCAGGCCAATGTCGTGCACGGCAATCGCCGCGCGGTCTTCCAGGGCGCCATTGATAGCCACCTTGAACTTGCGCGGCAGGGCGATGAATTCGGGGTGAAAGGTCGACCACTGGCGCAGGATCTCTGCGAACGGGCGCGGATCGATGATCTCGTCGCTGGCGACGCCGGCAAATTCGTCGGCGGTGATGTTGCGGATGCAGTTGCCGGAGGTCTGGATGGCGTGCATTTCCACCGACGCCAGGTGGGCCAGGATGTCCGGCGTCTGTTCCAGTTCGACCCAGTTGAACTGGATGTTCTGGCGCGTGGTGAAGTGGCCGTAGCCGCGGTCGTAGTCGCGGGCGATGGTGGCGAACATGCGCATCTGCTGCGACGACAGCAGGCCGTAGGGCACGGCGATGCGCAGCATGTAGGCGTGGCGCTGCATGTACAGGCCGTTTTGCAGGCGCAGCGGCACGAATTCGGCTTCGCTCAGTTCGTCGCTCAGGCGGCGCCGGACCTGGTCGCGGTACTGGGCGATGCGTTCGCGTACGATGAGATGGTCAAACTGGTCGTAACGGTACATAAATCATCCTGAAAGTGGAGCCATGGCGGAACACGTCGATAGTCAGTGCCCCAAAGGTAGCAATATCATAAATAAAACGGCCTATATTCCAAAGGACTGAGAATTTATTTGCTTATATTCGTATCTGGCATAAGCATTCTTATAAAATGCGCTTGTCCCGACTGTCATCCTTGCCGGATGAAACCTGATCAGAAAAACAACCATGAATCTTCACCAACTACGTTTTGTGCGCGAAGCTGTGCGACAGAATTTCAACCTGACCGATGCCGCCAAGTCGCTGTTCACCTCGCAGCCGGGGGTGTCGAAGGCCATTATCGAACTGGAAGAAGAGCTCGGTGTCGATATTTTTACCCGTCATGGCAAACGGATACGGGGCTTGACGGAGCCGGGCCGGCTGGTGCTGCAGTCGGTCGAACTGATCATGCAGGAAATCGACAGCCTCAAACGGATCGGCAAGGAGTTCGCGGCGCAGGACAGTGGCAGCTTTACCATCGCCACCACCCACACCCAGGCCCGCTATATCTTGCCCCGGGTGGTGCAAGCGTTCATGCAAAAGTATCCGAAGGTGCGCCTGTCGCTATTGCAGGGCAACCCGCGGCAGATTGCCGAGATGGTCAAGGGCGATCTGGCCGACCTCGCCATTGCCACCGAGTCGATCGCGAATATCGATGGGCTCATCACCCTGCCGTGTTACCAGTGGGAGCACGTGGTGGTGGTGCCGCCCGACCATCCGCTGCTGGGCTCGAAGGCGGTATCGCTGGAAGAAATTGCCAGTTATCCCCTGATCACCTATGATTCGGCCTTCGCCGGGCGCAACAAGATCGACCACGCGTTCAGCTTGCGCGGCCTGAAACCGGACGTGCTGCTCGAAGCGATCGATGCGGACGTCATCAAGACCTATGTCGAACTGGGCATGGGGCTGGGCATCATCGCCGGCATGGCCTTCGACCCCGAGCGCGACAAGAATTTGCGCGCCATTTCCGTCGGCCACCTGTTTGGCACCAACGTCTCGCGCGTGGCAGTCAAGCAGGGCGCGTATTTGCGCAGCTACATTTATACTTTCATCGAACTGCTGGCGCCCACCCTGAACCGCAAGATGGTCGAATCGGCCATGAACGGCGCCAAGGAAACCTACGAGCTGTAAGACCTTACTATGATCACTGAACAATCCCCCCTGTATTACGCCAAGAATGCCGCCGAGCACGACACCATCTATGCCATGCCTGAACGGCTCGATGACCTCGAAGACATGAAGGAACGCCTCGCCGAGGTACTCGACGGCCACATCGTGCTCGAACTCGCTTGCGGGACCGGTTACTGGACCGAGGTGCTGGCCGCCTCGGCCGCCTCGGTGGTGGCGATCGACATCAATGCGGAAATGCTGGCGCTGGCGCGCGCCAGAGAGTTACCAGCCGATACCGTCAGTTTCCGCCAGGCTGATGCTTTTATGTTGCCCGATGACCTCGGCGAATTCACCGCCGTCTTCATTGGCTTCTGGTGGTCGCACGTCAAGCGCAATGAGCAGGAAAAATTTCTGGCGCAACTGCGCGCCAGGTTTGGCAAGGACACCTTGCTGGTGCTGCTCGACGATGTCTACGTCGAAGGCGTCAGCCCCACCGTGGCGCGTACCGATTTGGAAGGCAATACCTTCAAGATTGAAACGGCGCCCGATGGTGGCCGCTATGAAATTCCCAAGACCTATCCCTCCGACAGTTCTTTGAGGAAGCGGCTGGCCCATGCCACGCGCGAGATCCGCATCACCCGCCTTGCGTATTTCTGGCTGCTCAGCTGCCGGCTGAAGTAAGCGCAGAAGTGTGCAGCAGCAAAAAAACAGGCACCTCGCGGTGCCTGTTTTTTGTTGCGCAACCCCCTGGCGGGGGCAGTGCTTAGAATGCGTGACGCACACCAAGCGACAGTGCTTTTGGATCGCTGCCCGGCGCGGTGGTCGGTGGGGTGATGTTCGTGCTCGACGAATTCAAACCAAACGATGCCGTGTCGTTGTTGGCCAGCTGGGCGTACGAAGCGTACAGGTTGGTGCGCTTCGACAGGTTGTAGGTGTAGGCCAGAGCGACTGCATTGCCCTTGGCGTTGCCTGCTTCGACCTTGTTTTGCTGGAAGGTGACGAAGAACTTGTTGGCGTTCATGGTGTAGGTGCCACCGATGTTCAACTGTTCGAACTTGTTGTTGGCAGCCGTAGGATCGGCCACCAGGTAGCCACCCTTGACTTCGAAGTCGCCAAATTTGTAGGCGGCGCCGAAGGCCATTTCCTTGTCCTTGCCAGCGGCCAGGCGGTTGTATTCATGGTAACCAAGACCGAGGTACAGGCCGCCGTTGGCGTATTGCGCTGCAATGCCGCGCAGGTTCAGGCTGTCAGCGGTGACGGGCAGGCCCGGCGCGCTTGGCGCGACTGGCGACGTCTGTTCACCGGCGCTGTAGGCGGCCAGTACCGAGAAGCCGCTGTAAGCGTTGCTCTTGTAGTTGACCGAGTTCGACAGGCGACGGGTCAGGCGACCGGTCGAGCCGAAGGCCGACAGGTTGCTGCCGTAGAAGCCCTGGCCGAACGGATCGCTGGCGGCAGCGATGGCGGCGATCGGCGAGTATTCACGGCCGATGGTGAGGGTACCGAATTCGCTTTCCAGACCAACCACCGAGCGGCGGCCGAACAGGGCGGTATCGCCCACGCCGGTGTCGAGCGCGTAGCCCGCTTCGAGGTTGAAGATGGCTTTCAAACCGCCACCGAGGTCTTCGGTGCCGCGGAAGCCGAAACGGCTGCTCGACTGGTTGCCGGAGTTGAGCTGCAGCGTTTTCTTGCCGTTGACGGCGCCCGTGTCTTCTTTCGACAGAGCGGCATCTAATACGCCGTAGATGGTGACGTTCGATTGGGCGGCGGCGAGCAGCGGGGCAGCCGCGATGACAGCGATTGCCAGGCGTTTGAATTGCATGTGAATCTCCAGGTTGAATTGCGGGTGGTTCACCATGAACACCCGTGATCGACCGTGATGATAGCGAAGCAGTATGTCCGGTTGATGACAAGAACAAAATCTTTGTGACGAAAAGAACACGTTTGCTTAGTCCAGCCGGACTAGCAGGGGCAGCACGATATCGATGCGGGTACCAGGCGGATCGTCGCTGTGGATGCTGATGTCGCCGTTCATATTGAGCACCCGTTCGCGCATGCCCACCAGGCCCAGCGAGGCCGCCTTGTCGAGGTCGCCAGGCTGGATGCCGCGGCCATCGTCGCGCACCGTCAGCAGCACTTCGCCATCGACGCGGTAGAGGGTGATGGTGACCTGCGAAGCATGGGCGTGGCGGGCGATATTGGTCAGCGCTTCCTGGACGATGCGAAAAATGGCAATGCTGGCGGCGTCGCCCAGGCGCAGTTCGGCTTCGTCGGCATACACGGTGCAGGCAATGCCGTAGCGCTCGACAAACTCGTTGCGCAAACCCTGTAGTGCAAAGAACAGGCCGCCTTCATCGAGCGCGCGCGGGCGCAGGTTGCTGGCGATGCGGCGCAGCGAAGTGATGGCGGTGAGCAGGTTTTGCTCCATGCCATCGAGCAGCTTGCCGAGGTCGCGTGTCCGCTCCTTGCGCAGCAGGCTCAGATCCATGCGCAGGGTGGCCAGCAACTGGCCGAGGTCGTCGTGCAGTTCGCGGGCGATGTGGGCGCGTTCTTCTTCGCGGATGGTTTGCAGGGCGGCCGACAGCTGGCGCAACTGCGTGTGTGAACGGCTCAGCTTGTCCTGGTCGGCGCTGCGGCCACTGATGTCGCGCAGGATGATGGTGTGGAGGGGGCGGCCGCCTTCCAGCACGGTCGAGGTCGACCCTTCGATGGGGAAGGTGCTGCCATCGCTGCGGATGGCGGAGACGGGATAGTCGGTGGCGCGGCGGCCGACCCGGCCGGTGTCGCCGAAATACGGCGCCAGCCCGGTCTCGCCGAGCGGCAGCGGCGACAGGTAACGGTCCAGCGGCGCGCCGCGCATGGCCGCCACGCTGGTGCCGAACAGGGCGGCGGCCGATTCGTTGGCGATGACGATGGTGCCGTCGCTGGTGGTGGAGATGATCGCTTCGGTGGCGTGGGCGATGATGTCGTTGCCGTGGTCGTAGTCAACGGCGCGCGCGCGCTGGCGGCCGAAGGCGTAGCCGGCGGCCAGCAGCAGTGCGGAAGAGAGCAGGGGCTTCATCAGTCGAACGGTGAAAAACAGGGGGCCGGAAAGAGAATGTCGTTCAGTGAGGAGCAATAGGGGACTGGCCGCGCAGGGTGCCTGTCCCATGTATGCGTCACAAAACAGCATCCGCCTGATACGAGACCATTGTTGCCGTCCGCCCGTTGGCGCCGTTGAGGCGGCGCAGGCGTGCTACATCTGCTTGAACAGGTGCAGAAAGCTGCGGCTGACTTCGAGCTTGTCGGATTTCCCCTTGATCATCACCAGGTGGCGTCCCCGCAAATCGCGGGTGACGCCTTCGATGGCGTTGACGTTGACCAGGGTGGCGCGGTGGATTTGCCAGAACAGCGCAGGGTCGAGTTCTTCGGCCAGGTCGCGCACCGGTTTGCGGATCAAGGCTTCGAACTTGTCGGTCTGGACGCAAGTGTATTTTTCATCGGAGCGGAAAAATAAAATATCTTCCACCGGGATCATGCGCAAGTCCTGGCCGATGCTGGCCTGGATCCATTGCAGATAGGCGGGCTTGGGCGCCGCCATTTTTTCCGCCAGTTGCGACAGCATCTGGGTGACGCTGTCGTTGACCAGCGCCTTCGGCTGCCCCAGCCGTTCCTTCAAACGCTCGACCGTCACCTGCAGGCGTTCCTGCTCGGGCGGCTTTAACACGTAATCGACGGCGCCCCGCTCGAACGCTTCGACGGCGTACTGGTCGTAAGCGGTGACGAACACGATGTTGCTCTGGTTGCCGATCTGGCGCGCCGCTTCCATGCCATTGGTGCCCGGCATGCGGATGTCGAGGAAGGTCAGATCCGGTTTCAGCTGGCGCACCAGCTCGACCGCTTCGTCGCCATTCTTGGCCTCGCCCACGATCTCCAGCTCGGGCCAGACCTCGCCCAAGCGCATGCGCAACTGGTCGCGCATTAATCTTTCGTCATCTGCAATTATCGCGGTAGGCATGGGGCGTCTTGTGAGTCGATCAGGAGTGCCGATTATTCAATACATTGGCGCTTTGTGCAATGCCGTCGCGCCGTCGACCGAGGATCATGCCTGGCGCGAGACGTGATACGGTACTTCGACGGTGGCGATCACGCCGCTGGGGAGGTTGGCGGCGATGTGCAGCTGACCCTGTTCGCCATGCAGCAGTTTCAGGCGCTCGCGGATGGTTGGCAAGCCCAGGCCCGTGCCGTCGCTGGGCACCACGCCAAAGCCGACGCCGTCATCGCTGACGATCACCCGCAGCTTGCCGCTCTTGACCTCGGCCAGCACGCGCAGGGTGCCGCCTTCGGGCTTGCATTCGAGACCGTGCTTGATGGCGTTTTCCACCATCGATTGCAGCATCATGGGGGGGAACTCGGCGCTGCGCAGGGTGTCCGGAATCTGCAGGTCGACCGCCAGGCGCTCTTCCATGCGCATTTTCAGCAGGTTCAGGTAAGCCGTCACCATGTCCACTTCGCGGCCCAGGTTGGTCACCACGGCGTTGTCTCGCATCTGTGGCAACACTGCGCGCAGATACTGGATCAGGCTGCGCTGCATGGCCGAGGCGCGCGGCGGATCGGTCTGGATCAAGTGTTCGACCGAGGCGAGCGTGTTGAACAGGAAGTGCGGCTCGACCTGCGCCTGCATCATCTGCATTTTCGCTTCCGACAGCTGGCGCTGCATCGATTCGCGCTCGACGGCGGCGTTGGCCGTTTGCGTCAGCGCCTCGGCCCGCTTCTTGCCACCGACCAGCGCCTTCATGGCAAACAGCGCCAGCACCAGCAGCGTGACGAAACTCTTGAACCAGGTCGAGGCCTGCTTGTGATAGCGCGATACTTTCGCTTCGGCGGCATCGTCGACCGCTTCTTCGATGGCTTTGGATAATTCTTCGCCGATTTGCGGCGGCAGCGGAATGTGCACTTCCTCGCCGGCAGCGGCAGCAGCGCGGGCGGCGGCGATGGCCTCGGCCTTGGCGGCGCTGGCCGCCGCGCGCGCAGCCTGGGCCGCCTGCCGCGCTGCCGCCGGTGGTGCGGGCGGTGCCGGTGGCACATCGGCAGCTGCCGCTGGCGCCGGCGGTTCGGCCGCTTCCGGCGGCTCCGGCGCTTGCGCCTCCGCCGGCGGCTCCGGCGCTTCCACCACCGCTGCGCCCCGCTTGGCCTTGCTGCGCGGATTGAAGCGGATCCCGCTGTCGTCAATGACAATATTGGTGTCCGGCTCTTTCTTGGCCTTGCGGTCGGCGCGCACCACCACTTCTTCTTCGCTACTGGAAAACAGTTCGTCCTGCAAAATTTTGCCGGCGATCAGGGCAAGGGCGGCGAACAAGAAGAACTTCCACCACGACAGCTGGCTGACCCAGGTGGCGGTGGCGTCGAACAGGCGCAGCAGCGATCCGAAGATGCCGTTCAGGGGAGAGGATGGGGTGCGCGGAGATTGCATGGGGTCGGTGTCATTCAAAAGGCGGCAGGTGCGCCTGCCAATGGTGCCAGCATAGCCCCTGGCAGTGCCGCCGCGCCGCGTCACTGCGACAGCCGGTCCATTTGTTGCACCAGTCTGCCGAATACGAACAACAGGCGAGCAGAAAATAAACAGCCACGGCGAACCGTGGCTGTTGGGCGATGCCAGCCGTCTTAGACGGTGACAATTTCCTGTTTCTCCGGCAAGGCAATCTGGTGATCGACGCTGAACTGGTAATCCTTGAACACGTGTTCCGCGCTGAGCAACTGGTAGCTGCCGTCGGCCAGTGTGTGGGTGGTGTCTTTCAGGCGCGAGGTGGTTTGCCCGCAGGTCCAGCAATTAAAATTGCGCATATGCGTGCACAGGCAAGTCTTGTCCATCACCGAAATATTCTTGGTGTCGGGATTGGCCAGCACTTCGCGGTTGTACGCATTGATGTATGAGCAATTGCCGGTGGCGTCGAGCAGGTAGCCGTACGATTCGCAACCGGGACGGATGCCGGAACCGATCGCCGGCGTGCTCTTGAGCATGCGCATCGGGTAGCCGGTGGGCGAAATACCGTTGACGATGATGTCGTCGTCGGTGGCGCGAATGTATTCTTGCTTGACGTCATCGGGCAGGCCGCACTCGTGCGTCATGGTGAAGCGCGTCGCCACCTGCACGCCGCCGGCGCCTTTTTCCAGAAATTCGACGGCATCGGTGCCGGTGAACACGCCGCCGGCGGCGATCAGAGGAATTGTCAGCCCTTCGGTTTTCATGAAGGCATGGATTTCATCCATGATGGTGTGCAGGTCGTAATTCGCCCAGTCGAGGCCGAAACCAAGGTGGCCGCCGGCCAGTGGGCCTTCAACGATGATGTAGTCGGGCGCGCGGTCGAGTTTGCTGACCTTGCGCAGGAATAATTGCAGCGCGCGCACCGACGAGACGATGATGCCCAGCTTGGCATCGCGGAAGCGCGGATGCTCGGCGATCAGGGCAAACGAACCAAGGTGCAGGCCGGCGGACATGGTGATGCCATCGATGCCAGCGTCGAGCGCGGCCGTCAGACGGGTGCGCAGGGTTTCTTTCGGCGAATTCATGGTCAACTTTTCCATGCAGTTGACAAATACCAGGCCATCGCCCCGTTTCGCTTCCATGGTCGCGCCCACATGCAAGATGGTCGCTTCGGCCAGGCGGGCCAGGTCGAACTGCACCACCGCCTTGTCCATATTGTTGATGTTGAACTTGTAGGTCTTGGTTTTTTCTTTGACGAAGCTGGTGTCAAACTTGCGGTCCGACACGTCTTGCACCATAGCGTCGGAAATATGGCCAATGCCACCCAGGCGGGCCGCTTCCAGCGCCAGTTCCGAGGTCGAAATATCGACGCCCATGCCGCCGATCATGATGGGCACGTATTCCTTGTTGCCCAAGCGCAGGCGGAAATCATCAACACGTTTCATTGCTATCCTTAAAACACCACAGCGGTTGTAGTACCTCGGCATGCCTGACGGCGCTGCGCACGCGCAATTCTACCTCAAGCCCATGACCAATTCGCGCGGGGCGCACCCGGGCCAGCCTTGCCACCGGGTCAAAAGGGTGGCAAGGCTGGCTGACCGGCTGCCGCCGTTCAGTCCCGGAAGTTGTTAAATTCCAGCGGCAGATCCGGCACATCCTTGCGCAGCATCGCCATGGCGGCCTGTAAATCGTCGCGCTTGGCGCCGGTGACGCGCACGGCATCGCCCTGGATGCTGGCCTGGACTTTCAGCTTGCTATCCTTGATGACGCGCACGATTTTTTTGGCATCGTCGGTTTCGATGCCATTTTTAACCTTGATCACTTGCTTGACCTTGTCGCCGCCGATTTTCTCGACCTTGCCATCTTCGAGGAAGCGCACATCGACCTTGCGCTTGCCCAGCTTGTTGACGAGGACGTCGCGGACCTGGTCGAGCTGAAACTCGGCGTCGGCGTAAGCCGTCAGTTCATGTTCTTTTTGCTCGACCTTGGCCGAGCTGCCCTTGAAGTCGAAGCGGGTGGTGATTTCCTTGTTCGATTGCTCGACCGCATTTTTAACTTCAACCATGTCTGCTTCGCAGACGACATCGAATGATGGCATTGTGTTCCCCTGTGTGCTGATGCTCAATGGCGATATTTTAACGGACAACCGGCTGCCGCCCTAATCGCTGGCCCCCGAATTGCCTGAACAGGGCTGTTTTGACCTTATAATCGGCCCACCACTCTGATTCTGCCATGCACCCTGACCTCACCATCGCCACCGATTTTCCCTTGCAAGCATGGAATACCTTCGGCATTGCCGCCCGCGCAGCGCGCTATGTGCGGGTAACCAGCGTCGAGGTGTTGCGCGCGGCGCTGGCCGATCCGGCGCTGGCAGCCATGCCGCGCCTGTTGCTCGGTGGCGGCAGCAATATTGTGCTGACCGGCGATGTGAAGGGCGTGGTGCTGCACATGGCCATCATGGGCAAGCAGGTATTGCCGGACACGGTAGACGGCGCCACCATCGTGCGCGTGGGCGCTGGCGAAGCGTGGCATGGGCTGGTCGAATTTACCCTGCAGCAGGGCCTGGGCGGGCTGGAAAACCTGGCGCTCATTCCCGGCACCGTGGGCGCCTCGCCGATCCAGAATATCGGCGCATATGGCGTCGAAGTCAAAGACGTGTTGCATAACGTGACGGTGTTCGACAGCGCCAGTGGCCAGTTGCGCACGCTCGATGCCGCTGCCTGCCGCTTTGGCTACCGCGACAGCGTGTTCAAGCAGCCCCTTGGCGCCGGCCTGATCGTGGTCGAGGTGCAGTTTGCCCTGCCGCTGGCGTGGCGGCCCCAGCTCGCGTACGCCGAGCTGGCCAATGCCGTGCGCGACGCCGGCCTGCTTGAGCCAAGCGCGCGCCAGATCGCCGACCTGGTGATCGCCATCCGCCGCCGCAAGCTGCCCGATCCGGCCGTGATCGGCAATGCCGGCAGCTTCTTTAAAAATCCTGTGGTGTCCGGGCAACGCTGCGCTCAATTGCTGGCCGCGCATCCGGCCTTGGTCCATCACCCCCAGGCCGACGGCACTGAAAAGCTGGCGGCCGGCTGGCTGATCGATCAGTGCGGCTGGAAAGGCAAGGCGATGGGCGCTGCCGGCGTCTATGCAAAACAGGCGCTGGTGTTGGTCAACCACGGTGGTGCCAGCGGCGCCGAGGTGGTGGCGCTGGCGCGGGCGATCGCCGCCGATGTGTGGCAGCGCTACGGCGTGCAGCTCGAGACCGAACCGGTGTTCGTCTGACCCCTGCGGCGGCGCTGCCGGTATGCCTGGCCACGGGTCCTCCGCTTGACTTGCCGGGTTTGCCAGGCGACCACCGTCCAGGTGGTCGCCAGCCATCATTGCCAAAATTAATTTGTGTCTTTCCGGGCAGAGTTTCGTATGTATAATAATTGTCAATTGCTAAAATTGATACATTATGCGCACCCGGACCGCGCCGCCCTGGCCGGCGTGGTCTTAACAATCCTGGATCAAGTAGCAGCACTGGCGCGCCATGGCACCGGCTGGCGCACGATTTTTTGATTTCCCCCTGATAGGACGCCTCGTATGAAACCAGTTCCAAAAAGCGCATTGATTACCGGCGGTATCGGCGTGGTGATGTTGCTCATTTTTCATGGCATCCTGAGCCTGATCGGTGTCGGCTTGCTGGCGTGGGCGGCATGGCTGTGGTTCGAGGGCGCCGCCGGCGCGCCGCCGGTGCCGAAGGAGTACACCGATCACCGCGGCCTGATGGCGCCGTTGAAGTTCAACTATCTCGGCAAGCTCAGCGGCATCGCCCTGGATCCCGACAACAAGGTCTTGCATGCGTACCAGAACAAGGCGTATCGCGCCTATCCGTTCGGTGAAATCCGCAAGTGGAGTGCCAACGTGCAGAGCGGGGGCGGGATGGTGGGCGGTCACGGCAACCTTGGCACGGCGCTGGCGGTGACGGCGGCCAACACCCGCAACGCGCGCGCCAATATGGCAGCGACGGGCTTTTTTATCGAAGTACGCGATATCGATTTTCCGAAGTGGAAAATCGACTTTCCCGTCAAGGGCCTCGAGCAGACCCATGACCGTTGGATGGAAATTTTCCGCCAGTATGTGAACGAAACCTGAAGTCACGCACGGCGCTGCATGGTAAACCCCGGTCGCCCGCCGATGGTCGACCGTGCGAACCACGACGATCACGCGATGCCGCTGTAGCGCGCTGCCGCGGCACCTTCGGCGCGGGCGCAGCCGCCCGTAAAAAAGCCGCCCGAAGGCGGCTCTGCAGGGCGCCGCTGCGGCAGTGCTACTGCCCGCGGCGGGTACGCGCCTTGGCTGCAATGCGCATGCGCAAGGCATTGAGCTTGATGAAGCCGCCGGCATCGGCCTGGTTGTAAGCACCGCCATCTTCATCAAAGGTGGCGATGTTCATGTCGAACAGCGAATCGGTCTTCGAATCGCGGGCGACGACGATGACATTGCCCTTGTACAGCTTCATGCGCACCCAGCCGTTGACGGTGGCCTGGGTATGGTCGATCAGGGTCTGGATGGCGACGCGCTCGGGCGACCACCAGTAGCCGTTGTAAATCATCGAGGCGTAGCGCGGCATCAAGTCATCCTTCAAGTGCGCCACTTCGCGGTCGAGGGTGATCGATTCGATGGCGCGGTGACCCTTGAGCATGATGGTGCCGCCCGGGGTTTCGTAGCAGCCGCGCGACTTCATGCCGACGTAGCGGTTTTCCACCAGGTCGAGGCGGCCGATGCCGTGCTTGCCGCCGAGGCGGTTCAACTCGGTGAGCACCACGGCCGGCGTCATGCGCACGCCATTGACGGCGACAATGTCGCCGCGCTCGTATTCAAGGTCGAGGTATTCGGCCTGGTCAGGGGCGTTTTCCGGGCTGACCGACCAGCGCCACATGGTTTCTTCCGCTTCGGCACTGGGGTTTTCCAGGTGGCGGCCTTCGAACGAAATGTGCAGCAGGTTGGCGTCCATCGAGTAGGGCGCGCCGCCATTCTTGTGCTTCATGTCGACGGCGATACCGGCGTCTTCCGCATATTTGAGCAGTTTTTCGCGCGACAGCAGATCCCATTCACGCCACGGGGCGATGATCTTGACGTCCGGCTTGAGCGCATACGCACCGAGTTCGAAACGCACCTGGTCGTTGCCCTTGCCGGTGGCGCCGTGCGAGATGGCGTCGGCGCCCGTTTCGTTGGCGATCTCGATGAGGCGCTTGGCGATCAGCGGCCGGGCGATCGAGGTACCGAGCAGGTATTCACCCTCGTACACGGTGTTGGCGCGGAACATGGGGAAGACGAAATCGCGCACGAATTCTTCGCGCACATCATCGATATAAATGTTTTCCGGCTTGATGCCGAACTTGATCGCCTTGGCACGCGCCGGTTCGAGCTCTTCGCCCTGGCCCAGGTCAGCGGTAAACGTAACGATTTCGCAGCCGTAATTGTCTTGCAGCCATTTGAGAATGACGGAGGTGTCGAGGCCGCCCGAATAGGCAAGGACTACTTTTTTAATATCGCTCATGGTGATTTCCGGTTAGTACAGGGGAGTCTTTATGCTTCGGCGATTTCGCCCAGCAGCAGGTATTCGATCAGCGCTTTTTGCACATGCAGGCGGTTTTCCGCTTCGTCCCACACCACCGACTGCGGGCCGTCGATGACGTCGGCAGCGACTTCTTCGCCGCGGTGGGCGGGCAGGCAGTGCATGAACAGGGCGTCGGCGGTGGCGCGCGCCATTTTGGGCGCATCGACGATGAAACCATCGAAGGCGGCCAGCCGTTCGGCGTTTTCTTTTTCGTAACCCATGCTGGTCCACACATCGGTAGTGACCAGGTGCGCGCCGGCGCAGGCGTCAGCCGGGCTGGCAAAGCGGGTAAACCGGTTGGTGGTGACCTGCGCCAGATCGATCTCGTAGCCAGCCGGGGTCGACACGTTGACATGAAAACCAAACACTTCGGCGGCCTGCAGCCATGAGTACAGCATGTTGTTGGCGTCGCCAATCCAGGTCACCGTCTTGCCGGCGATCGAGCCGCGCTGTTCGATATAGGTAAAGATATCGGCCAGCACCTGGCAGGGATGGTGTTCATTGGTCAGGCCATTGATCACCGGCACGCGCGAATTGGCGGCGAAGCGCTCGATGATGTCCTGGCCGAAGGTACGCACCATGATGATGTCGCACATCCGGCTCATCACCTGGCCGGCGTCTTCCACCGGCTCGCCGCGCCCGAGCTGGCTGTCGCGCGTGTTGAGGTAGATGGCAGCGCCGCCGAGCTGGTGCATGCCGGCCTCGAACGACAGCCGGGTGCGCGTCGAACTCTTCTCGAACACCATCACCAGGGTGCGGTCGATCAGCGGGTGATAAATCTCGTAATTCTTGAATTTTCGCTTGATGACGGCGGCGCGCGCGATGACGTACTCGAATTCGGCCAGGGTGAAATCGGCGAATTGCAGGAAATGCTTGATCGGTGTGCGGGGCTTGGCGGTAGGCATACGGAGGGCGATGTTGAGGGCGGCTGGCTGGTAATTATAGGCGATGGTGTGTTTTTATGGAAACTTCGTGCGGCGCCAGCCCGATGCTGCAGCGACATTTTCCAAGCAATCAATACAGCGTCTGCGCCGATTCATGCAGTAGCTGGCCATATAACTGGTGGCGGAATTTGGCGATCTTGCCTTCTGCTACCGCTTGCAGGATGGCGCACTGGGGCTCGATCAGGTGGCGGCAGTTATAAAACTTGCAGCCGCCCAGGTAGGGTGTGAATTCGACGAAGGCCCGCTCGAGCATGCCTTCGGACAGGTGGTACAGGCCAAATTCCTGGAAGCCCGGCGAATCGATGAGGGTGGTGCGGGGGGCGCGGGCGTCCGTGCCGGCGATCGGCACATCGTACAGGCGGGTAAACGTGGTGGTGTGCTTGCCGGTATCGAGAGCGGCGGATATTTCGCGCACGGCAATGTCGGCGTCCGGCACCAACAGGTTGATCAGCGACGACTTGCCCATGCCCGACTGGCCAATAAAAATCGACGACTGTCCGGCCAGCAAAGGAGAGAGGGTGGCCACCGCCTGCTCCGGGTGGGTGCGCGCCGACACTTCGTGCAGCGGGTAGCCCAGCGAAGTATACGTTTTCAGCCGCTCGCGCGCTTTCGGCAGCGATTCGATGACGTCGGTCTTGTTGAGGATCAGGTGGGCATCGATGCCGGCCGCTTCGGCCGCCACCAGCGAGCGCGAGATCAGGTCATCGGCAAAGCCCGGTTCGGTGGCGACGACGATGAACAGGCGCGTCAGGTTGGCCGCCAGCAGCTTCGATTTGTACTGGTCGGAGCGGTACAGCAAGGTCTTGCGTTCGGCGATGCCGTCGATGACGGCCTGGTCGCTGGACGTCATTTGCAGGTGGACGATGTCGCCCACGGCGATATTGGTTTTTTTGCCGCGCGTGACGCACTGCAGCTTGCGGCCGTCGACGTCGGCGAGGTAGTGGCGGCCGTGGGCGGCGATGATGGTGCCGCTCAGTTTTTCTGCTGCTGGCACTGCGTTCATGGCTGGCCCTGGTAGAGGGCATCGGCGCGGGCGGCGCAAATAAAGTCGTTGCGGGTGACGGTGTTGCCGGCCGAGTGGGTGGTAAAGCGCAGTTCGCAGTAAGTATAGGACATGGTCAGTACGGGATGGTGGTTTTGTTGTTCGACCATGGCGCCGGCGGCATTGGCGAACGCCAGCGCTGCCTGCCAGTTGGCAAAGCTGTAGCGGCGCACCAGGGTGGCGGCGTCGACCTGCCATGCGGGCACCTGGACGAGCAGGGCGGCGATGGCAGCAGCGTCGAGGGCGGGGGCGCCATCGACGCAGTTTTCAGCGGCCGTGATGCGGGCCATGATGGGGGCGGTCATACGGCCGCCATATTGAGCTGACGGATCCGCAGCGACGCTGGCGGGTGCGAATCATAGAAGGCCGAGTGCAGCGGATCGGGGGTGAGCGTGGAGGCGTTGTCTTCGTACATCTTGACCAGCGCCGACACCAGGTCATCGGCCTTGGCGTGGGTGGCGGCGAAGGCGTCGGCCTCGAACTCGTGCTTGCGCGAACTGATCGAGGTGAGGGGCGACAGTACAAACGTGAACACCGGCAGCACCAGCATGAACAGGATCAGGGCCATGGCATTGCTCGACAGGATGGGATCGACTCCCAGTCCCTGATAAAACCAGGCCTGGTCTTTCAGGTAGCCCAGCAGGGCCAGAAAGCCCAGCGAGACGGCAAACATGACGGCGATGCGCTTGACGATGTGCTTGAGCTTGAAATGACCCAGTTCGTGGGCCAGCACCGCCTCGATTTCCTGCGGCGCCAGCCGTTCGAGCAGGGTGTCGAAAAAGACGATGCGCTTGTTGGCGCCGAAGCCGGAAAAATAGGCATTGCCGTGGGCGCTGCGCCTGGAGCCGTCCATCACGAACAGGCCCTTGGAGGCAAAGCCGACGCGCGCCATCAAGCCTTCGATGCGCGCCTTCAGGCTGGCGTCTTCGAGTGGGGTGAATTTATTGAACAGCGGCGCAATGACGGTCGGGAACAGCACCATCATCAGCAATTGAAAGCCGCTCCACACCAGCCACGCATACAGCCACCACAGGTTGCCGGCCTTGTCCATCAAGGTCAGCACCACCCATGCCAGCGGCAAGCCGATGGCGCTGCCCAGCAGCAGGCCCTTGAGCATGTCGCCCAGCCACAGCCGGGCGGTCATCTTGTTAAAGCCGAAGCGTTGCTCGAGCACGAACTGGCGATAGATGTCGAAGGGCAGGTCGAGCAGGCCCGAGATGACGGCGAACGCCGCCAGCAGCGCCAGCTGGCCGCCCATGCCAAAGCCGCTGATGGGGGCGAGCTGGATGGCCAGCCATTGCAGGCCGCCCAGCAGGGTGAAGGCGAGCAGGATGAAGCTCGAGGCCAGCAGGGAGACGGTACCGAACTTCGATTTGGCGACGGTGTAGTCGGCCGCCTTCTGGTGCGCGGCGAGCGGGATGCGTGCGGCAAATTCGGCGGGCACGGCGGCGCGGTGCGCCAGCACGTGGCGGATGTGGCGGTTCGACAGCCACACGCGCAGCACCAGCGTGACGATAAAAAAAGCGATAAACAAAAGCGAAAACGCGAGAGAATACATTGAGTGCCTGTGAGAAAATGCAGGATTGATTAGGCCAAGAGAGAATTATGTCACAAGCGACTGAAACCACCGGCGGTGTTGCTGCACCAGCCTCCACCCGTCCCAACGAAATGAACCTGATCTGGGTCGACCTCGAAATGACGGGGCTGGAACCGGACAGCGACCGCATCATCGAAGTGGCGGTCGTCGTCACCGACATGCACTTGAACACCATCGCCGAAGGCCCGGTGTTCGCCATCCACCAGTCCGACGAAACGCTCGACAAGATGGATGCCTGGAACAAGGGCACCCATGGCCGCAGCGGCCTGATCGAGCGCGTGCGGGCCTCGACCGTCAGCGAAGCGCAGGCGGAAGCGGAACTGATCGCCTGGCTGCGTCAATACGTCCCGGCCGGCAAGTCGCCGATGTGCGGCAACACCATTTGCCAGGACCGCCGCTTCATGGCGCGCACCATGCCCAAGCTGGAGTCGTTCTTCCACTACCGCAACCTTGACGTGTCGACCTTGAAAGAGCTGTGCCGGCGCTGGAAGCCGGAGCTGGTGTCCGGCTTTAAAAAGCACCAGAAGCACACGGCGCTGGCTGACATCATCGAGTCGATCGAAGAGCTGAAATATTACCGCGAGCATTTCATCAAGCTTTGATGGCCGCTTGTGTGGTGTGGCGTACGGTGCAATTGCGCTGAGCGGCGTAACTTGGATATTTTCCAGCAAGGAGACTGTCATGAGCAAAAGCACCGCCGACGCCCGCGAAAAACTGCAACGCGAGGCACAGCACGACCAGCAGGAAGCCGACCGCGCACAGCAGAACGCCAAGACCGAGCAGGTGGCCGGTCGCCATGCGCAGGATGGGGCGAAGGACCACAAGGGGGCTGACAAGGGGCCGCGCGGGCAGTAATGATGTCAGTTGGTCCTTAGGAGAAATGGGGCTGGCACCGCAGGGTGCCTTTCCCAACCCGGCGTTGCTGAACGCCCCTGCTCCACCAGACGTCATAAAGGGGGGCTGGCACAACTGCCAGCCCCCCTTTTTATCGTTCAAGGCGCGAGCGCGCCCTGATTCACTATCTCATCAGTGAATCTGCACAAAATTCACCGGCACGAAATCATAGCCCTTGCCATCCTTGCGCAGGTGGCCCACGCCGGGGAAGGCCAGGTGAGCGCCACCGATCAGGTAGCCGGCACGGGCAGCGGCATCAAAGGCCTGGCGGCGCTCGGCCAGCGCGTCTTTCGGCGTGCTGTCGAAACCGATGGTGACGTCGGGACGCGCCATCTGCACGGCGGCCACGTGGATCAAGTCGCCGACCAGCACCAGCTTTTCTCCCTTGCTTTCCACCACGTAGGTGGCGTGGCCAGGGGTGTGGCCCTTGCCCGAATGCGAGCTCACGCCGGGCACCAGCTCGACGTCGCCTTCGAAAGCCTTGAACTTGCCGGCAGCAACGTAGGGATTGAGGGAGGCCATGGCGCCTTTGAAGAAATCGCCCTTGGCAGGATTCTTGGCGAGGATCTCGTTGCTCAGCCAGTAATCGGCTTCCTGCTTTTGCGCCCGCACGGTGGCGTTGGGGAACACCAGCTGGCCATTGGTGACCAGGCCGCCGACGTGGTCAGGGTGCATGTGGGTGATATAGATCTCATCGATCTGCTCCGGCGCGTAGCCGGCCGCTTTCAGGTTGGCGGCGAACTTGCCCAGGTTGGGGCCGAACAGGCCACCGGCGCCCGTGTCGACCAGCACCAGCTTGCTGCCGGTGTTGATCAGGAAGGCGTTGAACGAGGTTTCCAGCGGCGAAGCGGCGAAATTTTTCTTCAGCGCTGCCGTCAGCTCGGCCTTGCTCATGCCCTGCAGCAGGGTGTCGACCGGCAGTGGGGTGGTGCCGTCGTTGATGACGGTTACTTCGAAGTCGCCCAGCATCATGCGGTAGTAGGCGGGGGCGCTGGTCTTGACCATCGGGGCGGCGGCCAGTGCTGGGGCGGTGACGGCAACCATGGCGGCGGCCAGGGCGGCCAGTGCAAAACGTTTCATTGTTTGTCCTTGAATTAAATGAGCGATCGAAACCGTCGGTGATCGTACATCAATTCAAATAAATGCGCTGGGAGGGGGCTGGTGCCGTTCAGCTTTGCTGGCCGCCCATATCCTGCGCCAGCGATTGCAGCGGCGCTGCCGGCGCATTGCTTTCGCTCAGGTAAGCCGGCAGCGGCACCCGCAGCGGCGGCACCTTGCCGCTGGCGGCGCACAGCACATTGTCGGTGGTGCCGGGGGCGGCGTCCCAGACCGGGTCGTCGATGCTCTCGAATACCGCCTTGAGTTGCTGGCCCCAGCTCGAGCGCAGCATCTGGAAATACTGGTTGCGCTCGTCGATGGTGGTAAACCGGGTGACGGCCAGGCTGTCCGCCTGGTAGACCAGCAAATCGAGCGGCAAGCCCACCGAGATATTCGAGCGCAGGGTTGAATCCATCGATACCAGCGCGCACTTGGCCGCTTCATCGAGCCCCGTTTGCGGATTGATCACGCGGTCGAGGATGGGCTTGCCGTACTTGGCTTCGCCGATCTGAAAATACGTGGTCTGGTCGTGCGACTCGATAAAATTGCCGGCCGAGTAAATATTGAACAAGCGGCAGCGCTCGCCCCGGATCTGGCCGCCGAAGATGATGCTGATATTGAAATCGATGCGAAATTCGGCCAGCGCTTGCGCGTCGCGCTGGTGGATGAAGCGCACGGCCTCGCCGATGATGCGGGTGGCCGCCAGCATGCTGGGGGCGTTCCAGATGGTGGTGCCATCGGCGGCCACATAGGCCGACACCTGTTCGCGCACCGCTTGCGAAATCGACAGATTGCCGGACGTCATGAGCACCATCACCCGCTCGCCCGGATGCTCGTACACCGTCATCTTGCGGAAGGTGCCGACCTGGTCGACACCGGCGTTGGTGCGTGAATCGGACAGAAACACCAGTCCGGCGTCGAGGCGGATGCCTGTACAGTACGTCATGATTGCGGCATCTTCATTGAAACGATAAAACAGTATTTTATACCGGAACGATGAGCACCTCGACCGCCATGGTCTCGTCGCCAGCGCCACGGCGGCTGCCGCGCACCGGTGCCGCCGAATCGTAGTCGCGGCCGATCGCCAGCCGGCAGTAGGCGTGGCTCATCAGGCGGGCATGCGTGACATCGATGCTGATCCAGCCTTCGAAGTCGCTGTCGATGACCCAGGCGTCGACCCAGGCATGGCTGGCGGCGTGGCCACTGCTGCCCGGATCGATATAGCCCGACACATACCTGGCCGGCACCCCGAGGGCGTGACAGCAGGCCAGAAACAGGTGCGCATGGTCCTGGCAGACGCCGGCGCCGAGCAGCATGGCGTCGTGTCCGCTGGTGTGCACGCTGGTGGCGCCGCTGGTGTAGGTGACGCTCTGGCGGATCGCCGCGGCCAGAGTGAGCATCGAGGTGGTGTCGGCGCGGCCCGCGCGCGCCAGGCCGAGGTGGCGGGCGGCGTAGTCCTTGACCGCATCGGTGGGCGTGGTCAGGCGGGTCGGCACGGTAAACACCAGCGGCGATAACGGTTCGCTATTGTGCAGCCGGCCCTGGTACAGCGCGGTGGTTTGCACCACCCCCTCGGCAACGATGGCAACGGTGCGGTGCGGCTCGTTGAGGGTGAGCATGTGCGAGCGGTTGCCGTAAGCGTCGGTATAGGCATTGACGGCACCGGGCGCCTGCAGGTTCCAGGACAGCACGCTTTGCTGCGCCTCCAGCCGTGGCGTGACGTGCAGTTGCTGGATGCTGTAGGCCTGGCTGGCGGCGTAGCGGTAGACGGTTTGGTGACGGATCGAAAGTTTCATGGTCAGCCCGCCAGTGGCACAAGGAAATCGCGGCTGATCAGACGGCCCAGCGCATCGATGTTTTCGAGAAACGTGGTGAGGCTGTCGTGCAGCCCCGCATGCAGGATGTCGTCGATGCGGGTGAACTTCAGTTCGGCATGCAGCTTGCCGGCCAGCCGCTCGGTATCGGCGGAGACGTCGTTGCGCACCGCGCACAGGTTGTCCAGCACCTGTTCCATCGAGAACAGCAGCGAGCGCGGCATGTCCGGGTGCAGCATCAGCAGTTCGGCCACCCGTTCGCGGGTGATGACGTCGCGGTACACCTTGCGGTAAATTTCAAAGCCCGATACCGAGCGCAGCAGCGCGGCCCAGTAATAAAAATCGCGCTGCGACGAGGCATCGGCGGCGCCGTGGTACTTGACGTCGAGAATGCGCGCGGTATTGTCGGCCCGTTCCAGGAAGGTGCCCAGGCGAATGAAATACATGGCCTCGTCCTTGAGCATGGTGCCCAGCGTGACGCCGCGCGACAGGTGCGAACGGTATTTGACCCATTCGAAAAAGGCGCTGGGATCGTTCTCAAGGCTGTCGGCAGTCAATTGCGCGGGCATGCTCAGCCAGGTGGCGTTGGTGGTTTCCCACACCTCGGTGGTGAGCTTGCCGCGCACCGCGCGCGCATTGTCGCGCGCCCCTTTCAGACAGGCGGCGATCGACGACGGATTGGAGGGATCGCGCACCATGAAGTCGAGCACATCGACCTGGTTGCAGCGTCCCTTGCGGCGGGCGAATTGTTCTTCCAGTTCGGAGATGCCCAGCATGGCGCGCCAGGCCCCCTCGCTGTCTTCGAGCGATTGCGGCAGCATCGAGGTTTGCACGGCGACGTCGAGCATGCGGGCGGTGTTTTCGGCGCGCTCGGTGTAGCGCGCCATCCAGTACAAGTGATCGGCGGTGCGGCTTAGCATGGTTGCTCCAGAATCCAGGTGTCCTTGGTGCCGCCGCCTTGCGACGAGTTCACGACCAGCGAGCCTTCCTCGAGGGCGACCCGGGTCAGTCCGCCCGGCACCATCGAAATGGTTTTGCCGGATAACACGAACGGGCGCAAATCGATGTGACGCGGGGCGATGCCGTTTTCTACAAACGTCGGGCAAGCCGACAGGGCCAGCGTCGGCTGGGCGATGTAGCCGTCCGGCTTGGCCAGCAGGCGGCGCCGGAAATCGTCGATCTGCGCGCTTGACGACGCCGGGCCGATCAGCATGCCATAGCCGCCGGCGCCGTGCACTTCCTTGACCACCAGCTTGTGCAGATTGGCCAGGGTGTATTCGAGGTCGGCCGGTTTGCGGCACTGGAAGGTGGGCACGTTGTTGAGGATCGGCTCTTCCGCCAGATAAAACTTGATCATGTCGGGCACGAAGGGGTAGATCGACTTGTCGTCGGCGACGCCGGTGCCGATGGCATTGGCCAGCGTCACCCGGCCGGCGCGGTACACCGACAGCAAGCCCGGCACGCCGAGGCTGGAATCGGAGCGGAACGCCAGCGGATCGAGGTAATCGTCATCGATGCGGCGGTAAATCACATCGACCCGCTTGGGACCGCGGATGGTGCGCATGTAGACGGCGTTGTCGCTGACGTACAGATCCTTGCCTTCGACCAGTTCGACGCCCATCTGCTGGGCCAGGAAGGCGTGCTCGAAATACGCCGAATTGTGGATGCCGGGGGTGAGCACCACCACGGTGGGGTCGTTGCCCCCGTTGGGAGCGACCGAGCGCAGATTGTCGAGCAGCATGTCCGGATAGTGATCGACAGGGGCAATGCGGTTGCGTGCGAACAGTTCCGGAAACAGCCGCATCATCATCTTGCGGTCTTCCAGCATGTAAGAGACGCCCGAGGGCACCCGCAGATTGTCTTCCAGTACATAAAATTCGCCGGCGCCGGCCCGCACAATGTCCACCCCGGCAATGTGGGCGTAAATGTCGGAGGCCACGGCGATGCCCTGCATTTCCGGGCGATATTGGGCATTCTGGTAAATCTGCGCGGCCGGGATCAGGCCCGCCTTGATGATGTCCTGGCCGTGATAAATATCATGGATAAACATATTTAAGGCCTTGACCCGCTGCACCAGCCCGGTTTGCAGGTGCGCCCATTCCTGCGCTGGAATGATGCGCGGAATGGTGTCGAAGGGGATCAGGCGCTCGGTGCCGGCATCGTCGCCGTAGACGGCAAAGGTGATGCCGACGCGGCGAAAGGTCAGATCGGCCTCGGCACGCTTGCGGGCGATCTGTTCGGGCGTCTGGCGCGCCAGCCACTGGTCGAACTCGCGGTAATGTTCACGGACCGCGCGATCGCCCTGGCCATCGCCATGCTCGTGCATCTCATCAAAAATACGTGGTGCGGGCTGCATGGAACTCCCCTTGTAGGTTTGATGAATAGAAAAATAGATATCAAGCAATATATATCAATAAATATATATCAAGAAGCGTGCCAGTCGATTTTGCATTTGAGGGGGCGCGCCTGCACCTTCGCGCACCGTTTCAGTGCGGCACTGCCCTCGTATGGTGTAATAGCGTCATTCACGTATTGAGGATGGGTAATGGCGGAGCAGGCACAGGCAGGCAAACGGGGGATTGGCAACACACTGCGGGGCTGGCTGGCGCCTTTCTTGCCGCATCCCAACACGGCCAGCCGCACCGAGCAGGTGCGCGCGGGCGTCGGCGCGCTGCTCGGCTTGCTGGCCACGGCCCTGTTGACGCCGCTGCTGGTGGGCGCGCTGCAGGGCGACACCAGCGCCCTGAGTTTTTTGATTGCCCCGATGGGGGCGTCGGCGGTACTGCTGTTTGGCGTGCCGGCCAGTCCGCTGGCGCAGCCGTGGTCGGTGTTTGGCGGGAATGTTATCTCGGCCATTGTCGGCGTCAGCGTGGCGCGGCTGGTGGGCGCACCGGTACTGGCGGCGCCGCTGGCGGTGGGAGCCGCCATCCTTTGCATGTTTTTGTTGCGCTGCCTGCATCCGCCGGGCGGCGCGGTGGCGCTCACTGCCGTGCTGGCGGGGCCCGCCGTGCATGCGGCCGGCTACCAGTTCGCCTTTGTGCAGGTGGCCCTGAACACGGCCTTGCTCATTGGCGCCGCCATCGCCTACAACAATCTGACCGGCCGGCGCTATCCGCACCGCCAGCAAAGCAGTCTGCCGCCCGCTGGTGCGGCCAGCGCGCCGGTCGGCCGGGTTGGCTTCGCTGCTGGCGATCTCGATGCGGTATTGAAACGCTACGGCCAGGTTCTCGACGTCAGCCGCGACGATCTGGAAACCATCATCGTCGCCACTGAAATGCAAGCCTATGAGCGGCGCTTTGGCGTCATTACCTGCGGCGCCATCATGGCGCACAAGGCGATCACGGTGGAGTTCGGTACCAGCTTGCTGGACGCCTGGCACCTGCTGCGCACGCAGCAGGTGCGGGCGCTGCCGGTGCTCAACAAGGCGCGCCGGGTGATCGGTGTGGTGGCGCACAGCGATTTTCTGCGCCATGCCGAACTCGATCAGTACCACGGCCTCGGCGCCCGCCTGCAACGCTTCCTGATGCCGTACCAGGGCAGCCATTCGGACAAGCCGGAAGTGGTGGGGCAAATCATGACGGCGCCCGCGGTCACGGTGCGGGCAACGACGCCGATCGTCGAACTGGTGGCGCTGATGTCGGGTTCCGCTGCGCGTCCAGCCATCCATCATATTGCCGTGATCGACGAGGAAGACCGCTACGCCGGCATGGTCAGCCAGTCCGACCTGCTGGCAGCGCTGTATGAAAGCCGGCTGCAGGAGCCGGCGCTGGTCTGAGCCGGTCCAGCAGTCAGGCGCTGCGCAGCTGCAGGGCTGGGCCGTCAAAAGCGGCCGGTGCGCTGGCCAGCCGCAGGGGCGTCAGGGCGCGCTGCGAGCGGCGCACCTGCGCCTCGATGTCGTCGAGGGCGGTGCTGAGCATCTCGTGGCGCTTTTTTGCTTCCGAGCGCTTTTTCGAGGCGATCTCGGCGAGGTCGAGCGCCGCCAGCGCCGCGCACGGCAGGGTGAAATCGCCATCGGCGCGC
This sequence comes from Massilia sp. PWRC2, assembly GCF_049896725.1. Lineage (NCBI taxonomy): Bacteria > Pseudomonadati > Pseudomonadota > Betaproteobacteria > Burkholderiales > Oxalobacteraceae > Massilia > Massilia sp. PWRC2. Next base: position 359,627 of record NZ_JAFCUW010000002.1, read on the forward strand.
TGCACGGCGCCCAGTTCGGTCCACAAGGTGTCGTAGTCGGCATGCACTTTGCCCTGGCGCATTGAGGTGGTGACCACGCGGTTCGCATTGCTCACCAGCAGTAACCCGGCGCAACCTTGGTCGTGGCCGAACTGGCGCACCACCCGCATCAACAGGTTTTTTGGACGCATGCCGTGCAGGGCGCGGGTCGCTTCACGCACACGGTCCTGGGCGCCGGCGCCGGGCGTGCCTTGCAGGCAGCCGACACCGAGCATCAACAGGGCGCCATCGCGCACAAAGGCGCAGGCGACCGAGTAGACCAGGGTCTGTTCGTGCATCAATTGAAAGATCAGCTCACCTTCGCGGCACAGCACGCTGCCGGCGCGCAGTTGCACGCGGTAATCGCCATCCTTGGCGTTCAGGCGGCACAGCTCGACGGCGCCGAGGGCGGCGCGCGCCACCAGCGGCGTCAAGCCCCGATCGATGACGGTGCTGTAATGGCTGCGCAGCGCATCGAGGCGTTCGTCGCAACCGAGCCGGGTGCTGAGGTAATCACGGTAAATCTTGTTGACCAGGCGGGGGCAACTGGGCAGCATCTGCGCAAACAGGGGATGCGAGTTGAGCAGGTGCAGCCAGGCGCTGGTCTGGCGCCGGTAGAGCAGGGCGCGTGACACCAGCTTGCATGATTCGCGCAGCAGTTTGATGCCGCGCAGTTCCGTGCGCAGTCCGGAACAAAGAGAGATAGTTGCTTGCATGTGACAGCTCGGTGGAGTGCCGGCACAGGAGGGCCCCAGGCGGTGAGCGAGGCGGCAGCTGTGGAATCGGCAGACGAGCGCAGCAAAGTGGCGCAGAAACCCGGTCGACGACGGCAAGCGCCCGGGGCGGGGGGCGATAGCGCGTGAACCTGAAAAATTATTTAAATATTACCTTGTGTTTCATAATGTATCACAAAGTAACAGCTGTCAATGCTACAGGAAATTTTTAATTTTTGTCTGCAACACAATGTTCGAGGTCTACCGTTTTTTCAGGAGCGATCCCAGCACGCCGCGGATCAGTTCCCGCCCGACCTGCGCGCCAATGCTGCGCGCCGCCGATTTGACCATCGCCTGCATCGGCGTATCGCGCCCGCTGGCGGCGCCGAACAGGTCGCCCAGGCCACCGAGAATGCCGCCGAGGCTGCCGGCTGACGGCGCCGTCGCTGAACTGGCAGGGGTGGGCGCCGCAGCCGGTGTGACCCGCGCCGTCAACATTTCAAACGCCGACTGGCGGTCGATCGCGCTGTCGTAGACGCCGGCCACGTTCGACGTCGCCATCAGTGCATGGCGGGCCGCCTGGTCGATGGGGCCGATGCGCGACGCCGGCGGCAGGATATACGTGCGCTCGACGATGGTCGGCCGGCCCTGGTCGTCGAGAAAGGAGACCAGCGCTTCGCCCACCCCCAGTTCGGTGATGACGGCGGCGGTATCGAGCGCCGGGTTGGGACGGAAGGTGTCGGCAGCGGCCTTGACGGCTTTCTGGTCGCGCGGGGTGTAGGCGCGCAGCGCATGCTGGACGCGGTTGCCCAGCTGGCCCAGGACCGTGTCGGGAATGTCGAGGGGATTTTGTGTCACAAAATACACGCCCACCCCCTTCGAGCGGATCAGGCGCACCACCTGTTCGATTTTGTCGAGCAGCGCCTTGGGGGCGTCATTGAACAGCAGGTGCGCTTCGTCGAAGAAAAACACCAGTGTCGGCTGCTCGACATCGCCCACTTCGGGCAGGTGCTCGAACAGTTCGGCCAGCAGCCACAATAAAAACACGGCGTACAGGCGCGGCGAGTTCATCAGCTTGTCGGCGGCGAGGATGTTGACCACCCCGCGACCATGCGCATCGGTCTGCAGCAAGTCGTCGATGTTGAGCATGGGCTCGCCGAAAAAAAGCGCGCCCCCTTGCTCTTCAATACCGATCAGGCCGCGCTGGATGGCGCCGATGCTGGCGGCCGAGAGATTGCCGTAGCTGGTGCGATACTCGGCGGCATGCTCGCCCACATGCTGCAGCAGGGCGCGCAAGTCTTTGCCGTCGAGCAGCAGCAAGCCTTTGTCGTCGGCGATGCGAAAGGCCAGCTGCAGCACGCCTTGCTGGGTGTCGTTCAGGTTGAGCATGCGCGCCAGCAGCAGCGGACCGAGGTCGGAGATGGTGGCGCGCAGCGGGTGACCCTGTTCGCCGAACACGTCCCAGAAGGTGACCGGGCAGGCGGCCCAGGCTGGCTGCTCGAGCTTGAGCATGGCCAGCCGTTCGGCCATTTTGGGCGAACTGGCGCCGGCCGCTGCCAGGCCCGACAGATCGCCCTTGATGTCGGCCATGAACACCGGCACGCCGATATTCGACAGTGCCTGCGCCATCACCTGCAGGGTGACGGTCTTGCCGGTGCCGGTGGCGCCGGTGATGCAGCCATGGCGGTTGGCCAGGCCGGCGAGCAGGCCAAACACCTGCTCGCGGTCGGTACTGGTGGCGATCGGCAAGAGATTGGACATGGCGGCTCCGGTGGCTGTAGCGAAATTACACGGCAGGGGTTACACGGCAGCTGGGGTTACACGGCAGTTTTGTCGCTGCTGTCGGTGCTGTCAGCGCCGCAGCATTTCTTGAATTTTTTGCCGCTGCCGCAAGGGCAATCGTCATTGCGGCCCACTTTCGGCTCGTCGCGCTTGATGGTGTGCACCGCGGACTTGCGCAGCGGCAGCCAGAATTTGTAGATGGCCGGCAGGTTCGCCTCGATTTCCAGCGCCAGCTTGTGGCCTTTGACGGGGTCGTCCACTTCCTTCAGTTCGGCTTCTTCGATTTCGTCGGCGCCCAGCAGGTACAGCGGGTGCATCAATGGCGCGACGTCGGACGAATAGATGGCGTCCCACGAACCGGGGCGCAATTCCAAACCCTCCCAAAAACCCCAGCACCATGCCTCGGCGTCGATCAGGGTCTGGCCTTCGTGCTCGTGCTCGACGAACAGCGGTTCGAATTCTTTTGGTGCCACTTCGAAGGTGACTGCCACTTCGTTCATGAAGCGCATGATCAGCTCGAAAATGCGGTCGGCTTCCTTGGCATTTTTCCAGGTCGGTGCGCTGGCGCCGTCTTCGCCCCAGACCTTCGGCAGCCATTCGGTGGGCATGATGGTTTCAGGGCCGATGGCAATCGCCGTCAGGAAACCGTGCAGGGTGTCCATGGTCATGGCGTCGTCGGAACTGCGGTCGGACAGCAGAAACTGGTCGAGTTCGTCGAATTCTTTGTCTGACAGGGGCTGATCGTATTGCATGGTGTGCTTTCGTGGGGAGGACGTTGGTGCGTGTGATGGTACGTAGGCGACAGTTTAACGTGTCTGGCCGCTGGCGCGTGAGCAATCGCTGCGGCGTACAATGTGTCATGAACCCTGATGCCGACCCTGCAGTAACCGCCCCCCATCCTTTTTCCGCGCTCGGCCCTGACTGCGTGCTCGACGCCCTCGACAGTATCGGCCTGCACGGCGACGGCCGCCTGCTGGCCCTGAACAGCTACGAAAACCGCGTCTACCAGGTGGGCCGCGAAGAGGGTGGCCCGGTGGTGGTCAAGTTTTACCGGCCGGCGCGCTGGAGCGATGCCGCCATCCTTGAAGAGCACGCGTTTGTCGCCGAACTGGTCGAGCGCGAAATCCCGGTGGTGGCCGCCAGCGTGCTCGATGGCCGCACCCTGCACAGTTTTGGCGGCTTCAAGTTTGCCGTGTTTCCCTGCCGCGGCGGTCGTGCGCCCGAGCTCGACGACGCCAGCGTGCGCGAATGGATCGGCCGCTTCATCGGCCGCATCCACGCGGTGGGCGCCTTGCAACAGTTTGCCGAGCGACCGGCGCTGACGCCGGCTACCTTTGGCGCCGCCCCGCGCGCCTGGCTGCTCGAACACAATTTCATCCCGCCCGAACTGTTGCCGGCATGGACCAGCGTGGTCGACCAGGCCCTCGACGGCGTCGCCCACTGTTACCAGCGCGCCGGCGCACAGCCCTTGATCCGCCTGCATGGTGATTGCCATGTCGGCAACATCATGTGGACCGATGCCGGCCCCCATTTCGTCGACTTCGATGATAGCCGCAGCGGCCCGGCAGTGCAGGATTTGTGGATGCTGCTGTCGGGCGAGCGCGAGGAGCGCGCGCGCCAGATGGCCGACATCCTCGCCGGCTACGAAGATTTTGCCGACTTCGACGCCCGCCAGCTGCAGCTGGTCGAAGCGCTGCGCACCTTGCGCCTGCTGCATTACTCGGCCTGGCTGGCGATGCGCTGGGATGATCCGGCCTTCCCGCTGGCGTTCCCCTGGTTTAATACCCAGCGCTACTGGCAGGACCGCATCCTCGAACTGCGCGAGCAGGTGGCACTGATGGATGAGGGGCCGTTGTGGCAAGGTTAGCCATCTGGTCGGATGGGCGCTGCCAGCGCTGAGCCCCGTAAAGAGCGAACTGAGCGGTGTTTGCCCCCATGTTCGGCGCAAGCGCTGCCCCCATGCGCTTCCATAATGCTGTATGTACTGCGCATTCGATGACGACGCCCTGAAGGCATTCTTGTGAAAGACACCATGGACCAGCTGCCCGACGACGACACCAATCTGAGCATCGATCTGCCAGCGGCAGCGCCTGCGCCTGCCATCGTGGCGCTTTCGCCGGAACGGGCGCAGTCCGAAATGCGCGCCATTCACGCCGCCATCGCCCGCGTCGAAGCCGAAGCGAAGGCGGCCTGTGCGGCCGAGAGCCGCGTCCACGCCGAGGCGCGTGCGCGCGCGCTGGCCGAAGAACGCGCTGCCATGGATGCCGCCGCTGCCGCTGCCGCACTCGAGCACGCTCAGGCATCGGAAGAAGCCATCGAAGCGAACCGCGACCGCCTGGAAACGCTGCGCGCCGCCGCCGCTGCCAGCGCCGCCCGGCTCGATGCGGTGCGCCAGGAAACGGCGGAATTGCGCGCCCGCGTCGAAGCCGATACCCGCATCCGCCTGGCCGCCGAAGCGCGCGCCCGCCTCGAAGAAGAGGCGCGCCAGCGCGCCGCCGAGCAGAGCGAAGTCGACGCAGCCATGGCACTGGCGGCCGAGCGCGCCGCCGACGACCTCGAGCAGCAAACCGAGCAGGCACGCCTGCACGCGGTCGAGCGCGTCGCTGCCGTGCAGGCGGCCAAACAGGAAGTGCTGCAGATTGCCAGCGCCGACGCCCGCATGGCGATCCTGGCGCGCGAGCGCGAGCGCCAGGCCAAGGGCGCGCGTCACACCGCCGAGCTGCTGGCTGATGCCGAAGCCGAAGCGTTGGCGTTGACGGTGCAACGTGAAAAAGCCGACCAGGTAGCGCTCGCATCGGCATTTGCGCGCGCCATGGCCGAAGCGCGCGCGCTCGAAGAAGCGCGCGCGCTGGCCCACGTCGAGCAGGAGCGCGAAGCGATCGCGCTGGCACAGGCCGAGTCCGAGCGGATGGCGGCCACATCGATCCACCTGCGTCTGCAGACCGAAAAAGAATTGCGCGACGCCGCCGTCCAGCGCCAGCGCCTCGAACAGAAAGCGGCGGCCGGCGCTGAAGCGCGCCGCCAGGCCGAGGCACGCATCATGACGGCCACCGAAGGGCGCATCGAAGTGGACCGCCAGCTGCGCGAGGTGGCGCTGGCGCGTGCGCTGGCCGAGGAGCAGGCGGCGATCGGCGTACAGGCGCGCATTGTCGCTGAACAGGGCGCCACCGAGGCAGCGCGCCAGCGCATCGAGGCCGAGCAGGCGCTGGCCGCCGCCGCCGCCGCGCGCGTGCAGGAGGAACAGCGGGTACAGGCGCTGGCGCTCGAACAGCTGGCCCTGCATGACGAAGGCGCCGCCTGGCGCCAGCAAGCCATTGACGCCGCCCAGACCGAGCGCGACGCCGTTGCCGCCGACGTCGCCGCCGCCGCCGCCGCCGCGGCAGCGGCGCTCACTGCCAGCGCTGCCGCTGCCGCCCTGGCGCAGGCGCAACAAGCGCGTCTGCAAGCCGAGCAGCAGGCACTGGCCGTGCTTGAACAAAAGATCGCTGCCGAACAGGCATTGACGGCAGCGGCCGCCGCGCGCGCTGCCGCCCAGCAGGCCGACGCCACGCTGCTGCGCCAGCAGGCTGCCGCCGAGCAGCAGGCGGCCGATGCCGTGTGCGCTGCCAGTGCTGCCAGTGCTGAGCTGCTGGCGCAGGCGCAGCGCGCAGCGGCGCAGCAGCAAGGAGCGCTCGACGCCGTCAACGCCCAGCTGCAGGCGGCCACTGAACTGGCCGAGGCACAGGCCGCGCTGACGCGCATCGAGCAGGACAAGGCCGCCGGCGCCCGCGCAGAAGCCGAGCAGGAGCGCGCCGCGGTGGCGCTGGCGGCACGTTTGCTGGAAGCGCGCTGCGAAGCGAGCGTCACCCGGCAGCAGGAAATCACGGCGATGGCGGCGCGCGTGGCGGTCGAAGCGGCCACGGCGCAGGCGAGCGCCGTGCGCGTCGCCGCGGAAAAAGAAAAACTGGCGCTGGCACAGCAGTTGCAAGCAGCCGAAGAAGCCGCCAGCGAGGCGATGGTCGACAAGGTCGCCGCCCAGCACCTGCTGCTCGAGAGCGCGCGCAGTCACGCCGCCCTGCAGCGCCAGGCGGCGGCGACCACCCAGGCGATGGCCGAGTCGAAGTTGCAGCTGGTCGAGCTGGAAACCTCGCGGCTGGCAGCCGAACGGCGTGCGCTGGCGGCGTCCGGCGAAGCGGTGGCCCAGCGCGCCACCGAAGCGCACCAGCGCATCGCCTCCGAACATTTGACGCGCGAAGTGCTCGGACGCTTGCTGACGCAGCAGTCGACCGCGGCGGATCTTGATCAGCCGGCGCAAAAATAAGCGATTTGTCAGGCAACCATGGGACAGGCACCAGCGGCGCCAGTAAGGGGGGCTGGCACCGCAGGAGCCTGTCCCATCCATGCATTCCAGTGCCTTCCTACTGGCTACAACTAACTACTTTATTCTTTCACAGACTGTGGCAGACTGGGAGCCGTTTGCCGGGCCGCTGCCGGCCCGTCGTCGTCCCTGATGCCAGCGGACGCACCGTCCTGCCGCTTGTACTCATGCTATTTCAACATCGTTGCGCCGCCACTGCCCGGATTGCCCTGCTTGTCCTCGTCGCCCAGTCGGCGGGGACGATGGCGCGCGCCGCTGCGCCGCTGGTGGTGGCGGTCGACACCGCCATCGAGATGCCGATGCTGCGCTTCGATCATTTCCGGCTGGTGGAGGGCATGCACAAGGATGTGGGCGAAGCGCTGGCGCGCGAGCTGGGGCGCACGCCCCGTTTCCTCGCCCTGCCGAGGAAGCGCCTGACGCTGGCGCTGGAAAGCGGCGAGGCCGATATCTTGTGTGGCTATCTGCCCGAGTGGATCAACGGGAAATTTTCGTGGAGCCAGCCCTTCATGACCGTGGTCGAAGTGGTGCTCACCGACCGTGGCGCCGTGCGTCCGCCGCTGGTGGGCGCGCTGGCCGACCAGCCCATCGGCACGGTGTTCGGTTACCGCTACCCGCTGCTCGAGCTGGAACTGGGTGATGCCTTCGTGCGCGCCGACGCCCCCAGCGTGGAACTGAACCTGGCCAAGCTGACCGCCGGTCGCTTGCACCATATGTCGGCGATTCAAACCTGGTTCGATTACCAGCAGCGCCAGGGCAACATCAAGGTTCCCCTGCATCCGCCGCTGGTGGTGGCCACCCACCGCACCCGCTGCGCGCTGTCGAACCGCTCGCCCATCACCCTGCGCGAACTCGACCGCGCCCTCGACCGCTTGCAGGCCGATGGCACCATCAGCGCCATCGAAGAGCGTTACCGCTAACGCCGCGCCGGCTGCCGTCAGCCAGCGCTGGCCAGCGCCCCTTGGCGGCGGTAGCGGATCGACGACCACAAGGAGATGGCAATGAACGCCACCCCGGACAGGCCGGTGAACCATTCGGGTATGTCATAGCCGATGCTGGCGAACATGATCAGGGCGAGGATGCCGATGGCGTAGTGGGCGCCGTGTTCGAGAAATACAAATTCGTCGAGCGTGCCCTTGTAGACCAGGTAGACCGTCAGCGAGCGCACGAACATCGCGCCGATGGCCAGCCCGAGCATGATGATGACGACATCGTTGGTGATGGCAAAGGCGCCGATCACGCCATCGAAGCTGAACGAGGCATCGAGCACTTCGAGGTACAGAAAGCCGCCGATCGAGCCTTGCGCGATCAGCTTGCCCACCGCGGGGTCGCTGCTGTTGCTTTCTTCACTTTCGAGCAGGCCGCTGATCCAGTCGACGCCGACGTACACCAGCACCCCCACCACGCCGGCAGTGAGCACGGCCAGCTTGCGTGCCTCCGGCACCAAGGTCATGCCGAAAAACACGGCGCCGACGGTCAGCAGGATGGCCAGCCCCTCGGTGCCGTACTGGCCGATTTTTTGTTCGATCCAGCCCAGCCAGTGCAACTGTTTTTCCTCGTCGAACAGGAAATTAAGAAATACCAGCATCAGGAAGGCGCCGCCGAAGGCCGACACTTCGCCGTGGTGGGCGCTGAGGTTGCGGGCGTATTCGGCGGGCGTGTTGATCGCCATGTGCCAGACGTCGATCAGGCCCAGGCCGGTCGCCATCGCCACGATCACCAGCGGGAACAGCAGGCGCATGCCAAACACCGCCACCAGGATGCCGACCGTCAAAAACAGCTTGCGCCAGAAGGCGTTCCAGTTGCGCAGCACGGTGGCATTGACCACGGCATTGTCGAACGACAGCGACACTTCCAGTACGCCCAGTACGGCGGTGATCCACAAGGCTTGCAGCAGGCCGGCGTTGCCGCCATGGGCATAGCCCCACCAGCCGGCCAGCACCATGAGCACCACGCTGACAATGATGGAAATTCGGAAGTGCTGCATGCCTGACTCGCTTTTCTCTATTGGTGAAAACGCCACAATGGGCCAGAGTTTAGCGCGAACGGGGCCGCTCCGGCGTTTTCGCGGTCGCCGCTGTGGTGGCCTTCTGCGATAATTCCGCTCGGCACCGTTGCCGCTGGACTTTTCATGGACACCGATGGACATCGCTTATCTCGTCACCCCCGTTCTGACCTGGCTGGTGGTCGGCCCCGTCAAATTTTTGATCACCAGCGTGCGCCAGCGCCGGCTGGCCTTCGACCTGGTCGGCAATGGCGGTTTTCCCAGCAACCATAGCGCAGTGGTCACGGCGATGGCGACCTTGATCGCCTTGCGCGAGGGGATCGCGCACCCGGCCTTCGGCGTTGCCGTCACCCTGTGTTTTATTGTGATGATCGACGCCAACAGCCTGCGCCAGCACGTTGGCCGCCAGGCTGCCGCCATCAACCGTCTCGGTGGCGCCGCTCCCGGCGTCAAGCCCTTGCGCGAGCGCATGGGCCACACGCTGGTGGAAATCGGCGGCGGCATCGTCACCGGCGTGCTGGTGGCGCTGGCCATCCATGCCGTCGGCCAGCACTGGTAAGCGGGCCACTACCGACAACAGCTTCATAGAATGGAACAGCGCGATCTGCATTTCGTCGCGCCTATCTGCAGTTCGTCCCTCCAATCCGTCGTTCCGAAACACGCCGATTGACCGGTCGCCGTCGCTGCCGGATACTGCAAAGCTGCTGCCGCGCCGCATCGATGATGGCGTGCGGCCCGTGTTTTGTCATTTATATGCTTGATCTAATTGCCCTACCAAACATCCGGAGACTTCCAATGCTGCGACACACCCTGCTCGTTCTTGCCATGGCCACCATGCTGGCTGCCTGTGGCAAAGGGGGCAAAGATCCCAAGGCCGAGGCGGCCAAGCCGGTCATCTTGCAGATTGCACCGGAAGATGTGATGCGGGTGTCGAGCAATTCGCTGGTCTCGGGCCCGGTGATCACCGGCTCGGTGCAGCCGGAGCGCAAGGCCGACCTGCGCGCTGAAGTGTCGGCGGTGGTGTTGCAGGTGCTGAAAGAAAACGGCGACCCCGTCAAAAAAGGCGATATCCTCGTCAAGCTCGATGAAACCTCGATACGCGACAGTCTCGGTTCGTCGGAAGCGTCGTCGACCGCCGCCAGCCAGTCGCTGCAGCAGGCCGAGCGCCAGCTCGAGCGCCTGAAAACCCTGCGCGCCTCCGGCATGACGTCGATGCAGTCGCTCGACGATGCCGAAATGCGCCGCAATTCGGCCCAGAGCGAACTGGCCGGCGCGCGCGCGCGCACGGTGCAGGCGCGCCAGCAGCTGCAACGCACGCTGGTGCGCGCACCGTTCGACGGCGTGGTCAGCGAGCGCAAGGTCTCGGCTGGCGACACTGCCGCCATCGGCAAGGAATTGCTTAAAGTGATAGATCCGACCAGCATGCGCTTTGAAGGACGCGTCTCGGCCGACCGCATTGCCGCCGTCAAGGTGGGGCAGAGCGTCAATTTCCGCGTCAATGGTTATGGCGAACAGGAATTCCAGGGCGTGGTGCGGCGCATCGACCCGGCCGCCAACGACGTCACGCGGCAGGTCGAGGTGCTGGTCGGCTTCGTCAACCATGTGCAGCCGAAAGTGGCCGGATTGTACGGCGAAGGGCGCATCGATTCGGACGTCAAGTCGGCCTTGATGCTGCCGGAAGCGGCCGTGGTCAAGGCCGGTGACAAGGTCTACGTGTGGCGCCTGCAAGACAAGACGATCAGCAAGGTCAACCTCGAAGTCGGCGTGCGCGATGCGCGCACCGGCAATTATGAAGTCAAAAGCGGCCTGGCCGCCGGCGACCAGGTGCTGCGTACCCCCAGTTCGACCTTCAAGGATGGCCAGCAGGTCGAACTGATGACGCCGAAGCTGGCTGCGGCAGCGGCAGCGGTCGCAGTGCAGCGGCCAACTTTGCAGGGGAAATAAGATGTTCCTTTCCGACTTCAGTATCAAGCGGCCGATCCCGACGATCGTGCTGATCCTGGCGATGATGTGCCTGGGCCTGCTGGCCCTGAAAAAGCTGCGCGTCAACCAGAGTCCCGATGTCGATATTCCGCTGATCGTGGTGACGGTGCCGTATCCCGGCGCCTCGCCCGACACGGTCGAGCGCGAAATCATCAATCGCCTGGAAAAATCGATGCAGAGCATCACTGGCGTGACCAAGGTGAGCTCGACTGCCAGCGAAGGCAGCGCGCAAATTTACATGGAATTTAATTTCAGCCGCAACCTGATCGAAGCGTCCGACGATGTCCGCAACGCCATCGCTGCGGTGCGCTACAAGATGCCGGTCGAGATGCGCGAACCGATCCTGCGCCGGCTCGACCCGTCGGCACAACCGATCATGACGCTGGCGCTGTCGTCGAGCTCGCAGAGCCACGCAGAAATTTCACGGCTGGCCGAAGACCAGCTGGCCGACCGCTTCCGCGGCATCGATGGGGTCTCTACCGTGACCGTCAACGGCGCCCTGAAACGCGAGCTGTCGGTGCTGCTGCGCGCTGAAAAACTGCGCGAATACAATGTCTCGGTCAGCGACGTCACCACCGCCCTGCGCAACCAGAACACCAATGCGCCGGTGGGCAAGGTGCGCGGCGACCTCGACGAGAAAAGCATCCGCCTGGTCGGCCGCATCGAGCGGCCCGAAGACTTCCAGCAGATCGTGGTCAAACGGCGCGGCGAAGAAATCGTGCGGCTGGCCCAGGTGGCGGAAATTCGCGATGGCTTTGCCGACATCGATAGCCTGTCGATCCGCAGCGGCAAATCGAACGTCGGCATCCAGATCGCCCGCTCGCGCGATGCCTCGACCGTCTCGATCGCCGTGCAGGTGCGCAAGATGGTCAAGGAAATTGCCAAGGAATTGCCGGCCGGTACACGCATTGAAATCACCCGCGACGGCGGCGACGAATCGCAGCGCAGCCTGAACAACGTGATCGAATCGCTGGTGCTGGGCGCGGTGCTGACCATTTTCGTGGTGTACGCCTTCCTCAACTCGTGGCGCTCGACGCTGATCACGGCGATGTCGTTGCCGACTTCCGTGATTGCCGCCTTCATTGCTGTCTGGCTGTGCGGTTTTACCCTCAACTTCATGACGCTGCTGGGCTTGTCTCTGGCAATTGGCGTGCTCATCGATGACGCCATCGTGGTGCGCGAAAACATCGTGCGGCACATGCAGATGGGCTCGGACCGGCGCAAGGCGGCGCTCGAAGGCACCGCCGAAATCGGCCTGGCGGTGGCCGCTACCACCTTTTCCATCATCGCCGTGTTCATCCCGGTGGCCTTCATGCCGGGCGTGTCGGGCGAGTGGTTCCGGCCGTTTGCGTTGACGGTGGCCTGTTCGGTGATTGTGTCGCTGGGCATTTCCTTCACGCTCGATCCCATGCTGTCGGCTTACTGGGGCGATCCACCGGATCACCACACGGCGCCGAAAACCGGCATCAGCCGCGTGCTGGGGCGTTTCAATGACTGGTTCGACCATCAAGCGGACCGCTACGGCCGCGTGGTGCGCTGGGCCTTGCATCACCGCCTGACCATGCGGGTGCTGGCGCTGGCCAGTTTCGTTGGCGCCATCTACCTGGGCGTGGTCCATGTCGGCTCGAGCTTTTTGCCGGCCGCCGACTCCGGCAACCTGATCGTCAACATCCGCGCACCGGCCTCGTCGTCGGTGGAGTATTCGCGTCTAAAACTGGCGAAGGCGGCCGAACTGGCCCATACGATCAAGGAAACCAAGGAAACCAACCAGACCGTCAATTCGGGTGGCGGGCGCATCTATGTCGACATCGGCAAGCGCGCCGAGCGCCAGCGCAGCGCCAAGGAAATCGCCGCCGAACTGCGGGAGAAACTGAGCACGCTGGTGGGCGCCGAATTCGTCGTCCAGGACGACTTGAATAATGGCGGCCAGAAGCCGGTGCAGATCGATTTTACGGGCCCCGATTCGCGCAAGCTTCTTGAAATTACCCAGGCATATATGGAAAAGCTGCGCCAGGTGCCGGGTGCGGTCGACGTCAGCCTGTCGCAGCAAGACCCGAAAAACGAGCTGCAGATCGACATGAACCGCGGCCTCGCCAACTCCATGGGCATTTCCGTCAACGATGCCGCGCAGGCGCTGCGGGTGTCGTTTGCCGGCGTCGAAGTGGGCGACTGGGTCGACCCCACCGGCGAGACGCGCGACGTCGCCGTGCGTTTGCACCCCGATGACCGCGTCAACGCGGAAAATATCGAGCGTCTGCCGATCTCGGTGACCGGCACCCAGCTGATGGTGCCGCTCGACCAGATCGCCAGGATTACCATGGGCAAGGGACCATCGGGCATCGATCACACCGATGGCAAGCGCACCATCACGGTGTCGGCCAATGCCCAGGGCCGCTCGCCAGGCGACGTCACCAAGGATGCTGTCAAGCTGGCCGAGGGCTTTGATTATCCACCGGGCTACGGCTTGAAGCTGGGCGGCGCCGGTCAGAGCCAGAACGAACTGTTCACGGAAATGCTGATTGCCCTGTTGTCGGGGATTGGCTTGATGTACCTGATCCTGGTGATGCAGTTCGGTTCCTTCACGGCGCCGTTTGCCGTCATGCTGTCGCTGCCGCTGTCGCTGATCGGCGTGGTGCTGGCCCTGCTGGTGACGCGCAATACCCTGAATTTAATGAGCTTTATTGGCATCATCATGCTGATGGGTCTGGTGGCCAAGAATGCCATTCTGCTGCTCGACGCCGCCAGAAAGCGTGAAGCGGACGGTTTTAATCGTGAAGAAGCGCTGATGGACGCTGGCCGCATGCGCCTGCGCCCGATCCTGATGACGACCTTTGCCCTGATCGCCGGCATGATTCCAGTGGCGCTGGGGCTGGGCGAGGGTGGCGAATTCTACCGTCCACTGGCGATCGCCATCATCGGCGGCACCATCACCTCGACCCTGCTGACCCTGCTGGTAGTGCCGACCTTTTATTTCAGCATCGAGTCGGCACGCGACCGCACCTTCGCCAAGACGCGCCGCCGCATGGCCCGTTATAACGTGGTGCTGGCGCTGCTGATGACGGCCGTCGAGATCTTGCTCACGCTTACCCTGATTCGTTTCGTCTACCGCAGCATCGTCAAGCTGGTGCGCTTCGCCATGGGTGGCGGCCGTGGTGGCCGCGGTGGCCGTGGCGGGCCTGGGGCGGTCGCACCATCGGGTTCCACGGCTGTGGCCGGAAACTTTGGTGCCGCGCCGGTGGTGCTGGAAAAAGGCTAGTACGCAGGCCATGCCCGATTGGCAGGGTGTTGGCGGCAACCGTACCTGGCCGCAGCTGGCAGCACTGCTGGAGTAGCGTCGTTCTTGTGGGCGAGGCCCTTTGGCAGCCCCAGTAGTTGTCCCAGTCGTTGCCCCAGTAGCAGGTCCAGTAGTTGCCCCAGTAGTAGGCCCAGTACCAGACTCAGTACCAGTACCCTGTACTAGACCCAACAGGCCGGATTTTTATCCGGTCTTTTTTATAAACGCACACTTAATCGCACATTTAAACGCAAAGGTCCTGCTTGCCGTAAAGCCGTCGCGCTTGCTGAGTTTGCAATGCGTGTTGCGATTGCTGGGCTTGCGACGATTGCGACGATTGCGACGATTGCCACGATTGCCACGACTGCCGCAATTGCTGGGCGTAATGTGCGTGCTACGGGCGCGGCGCCAGCAATGGATGCCGCCCTTGCTGCGCTTGCAGCGGATAATGCGCTTGCTGCGCTAGCGGCATCCGGGTGACGCCGACATGACACTCTGGCGTCGGCGCGAAGCCGTCGACAGGCCGCCCGCAGGGGCGCGGTGGCAGCTCCAGTCAGTCATTCGCAGTTAACTGCCGCCGCTATTGTTACCGCTATTGTTACCGCTACTGTTACCGCTGGAGCCGCTGCCACTGCTACCACCTCCACTGCTTCCGCTAGCGCCACTGCCGCCACTACCCCCGCTGCCGCTGCCGTTCGCGCCTGGTGCGGTGGCGGGCGGTGTGGTGGTTGCTGGGGCACCGGTGGCAGGTGTGGCGGGTGGGGGGGTGCCGGTCGCACTACCAGTGCCGCCGCTGCCGTATGAGCCAGTGGCACCACTGGCACCACTGGCACCACTGGCACCACTGGCACCACTCGTACCACTGGCACCACTCGTACCACTCGTACCACTCGTACCACTGCTGCCGCTACTGTTGTTACCCGCCGTGGTGGTGGCAGCGCTGCCGCTGCCGTCGGCCGGGGTGGTCGTGCCGTCGCCGCGTCGGCAGCCTCCCAGCAGGGCGGCGATGACGATGGCCGCCAGCAGAATGTTGCTGGCGTTGTTGGCTTTGTTGGCTTTCATTGATCACTCCTTGTTCACATCTATCTTGTGCCGCTGCAGTGCGTCGGATGCTGCAGCAACGCTCGGTCAGTCCCGCGATGAGCCTGGCCTGGCGCGTACCAGTCAGGAGAGCCGCGCAGCGAGAAACGCCGCCCCGTTCAGTGCACGAATTCGACTGTAATAATTAGACTGGCAAGCTAGCCACAGGTTCGGCTTGCAGGCGGCGCATGGTCGGCTTTGGACAAACTAAAATTCTGTGATTGAGAAATGTCAATCGGGCGCAGCGACGGCTGGCACGACGAAATGGCAGTGATCGAGTACCAGTTTGCCGCGCTGGCCGGCGGCGGGATCGAAACGGTAGGATGTGATCGAGCAGTTGGGGACGTCGGCGGCGCGGTCGTAGGCAAGAATGGTCGCTTCGTCGAGCCGCTCCAGCAGGTAGCGCAGACAGTTGACGGTGACCTGGTGACCGACGATGAGCACCTGTTCGCCGGCATACTCGCGGGTGATGGTGTCCAATACGCTGCGCAGGCGCAGGATGACGTCGCACCAGCTTTCGCCGCCTGGCGGGCGAAAATAAAACTTGCCGATTTGCTGGCGCTGCGCATACAGCTCGGGATAGCGCTGCGCAATGCCGCGGTTGGTGAGGCCGTCGAAAATGCCGAATTCCTTCTCGCGCAGGCGCTCGTCGGTGGTGATCGACAGTAACTGGTCGGGATCGATAGCATGCGCGATCATGCGCGCTGTATCGGCTGCGCGCAGGTAGGGCGAGTGCAGCAGCACATTCGGCCGCAGGGCGGCGGGCAGGGCAGCGAACCAGGCGGCCAGCGAGCGCGACTGCTGGCGCCCCAGTGGCGAGAGCGGCACGTCGACATCGCGGGTGGCAGTGCCGATCAGGCTACCTTCGGCGGCCTCGGCCATTTCACGCGCCACGTTGCCCGCGCTTTGGCCATGGCGGACCAGCCAGATCTGTTGCGGCCATTTTTGTTGCGACCACAGTGGGGGCATGGCAGGGGCACCGGTTGCGTTATCAGGATGGGATGATAAGCCACCGGCGTCGCTGCGCCGCGCACCTTAGCAACGGAGCGACCAGCGCTATGCCACCAGCTGCTCGCTGTCGAGTTCGACTTCGTGAAGATTGTCGAACTTTGCCATGTCGGTTTGCCCCATCAGCCGGCTGGTAATCGTCCCGGCGGTGATCGAGCCGCTGACGTTGAGGGCAGTGCGGCCCATGTCGATCAGCGGCTCGATGGAAATGAGCAGGCCGGCGAGCGCCACCGGCAGGTTCATCGCCGACAGCACGATCAGCGCGGCGAAGGTGGCGCCGCCACCGACGCCCGCCACCCCGACCGAACCGATGGTGATGATGCCCACCAGCTGGGCAATGAACGGTAGCGTGAACGGATCGATGCCGACGGTGGGGGCAATCATCACCGCCAGCATGGCCGGGTAGATGCCGGCGCAGCCGTTCTGGCCGATGGTGGCGCCAAACGAGGCGGCAAAATTGGCAATCCCTGCGGGCGTGCCGAGGCGCGTGATCTGGGTTTGCACGCTCATCGGGATGGCACCGGCGCTGCTGCGCGAGGTGAACGCGAAAGCCAGCACAGGGAAGATTTTTTTCACATAGCGGCGCGGACTGAGGCCGACGGTGGCGATCAGCAGCAGGTGCACACAAAACATCAGCAGCAGGGCGCTGTAAGAAGCGGCCACGAAACTGATCAATTTTAAGATGTCGGCAATGCTCGACTCCGACACCACCTGCGTCATCAGGGCGAACACGCCATATGGCGTCAGCCGCAGCACCAGCGTCACCATGCGCATGACGATGACGTGGGCAACCTTGACGAAACGGGCGAACGAGTCGAAAAGCTCAGGTTGCTTGACGGCGACGCCGGTGGCCGAGACGCCAATAAAAATGGAAAACAGCACCACCGCAATGGTCGAGGTCTTGCGGGCGCCGGTCATGTCGAGAAAGGGATTGGCGGGAATGAAGCTGAGGATCATCGACGGCAGCGAGACCGCATTGGCGTCAGGCAGCTTGCCCTGCAGGTACTGGCCGCGCGCCAGTTCGGCAGCGCTCGAGGTCAGCCCCACTGCAGTCAGACTGAACAGCTTGGCCATCAAGATGCCGATCAGCGCGGCCACCATGGTGGTGGCCATCAGCGTGCCGATGGTCATCACACTGATCTTGCCCAGCGAGGTGGCGTCCTTGAGCTTGAGAATGGCGCCAATGATCGACACCATAATCAGCGGCATGATGATCATCTGCAGCAGCTTGACGTAGCCACTGCCGGCGATGTCGAGGTAAGCACCGGTTGCCGCCACGACCGGCGCGCTGGCACCGTACACGGCCTGGATGGTCGCACCGAGCAGCACACCGACCCCCATGCCCGTAAATACCCGGGTGGTGAAGGAAACGTGTGCGGCCTGCATGCGGTACAGCGCAAAGCAGACGGCCAGGGCCACCGCGAGGTTCAAAATCAGCGGAAAGTTCATGGGGTTCCTTGAAAGGGATCGCCGCATATTGCAGCGCATCATTGTATTTTATATAGGTTTTAACGCAATTGCAGCCTTGTCTAGCATTTAAGAAAGCGCGTCGTCGGCGTGCAGTGTCAGTTGCCAGTAGGTGACATCGCGCCACTGGCCGCCCTTGAAGCCGACTTCCCTGAAGTGTGCCACTTGCTCAAAGCCGAGTTTCTGGTGCAGGGCGATGCTCGCTGCATTCGGCAAGGCGATGCCGCCGATGGCCAAGTGGTAGCCGCTGGCGCGCAGGCGCGCCAGTAGCGCTCGGTAGAGGGCGACGCCGATGCCGTGGCCGGTCGCCGCCGGCGCCAGGTAGATTGAGGTTTCCACCGCAAAGCGGTAGGCGTGGCGGGCGCGCCATTTGCTGGCATAGGCGTAACCGGGCACCACGCCATCGCATTGCGCCACCAGCCACGGCAGGCCAGCGGCCTGCACCTCGGCGATACGCGCGGCCATGCCAGCGGCGTCCACTGCCACCTGCTCGAAACTGATGGTCGATTCCAGTACATACGGCTGGTAGATGGCGGCGACTGCGCTGGTGTCAGCCGCGTCGGTGGCGACGACGTCGCGCACCAGCGCCGCCGCCGTTGCTGCAGGAGCGCCGTGTTTCATGCTTGCCGGCGCCACTGGCCGGGCCTTGCCAACTCAAAATGCATGTGTGGTCTTTCATCGTGGTGGGTGCTGCCCTGATCGCTCATTAGACGCAATTTGCGCAGCACTTGCAAGATCGCGCAGCGCTTTTTTCCGCCATCGGCGTCGTCGATTCAGTTAGGAATATGTATATTTTTTTGGGACTGGAACCTTTCATCGACAATGCCACTCTGATCTGATGCCTCGCAAGCGTTGACGTAGCCACCATGTCGATAGCGCCACCCATGACCCATCATGAAGCGCTGTCGTCGCCATCGGGGCGGCCCATCCAATTGAAGGGAGTGTTGTCCATGTCTGTCATGACAAAGCACATAAACTGTTTCCATCTCTGCTCGCCTGGCTTGCGTTCCTGGCGCCAGCTCACTGCAGCGGCCAGCGGCGCTGTCCTGCTGGTGGCGCTGCTGGTATCACTGCTGGTATTACTGCTGGGATTGCAGCGGCCGGCGGCCGCGCAAAATGCCAGCGCGCCGGCCGCTGCCGCCAGCGCGGCTGCGCTGCGTTACCGGGTCGTTAATTTGGGGCCGGGCGAACTGAGTACCTCGCCGGCCATCAATGCCAGCGGCCAGGTCGCCTTTAGCTTCTCTGACGGTGCTGCGCAACGGGCGTGGTTTTTTGACGGCAAGCGCTTGCAATCGATCGGCTCGCTCGGTGGCGCGCTGGTGTTTTCCACGGGGCTCAACGATAGTGGCCAGATCTGTGGTTACGCGCAGACTGTTGGCGACGGGCTGTTTCACGCGTTTCGCTGGTCGGCCGGCAGTGGCATACGTGACCTTGGTACCCTCGACGGCGGCGAGTCGAGTGGCCAGGCCATCAATGCCGGTGGCGACGTGGTCGGCTATTCTGGCGGCCAGTTGCGCCCGATTCACGCGTTTCGCTGGAGCGCCAGTGCCGGCATGATCGATCTGGGCTCGCTGGCCAACGATGTGTCGTCGGCGGTGGCGCTCAATGATAGCGGCCTGATCAGCGGTTTTTCCAACACCGCCAGCGGTGATACCCACGCCTTTGTGTGGACGCGCGCCAGGGGCATCGAAGATATCGGCACGCTCGGCGGTACAGTCTCATATCCGGAGGCGGTGGCGGCGCGCGGTGAAGTCTCAGGCTTTTCCGAAGTAGCGCAAACACCCGGCCTGTATCACGCCTTTTTCTGGACACGCGCTGGCGGCATGCATGACCTGGGCACCCTGAACGGCAGCGAATCGTTCGTGCTGGCGATGAATCGGCAAGCGCAGATCGCTGGCGTCATCAATGTTGACAGCGGTTACCAGCGCGCCATTTTCTGGACGGCCGCCACCGGCATGCGCGATCTGGGCACCTTTGGTGGTCCGGGCGCGCGTGCCCAAGGGCTCAATGGCAAGGGGCAAGTGGTCGGTTTTGCCTTGGACCGGCAGCAAAATTTGCGGGCCTTCCTGTGGAGCGAGGCGCAGGGCCTGGCTGACCTGAACACCCGCCTGGTCAACGCGCCGGCCGGTCTGCTGCTTGACGATGCCGTTGCCATCGCCGACAACGGCGCCATCGTCGCCACCTCGAACGCCGGTCTGGTGTTGTTGCGGCCGCTTGGCCAGGACAATGTGGCCGCGCCCGTGGTGGGACCGGTCGACGTCCCCGCCCTGATCCGCGTGGGCAGCGCCGCCACCGTCAAAGTGGCCTTTAACGATAGCGATTCCCGCGAGCAGCACCGGGCCAGCCTGCAGTGGGGCGACGCCACCATGGAGACCGCGCTGGTGAGCGAAAGCGGCGGCGCCGGCAGTGCCTGGGCCAGTCACATCTACCGCGCGCCCGGGGTCTACACCATTATCGCCAAGGTCACTGACAACGCTGGCAACACCACCACGGTCAGGCGCGAAGTGGTGGTGGCGGCCAGGCAGCAACACGGTGCCGGCAGTGGCACACTGCTGTCGCCGCAAGGGGCCGACCGCCGCGCGCCAGCGCGCAGCGGCCCGGCGGCCTTCAGCTTTGTCGCGCCGGGCGTCCAGGCGGCGACCGGCAAGGTGCAATTTGACGCTGCCCGGCTGGCGTTTCGCAGTATCACGGTGACGGTGGCGCCGGCTGCGCAGGACAGCGAGCTGTTCACAGGTGTCGGCCAGCTCAACGGCAAGGACGGTTACAGCTACGCCCTCACGGTGGCGCCCGGCAGCGCAGCGCAAGGGCGCTTTCACCTGCGTATCTGGCATGCCGATGCGCGCAGCGGGGCCGCGCTGCTCGACTACGACAATGGCCAGACCCGCGCCGCCCAACGCGGCACGCTGCTCAGCGGCGGCGCCATTGCGCTGGCGCCGTGAGGGGAACCTTGTGTTGACGCGCATCCCGTGTTGCGCTGGCGGCACGGGCAAGTGTATTGGGTCGGATCGACAACTTTTTACAAGACAGGGCGCGCATCATGCCGTAATGTAGGTGCTGCATACCACCTTCACCAGGAGCTCACATGAATCGCCATGTCACACTGTATTACGCGCCCCAATCGCGCGCGCTGGGCGCGCTTGCCCTGCTCGAAGAACTGGGCGCCGATTACACGCTGCAAATACTGAATCTAAAAACTGGTCAGCAGCGCCAGCCTGCCTACCTCGCCATCAACCCGATGGGCAAGGTACCGGCCATCGTCCATGACGGCGCGCTGGTGACGGAGCAGCCGGCCATCTATCAGTACCTCGCCGAGCTCTACCCTGAGGCGCAGCTGTCACCGGCCCCAGGCACATCCCTGCGCGGTCCGTACCTGCGCTGGCTGGCCTTCTATGGCAGCAGCTTCGAGCCGGCCCTGCTCGACAAAGCCTTGCAGCGCGCGCCAGGCGCGCCGTCGACGGTGCCGTACGGTGACTATGACACCACCATCAAGGTGCTCACCGACCAGCTCGAGCATGGTTCCTATCTGCTCGGCGACACCATTACCGCCGCCGACTTGTTATGGGGCGTGGCGCTGGCATGGACGGTGGCTTTCAAGATGGTGCCCGATACGCCGCGGATCCGCGCCTACATCGAGCGCATCGAAGCGCGTCCTTCCGTGCAGCGCGCGCGGGCACGCGAGGCAGAGATTCTGGCGACCCTGAACTGATTGCATGGGCAAAGCAGGGCGATATCAGCGCAGTCGGCAGTGGGACCGCACCGTTCAACGGCCTTTGCAATATTCAATGTACCGGAGTCATTTTTTTGATGCCGTATCAGCTCATGGTTATCGACCATTGCTGTTGAATATACCTATGTCGATGCGCGAGATATTTTCGCTGTAAAAGCCAATATCGATGTTGGTATTCGAAATACCATCGAAGCGGCGCGGCGCTGGATATGTTGTATCAGCTGGTGTCGGAAGCAAACAGCAAAAAGCCCGCAAACTTGCGTTTGCGGGCTTGATACTTATTCGTGGTAGGCCGTGCGGGATTCGAACCTGCGACCAACGGATTAAAAGTCCGCTGCTCTACCAGCTGAGCTAACGACCCGAAAGAAGCAAGATTATAGGGGGCGAAGGCGCTTCTGTCAAATGCCCTGCCGCAGATAGTTGACCGTGGCGCTTACTTCAGCACGGCCAGACGGTCCTTGGCGGCAGCGGCGGCCGTCGACTCCGGATACTTGCTCACCAAGCTGAGCAGCGTTTTTTTGGCGTTCTTTTTATCCTTCAACTGGTCATAACTGGTGGCGATGTTGAGCATGGCATCCGGCGCCTTGGCGCTGTCCTGGTAGGACGAGGCGACCACTTCCTGGGCCGCGATGGCATTCTTGTAATCGCGCTGGGCATAGTAAGCGTTGCCCAGCCAGTATTGCGCATTCGAGGCGTAGCTCGAAGTGGGGTAGCGGCGCACGAAATCGGACAGGGCGGCGGCGGCCGTCTTGTAGTCGCCCGTTTTAAACGTCGCCATGGCAGCGTCATACGATTTCAATTCAGCAGGATCGACCTCAGCAGTCTTGCCGTCGATATTCACCTGGCGTGGTTCGAGCTTGGCGATGCGGGCGTCAAGGTCGGCGTAAAAATCTTTTTGACGCTTCTGGGCATTGGCAATGTCATTGGCCAGCACTTCGATCTGGCCGCGCAGGCGGGCGATCTCCTGCATTGTTTGCTCATGCTGGTTGACCAGGTCGAGCGCATCGCGCTTGTCCGACTTGGTGTCGATGCGGGCATTGACGTCGCGCGCCAGGTTGTCGACCTTGCTGCGCAAATCAAGGATGGCCTTGCGGGCTTCGTCGTCGTCGAGCAGGCCAGCGTGCGCTTGCAGCGGCAGCCAGGTTGCCAGCGCCAAGCAGATCGCGGCGAATCGGCGTTTGTAAGGTGTGTTCATGGTATGACTTTCTCAAATGGGGACAAGCATTGCGCCCGCTACGCCCGACATGGTGGGAGACCCATCGAACGTACAAATTAAATGGGGGCGGATGCAGTCTGCACCGCACGCCACCCCCTTGTCAATTGGCCGGCGCGCGGGCTTGCCCGCGCTGCTCCGGCGCCGCCTTGCGGCCGCTTACACCGATCAATACACGATGTCGGCGCGACGGTTTTCGGCCCATGCGGCTTCATTGCTGCCAGTGGCTTTGGGTTTTTCTTTGCCCAGCGAAACGGCTTCGATTTGCGACTCAGCCACGCCCATCGCTGTCATGGCCTTGCGCACCGCTTCTGCACGTTTTTGACCCAGCGCCAGGTTGTACTCGGTGCCGCCGCGCTCGTCGGTGTTGCCCTGGACCAGAATCTTGCGGCCTTTGTTTTTGTTCAGGTAAGCCGAATGGTTTTCCACCACGGCCTTGCCGTCGTCACGCACGGCGTAGCTGTCGTAGTCGAAGTACACGCTGCGCTTGGCCAGCACGCCTTGTGGATCGTTGAGCGGGTCGGTCGGGCCGGTTTGCACTGGGCGCACGTCGCCCGTGGTATCGACCGGCGGTGCCACTTGTGGCGCCGGGGTGCGCTCGACGACCGGCGGCTCGCTCAGTTTGACGGGCGAGCTGCAAGCTGAGAGCAGGGCGACGCTTGAGATGATGAAAGCCAGACTTTTATAATTGCGCATAGTTGTTCTCCTGTTCGTGGTGGGTGGTGAGTGGTGATAAGACTTACTTCATGAACGGGCCCCAGTTGGGCTCGCGAATGTTTCCTGCCTGTGTCGTCAAGCGCTGCTTGACCCTGCCGTCGACGGACACCACGGCCAAGCCGGGGCGCCCCCCCTTGGTGGCATACATGATGTACTTGCCGTTCGGTGAAAAACTCGGTTCGCCGGCGCCTTCGGCCAGCCGCAGTTCCTGGCCACTGTTCAGGTCCATCGCGTACAGCGAAAAGCCGCCGTCGCGCTGCGAAATCCAGGCCATGGTCTTGCCATCGGATGACAGGCGCGGGCTGATATTGTAGCTACCGTTGAACGTCACCCGCGCGGCGGCGCCGCCATCGCTGCTCATCTTGTAAATTTGCGGCCCGCCACTACGGTCGCTGGTGAAATAAATGCTGCGGCCATCGGCAGAAAATTGTGGCTCGGTGTCGATGCCATTGCTGTTCGACAGGCGCCGCAGGCCGCTGCCGTCGGCGTTTACGCTATAGACCTGCGAGTGGCCGTCTTTCGACAGCGTCACCGCCAGCTTGCTGCCGTCGGGCGACCAGGTGGGCGCCGAGTTGCTGCCTTTTTCGTTCGACACCACCTTGCGTGAACCGCTGACCAGGTCTTGCACGTAAATGACCGGTTTGCGCAGCTCAAACGAGACGTAAGCGACCTTGCTGCCATCGGGCGACCAGGACGGCGAAATGATGGGCTCCTTGCCGTAAGCGGCCACTTGCATGCCTTCGCCATCGGCATCGGCCACTTCGAGGCGGTACTCATTGCGGCCGGCCTGGGTGACATAGGCGATGCGGGTGGCGAAGGCGCCGCGCGTGCCGGTCAGCTTTTCGTAGACATCGTCGGCGATCTTGTGCGCGGCCAGCCGGGTCGATTTCGGCTGCACCGCATTTGACATGCTCGACAGTTCGCCCGACTTGATGGTGTCGAACAGTTTGTAGCGCACCTCGATGCGACCATCGGCGCCGCGCCGCACGCTGCCCACCACCAGCGCATCGGCGCCACGGCCTTTCCACTGCGAGTAATCAACTGGCGCGTTTTCCGACAGCACGGTGCCGGCATCGATCACCTTGAACACGCCGCTGCGCTCGAGGTCGGCGCGGATGATGGCCGAGACTTGCGCCGGCGCCACGCCCTCGTCGGCAAAGGTGGCCACTGCCACCGGGATCTGGTTACTGGCAACGCCGGCGATTTCCACGCGCACCTGGGCGCTGGCGGGCAGGGCGGCCAGCACGCCGGCGGTCAACATCAATGTGCAAAGGGTTTTATTCATAGTCTGTTCAATGGAATGGTTGGAGGATGCGCTCATCAGTTGAGGTCTTTCATCTTGAAGGCGATCGTTAGTGTTCGCACCACGGTACCATCTTTCTTCTTGGGCAGTGGTGACGCTTTGATAATGCCTTTTTCCACGGCATCATCAAAACCGCTCACGCCGCTGCTCTTGACCAGCTTGACGTTCATGATTTCACCGCTAGGCAACTGCTCGATGCGGAACTCCGCCGCCGGGTTGCCGGCCACATCGGTGTTGCCGGTATATGAGGTGGCGCTCTTGACCTTGGCGCTGATGGCCGCGATGTAGCCGGGGTCAGACTTGGGCGCAGTCGACTGCGCCGCCTCGCCGGTGCCGCCGACGCCGGCCAGCATGCGTTTCATGTCGGCGTCGCGCAGCTTGTCGAGCTTGGCCTGCTCGGCGGCCTCAGCCTTGGCCTTGGCCAGCTTGTCGCCTTTCTGCTTGTCAGCCAGCTTTTTCTCTTCGAGCTTTTTGTCGTCGAGTTTCTTGTCTTCCTGCCGCTTCGCTTCCAGCTTTTGCTCGGCCAGTTTTTTGTCGGCCAGTTTTTTGTCAGCCAGCTCTTGTGCCTTTTTTTCGGCTGCCAGTTGCGCCTTCTTTTGCGCCTTTTGTTCCTGTGCTGCGCGTTCCGTCTCGCGTTTTTCCTCGGCGCGCTCCTCTTCGGCCAGCAGTTTCTTGCGTTCGGCCTGTTTTCTCTCGCGCTCGAGCGCGATATCGGGTGGCGCTGGCGTCGGCGGCGCTACCGCCACTGGTGGCGGTGGCGGTGGCGCCGGTGCCGGCGTGGGCGGCGCCGTTTCAGGCTCGGCCTCGATTTCTTGCGGCGGCGGCGGTGGCGGCGCGGCGGCCTGGGTCTTCATGTCCCACACTTCGGCTTCGACTGCCACCGGTTGATTATTTTGCCAGTTAACGCCAATAAACAAAAATGCCAGCAGACCCAGGTGCACGGCGGCGGCCAGCGCGATCGACGGCCAGCGCCGTGGTTCGGGCGGAACGCGGTAGGGAGTGTCGTGTGCGGGTTCGGTTGTCGCCATCGTTAATTGTGGATTGCTTATCTGGTCGCCAGACCGACCCGGCTGATGCCCATTTTCTTCGACTCGGAAATGAGCTGAATCACCTCGTCGTACTTGCTGTCGCGGTCGCCCGCGATCAGTACCGGGTACGCGGGGTGCTCGCTGTGCACGGTGCGCAGGGCGCGCAGCAGGGCAGTGCGATCCGGCAGCGATTGCGCCGCCGTCGGGTTCTTGCCAGCCACGCTGAGCGACAAGGTGGCATCGGCTTTGAGTTGCACCTGGATATAGTCGTCCGGCGGCAGCGCCGATTTTTCGGCGCTGGGCAGGTTGATGACGTTGGGCGTATTCGACTGCGGCACCGCCATAAAAATAATCAGCAGCACCAGCATGACGTCGATGTACGGCACGACGTTGATTTCCGACTTGAATTTGCGGCCACGGCCGCCGCGCATGCTGCTATTAAATGACGACATCGTCGACCCCGCTCAGCGCGACTGGCGCTGCAGGATGTTGGAGAACTCTTCGACAAAACTCTCGAAGCGGATCGCCAGGCGGTCGATGTCGTGTGTAAAGCGGTTGTAGGCAACGACGGCGGGAATGGCAGCGAACAGGCCGATGGCGGTGGCGATCAGCGCTTCGGCGATGCCGGGAGCCACGATCGCCAGCGTCGCCTGCTGGACGCTGGCCAGGCCACGGAAGGCATTCATGATGCCCCACACGGTGCCCAGCAGGCCGATGTAGGGAGAGACGGAGCCAACCGAGGCGAGGAAATTGAGGTGAATGTCGAGGGCGTCGAGTTCGCGCTGGAAGGCGGCGCGCATGGCCCGCCGGGAGCTGTCGAGCACGGCACCCATGTCGAGCGTTTCACGCGATGCCTGTTTGCCCTTGATAAATTCGCCCATGCCCGATTCAAAAATCCGCGCCAGTGCGCCGTTCTGTTCGCGCTGGCTGCTGGCGCTCTGGTGCAGGGTGTGCAGATTGCCGCCCGCCCAAAAACTGCGTTCAAACTGTTCGGTTTGCTTGCGGGCCGCGCGGATGGCGAACATTTTGCGGAAAATGTAAGTCCAGCTGACCACCGAAATTCCCACCAGTAGCAGCATGATCAGTTTGACGATCAGGTGCGCGTTGGCGATGAGGGCGATGAAGGAAAGGTCTTGGGCAACGTTCATTGGCTTCGTTTTCTCGGGCGGCGGATAGTCAGGAAAGCAGGCGCATCAGTGGCCGCGCATGCGTGCAGCGACGGCGGCGGGCATGGCGATCGGCCGCACACCGGCGCTGTCGACGCAGCACACCTTGAACCGTCCGGTAGCGACCAGGTTGTCGCCACAATGGGCGTGCTGCAGGAACTCCACGGACACATGGCCGAGTTTTTCGATCGACAGGCGCAGGGTGATCTCGTCGTCGAGCCGGGCCGGTGCGTGATAGTCGACCGTGGCGCGGGTGACAACAAACATGGCGTTGTGGCTTTCAATCAAATCCTGTTGTTGCAAATGCATGGTCCGCAACCATTCGGTGCGGGCCCGTTCAAAGAATTTCAGATAATTGGCATAGTACACAATCCCGCCAGCGTCGGTATCTTCGTAATAAATGCGAACTTTCCAGGTAAATACGACGGGCATGTCAATTGCCATAATCAGGGTAACCAAATATTTTACGCGATTCGCGATTCTTATGTACGCTAGCGTACAAAAGATGGTACAACGGCGGACCGGCTCGTAGTAGACGACACCGGCGCAGTGACCGACAAGCCTTGTAACAATTTCTCACAAGGACTTGTCGGTAAAGAATGACTGGCGCCCGTTCAGGTGCGCTTGATGTTGAACGGTGAAAAGCCCTGGCAGGTCGGCATCATCTCGATGACGTTGATGTTCACATGCGGTGGCAGGGTGGCGATCCAGTAGGCCGTTTCGGCGATGTCGCGCGCGGTCAGCGGTTGCGTGCCTTCATACACCTTCGATGCGGCGGCATCGTCGCCCTTGAAGCGCACATTGGAAAACTCGGTGCCGCCGCACAGGCCCGGCGCAATATTGGTGGCACGCACGCCTGTACCGACCAGGTCGGCGCGCAAGTTCAGGGTGAACTGCTCGACAAAGGCCTTGGTGGCGCCGTAGACGTTGCCGCCTGGATATGGATAAAAGCCCGCCGTCGAGCCCAGATTGATCACCAGGCCGGCGCCCCGTTCGACCATCGCCGGCAGCAAGGCGCGCGTCATGGTGACCAGGCCCGTGCAATTGGTGGCGATCATGGTTTCCCAGTCTTCCAGCGCAGCGGCCTGGGCCGGCTGGGTGCCCAGCGCGAGGCCGGCATTGTTAATCAGTACATCAATCTGCCGCCACGATTGCGGCAACAATGACAGCGCCTCTTCGATCGAGGCCTTCCTGGTGACATCCATCACCATCGGCAAAGCCAGTTCACCGAGTTCAGCCGCAAGTTCTTCGAGGCGGTCCTGGCGCCGCCCGCTGATGACGACCTGGTGGCCGTGCTTGACGAAGACGCGGGCCATTTCGGCGCCGAAGCCGGAGGAAGCGCCGGTAATGAAGACGATCATGATAAGTTATCCGGAAAGTGAAGGCGAGCCTGATTGTAGCCGAAAGCGGTAGCCGAAAGCGGTAGCCGAAAGCTGCAGCCGAATTCAGCAGCAAAAACTGCCAGTTGGGTTTGCGTGGCGCGCTTGACAGCGCCATCCTTGCCCAAAAGGGGGGATTAATCTACAATTTGGCCTCCATTACGTCTCACGTGACTGGCGAAACGCCGCGGCTGTCAGCCGCTGGCCAGGTGGGCACCCACCGGGGAACGTGAGATTTTACATGGGCGTCATTGAATACGGGGCGGCGCCTGGCGCGCCCCGTGCCCTGTGCGCCCTGCCGTTCGCCTGGGCAGCCACCGATGGAATTGCGTGTGAGGCTGCCTGTCCGCTTGTCGATCCCTCATGCGTTCCCTATTGCCAGGTGCTGCGCACCGCTACCCGATTGGAGTTTTTCATGTTTGCAAAAGATCACACGCTCGCCAAGGTTGACCCGGATTTGTGGGCCGCAATTGAAAAAGAAAACCAGCGCCAGCAGGATCACATCGAGTTGATCGCCTCTGAAAACTACACCTCGCCGGCCGTGATGGAAGCGCAGGGTTCGCAGTTGACCAACAAGTACGCGGAAGGTTATCCAGGCAAGCGCTACTACGGCGGCTGCGAGTTTGTCGACATCGCCGAGCAACTGGCGATCGACCGCGTCAAGCAACTGTTCGGCGCCGAGGCGGCCAACGTGCAGCCCAATTCCGGCTCGCAAGCGAACCAGGGCGTGTTTTTCGCCGTTCTCAAGCCGGGCGACACCATCATGGGCATGTCGCTGGCCGAAGGCGGCCACCTGACCCACGGCATGGCACTGAATATGTCGGGTAAATGGTTCAACGTCGTCTCCTACGGCCTGACTGCCGAAGAAGACATTGATTACGAGGCCATGGAACGGCTGGCGCGCGAACACAAGCCCAAGCTGATCATCGCCGGCGCTTCGGCGTTTTCGCTGCGCATCGATTTCGAACGCTTCGCCCGCATCGCCAAGGAAATCGGTGCCTACTTCCTGGTCGACATGGCCCACTATGCCGGCCTGATCGCCGCCGGTCTGTATCCGAATCCGGTGCCGCATGCCGACTTCGTCACCTCGACCACCCATAAATCGCTGCGTGGACCACGCGGCGGCATCATCCTGATGAAGGCCGAGCACGAGAAGGCCATCAATTCGGCGATTTTCCCCGGCATCCAGGGCGGCCCGCTGATGCACGTCATCGCCGGCAAGGCAGTGGCCTTCAAGGAAGCCCTCGAGCCCGCCTTCGTCGAATACCAGACCCAGGTGCTGAAAAACGCCGATGCGCTGGCCAAGGCCCTGATCGCACGCGGTCTGCGTATCGTTTCCGGACGCACCGAGTCGCACGTCATGCTGGTCGACCTGCGCTCGAAAAACCTTACCGGCAAGGAAGCCGAAGCCATTCTGGGTCGCGCGCACATGACGACCAACAAGAACGGCATCCCCAACGATCCGCAAAAACCGTTCGTCACCTCCGGCATCCGCCTGGGCAGCCCCGCCTTCACCACGCGCGGTTTCAAGGAGGCCGATGCGACCATGGTGGGCAACCTGATCGCCGATGTGCTCGACAACCCCAACGATGACGCGACCATCGAGCGCGTCAAGGCTGAAGTGAAGAAGCTGACCGACAAGTATCCGGTGTACGCCAGCGTCAACGGCAAGGCGGCCGGCTAATCGGAGACGGGGCAGGAACGCCGGCCGCCAGCTTGCGTTCCTGCCAGCTTGCGTTCCTGCTAGTTTGGCGCTAGCCTGTGCTGCAGGTGGCGCTCGACGCCGCTGTCTTCCTTGCCGCTGCTGTTCTCGATGCAGTGTATTTTCAAGCTTCAAAGACCCGGATCCGCATGAAATGTCCGTTCTGCCAGCACGACGAAACCCAGGTCCTCGACACCCGCGTGTCCGAGGAGGGCGACAGCGTGCGCCGGCGGCGTCGTTGCGGCCAGTGCGACAAGCGCTTTACGACGTATGAACGGATCGAGCTGTCGATGCCGATCATCGTCAAAAAAAATGGCAGCCGTACCGAATTCGTCTCCACCAAGCTGCGCGGCAGCCTGATGCTGGCGCTGCGCAAGCGGCCAGTGGCCGCCGAAGCGATCGACACCGCCGTCACCCGCATCGAAGAAACCCTGCTCACCAGTGGCCGTCGCGAAGTCGATAGCGGCTATGTGGGCGAACTGGTGATGCTCGAACTCAAACGCCTCGACAAGATCGCCTACATCCGCTTTGCCTCGGTCTACAAGAATTTCGAAGACCTCGCCGAATTCCAGGATGCGATCGCCGAAGTAGGGCAGCCGGCCAAGCCGCGCAAATAGCGCTGCCTCAGCTCATGCTGTTCACTTAGGCACCTACGGGACAGGCCCCTGCGGTGCCGACGCTCCCTTGCGCTTGCAGCAGGGGGACTGGCGCGCCTGTCCCCTACTTTCCTCGAGTCAGTGGTATTACTGTCGTAGCACTGCCATAGCACTGTCGTCGGCGCTCGCTGCGCTGCCGGTTCTTCCAGCACGGCCGGCATCGAGCATGCGCACGCTGCGTGCGCTGCACCCCTTCATCATCGCTACCAGCCACACCACACGCAAGCTGACACGATTGAGCCAGCTCACTGGCGCACGCGCTGTCACCGCTAACGTGGAAGCGTGTCGAACGGGGAGGGGCGATGAAAACGCAGTGGCAGCGGCTTGCAGGATTTACCTTGATCGAGGTGCTGGTGGCCTTGCTGCTGCTTGCCGTCGGTGCGCTGGGCGCTGGCGCCATGGCGCTGCAGGCGCGCCGCGCCGGCCAGCAATCGGTCTTGTTGTCAGCTGCCGTGCAACTGGCGAGCCGGGCTGGCGAGAGCATGCGCGCCAACCGCCTGGCCAGCACGGCAACTGATGCCGCCAACCCGTATCTGCAACTCGACTACGACGCGCTGGCCGACGGCCCGCCCGCTGTCGCTGACGACTGCAGCGTGCTGCTGTGCGATGGCGCCGCGCTGGCCGCTGCCGATCTGGCGGCGCTGCGCCAGGCGCTGTTCGAGCGCTTCTCCCTGGGACGCATCAAAATTTGCCGCGACAGCGCCTGGTGGGACAGCGCCGCTGCCGCGCTGCGCTGGGAATGCAATGGCGCCAGTGGGGCACCGCTGGTGGTCAAGATCGGCTGGCGCCAGCGCCAGGCGGCCGCTGGCGAGGTCGCCGGTGGTGCCCCTGTATGGGTGGCGCTGCCGCTGGTGCTGGCCGCCGACGGGAGCGCGCCGTGATGGCGTATCTTCTGCGCCATCGTCGCCAGCGCGGCATCGGGCTGGCCGAGCTGGTCATCGCCATGGCCGTCAGCGCCGCCCTGCTGCTGCTCGGTGACTTGCTGCTGCTGTCGGCCAACGCCGCCTGGACCGCCGAGGCCGACGGCGCCGCCATCGACGCTGCTGGCCGCTTTGCCCTCGACAGCATCAACAGCGCCATCGGCCAGGCTGGCTACATCGAATGGGAAGGCGATGGCGGACCAGCTGGCCCGGCTGTCGCCGCCGACACCTGCTGCCTGCCGCCTGCGCTGACCGGCCGCGATGCGCTCACCTTGCCGCGCGCAAGCAGCGGCACCGATGGTGCGCTGCCTGATGCCGTCAATGGCAGCGACATTCTCGCCGTGCGGTTTGACGGCGCCCGAGGCGGTGGCGCCGTCAATTGCGCCGGCTTTGGCGTCGACGCCGGTGCCGATGGCTGGAGCATTTTTTATATAGGCCGCAATGGCGCCGGCGATGGCGAGTTGCGCTGCAAGTACCGCGGCGCCAGTGGCTGGGGGGCGGACGCCATCGTCGACGGTGTCGATGCCTTCCAGGTGCTGTACGGCATCGACAGTGACCTGCCACCCGATGGCGTGCCCAACGAATTCGTCAACGCCAGCGTCATCGACGCGCGCGATGCCGCGCTGGCGCTGGCCGGTGGCGACGCCGCCGCCCGTCTGCGCGACCTGCAGCGCCGCACTCACTGGAAGCAGGTGGTAGCAGTGCGCATTGCGTTGCTGCTGCATGGCGCGGCGGCGGCAGCGCCGGCGAACCGGGTGTTCGACCTGTTTGGCGCCTCCTATAGCGCCCGCTTCGGCGCCGCCGATACGGGAGTGCGCATTGACGAAGCAGCGCTGCCCTCGTCGCTGCACCGGCGCCAGCGGCGCCTGTGGACGGCCACGTTTGCGCTGCGTAATGCGGCGTCGGTGGCGCCATGATGTGCGGCCGCGCCAGCATGTTCGCTCGCCCTCGTTCGCCGCGGCCGCGTGGCGCCAGCGGGGTCGCCCTGCTGGCGGCCCTGTTCGTGCTGCTGGCGGTGAGCCTGCTGGCCGTTGGTATTGCCCGCATCGCCTTCGACGGCGAGCTCAGTGCACGCGCCGCGCGCGATCGCCAGCTGGCGTTGCAGGTGGCCGAAGCGGCGCTGGTCGATGCCGAGCGCGATATCGAGGGCGGCGCCAACCGGGCTTCCTTGCGCGCCGCGATGTTTCGCCAGGACGGCAGCAGCGGTTTTGTTGCCGGTTGCGGCCGCGAGGCCCACAATCTGGGCTTGTGCGCCTGGATTCCCGGCACGACGCCAGCCTGGAAAACGGTCGAGGCGGCTGCCAGCGTCCCCTACGGCAGTTATACAGGCGTCGCCTTTCCCGCATCGCCAGCGGGCGGGCCCTTGCCGCTGGCGCCGCCGCGTTATGTGATCGAACGGTTGCCGGCCGTGGTCGCCGGGGAAGACGCTGGTGTCCAGCAGCGCCTGTTTCGCGTGACCGCGTTTGCCGTCGGCGCGCGCGCCGGCACGCAGGTGGTGCTGCAGTCGGTGTATCGCTCCAACAGCACTGTAGCGGGGGCGCCATGAAGGCCGTCACTGGCGCCAGCGCGCCGCCGCTGGCACGGTTTCGCAGCGCGCTGCTGTCGTATGCCGAGCTGGTTGACGCCTCATTTGCTGCCTCGTTTGCTGCCTCGTTTGCTGCACTATTTGCTGCCTCATTTGCTGCGCTACTTAGTACGCTACGCCGCGCGCAATTTGCGGCGCTCTTTGCTGCACTCTTTGGTGCACCACTTGCAGCACTGCTGCTGGCCACTACGTTGCTGTTGCCCGCAGTGCCGCCGCCGGCGTCGGCAGCCACGCTGTCGGTACCGCCAGTGCCGCCAGCGCGTCAGGCATGCGCGGGCAGGTGGCAAAGCGTGCAGCCGGTGATTGGCAGCGCTGCTGGCATCGATGCTAACGTCGACGGCAATGCCGGCTACCTGATCGAGGCGGCCTACGACAGCGCCAGCGGCAGCGGCCGTTTATTGCGGCGCGACTGGCAGGGCAGCGACGACGTTCCTGCCCTGGGCGCGCCGCGCTGGGAGGCGGGCGCGCTGCTCGATGCAACGGCGGCGGCACAGCGCCGCCTGTTTACCAGTTCGGCCAGCGGCGTCACCATCGCCTTCGACTGGGACGCCCTCGACGACAGCGAGCGCGCCGCCCTCGATCCCACCGGCGACGGTCTCGGTCCGGCGCGGCTGGCATTCGTACGGGGCGAGCGCGGGCGCGAGGGCGCGCCCTTTCGTCGCCGCACCAGCGTGCTCGGCGACATCGTACGGTCGCGTCCTTTGCTGGTGGGTGCCCCGGCCGCCAGCACGCTGGCGGCGAGCGCTGACGCTGACAGCTACACCGCCTTTTACCAGCGCTACCGCGCGCGCCAACAGCTTGTCTATGTGGGCGCCAACGACGGCATGCTGCATGCGTTCGACTGGAACGACGGCGCCGAGCGCTTCGCTTACGTGCCGGCTGCCTTGCTGGCCTCGCTGCCCCAGCTCACCGGTGCTGACGGTGCAGACGGCCCCCGGCCCGGCGTCGATGCTGCGCCAGCGCAAGGCGAGGCCAGGCTCGATGGTCAGTGGCGCTCGGTGCTGGCCTCTGGTATGGGCATGAGCGCGCGCGGCCTGTTCGCGCTCGACATCACCGATCCTGCCACGGCGCCAGCGGTGTTGTGGGAATTTGGCGAACGCGATGACGCCGCCATCGGCTTCATTCACGCGCCGCCACAGATCGTCAAGCTGCACCTGCCGGCGGGACGCGAGCGCTATTTTGCCCTGGTCGGCAATGGTATCAATGCCGCCGATGGTGGTGCCGACGGCGTCCTGTTTCTGCTGGCGCTCGACAAGCCGGTGGCGGCGCGCTGGCGCCACGGCGACAACTATTATCGTTTGCGCGCTGCGGCCCGCGCCCCGCATGCGCCCAATTTGCTGGCCGCACCGGTGCTCACCTTCAATCTCGACGGCAGCGCCCACAGCGCCTACGCCGGCGATCTGCAGGGCACGCTATGGCGTTTCGATCTCGACAAGCTGACCGATGGCAGCGGCCAGGCGACAGCGCTGTTTCACGCGCGCGCCGCTGATGGGACGGCGCAGGCAATCAGCGAAGGGGCGCGCGTGGTGTTTGCACCGGGCGGCGGTTACCTGGTGCTGTTCGGTAGCGGCCGTGCGATCGAAGCGGACGACCTCGACCATGACAGCTTTGTCCAGCAGTCGTTTTATGCGGTGCGCGACAGCGACAGCCGTCCTTTGTTGCCGGTCGGCGGCCGTGCGGCGCTGGCCGAACGCCGGCTGCACGAGCAGGACGGTGGCGCCAGCTTCAGCGTGGCCGGCGCCCAGTTCGATTACAGCGGCAGCGGCAGCGGCGTCAAACACGGCTGGTATTTCGATTTTCCGCGCGCTTTGCAAGAAGGCGAGCGCAATGCGGCGGCGCCGGCGCTGGTTGCTGGCGCCGTGGTGATCACTAGTTCCGCGCCCGCCAGTGACCACTGCGCGCCGCTCCAGCGTCAATATACGCTTGACAGCTTGAGCGGCTTGCCACCCGAGCGTCGCGACAGCGCCGTCAGTGGGCGCAATGGCAGCAGCACCGGCACTGGCGCTGCTGCCGTCACCGGCCGCCGCAGCGTCAGCCTGGATGGCAGCTTGCCACTGCTGCTGGCGCGCAGCGCGGCGGCGGCCACCAGCGCGCCCACGCCGACAGGGGCAGTGCGCGCCGTGCGCAGCATCAGCCTGCTGCACTTGCCGCCAGGCGGCGCACCCGTGCTGCTCGAACGTCTCACCGTCAGCCGGCCGGCCGGGCGCCTGAGCTGGCGCGAAATCGTCAACTGGCGCGAACTGAACGCCAGCGCCACCCATGCCCGATAGGGAAACCAGCGATGCCACGCCGCCAACGTCCTCATGACGGATTTACCCTGATCGAACTGTTGGTCACGCTGGCGATCGTTGCCATTCTGTCGGCCATCGCGTATCCGTCGTATGCCACCTACGTGCTGCGCACGCGCCGGCTCGAAGGCAAGGTCGCCCTGTTTGAAGCCATGCAGCAGCAAGAAAATGTATATAGCCGCAGCTGGCGTTATGCGGCGTTCAGTGCCGACGCGCCCAGTGCCGGTCAGGGTGGCAAGGATGGTGACGCCGACTTCAAATGGTGGTCGGGCGCCAGCGCTGCGCTCAGCGCCTATGAACTGCGCACGCAGCCGTGTGCGGGGTCCGATTTGGCCCGTTGCGTCGAAGTATTCGCCATTCCCGGAACGGCGCGCGTCGACAGCGCCTTTCGCGATCCCGGCTGCGGCGTCCTGACGTTGAGCAGCACGGGCGAGCGGCGTGCGCAGGGCGCCGAGCGCGCATGCTGGCCATGAACATGTGCTCGCCGCTCGCATCTGCCCGCTCCGCAGCGCTTGCGCATTGCCGGCGCCGCGCAGCCGGTCTGACGCTGGTCGAATTACTGGTGGTGCTGGCCATTGCCGCCATCCTGCTATCGCTGGCGCTGCCTGCCCTTGGCGGCATGCTGCGCTCGTACCAGCTGCGGCTGGCAGCCACCGACTTTATGGGCGCTGTCGAGCTGACCCGCAGCCAGGCGCTGGCGCTGGGTCAGCGCGTCATGCTGGCACCCACCGCTGCCACGCTTGACTGGGCCGATGGCTGGACCGTCTTTGTCGACCGCAATGGCGACCGCCGCCCCGACGCTGGCGACGATATCATCATGCGTCATCCGGCGCTGGTGAACAGCAGCGTGGCCGCCGCAACGATCAGCTTCACAATGAATTTTGGTACCCAACAGGGCCCCCCCTATCTTGCTTATAATAGTATGGGACGCGGCTGTAGCCATCTGAGCAGCCTGACAGCCCGCTTCGGCACCATGACGCTGGCACAAGGGGAACAGCGGCGCCGCATCAAGATCAATATGCAGGGCCGGGCGCGCCTGTGCGATCCCCATCGTGACGGGGCCGCCTGTGCGGGTGCTGATCCTTGAGAACGCCGATGGCCTCGACCGACCCTGCCACGCCATGGTCCTGTAGGGACATGGCGACATGGCGACATGGGGACATAGCGCCATAGCGCCATGGCGACATAGCAACACAGCGACATAGCGACATAGCGACATAGCGACATAGCGACATAGCGACATAGCGACACAGTGAAGTGAACGACAGTGCAAATTGAAAACGATATCGACGGCATGACGCTGGCCCTGAAATGGGCCGCCAAAGCCGCCAACGACACGGCGCCCAATCCGCGCGTGGGCTGCGTGATCGTGCGCGATGGTTGCATCCTCGGCGCCGGCCACACCCAGCCGCCCGGCCAGGCCCATGCCGAGGTCGGGGCGCTGCGCGATGCCGCCGCGCGCGGCCATGACGTGCGCGGTGCCACCGCCTACGTCACGCTGGAGCCGTGCAACCACTTCGGCCGCACGCCGCCGTGTTCGGATGCGCTGGTGCGCGCCGGTCTGGGGCGGGTGGTGGCGGCCATTGAAGACCCCAATCCGCTGGTGGCCGGGCAGGGCATGGCCAAGCTCGCCGCCCATGGCATCGACATCAGCGTCGGCGTGCTGGCCGAGCAAGCCTACGAGCTCAATATCGGATTTTTTTCGCGCATGCGGCGTGGCGTGCCGTGGGTGCGCATGAAGACGGCGGCTAGCCTCGATGGTGGCACCGCGCTGCACAATGGCGTCAGCCAGTGGATCACCGGCGCCGAAGCGCGCGCCGATGGCCATGCCTGGCGCGCGCGCGCTGGCGTCATCCTCACCGGCATCGGCACCGTCAATAGCGACGATCCACAAATGAGCGTGCGCGGGGTTGACTGCGCGCGTCAGCCGCGCCGCGTGGTGGTCGACAGCCGCCTCGACATTGCACCCGACGCCCGCATCCTCGGTGGCGAACCGTGCTGGCTGGTCGCCGCCCGCCCCAACGCCGCTCGTGTTGCCGCCCTGCGCGCTGCCGGCCATGAGGTATGGCTGCTGCCCAATGCCGACGGCAAGGTCGATCTGCCGGCGCTGATGCGCGAGCTGGGACGGCGCGAGATCAACGAGGTGCACGTGGAAGCCGGCAGCAAGCTCAACGGCTCACTGATCCGCGAAGGCTGCGTCGATGAACTGCTGGTGTATCTGGCGCCCTGCCTGCTGGGGACGGCACAGGGCATGTTCTCGCTGGGACCGTACGACAGGCTGGCGCAGCGCCAGCAACTGGCCTTCCACCAGGTTCAGCAGATCGGCGCCGATGTGCGTATCCTTGCAAGACTTTTAGCTGATTAGGAAAATAGTCTCATGTTTACAGGAATCGTCGCTGCTGTCGGCCATATCAAATCGGTCACTCCCCTTGCCGCTGGCGTGGACGCCGGCGTGCGTCTTGAAATCGACAGCGGCGGCTTGCCGCTGGCCGACGTCGGCCTGGGCGACTCGATCGCCATCAACGGCGCCTGCATGACGGTGGTGGAAAAAACCGCCACCGCCTTCGCCGTCGACGTCTCGCGCGAGAGCCTCAATTGCACCGCTGGCCTCGACCAGCCGGGCGAAGTCAACCTGGAGAAGGCCCTGACCCTGGCCGAGCGCCTGGGCGGTCACCTGGTCTCCGGTCACGTCGATGGTCTGGGCACCGTGCACCGCTTCGAAGCGGTGGGCGAGTCGTGGGAACTGGTGATCGACGCGCCGGCCGATCTGGCCCGCTTCCTCGCCTTTAAAGGCTCGGTGGTGGTGAACGGAGTCTCGCTGACGGTCAACCGGGTCGAAGACCTGGCCCAGGCGTGCCGCTTTTCCATCAACCTGATTCCCCACACCATCAGCGTGACCACCCTCAAGCATCTGCACGCTGGCAGCAAGGTCAACCTGGAAATCGACCTGATTGCCCGCTACGTCGAGCGCATGCTGTCGCTGACGATCACCAGCTAAGCGCGTCGCTAAAGACCAGTCCGCCTTCCGTCAGCACGCTGGTCGGCGGTCACGCTGGTCGATCGCAGCCATACGCGCCGCAAGCTTCCACCGCTCTTGCTGCCGCACGGCAGATGGGTGCACGCTGGCAGGCCTCGCGTAGCACGAAATATTCCGCTAGAAATTAAATCTTTCGAATAGGTACTAAATGTGTGCGTGCGTGCGCTAGCGTCCGGAGCGCCGCCGCACAGCGCCTATAGTTCGCCGGCATGCACTCCTGTTGGAGTGATGCAATGTTTTCGCCCCATCGCATAACCCTGTGCGAGTGATGCGTAAATACAGTGACGTACAACGAAAGTATCGAATCATGCATCCCAAACGATTTTTAAAAACGCTGATCTGCTCTGCAGGTCTACTGGCGGCGTCGCTGCTGGCCGCTTGTGGCGGCGGCGACCAGGGGCGCAGTCCCATCCTCGGTCTGAACGCTGCCACTGTGGTGAGCGTGGTGGTGACGCCGGCGACAGCGACGGTGGCCATCGGTGCCACCCAGCAGTTCAGCGCGATGGCCACCTACACCGACGGTTCGGCCGTCGATGTCAGCGCCAAGTCGGTCTGGAACTCGGCCAGTCCGGCCGTGGCCAGCATCAATGGCACTGGCGTCGCCAGCGCGATCAAGGCCGGCGCGGTGGTGATCGGCGCCGCTTTCGAAGGTAAGAGCGCCAGCGCCACGCTGACCGTGTTGCCAGCGACCGTGTTGTCGCTGACCCTGACGCCGGCCAGTAACAGCCTGCACGTGGCCGCGAGTCGTCAACTGGTCGCTGTGGCAAGTTACAGCGATGGCAGCGTCGTCGATGTCTCCAGGGCCGCGACCTACGCCTCGGCCACCCCCGCCGCCGTCAGCATCAGCGCTGGCGGCGTGATCACCGGTGTGGCCGTCGGCTCGTCGGCCCTGAGCGCCAGTTTTGGCGGCAAAAGCGCGCTCGCACAAGCGACAACGACGGCACCGACCGTCACCAATATTGCGGTGCGGCCTGCCAACGCCAGCGTGACGGTGGGCGCCAGCCAGCAGTTCATCGCCGTGGCGACCTATTCGGATGGCGCCACCGAAGTCATCACCGCCACCTGGACGTCGTCGAGCAATCCGATCGCTACCGTGTCAAATAGCGGTGTCGCCACCGGTCAGGCTGTCGGCGTGGCCAACATCGGTGCGAGCGCCGGCGGACAATCGGCCAGCGGCGTGCTCACGGTGACAGCGGCACCGGTGCCAACGCCAGCGCCAACGCCGACCTTTGCCACCGTCAATCTGGGCAGCGCCGCCAACTTCGCCGTACTTGCCGGCAGCGCGCTCACCAGCAAGTCCGGTGGTACCACACTGATCGCCGGCGACGTCGGTTCGCCGTCGCAAACCACGGCGCCCACCCTGGCCCCGGGATTTACCAATTACCAGTCGGGCGCCATTCTGAACAATGCCCTGGCCGACCTGCAAGTGGCAATCAGCGACGCCAATGGCCGCAGCTGCGATGTCAGCTTCGCCGGTGACATCGACATCGGCGGCCTGGTCCTGCCCCCTGGCGTCTACTGCTACGCCGGCAGTATCAGCGTGACCGGTACGGTGACGCTCAGCGGCGCCGGTGTGTATATTTTTCGCACCGCGCTGACCCTCAACACCACTGCCAATTCGGCAGTCGCACTGATCGCCGGCGCCAGCGCCGATAACGTCAGCTGGGTGCCAGTGGGCGCCACCACGCTCGGTGCCAATAGCGCCTTCAAGGGCAGCATTCTGGCCAAGTCGGCCGCCATCACGGCAGGCGACAACACGACCTTGCTCAATGGCCGTCTGCTCTCCGCTGCTGCCGTCACCCTGAGCAATAACCAGATCGCCAAATGAGGCGCAATCTGCCAAACATGGAGTGCATTGCCAAACAATGCGCCCGGCCAGGTTCACCAGATCAAGCTCACCAGAGAAAAATACCATTCATGAAAATCCATCGACCCTTGCACGCGGCGCTGATCATTGCCGGCGCCATGCTTGTCACCGGCGCCGTTGCGGCGCCGCAGGACAGCACCACCTTCATCAACCCGGACTGGGCCAACAGCGCCTGGTATGCCGGCGCCTCGCTGGGACAGTCGCGCGCCACCATCGATGACGCCCGTATTGGCCGCAGCCTGACTGCCAACGGCGCTGCACTGAGCAGCATGACCACCGATGAACGCGATCGTGCTGCCACCCTGTTTATCGGCAAGCAGCTCAACCGCTATATCGCCCTCGAGGCAGGTGTGTTCGATCTCGGCACCTTCAGTTTCGCTGCCACCACCAGCGGCAATGGCAGCTTGCGCGGCGAAGCCGGTTTTCGTGGCGCGAATGTCGATCTGGTAGCGCAGTATCCCTTGAGCGAGCGCTGGTCCGTGCTTGGCCGGGCCGGCGCGCAGTATGCGCATACCAGCACCCACTTCACCGGCAACCGCCTGGCAGCGGTGACCAATCCGCACCCGAGCGAGAACAAGCTCGGCGCCAAACTGGGACTGGGCCTGGAATACAAGTTCAGTGAAGCGCTGGCGTTGCGCGGCGAAATGTCGCGCTTTCGCCTTGCCGACGCGGTGGGCAACCGCGGCGACATCGACATGATCTCGCTGGGGCTGGTCTACAAGATGGGCCGGCCTGCCGCCCCAATTCCGCCACCGGCGCCGGTGGCGCTGGCGGCGCCTTTGCCGGCCGCCGTGGTCGCCACACCGGCGCCGGCACCACAGCCGCAGCCAGTGTCGGAAAAGGTGTCCTTCGCTGCCGAGGCCTTGTTCGATTTCGACCAGGCCGTCGTCAAGCCGGAAGGCGCGGCCGCGCTCGATGCTTTGCTGGTCAGGCTGCAGGGCATGAACACTGAAGTGATGGTCGCCGTCGGCCACACCGACTCGGTCGGCACCGCTGCCTACAATGCCAGGCTGTCGCTGCGTCGTGCCGATGCCGTCAAGGCTTACCTGGTCACGCGCGGTCTCGACCCTGCGCGGCTCTACACGGAAGGCAAGGGCGAGTCGCAAGCGCTCGCGTCCAACGAGCAGCCGGAAGGCCGCGCAAAAAATCGCCGGGTGACGATCGAAGTAGTGGGCACGCGCACGCGCTAAGACCAAGGCGCTATACCAAACACGACGAAACCTGCGGCCCGCGCCGCAGGTTTTTTTTTGTCTTTTTTCGGGGCCCCGGCGCGCCACCCCTGACCGCACAAGCAACCAGTTTTGGCGTAGACTCCTGATGGCGAAAATCCCGCCTGCTCCACCCTCCATCAGGAAGCACCATGTTGACGAAAACAGTACCCACCATTTTCGCTGCCGGCCTATTGATTGCCGCCGCCGCAGCAACCCCGCGCGCACAGGCCGCTGACGCCATGCACGAATACCGCGCGCTGGCCATGTCCGGCGCCGGCGACCGCATCGCCGCCATCGAGTCGGTCAGCGGCGGTGTCGATAGCGGCGCTGACGGCGGCGCCCGTCCGCACGCCAGCATCAAGGTGCGCGACGCCGCCAGCGGCAAGATCGTCGCCACCTACGATCCATGCAGCACCTGCAGCTACGATTTCCCTGCCTGGGCGCCGGACCGCAGCGCGCTGTCGTTTATCGGTTCGGACCGCAAGGCCGGTACTGCCACCCTCTACGTGGCCGGCGCCGATGGCAAGATTGACGTCGTCACCACCATCAAGGGCGTGGCCAGCACCGCGCGCTGGTCGCCCGACAGTCGCCAGCTG
The DNA here is from genome assembly GCF_049896725.1 of Massilia sp. PWRC2. Classification (NCBI taxonomy): domain Bacteria; kingdom Pseudomonadati; phylum Pseudomonadota; class Betaproteobacteria; order Burkholderiales; family Oxalobacteraceae; genus Massilia; species Massilia sp. PWRC2. The sequence goes on from NZ_JAFCUW010000002.1 coordinate 401,706, forward strand.
GCCTTGCTGGTCACCGTCGGCGCCAAAAAAATGGCGGGCGCCACCGAAGCGGGCGCCGCCCAGGTGGGCGAGATCGGCGCTGACGAGGACGAGCAGCGCATCGCCATCGTCGCCCGTAGCGGCGGCGCCGCCCGCCTGGTCTCGCCGGCCGACACCTATATCTACGAATACGACTGGACACCAGACGGCAAGGGCTTTGTCGTCACCAGCGCCAAGGGCAATGGCGACAACAACTGGTGGGTGGCCACGCTCGGCCACGTCGACGCCGCCAGCGGCGCGCTGCGCCTGCTGGCCGCACCGGCCCTGCAGATGAACATGCCGCGCATGTCGAACGATGGCCGCACGGTGGCCTTCATCGGTGGCTTGATGAGCGACTTCGGCTCGGTCGGCGGCGACGTCTACACCGTGCCGGTGGCCGGTGGCGCGCCAGTCAATGTGACGCCGGGCTACCGTGGGTCGTTCAATGGCCTGTCGTGGCGGGGTGGCCGGATCGTCGCCTCGGCGCTGGCCGGCAGCGACCAGACCATCGTCAGCATCGATCCGCAGGCGCGCACGCAGCGCACCCTGTGGTCGGCGCCGGTGTCGGCGTCCGGCTCGCGCGACGGCCGTTTTGTCTTGAGCGACAACGGCGCCATTGCCGCCACCGTCACCGAAGACTTCAGCCACGCCGCCCGCATCCTGGCCGGCCCCCTGCCCAAGCTGGTGCCCATCACCAGCGACAATGATGGCCACAAGGCGCAGGTGTCGGCGCGCTCGATCAGCTGGACCAGTGAACAGTTCAACGTGCAGGGCTGGCTGCTGTCGCCGTCGAAGATCGAGGCGGGCAAAACCTACCCGATGATCGTCGTCGTCCATGGCGGACCGGCAGCGGCAGCGACCCCCCGTTTCGTCTCGCAGGGAGAAGGCGGCAGCGCGCTGGTGCGCGAACTGACCAACAAGGGCTATTTCATTTTCATGCCGAACCCGCGCGGCAGCTTCGGCCAGGGCAGCGCTTTTAGCGGCGCCAACAAACGCGATTTCGGCGGTGGCGACTGGCGCGACATCCTCGCCGGCGTCGACGCCGTGCTCAAAGTGGCGCCCGTCGATGGCGCACGCCTGGGCCTGATGGGGCACTCCTACGGCGGCTTCATGACCATGTGGGGCGTCACCCACAGCACCCGTTTCAAGGCCGCCGTCGCCGGTGCCGGCATCGCCAACTGGATCAGCTACTACGGCCAGAACGGCATCGACCAGTGGATGATCCCGTTCTTCGGCGCCTCCGCTTACGACGACCCGGCCATCTACCGGGCGGCGTCGCCGATCGAGTCGATCAAGCAGGCCAGCACGCCGACCCTGATTTACGTCGGCGAGCGCGATGTCGAGTGCCCACCAGCGCAGTCGACCGAATTCTGGCACGGTTTAAAAGCGATGGGCGTACCCACCGCGCTGGTGATTTACGATGGTGAAGGCCATTCGATCCGCAAACCGGAACACCAGCGCGATCAGCGCGAGCGCACCATCGGCTGGTTCGAGCGCTATCTGCGCTGACCGCAGGCGGCAAGCCGGCCGCCATACGGTGCACGGCCAGGGCGCTGGCACACAGTGCCGGGTTTATTTGGTCTTCGCCGGGTACAGCACCAGCTGCACGTAATTGTCGAGATTGAAGTAACGCGCTGCCGCTGCCTTGACGTCATCGACGCTGACCGCGCCGATGCGCTGCTCGATGCTGAGAATGGCGGCGGGATCGGTGTTGTAAGTCACCGCTGCCTGCAGCTGGCCCAGCCAGTAGCCATTCTCGCGCATGGCGCGGCGCTGCACCTGCAGCCAGTTCTGCTTGACTTTTTCCAGGTCCGCCGGCGCCGGCCCCTGCGTTTGCAGGTGGGCGATTTCAGCGAAGGTCGCTGCCAGCACCTGGTCGACCTTGTCGGGACCGGTCGGCAACTTGGCGCCAATCTGATAGTGTTCGTACGGGATGCGGCTGATGCTGCCGCTGACGCCGCCGCTGTAAATGAGCGCCAGCTGCTCGCGCAGCACATCGGTGATGCGGATGTTCATCACTTCGAGCAGCGCCTGGAAGCGCAGGTTTTCTTCTTTCGAATACTGCGCCGGCCCCGTAAAAGTGAGCGAGACCACGCTCTTCGGTTCGGCGCCGCTGTAGACCGCCTGCTTGACCACCCCGGTGACGGGGCGCAGGCCGACATCGACCACCGCCAGCGGCAGCGGCGGCGTCGGCAGGCTGGCCAGATAGGTCGCCAGCAGCGGCTTGACGGCAGCGACATCGAAACTGCCGACCATGATGAAGGTCAGTCCGCGCGCGCTGCCAAAGCGCTGGCGATAGATGCCGATGCTGCGCTCGAGATCGAGCTTGCCGAACTGCTCTGGCCGCGGCGCCCGCGCCACCCACGGGCTGTCGCCGTACAGGGCGCTGGTGAGGGCGTCGCCGAACACTGCCTGCGGCTGCGCCATCAGGTTGCGCGCGCCTTCGGTTTCCTTGTTGACGAACGACTGGAACAGCGACGCATCGCGGCGCGTGCCAGTCAGGCGCAGGTACAGCAGCTGCAGCATGGTGGCGATGTCGTCGCTGCCGGCGCTGGCGCCGATGTTGTCACTGTACTGGCCGTAGTCGACCCAGGCGTTGGCGGCCTTGCCAGCGAGGACCTTTTGCAGGTCATTCGGCGAAAAGCCAGCCACCCCCATGCTCGCCACCGCGGCGTTGGCGTAGCGCACCGCGGTGATGTCGTGCTGGTCGAACTGGGTCAAGCCACCGGCGCGCGAAGCCGACAACAACACCTGGTCGTTGGCAAAATCGGTCGGCTTGAGGATCACTTGCAAGCCATTCGACAAGGTGAGGGTGGTGGTGCCAAGGGCGGCGTCGACGGTCTCGCCGACGATGCTGCCGGCCACCGGCGGCGTCTCCATCAAGCGCGTGGCCAGCGTCGCTTCCTGCCGCGGCGCCAGCTTGGTGCGGGCGGCGGCCGCGCTCCAGGCCAGCAGGTCGGCCGGCTGCGGTGTCGGCGTGCCTGGCTGGTCGGCACCGAGGTAGACCACCAGCTTGGCGCTGTCGACCGGAATGGTGGTGGCGGCGTAGCGGTTGACCTCGTCGAGGCTGATGCCGGGCACCAGTTCGCGCGCGTACTGGACCTCGTTGACGATGCCGGGAATTTCTTCATTTTCCAGGAAATTGCGGGTGTACTCGGCGACGAATGACGAAGAATCGCTCTTGTCACGCTCGTTATAGATCCGCTCGTAACCGCGCAGCATGTCTTTCTTGCTGCGTTCGAGTTCCGCCGCGCTGAAGCCAAACCGGCGCGCGCGCTCATTTTCCTGCACCAGCGCCGCCAGCGCCGGCGCCGCGCCATCCTTGCCCAGGCTGGCGCCGGCGCTGTACGACTGGTAGCGCGGTGTCATGCCGGCGATGCCGCTGCCGGCGCCGATGAAGGGCGGGTTGGCCTGCTGCGTCAAGTCTTGCAGGCGCTGGCCCAGCATGGCGGCGAACAGCGAATCGACCAGCTTGGTGCGGTAATCGGCAAAGGTGGCATGCGCCGGCGCTGGCCGTACCGGGTAGCGGATCAAGACCGAATTACCGGCCGCTTCCTTGTCGGTGATTACCAGGGCCTCGCTGGCGGCGCGCGCGGCGATTGGCGCGTAGCTGCGCGTGCGCGCAGGCGTCGGATTGCTCAGGCCCGAAAAATGCGCCTTGATCAGCTGCTCGGCGCGCGCCGGTTCGATGTCGCCCACCACCACCACCGCCATCAGGTCAGGGCGGTACCAGTCGCGGTAAAAACGCTGCACGGCAGCCGGCTTGAAGGTCTTGAGCACCTGTTCATCGCCGATCGGCAGGCGGCTGGCATAGCGCGAGCCGTTGTACATTTTCGGCATCAGTTGCTTGTTCATGCGCTCGCCCGCACCCTTGCCCGAGCGCGCCTCTTCAAGGACGATGGCGCGCTCCTTGTCGATGTCGGCGTCCGCCAGGGTCAGTCCGTGCGCCCAGTCTTCCAGCACCAAAAAGCCCTTGTCGACGTTTTCTGGCCGGTCGGTGGGAATCGGCAGCATGTAGACGGTCTCGTCGAAGCTGGTGTAGGCGTTGAGGTCGGCGCCGAACTTGACGCCAATCGATTGCAGGTAGGTGATCAATTCCCACTTTTTAAAATGGGTCGAGCCGTTGAAGGCCATGTGCTCGAGCAGGTGGGCAAGGCCGCGCTGGTCGTCGTCTTCCAGGATCGAGCCGGCCTTGATCACCAGCCGCAGTTCCAGTTTCTTTTGCGGCCGGCCATTGTTCTGTATGTAATAGGTGAGGCCATTCGCCAGTGTGCCCACGGTCACCTGCGGCCCCACGGGAATCGGGTCGGACAGGCGGATGGCGGCGTGGGCGCTGCCCGCCAGCGCCATCGGCAGCAGGGTGCTCAACAGGGTAGCGCACAGGGTATGGGCGAGCCGGCCGCGGTATGTCGAAAAAGTTTTGCGCATTTGAAGCGAGCTGTGCCTAAGTGGGGATGGGGCAGTCTAGCAGCTTCGCTGGCGAAAATCGGGCGCCGAACGGCGCTGGTGCGAGCTTTAAGGCAAGGTTAAGCCGGTCAGCTTTCGGCAAATACTTTAAAATAGCGGATTGCACAATATCAGTCCGTCTAAGAGGAAATTCATATGTCTATCGCCAGTACCCAGGAAATCGTTGCCGAACTGCGCGCAGGGCGCATGGTTATCCTGGTCGATGAGGAAGATCGCGAAAATGAAGGCGACCTGGTGCTTGCCGCCGATTTCGTCAGTGCTGAAGCGATCAATTTCATGGCCGTGCACGCACGCGGCCTGGTGTGCCTGACCTTGACGGCCGAACGCTGCGAGCAGCTCGACATCGGCATGATGACCGCCCGTAACGGCACCTCCTTCGGCACCAATTTTACCGTCTCGATCGAAGCGGCCGAAGGCGTCACCACCGGCATTTCGCCGGCCGATCGTGCGCGTACCGTGCAGGCGGCCGTCAGCAAGACCGCCGTGCCGGCCGATATCGTCCAGCCAGGTCACATTTTCCCCGTCCGCGCCGTCAAGGGTGGCGTGCTGATGCGCGCCGGCCATACCGAAGCCGGTTGCGACCTGGCTGAAATGGCCGGACTGACGCCAGCGTCGGTGATCTGCGAGATCATCAACCGCGATGGCACCATGGCGCGCCTGCCCGATCTGATGGTGTTTGCAAAAGAACACAACTTAAAAATTGGCACCATTGTCGACCTGATTCACTATCGCGGGCAAAACGAATGCCTGGTCGAGCGCGTCGCCGAGCGCACCCTGCAGACCGTGTTCGGCGAATTCCGCCTGTTCGCCTTCCGCGACAAGCCGAGCGGCTCGGCCCACCTGGCGCTGGTGCATGGCGCGCTGTCGTCGAGCAAAGAAGCGCTGGTGCGCGTGCACCAGCCGGTATCGGTTCTCGACCTGCTTGAAAGCGGTGCCACCAAGCACTCGTGGACGGTGGCGTCGTCGATGAAGGCCATCAAGGCAGCCGACAACGGCGTGCTGGTGCTGCTTAACTGCGGCGAATCGGCCGACCAGCTGTTCGACCAGATCGCCGCCTTCGATGCGCCAGCGTCCAAGCCGCAAGGGCGCGCCGCCAGCATGGACTTGCGCGACTATGGCATCGGTGCGCAGATTCTCAAGGATCTGGGCGTGAGCAAGATGCAACTGCTGGCCAATCCGCGCAAAATGCCGTCGATGATGGGCTTCGACCTTGAAGTGACCGGCTACCGCGCTGCACCGGACGTTTGAGCTCGTAGCACGCGATAAAGCGGCGTACCATCGTTCCAATTACCATTTTTAGAAGAGGCCAGTGATGACAGTAGGAACCTATGAAAGCAATTTGACCGGCAACGGCCTGCGTATCGGCATCGTCCAGGCGCGTTTTAACGCCGACGTTGGCCACGGTTTGCTGTCGTCCTGCCTGGCCGAACTGAAGCACCTGGGCGTGCAGGACGAGGACGTGTTGCACGTCACCGTGCCGGGCGCGCTGGAAATTCCGCTGGCCCTGCAGAAGATGGCGGAAACCCAGCAGTTCGACGCCCTGGTGGCGCTTGGCGCCGTCATTCGCGGCGAGACGTACCACTTTGAACTGGTGTCGAATGAATCGGGCGCCGGTATCACCCGCGTCGGTCTCGATTTCGGCATGCCGATCGCCAATGCCGTGCTGACCACGGAAAACGACGAGCAGGCCGAAGCGCGCATGGCGGAGAAGGGCATGGAAGCGGCGCGTTGCGCGGTCGAAATGGCCAATCTGTTGCTGGCGCTGGAAGAACTGCAAGCGGATGAAGATTAATTACGAGCGTACATGTGTGAGGCAACGCAGTAACGCAACGCAGTAACGCAACGCAGTAACGCAACGTAGTAACGCAACGTAGTAACGCAACGTAGTAACGCAACGTAGTAACGCAACTTAGCAACGTAACCCAGACAGGCAACACCATGACCGACAAGATACTGCACGCCAACCCCAGCAAGAATCGCACGCCGCGTCATCGGGCCCGTGAATTCGCCTTGCAGGGGCTGTACCAATGGCTGCTCAATAACGAGGATGCGACCACCGTCGTCACCAATATCCGCGCCGCCCACGGCTTTGAAAAAGCCGATGGCGATCATTTTGCCGCCCTGCTGTATGGCGCCATCAAGGATTCGGTGTCGCTGCGCGAAGCGATCGCTCCGGTCATCGACCGTCGCGTCGACGAGCTCTCGCCGATCGAACACGCGGTGCTGCTCATTGGCGCCTACGAGCTGAAAAACAACCTGGACATTCCCTACCGCGTCGTCATCAACGAAGCAGTCGAGCTGACCAAGTCGTTCGGTGGTATCGACGGCCACAAATATGTCAACGGCGTCCTCGACAAACTGGCAGCGCAGCTGCGTGCCGACGAAGTGGCCAGCGATAGCCGCCGCTAAGTTGCCCGCATCGGCGCCTGGATTGGCGCCTGCCAGGTCATCAGGCCACCGGAAACGGTGGTTTTTTTTCGCCCATCCACGACCGAATGGCGATAGCGATAGCGGCAGGAAACCGCGGTGGCCAGCGTCGGCATTTCCCTCGGCAACTTCCGTACTTAACGATGAAAGCGCTGCTGTGCTTGCAGCAAGGTGAGGAGGCCGCCAGCACCGACGGCCTGCGATGCCCTTGACGAAAAAAAACCGCCATCGCTGGCGGTTTTCACGGCAGGAACGCACGCATGCGTCCCTCTTTATATGAAGCATTACAGACCGGCGATGCCCTCATGGGGAGCCGGCGCTTCGATCTTCGGCTCGGCGGGTGCCGCTTTGACGACGACCGCCGCCGGGGCAGTGAACGTCGGCACGTTCTTGCCGGTGGCTACCTGCTTGAGCTTGCGGTACTCGGCCAGCACGCGTGAGCCATAGCCGGCGTCGTTGTCAAAGGCAGCGGCGCCCACATAAGTTTTCAGACCCGCTTCGACAGAACCGCCGCGGTTGACGTAATCCTTCAGAATCAGCGCGCCCACCCGGATGTTGGCAACCGGATTGAGTGCAGCCTGGACGCCACCCATCTGCTGAAATTTGGCGTGGTGTACCTTCGACATCACCTGCATCAAGCCCTGGGCGCCGACCGGGCTTTCCGCAAACGGGTTCAGACCCGATTCGATGGCCATCACGGCCAGGATGAGCAGTGGGTCGATTTTGACGTCTTTTGCGGTCGTGTAGGCCGTCGATACCAGCATGTTTGCAGCGTCGCCTGCAACGCGATAGCGCTTCGACAGCCATGAGGTGACGTATTGCTGTTGCTTCAGGTTGCCGGCCTGGGCCTTTTCAGCGGCGGTCAGCGGTACCGGTGCAGCTTCGACGGCAGCCGATGCTGCGCCGCCAGTCATCAGCTCTGCCAGTTGCGGCGCGGCTGGCTCGGACTCGGCCTGGACGCTGCTGTCGGGTGCGATCAGCTGCGAGACCTTGTGTGCCATCTCGGGCCGCACATACAGCAGGGCGGCGACGGCGACGGCGGAAAGACCAAGAACGGTCAGTGTGTGTTGCGCGGTGGTTGCAAGACCACGGGCTGTTTTCGTTACGGAAGACCACGTAACAGGCCGGCGGGCCATGGATTGGGCGAACTTTAGTGTTGCCCCGTTGAAACGATTTATCATCGAATTCCCCTTTGTCGCGGAAAAAAACGCTCCCCCAAGGCGCAAAAGGCGCACTGTTGGAAGGCTTGATGCCGTGCATCAGAAATATCGTCTACCGTCGCTGCTGCGTACGATTAACGCCGTCATTGCCTGTTCCAGCTGGTCGTTCCCTGAGGTATTGAACCAGTGGTCAAACAACTTTGTTCGGGGGATAGGACAGACGTCCTGTGAAAACACTCCTTAAAAATGTCATGTGGCGCCCCGACGCCGTGAATGTATGAGACAGGCTAAAATTGCGTGAAATGGTGAAACAACCCACCGCAAAAAACCCGCCTCATCAACTTGGGTGGATTGTAAAAGCCGACTTATACGAAGTCAATACTAGCACGGTGATCTCTTATAACTTTTGGATCTTACTTTTTTGACAGGTGCTCATCAATAAGCTGTGAAATCAATCACTTGGACTGGTAATTTAACAACCCTGTCGCACTAACGAAAAAAACCAAAAAACGATGATTTATACTGATTTGCGTGATTTTATTTCTCAGCTGCAAGATATGGGCGAATTAAAGCGGGTTTCGACCCCCGTTTCCCCCCATCTGGAGATGACGGAAGTGTGCGACCGGGTGTTACGCGCCGGTGGTCCGGCCCTGTTGTTCGACAATCCGAGCGGGCACAGCATACCGGTGCTGGGCAATCTGTTCGGCACCCCGAAGCGGGTGGCGCTGGGCATGGGCGCCAACGATGTCAGCGAGTTGCGCAAGATCGGCCACGTGCTGGCGCGCCTGAAAGAGCCGGAACCGCCGAAAGGGTTCAAGGACATGCTGGGGATGGGCTCGCTGGTGAAGGCGGTGTGGGACATGTCGCCGAAAGAAATCAAGGGCGCCGCCTGCCACGACATCGTCTGGGAAGGCAAGGATGTCGACCTGGCGCGCCTGCCGATTCAATATTGCTGGCCAGGCGATGCCGCACCCCTGATTACCTGGGGCCTGGTGATCACCAAGGGCCCCAACAAGAAGCGCCAGAATCTGGGTATATATAGACAGCAGGTGATCGGCCCCAATAAAGTCATCATGCGCTGGCTCGCCCATCGCGGCGGCGCCCTCGATTTCCGCGAGCACGCCATCGCCAGCAAGGGCGCGCCGTATCCCATCGTGGTGGCACTGGGCGCCGATCCGGCCACCATCCTCGGCGCGGTGACGCCGGTGCCGGACAGTCTGTCCGAATACCAGTTTGCCGGCTTGCTGCGCGGTAGCCGCACCATCTTGACCAAGGCCATCGGCAGCGAGTTGCGGGTGCCAGCCACCAGCGAGATCGTGCTCGAGGGCCACATCCTGCCCGATCCGAATCATCCGACCGGTTACGAGCACGCGCTCGAAGGGCCGTTTGGCGACCACACCGGTTATTACAATGAGCAGGACAGCTTTCCGGTGTTTACCATCGAGCGCATCACCATGCGCCGCAATCCCATTTATCACTCGACTTACACGGGCAAGCCGCCCGATGAGCCGGCAGTGCTGGGGGTGGCCCTGAACGAAGTGTTTATCCCCTTGCTGCAAAAACAGTTCAGCGAAATCACCGACTTTTATTTGCCGCCCGAAGGCTGCAGCTACCGCATGGCGGTGGTGCAAATGAAAAAACAGTATGCCGGCCACGCCAAGCGGGTGATGTTCGGCGTCTGGAGCTTTCTGCGCCAGTTCATGTACACCAAGTTTATCGTGGTGGTCGATGAAGACGTCAACATCCGCGACTGGAAAGAAGTCATCTGGGCGATCACCACCCGCGTCGACCCGATCCGCGACACCACCCTGGTCGACAACACGCCGATCGACTATCTCGACTTCGCCTCTCCCGTCAGTGGCCTGGGCAGCAAGATGGGGATCGATGCCACCAATAAATGGCCTGGCGAGACCACCCGCGAGTGGGGCACCACGATTGCCATGTCGCCGGAAATCAAGGCGCGCGTCGATGCCATGTGGCAGGAGCTGGGTATTTAAGTTGGCTGTTCGTTGTGTTGTCGCGGGCGCACGTCGATCAGACGGGTGTCCGCGTCGCTTTCCCTATTTGATGCAACTCGGATATAATGAGTGCTGGCGGGCCCCTGCGCATCGTGGCATGGCTAACCTGGTCAGGTCGGGAACGAAGCAGCCACGGCTATTACCCATGAGTGCCGCAGATCAGGCTCGCCTCCTTTGTTTTTCTTCTTCTGTAACGTCTCGCCGCGTCCTGCGGACGGCGAATTCTCCCGCTCCAGCTTCTTGTTTTTTCTGCCCGGGATGCCCGCGTGCGTCGTGTATCCGGGTGCGCTGATCGAGTTTGCCCGCCGCGTCGCCCATCTACGGTAAAATCGCAGCATGTCCTATCAAGTCCTCGCCCGCAAATACCGTCCCCGCAACTTCGACACCCTGGTTGGCCAGGAACACGTCGTGCGCGCCCTCACGCATGCGCTGCAAACGGGGCGCCTGCATCACGCCTACCTGTTCACCGGTACCCGCGGGGTCGGCAAGACGACCTTGTCGCGCATCCTGGCCAAGGCGCTCAATTGCATCGGCGCGGACGGCCAGGGCGGCATCACCGCAAACCCGTGCGGCGTGTGCGATGCCTGCACCGCCATCGATGCCGGCCGCTTCGTCGATTACATCGAGATGGATGCGGCGTCCAACCGCGGCGTCGACGAGATGGCCCGGTTGCTCGAACAGGCCGTGTATGCGCCGTCGAATGCGCGCTTCAAGGTCTACATGATCGACGAGGTGCACATGCTCACCAACCACGCTTTCAATGCGATGTTGAAGACGCTGGAAGAGCCGCCCGAGCACGTCAAGTTCATCCTTGCCACCACGGACCCGCAAAAAATTCCCGTCACCGTGCTGTCGCGCTGCCTGCAATTTAATCTCAAGCAGATGCCGCCCGGTCACATCATCGACCACCTCGATCACATCCTGGGCCAGGAAGGCATCGGTTTCGAACAGCCCGCGCTGCGCCTGCTGGCCCAGGGCGCCCATGGTTCGATGCGCGACGCCCTGTCGCTGACCGACCAGGCGATTGCCTATGCGGCCGGTGCCGTCACCCTCGAAGCAGTGCAGGGCATGCTCGGTGCGCTCGACCAGACTTACCTGGTGCGCCTGCTCGACGCCCTGCTGGCGCAAGATGGCGCCGACCTGATGGCAGTGGCCGATGAAATGGCCAGCCGCAGCCTGTCGTACAACGGCGCCCTGCAAGACCTCGGCACCTTGCTGCACCGCATCGCGCTGGCGCAGTCGGTGCCGGCGGCGGTGCCGCAAGATTTGCCCGAGCTGGCCGATATCCTGCGCTTGGCAGCCGCTTTCGATGCCCAGGAAGTGCAGCTGTTTTATCAGATTGCCGTGCATGGCCGCAACGAACTGGGCCTCGCCCCCGACGAGTACGCCGGTTTTACCATGGCCCTGCTGCGCATGCTTGCTTTCCGCCCCGGTAATGGCGGCGCCGATGCGCCGCCAGCGGCAGCGCCGGCGGCGCGCACGGCGCCTGCCCGGATGACGCCGCCGGCGGCGCGGCCGGCCGCCACTGCCACTGCCAGTTACGCGGCAGTAACGCCAGCGACGGCGCCGCGGCCGCCCGCTGCAGTGGCGCCGCCGGCTTCATCTGCTCCAGCGGCGCCGCCAGCGGCAGCGGCAACCGCGCCGGCAACCGCGCCGGCAGCGGCGGGCGGCGCTCCCGCCCCCGCCCCCGCCATGCATTCGGCGCGCGCCGCCATCAACGCCGCGCTCGAAGCGGCGCGTTCGGCCAGCCGCGGACAGTCGGCCGGCGCCAAGCGGCCAACGGCGATGTCGAATCAGGCGGCCGCCGCTGCGGCTGCCGCACCGGCGGCGCCGTCAATGCCTGCTGCGACTGTCGCTGCAGCGCCAGCGCCACCGGCAGCAGCGCCAGCGCCAGCGCCAGCGTCAGCATCGCCACCGTGGGAAGCGGCGGCAGTGGCCGCACCGCTGGCCGCAGCTGCGCCGGAAACGATGGACGATGACGGCCCGCCATCCTGGGTCATGGAGTTTTCCGATGACAGCGCGCTGCCATCGACGGCCACCGCGGCGGCGCCGCCCGCTATTGCCCCCGCCGCCACCACCGCGCCTGCCCGTACCGTGGAGGTGGCCGCAGTGCCGTATGTCATCACGGCGGTGCCGGCCATTGACTGGGACGGCAACTGGCCGGCGCTGGCCGCGAGCCTGCCCTTGCGCGGGGTAGCGCAGCAGCTGGCCATGCAGACCGAACTGATCGAATGCGTCAGCGACGGCCAGCACAGCACCTTTCGCCTGCGCGCCCCCATCGACACCCTGCGCGCCAGCGGCAACACGGAAAAGTTGATGGCGGTACTGCAGGAACGCTTTCGTACCACCCGCGTCGTCGTCGAGGTCGAGATTGGCCCGGTCTGGTACACGGCCAGTGTCGAAGCGAAGGCGTATCGCGAACATGTCTTGCAAGAGGCCGAGCAAAGCGTCGCCGCCCATCCGTTTGTGCAGGAAATGGGGCGCCAGCTCAATGCCTTTGTTGTGCAGGGCTCGGTGCGGCCGCCTTCCGCTGCCTGATGCAGTCACCGCACAAGCTGTGCCTTTCCTTTATAGTTGCCATTTTTAGATTTCGGAGAACCTCACCATGATGAAGAACCAGCTCGCAGGCTTGATGAAGCAGGCCCAAGCCATGCAAGACAATATGAAAAAGGCGCAGGATGCGCTGGCGCTGGTGGAAGTCGAAGGCCAGTCGGGCGCCGGCCTCGTCAAGATCGTCATGACTTGCAAGAACGACGTCAAGCGCGTCACCATCGACCCGTCGCTGCTGGCCGATGACAAGGACATGCTGGAAGACCTGGTCGCCGCCGCCTTCAATGACGCCGTGCGCAAGGCAGAAGCAATGTCGGCCGAGAAAATGAGTGGTTTGACTTCCGGCATGGCCTTGCCGCCAGGCTTCAAGATGCCGTTTTAATGGCAGCGGCCGCCCTGAACGGCGTGCGCGCCGCGCGGTCTTGATACGATGGCCAAGTCGCTCGATTTTTTGACCGAGGCGCTGCGCCGTCTGCCTGGCGTGGGGCCGAAATCGGCCCAGCGCATGGCCTTTCACTTGCTGCAGCACGACCGCGAGGGCGCCGAGATGCTCTCGCGCGCGCTCTACCAGGCGGTCGATAATGTCCATCACTGCGCCATGTGCAATACCTTTGCCGAGACGGAAGTGTGCGATCTGTGCCAGGACGATGGCCGCGAGCGCGCCTTGTTGTGCGTGGTGGAAACCCCGGCCGACCAGATGATGATCGAACAGACCCTGACTTACAAAGGTCTGTACTTCGTCCTGATGGGACGGCTGTCGCCGCTCGACGGCATTGGCCCGAAAGACATCCACCTCGACAAGCTGATCAGCCGCGCCGGCGACGGCGTGGTTGCCGAGGTGGTACTGGCGACCAATTTCACCAACGAAGGCGAAGCGACCGCCCACTACATCAGCGAAATGCTCAAGGCGCGCGGCTTGCGCGTCTCGCGCCTGGCGCGTGGGGTACCGGTCGGTGGTGAGCTCGAGTACGTCGATGCCGGCACCATTGCCCGTGCCATGCTGGACCGCCGCACCACCTGAGCGCCACGGCGGACCGACGATGGCGCCGTGTCGTCACCGTCCGCAGCAAGCGCCAACATGGCCGCCGAGGACGCCGGGACGCTGTTTTATCTGCCCCAATATGGTCTGCCGCCCCAGCCACCGTAGGGATAGCTGCTGCCATAGCGCACGAAGTCATCGCGTGTGCTCAGCTGGATGACGCAGTTGCGCCAGAGATCCGAGTTGGCGGTGTAGCCGAGGCGGGCGCAGGCCGGGCCGAATTCGATGATGGTGGCGTCCATATTCGCCTGCTGCCTGAACGCCCGTTCCTGCGGGGTGGAACAAGCTGCCAGGTTCAGCGCAATCGCGACAGTTAAAAGCAAGGTGCGCATGGCGCTCTCCCTTCGGTCTATACATGGATCAAGCTTAGGTCGGCCAACTTGCAGTATCGATGATGCATATCAATCGTGCGCCGGTGGCGCACGCCGGCGCCGCTGCGATTTGCTTGCATAAAAATTTGTTTTTCTGGCAATATCATGTCTTGATAAAAACAACATCGGCACGGGGAGGGGGCATGGGCGCAAGGCGCAACAGGCGATGGGGACGAGCGATAGCACTGGCCGCTGGCATGCTGATCGTGCTGGCGCTGGGGGGGGCGACGCTGGTGTTGCGGGCCAGCTTGCCGCAACTCGATGGCGTGCGCCAGGTGGCCGGGCTGGCTGACGCCGTCACGGTGGCGCGCGATGCGCGCGGGGTGCCGCTGCTGACCGCCGCCAATCGCGCCGACCTGGCCTACGCCACCGGTTTTATTCACGCCCAGGAGCGCTTCTTCCAGATGGACTTGATGCGCCGTTCCGGCGCCGGTGAGCTCGCTGAACTGTTCGGCGTCAAGGCACTGCCGCTCGACCGCAGTCACCGGCTGCACTGTTTCCGCGCGCGTGCCGAGGCGCTGCTCGCGCGCATGCCGGACGACGATCGCCGCTTCCTCGCGCGCTACGTCGACGGCGTCAATGGCGGCCTGCAGGCGCTCGGCGCCAAGCCCTTCGAGTATGTGCTCACGGCCAGCACGCCGCGGCCGTGGCAGGCCGCCGACTGCCTGCTGGTGGCGTGGGCCATGTATGTTGATTTACAGGGCATGCAGGAGACGCGCGAACTGGCGCGCGGCTGGGTGGTCGAGCACAGCGACGCCGCCCAGCGCGCCTTCCTGCTGCCCACCGCCAGCGTGTTCGATGCCCCACTCGACGCCGAGGCGGTCAACACGGCGCCGGCGCCGATACCGGAGCGGGCGCCCGCGTGGTGGGGGGCGGCGCCGACCACCGCCACCGCGGCGCGGCCGGCGCGGCTGGCAGCGGCCAGCGGCGACGCCTTTACGGATGCCGTCGGCAGCAACAACTGGGCGGTCGCCGGCAGCCGCAGCGCCAGCGGGCACGCCATCGTCTCCAACGACATGCACCTGGGCTTGCAGCTGCCAGCGACCTGGTACCGGCTGGCGATGCAGTATCGCGACGCTGCCGGCCAGCCGCGCCGGCTGGTCGGCCTGACCCTGCCGGGGGCGCCGCCGGTACTGACGGTGGGCAGCAATGGCCACGTCGCCTGGGGCTACACGAATGCTTACGGCGACTTTCTCGACCTGCTGGAAGTGCAGTTCGACCGCGCCGATGGCAAGCGCGTGCGTACGGCCTCCGGCTGGCAGCAGCTGCTGACGTTCCGCGAAACCATCGTCGTCAAAGGCGCCCCGGCCGACACGCTGGTGGTGCGCGAGACGGCGCTGGGACCGTTACGCACAGTTGGCGAGCGCAGCTATATCGTCCACTGGATCGCCCACGACCCGGCTGCCCTCAATCTGCGCCACCGCGAGCTGGAGGCGGCCGACGCGCTCGAGCAGGCGCTGCGCGTGGCAAGCGGGGTCGGTATGCCGGCGCAAAATTTCGTTGCTGGCGATGCTGCCGGCCATATCGGCTGGACCATCGCCGGAGCGCTGCCACGCCGCCTGCTCGCTGCGGATGACAGCGGCGCGCCCGACGCCAGCTTCCCGCTGCCCGTCGGCGGCGCCGTCGCCAGCTGGGACGGCGTGCTGGCGCCGGCCGACCATCCACGCCTGATCGATCCGGCCGGCGGCCAGCTGTCGACTGCCAACAGCCGCCAGCTGGCAGGCAACGGCGCGGCGCTGATTGGTGACGGCGGTTTTGACCTGGGAGCACGCAACCACCAGGCCCGCGATGCCTTGCGGGCACTGGGCGCGCACGGTGCCAGGACCGATGTCGCCGGCGTGTACGGCGTGATGCTAGACGACCGCGCCCTGTTCATCGATCGCTGGCGCCAGCGCGCCATCGCACTGCTCGACGCCGACGCCGTGCGCGGGCAGCCGCAGCGCGCCGAATTCGCCCGCCTGCTGCAGCGCAGCTGGAACGGCCACGCCAGCGTCGATTCGAGCGGCTACCGGCTGGCGCGCGGCTTCATGTGGTCGCTCTACGAAGAGGTGTATGGCGGCGCCAACCTGCAGCTGGCGCAGATCGATGCGCGCGCCGACATGCAGGCGGCCAGCTCGCGCTGGCCGGCGGTGCTCGAACGGCTGCTCGAGGCCCAGCCAGCCGGCTGGCTGCCGGCCGGCCGCACCAACTGGCGCGCGCTGCAGCTGGCGGCCGTCGACCGCCTGATCGCCCAGCTGACGACCGACGGCAAACCATTGGCCGCGGCCACCTGGGGCCAGCGCAACACCGTCGATATCACCCACCCGATCACCCTGGCGCTGCCGCTGCTGCGGCGTTTTCTGGCGGCGCCGGCCGATCAGCTGCCGGGCGACGCCAACATGCCGCGCGTGGCCGGCAGCAAATTCGGCCAGTCCGAGCGGCTCACCGTCAGTCCGGGACGCGAAGAAGAGGGCGTCTTCAATATGCCGGGCGGGCAGAGTGGCCATCCGCTGTCGGCGTATTTTCTGCGCGGCCATGCCGACTGGGTGGCCGGCCAGCCGGCGCCGCTGCTGCCCGGGGCGCCGTTGCACACGCTGCGTTTCGAGCCGGCGCGCTGAGTGCTTATTTGAAGTCGATCGGGTCGCCGCACGGCAGCAGCAGGCGCTGGGCGATCGACTCGTGCGGCGACGGATGGCTTAGGTGGAAGCCCTGCACCATGTCGCAGCCGTATTCCTGTAACAGTGCCAGCTGGGCTTCGGTTTCCACCCCTTCAGCCACCACCACCATTTTCAGGCCGTGCGCCATGGCGATGATGGCGCGCGTGATGGCGGCGTTTTCGGCATCCTGCGGCAGGCCGCTGATAAAACTCTTGTCGATCTTCAGCGCGCGCACGTTAAAGCGCTTCAGATAGTTCATCGACGAGTAGCCGGTGCCGAAGTCATCGATCGACAGCTGCACGCCGATTGCGCGTAGCTGGTCCATCGTCGCCATGGTCGCGCGGGCGTCGTCCATCAGGGTCCCTTCGGTCAGTTCCAGTTCGAGCAGGGTGGGATCGAGGCCGCTGTCGGTGAGGGCCGACTGCACCACCTGGCTCAGGTTGTCGTCCTTGAACTGCTTGGCTGACAGGTTGACCGCCATGCGGATGCTGCGGCCGACGCTGCGCTGCCACGCTCTCGCTTGCAGACAGGAGGTGCGCAGCACCCATTCACCGATCGGCACGATCAACCCCGTCTCTTCGGCCAGCGGGATGAATTCGTTCGGCGAGATGGTACCGCGCTCCGGGTGGCGCCAGCGTACCAGCGCCTCGACGGCGACGATGTCACCGCTGGGCACATCGATCTGCGGCTGGTACAGCACATACAGTTCCTGGTTTTTCAGCGCCCGGCGCAGGCCCACCTCGAGCTTCACATGGCTCATGATCTGCATGGTCAGCGAGGAGCTGTATAACTTGGCGTTGTTCTTGCCGCAGTTTTTGGCGTGGTACATGGCGGTATCGGCGAACTTGAGCAGCGAGTCGCAATCGTCGCCGTCTTCCGGGAACAGCGAGATGCCGATGCTGGCCGTGCAAAAAATCTCGTTGCCTTCGATGAGGAAGGGCCGCCGCATGGCTTCCTTGACGCGGTGCGCCACATTGAGCGCATGGTCGACCCGCTCCAGATCGGGAATCAGGATGGTGAATTCGTCGCCACCGAGGCGCGCCAGGTTGTGCGAATGTTCGCCGCGCGAGACCAGGTCGGTGGGCCGGGTGGTCTCGCGCAGGCGCTCGGAGACCATCTTGAGAAGGTGGTCGCCGGCGTTGTGGCCGAGGGTGTCGTTGATGCGCTTGAAAGCGTCGAGATCCATGAACAGGACGGCGAATTTCTTGTTGCCGATCTTTGAGCGGTGCAGCTCGCGCTCCAGCGTCTCCAGAAATGCCTGGCGATTTGGAATGCCGGTCAGGCTGTCGCAGTAGGCCAGGCGGCGGATCTGTTCTTCGGTGCGTTTGCGTTCGCTGATGTCGCGCACCAGCCCGAGTACTTCAGCCGCGCCGGTGGCCACCAGGCGTGCTTCGAAGTGGTGGACGGCGCCGAAGCGGGTCAGTTCGTAGTCGACCGAGCGGATCTGCTGGGTGTCGAGCACCACCCGCATCTGTTCGAGCAGGCGCTCGGCGATCTCGCCGGGCAGTACCTCGGTGATGTGCTTGCCGATGCAGCCCTCGACGGCAAACGAGGCGGCGCTGTCGCGGCTGGCCCGTTCGCGCCCGCTCCAGGCGGCGCCGGAGCGCTCGTGGCCCGGCTCGTAATCGAGATAGAAACCGTCGCCATTGAGGCGGAAGAAGGTATCAGGAATGGCCGCCAGCACGGCACGGTTCTGCGCATCGGCAGTGCGCAGGCGGACAATGGCGTCGCTGGCGCGCAGCACGTACAGCACCCGGTGGCCGAGGATCGGCCAGTTGATCGGCTTGGAGACGAAGTCGGTGGCGCCGGCTTCGTAGGCGCTGGTGACCGCTTCGATGTCGTCGCCGCCGGTGACCATGATGATTGGCACCGCGCTGGCCGATTCCAGGCGGCGGATTTCGCGGCAGGCGGCAAAGCCGTCCAGCTTCGGCATCTCGACGTCGAGCAGGATCAGGTCCGGCGCCATGCTCTGAAAATAGCTGACCGCCTGCATGCCGTCTTCGGCTTCGATGCCATCGAGTCCGACCTGGCCGAGCATCTCGAGCATCAGCAGGCGCATTACCGGGTCGTCGTCGGCAACCAGCACGACGCCGCGTTTGTTGGGGGGCAGGGCGGCCATATCAAGTGTCCTTCTCTAGGATGGCGCTGAGCGACTTGCGCACCGCTTCGAACTCGTGCTCCATCTGGCGCAGCAGGCCGTCGGCGCCGTCTGTGCTGTCGCTACGACCGAGCGTTTCCAGGTCCTTGCACAACTGTGCCATGGTCTCGGCGCCGACGTTGGCGCTGCCCGACTTGAGACTGTGGGCGAGCTTGCGCACGGCTGGCGCATCGAGGCTGTCGATGGCGGCGCGGACGGCGGCGAACTGGCGCGGGGTGTCGTCGACGTAGGCGCCGACCACGCGCCGCACCAGTGCGTCGCCGCGCTCGGCCGACAGTGCGCGGATGTGGTCGAGCGCGCGCGGGTTGAGCGCGGCGCGATAGTCGGCCGCTTGCGGTGCCGCCGGTGGCGCCACCGAGCGCAGCGACGGCAGCGGCCCCACCGGATCGTTGGCCGGTGCCGAATCGGCGGCGCGCGCACCACCAACCAGCGGCAGGGTGATCCAGCGTCCCAGCAGGGCGCTTAGCTGCCCCTGGGTAAACGGTTTACTCAAATAATCGTCCATGCCGGCGGCCAGGCAGGTTTCGCGGTCACCCTGCAGCGCGTTGGCGGTAATGGCGATGATCGGCAAACTGCGCACGCTCTTGGTGTCGCGCTCGAGGCGGCGAATTTCGGCGGTGGCGGCGATGCCGTCCATGACCGGCATCTGGCAATCCATCAGCACCACATCGTAGTGGCTGGCGCGCGCCGCTTCGAGCGCTTCGGCGCCATTGCGGGCGCAGTGGACGTCCAGGCCGAGGCTGCCCAGCATGGCCGTGGCCACTTCGACGTTGACCGGATTGTCTTCGGCCAGCAGCACCCGGCGCGGCCGCGCGCTCGGTTGGGCAACGGCAGCAGCGGGGGCGGCAGCGGCGGTGACAGCGGCGGCGGCCGGCGCCGCAACGCCGGCGTCCGCGCGCGTGCGCGACTCCAGGCACTCGAACAGGTCGCCCGCGCGCACCGGCTTGATCAGCTGGTAGGCGACCCCCGCTGTGCGCCGCTGTACCGGGTCGGCCGCCAGCCGGGCGTCGCTGATGAGGATGATGCGGGTGGCGCGGTTGGCTGGCTCGGCGCGCATGGCGGCGGCCAGCGCCAGCCCGCTGGTGCGCGCCAGTTCCATGTCGAGCAGGGCGAGATCGTAAGGACGGCCAGCGGCCGCCGCTGCGCCCAACCGCTCGGTCGCCTGCAGTGAACTGGCGACGGCGTCGCAGTCGAGCTGCCAGGCTTGCAGCTGTTCGGCCAGGCGCTGACGGCTGGCGTTGTGTTCGTCGACAATCAGCACGCGTTGCCTTTCGATGGCAGTGAGCGAAAACCCTGGCTCGTCGGGATCGACGCGCCGCTTGTCGAAAGTTACCGTAAACCAAAATACGGAACCTTGCGTCAGAGCATTATCGACCCCGATGCGCCCGCCCATCAGTTCGACCAGCTGGCGCGAAATGGCAAGACCGAGGCCGGTGCCGCCGTATTTGCGGGTGGTTGAGCCGTCGGCCTGCGAAAACGCTTCGAAGATGCGGCTGCGCGCCTCGCGGGCGACGCCGATGCCGGTGTCGTGTACTTCAAAGCGCAGGGCGCACGACTGGGCATCTTCAACGCCGACCTGGACGGTGGCGCGAATGCGGCCGTGCTCGGTGAACTTGATGGCATTGCCCAGCAGGTTCGCGATGATCTGGCGCAGACGGTTCGGATCGCCGCAAACGGCCACCGGGATGTTGTTGGCAATCTCAAAATCGAGGGCGATGCCTTTGTGCTGGGCTTGCGGCGTGTAGACGTTACTGATGTCGTCGAGTAAATCCCACAAGTTGAAATCAATGTATTCGACCGACAGTTTGCCCGCCTCGATCTTGGAAAAATCGAGAATGTCGTTGATGATCACCAACAGGTGTTCACCCGATTTCTTCACCAGTTCGGTGTACTTGCGCTGGCTATCGCTCAAGCCGGTGGCCAGCAGCATCTCGGTCATGCCCAGCACACCGTTCATGGGCGTGCGGATTTCGTGGCTCATGGTGGCCAGGAATGCGCTCTTGGCGCGGCTGGCCGCTTCGGCAGCATTCTTGGCCCGCTCGAGTTGCTCGGTGCGCACGCTGACCTGGCGCTCGAGCTCGTCGCGGTGATGGCTGAGGGCGGCGCCCCGTCCTTCGATATGGGCCAGCATGGCATTGAAGCTGTCGATCAGCACGCCCAGTTCGTCGCTGCGCTGGTGGCTGACCCGCACACTGAAATTCTGGCTGCTGATGACTTGCCGGGCGGCCTCGATCAGGGTGCTGACCGGACCGGCGATGCTGCGTTTGAAGCGGCCCGCCAGCAGCAGCGACAGCAGCAGCGCGGCACCCATGGCGGCGGCGCTCAGCGCCAGGCCGGTGCCGATGTCGAGCCACATGGCGCTCAGATCGGCCTCGAGCATGATGATACCGGCACAGCTGCCGGCGTTACCGATCGCGCGGTACAGCCGCATGCGGCTTTGCCACAGGGCGCTGCCGCGCAAATTGGCGGCGTGCAGGGCGGCAGCATCGCGACCGGCGCCATCGACCGCGCTGAACACTTCCTCGCCACGGCTGGCCGCCACATAGCGCGCAAACAGCTTGCCATGGCTGTCGAACAGCACCGCACCGGCGATGTCCTGGTTCGCTTTGAGGGCCGACAGGGCGATGCGGGCGGCGCTGCGGTCGTTCAACAGCAGGGCGTCGACGCTGTTGGCGCCGATAACGTCAGCCAGGGATGCCAGCAGCAGCGCCTCTTGTTTGCGGTGATTGCTTACCGCCATGACTGCAAAGGCGATCAGTACCAGGATCAGGGCAGCGCCCGTGGAGAGGAAGGTAATGATCGTCAGTTTCTGGTTCAGGCTGCGTCGCGCAAATGTCAGCATGGCATACCTGCGTTGATGGAACAGTCAAAAATCAAGCGCTCAGGGGCGTCCTGTGAAAAGACAACAATTCCAGCAGAAAAAATATACGGGGAAAGGTCAAGTTCAAGCTTGATATGACGCAAACGGTTATGGTCTGCGCGGCAACAGCTGGACGGCAGTGGCAGCGCCTAATCCGGTCGCGGTAGCCTGTCTGCGTGCGCGTCAGTGCAACACGATAGTAAATACCACTGCGCAACATCGTTGCGCATCAGGTACACTCGCAGGAACAGGGTCATCGTTCTGTTCTTGTAGAGCGATCATAGTTTCATCACGATGGAATCGACCAAAGCCCCGACATGCAAATGGCCGTCGCCGACACCACGGATTTTCCCCTTGTTGACCTGCGCGCTGTGTCCGACAGTGCGCATCAATGGGTGGCCTTGAGCGTCCGCTTGGGAGCGCCGGCGCGCGTGCCGGCGGCAACCGCGCCGTCGCCATGGCAGACGGTATTTGACGACGGCGCGCTGCTAAGCGCCATGGTGCCGCTCGACTGCATCCTGCACCTGCCCGGCCCCGGCGTGCTCGATGCCGCGCTGCTGGCCAAACTGCCACCGGACCGGGTGGTGCTGGCGATCGACGCCGCCGCGCTGGCGCAAGACGGCGCCCTGCGTCAACTGTCGGCGCTGCAGCAGGATGGCTACCGGGTGTTAATCGACAGTGGCGCCGGCGCCGGCGTGACGGCGCCGCCGACCTTTCCTGCGGTGGCGCACGACTGCGCTGCCGCGCTTGCCTACAAGACGCCGTTGCCGGCCCTGTTCGGCCCCCATCTGGCCCACGCCGTCGAGACGACCGCCCTGTTCGAAGCGTGCAGCAAGGCGGGCTTTTCCTGGTTCAGCGGCGCCCATGCCTTGCACCGTCCTGCCGCTGCCGCTGCCGAGGGCGATGACGCCGACGGCACCACCGCGCGCCGCCTGCTCAAGCTGCTCGGTCTGCTGTTGGCCGACGCCGACACGCGCGACATCGAAGTGCAGCTGCGCCAGGATCCGGCCTTGTGCTACCACCTGCTGCGGCTGGTCAACTCGGCGGCGTTTGCCGCCGCCATGCCGATCAACAATTTTGCGCAAGCCATCGACCGCCTCGGCCGGCGCCAGCTGCTGCGCTGGCTGCAATTGCTGCTTTACACGCGTGCGCGCGCCGATGGCCTGGCCAATCCCTTACTGCCGGTCGCGGCGATGCGGGCGGCGCAGATCGAATTTTTGTGTGGCGAGTTGGGTGGTGACCGCGCGGCCCAGGATGTGGCGTTCCAGATCGGCGTATTTTCGCTGCTCGACGTGCTGCTCGACATGCCGATGGCCGACATCGTCGCCGCGCTGCTGCTGCCGCCCGAGCGCGCCGCCGCGCTGCTCGAGCGCAGCGGTGTGCTGGGCGGCTTGCTGGCGCTGGTCGAAGGGGGCGTTGCCACCGGTGCGGCACTGACGGCGGTGGCGATCACGCCGCTGCAATGGTGGCACAGTCAGCTGCGCGGCTTTCACTGGGCGATCCAGGTCAGCCGGAACCTCTAGCATGGTCGTCCATCCCGCCCCCGACTTCATCGCCAGCAGCGCCGCCCTGTGCGACGCCGTGCTGCATTTGCGCGGCGGCGTCTTGCATGAAGAACTGGGGCGTATCGCGCGGGGCTTGCTGGCCAGCCCGCACGAGCAGTTCGATCCGCAGCCCGCCAGCGCCGCGCCGTCGGCGGGGGCGGCGGGCGTGTTTGGCCAGCTGGTCCAGATCGTCGCCAGCAGCGACACCGTGTTCGGCAGTTTTACGGTTGCGGGCCGCGCCCCCTACACCGCGTACGATAGTCACCTGCTGGTCAGCCTGGCGCGGCTGACCGCCAGTCTGCTGCAGCTGCATACCCCGGCGCCGGCGCTGCCCGATAGCGCGCTGGTGGCGGTGAATGACCAGCTGTTGCGCCAGACCCAGATTCTCGAGCAGATCTCCGAGTCGGTGCTCACGCTCGATCGCGGCGGCTACATCACCAGCTGGAACCGCGGCGCCGAACGGCTGTTCGGCTACAGTGCGCCCGAAGCGGTGGGCCAGCACATCCTGTTCCTGTACGTTGACGAAGACGCCAACTTCCGCGACGCCTTCGCCGAGCAGGGCGGGCGCATGATGGAAGTGCGGCGCCGCAAGAAATCGGGCGCGGTGTTCTGGGCCAGCCTGACGCTCACGCCGCTGGTCGATGGCGCCGGTCGCCAGGCCGGCCTGATCGCCTACCTGAGCGACATCACTGACCGCAAGCAGGCCGAAGAGCGACTGCATCACCTGGCATATTACGATGCCCTCACCAAGCTGCCCAACCGCACCCTGCTGACCAAGCTGCTCGAGCAGGGCCTGGCGCTGGCGCAGCGCAATGACATGGCCGGTTGCGTGCTGTTCGTCGACCTGAACCGCTTCAAATGGATCAACGACAGCCTGGGCCGCCAGATCGGTGACGAGCTGTTGCGCCAGGTGGCGCTGCGCCTGCGCGGGGCCTTGCGCGAAGAAGACATCGTGGCGCATTTGTCGGGTGATGAATTCGTCGTCGGCCTGTTCGATCTGCGCCAGCACTTCGAAGCGACCACGGTGGCGCATAAACTGCAGGCTTCGCTGGTGGCGCCGTTCCTGATTGAGGGGCACGATTTGCGGGTCGGTACCAGCATCGGTATCAGCGTCTATCCGCAGGATGGCAGCGACGCCGAAACGCTGCTGCGCCTGGCCGACATCGCCATGGCGCGCGCCAAGCAGGGCCATGACAAGCTCGAAGGCAGCGTGGCGTTTTACAGTCTCGATATGAATCACGGCATGCACGAACGGATGCGCATCGAATCGGGGCTGCGCCACGCGCTCGGGCACGGCGAACTGGTGCTGCATTACCAGCCGAAGTTTGACATCGCGGACGTGCGCATCAATGGCGCCGAAGCGCTGGTGCGCTGGGTCCATCCGCAGCGCGGCATGATTGCGCCGGCCGATTTTATTCCGCTGGCCGAGACGACTGGACTGATCGTGCAGGTCGGCGAGTGGGTGCTGGAAGCGGCCTGCGCCCAGGCGGCGATCTGGCAAAGCGCAGGACTGCCGACGCTGCGCATTGCGATTAACGTCTCGGCGCGCGAATTTACCGCCTCCCTGCCGATCCGCGTGGCCGCCACGCTGGCGCGCTACCGGCTGGCGCCCGAGTGGCTGGAGCTGGAAATCACTGAGAGCGCGCTGATGCAGGACATCGAGCGGGTGATCGCCATCATGAACAGTATCAATGCGCTGGGGGTGACGCTGTCGCTTGACGATTTTGGCACTGGTTATTCGAGCCTGTCGTATTTGAAGCGCTTCCCCATCCAGAGCTTGAAGATCGACCGCTCCTTCACTATGGGCCTGCCCGACGACCCCAGCGATTGCGCGATTGCCACCACCATCATCAGCATCGGCCAGAAGCTTGGTCACCGGGTGATTGCTGAAGGGGTGGAGACGGTCGAACAGCTGGCATTTTTGCGGGAATCGGGTTGCGACGAGGCGCAGGGCTACCTGTTTTCCAAGCCGATCAGCGCGGCCGCGTTCGAGACGGCATTGCGGGAGAACTGGTTACTGTAGGCTGCGGGCCTGGGCTTATGTATAATGTTGGACTGCAGGAAGCGTGGCCGAGTGGTTGAAGGCAGCAGTCTTGAAAACTGCCGACGGTGTGAGCCGTTCGTGAGTTCGAATCTCACCGCTTCCGCCAGTAGCTCATCAGTAGGCTCCCCAAACGGGAGCTTTTTTTTCGCCTTCTCATAGGAAAAAAATCAAAATTAAGGGTCCGGGGGCGTCCTACACTGTCCAGCACTATCCGCGTCAGCCGCATGGGTAGAAACATGGGTAGGATCACATGGGCCAGCATGTAAAAAAGCTCTCCGCCATACTCGTCGCCAAGTTGAGTTCGCCTGGATATTACGGCGATGGCGATGGCTTGTGGCTGCAGATTGCCACGGGCGGATCGAAGAGCTGGGTGTTTCGTTTTACGCTCGCCGGCAAGCGCCGCGAGATGGGGTTGGGTGGCCTCAGTGCCGTTAGCCTGGCCATCGCGCGCGAACGGGCAAGCCAGTGCCGCCTGCTATTGAGCGAGGGCAGGGACCCCATCGTCGAACGCAATGCCGCCCGCACCAGCGATGCGTTGCACCGCGCGCGTCTTAAAACCTTTGACCAGTGCGCGGCGGCCTATATCAGCGCCCACCGCGGCAGCTGGAAGAGCGCCAAGCACGCGGCCCAGTGGGAGACTTCGCTGGCCAATTATGCCTCTCCCGTGTTCGGCGCGCTGCCGGTGTCCGACGTCGACATCGACTTGGTGGTGCGCGTGCTGCGGCCGATCTGGGACACGAAGACAGAAACGGCGGTGCGCCTGCGTGGCCGCATCGAGTCGATTCTCGATTGGGCCACCGTCAGCAAGTACCGCACCGGCGACAATCCGGCCCGCTGGCGCGGTCACCTTGAAAACCTGCTGGCCGATCCGAACAAGATCGCGCCGGTGGTGAATTTTCCGGCGCTGCCGTGGCGCGAGGTGTCCTCGTTCATGACGCAGCTGCACGCGCGCGAAGGCGTGGCCGCGCGCGCGGTGGAGTTGGCGATTCTGACCGCCTGCCGCTCCGGTGAAGTGCGCGGCGCGGCGTGGGATGAAATCGATCTTCAGGCGCAGGTGTGGACGGTGCCGGCCGCGCGCATGAAGGCGGGGAAGGAGCACCGTATTCCCTTGTCGACGCAGGCCATCACGCTGCTGCAGCAGATGCCGCGCGAAGGCGCCTTCGTGTTCCCGGGCCGCAGCGCTGGCACCATCCTGTCTGATATGAGCCTGACCGCCGTCCTGCGGCGCATGGGGCGCGGCGACATCACGGTGCACGGCTTTCGTTCGACTTTTCGAGACTGGTGTGCCGAGGCGGTGGGCAATGCGTTTGCGCGCGAGGTGTGCGAGCACGCGCTGGCGCATAGCTTGCCGAATAAGGTGGAAGCGGCGTATCGGCGCGGGGACCTTTTCGACAAGCGGGTGCCGTTGATGCAGGCATGGGCGGATTACTGCAATCAGAGCGGTTTCGCCGCAGTCTGAATGTCAGGCGTATGGAAACTGTTTACCAGGTTATCTCACATGCCCGCGCATCAGCGGCGCAATGGCGATTTGGCGCGTTATGGCAAGGGCCTGATCCTGTTCTTCATGCATAACATTAAGTTCCCACCAAACTCACGCGAATAGTCCATCCAGGCGATACGGTCGACCGCATATCCGAAAAACGGGCACTTTACAGAACCATTTTTTTTGCATAGATGGAACTTATTCTGCGTTTCCTCAAGCCAGTCTCATGCTGCGGATCAATCATTCCCCATTCGCTGCGTAGAAATTTGCAAAAAAAACGATGGAGGGCCAATGAAACGTTACACCATTACACTTGGGGCGACGACGACGTCCGGTGGCAAGGTCACTTCAGCAAGCAGTAGTGGCCGTATTAACGGGGCGCTCATCGCGCTGGAAGGAGACGCGATTTTTTGCCCAGCTTGTAAGTCAACGGGAAAGATCGTATGCGTCGGACCGCGGATTCCCGAGCAATGGAACGGGAAGAAAGTTGCGCTGGAAGACGACTACTGCGCCTGCGGATGCGTCCCGCCGCCCCGTCTGGTCCCGAATCAGTCACTGCGATGCCAAGATCTTGGTTCCGGTAGCGACGAGCGCAGCGCGGTCGCTGGACAATCGGTCATGTCATACGCCGGCGACGCAAAGCCCAGCTTCGATGACAAATTCATTCTGTTCGATGCTGACACTGGCGAGACTCTGTCCTCCGTCGAATATGCCATCAAACGCGCGAACGGCAACGTTGAATTTGGTACTACTGATCATTTAGGGCATACGCACCTGCTGAGCGCGGAAGCGCTCGCCGAATCCATCGAAATTTATTTGTGAGGATAGGATGAGTGCGCCGATAAAATCCCCATCCGGAAAAATTCTGCAACTTCGCGCTACCAGGACAACGACGCCAAGCGATGATTCCGAAGCCAAAAAAGTAAAAATTAAATTAAGCAAGGAGCAGCGATTGGCGGAAAATCGAGAAGCTCTTAAGAACGCTAACGCCCAGGCATTTCTCAAGGCGATTGCGGATGCCGAGGGAGGAGACTACGATTTTAAATATGGTGCTGTTAAAGGCAGACGGAACGATCCGTGGCGATTTACTGACTACTCAACTCATCCAGGGCCGGGCAGTGGGGGCGTGACGACGGCTGCGGGCATGTACCAAATTACCAAGGCGACCTGGGAGGATCACGGTGAACGGCGGATGGGACTGACGGACTTTACGCCAGAAACCCAAGATCTGATTGCCGTCTCGATCTTGCGCGGGTCGGGTGCCATCGAAAAAATCAAGGCCGGTGATATTCAGTCGGGGGTGGCGGAGGCATCACATCAATGGGCTTCATTACCGAAGGGGCGCGGATTGTCAGGTCGCTACAATCAGCCTTATGTGCAATTCGAGCGCTTCGAGGCGGCGTACAAAGCCGCAGGAGGAATCAGCAAATGAAATTGCCCTCGATTGCAGGCTGCAGCTTACTTGTGTTCTTCTCGATCATTTCACGGGCAGAAGCAGTCACGCTGAAAAGTGGTGAATCCTTTACGCATGCCCGATCCAAGATCTACGGCGCCGGTTGGCGTGCAGACCTGCGCGCGCATGCTGCAGTCGGCGAATACGCCGGGATGGATCGCCGCCTTATCGAGCGTGGATTTGACGAGGTCGATTATTGTAGTGTGGGAGAAACCTTCTGCGTGCTTCAGTACACGCGGGGTAAGTCATGTTTGCGACTTCAAACACAGGGCGAGCAGATCGAGGCAATGAAAGTAGTCAGTTGGTCAGACGAGTGTCGCGAGCGGGCGGCCGACGAACCACTTGAGGTGTTGCCCGCCGAGGTGCGCTTCGCGCTGCAGCGGCGTGAAGATTGCGAAACATTCGGCGACTGCGATGGATTGGAGGCGGCTCTGCTGAAGCTAAAGAGAGATTATGCGCGTAATCGTAGTGCCATCAAAGCGCTTCGCTCCAATGGACGGAAGACTTCTGTCGTTCCCAAGTAAGCATTGAATGCACAGCAATCATGGGGCAGAGCACAGCAATCTGGGCCAGTGCCAACGACCGGTTCATGAGCCAGTTTCCCGCGCGCGAAGGCGTCACTGCGCGCGCCGTGGATTTTGCGATTTTGACGGCCTGCCGCTCCGGTGAAGTACGCGGCGCGGGATGAAAACAATCTGGATGCGTATGTGTGGACGGTGCCGGCCGCGCGCATGAAGGCGGGGAAGGAGCACCTCATTCCCTTGTCGACGCAGGCCCTGGTGCTGCTGCAGCGGAGACCGTGCGATGGCGCTTTCTTGTTCCCTATCTGACGCTCGGGCATCATCCTCTCCGACATGAGTCTCACCGCCGTTCTGCGGCGCATAGGGCGCAGCGACATCATGGTGCGTGGCTTTCGTTCGATCTTTCGCGACTGGTACGCCGAGGCGGTGGGCAACACGTTTGCGCGCGAGGTGTTCGAGCACGCGCTGGCGCATAGCTTGCCGAATAAAGTAGAGGCGGCGTATCGGCGGGGAGACCTGTTCGACAAGCGCGTGCCGTTGATGCACGCGTGGGCGGACTACTGCGCGGCGGGTGACGCATCGGCTCACATGCCGGATCGCTGACTGCGCGCCTGGACGTGAGCTTGAATTCAATTGCGCAGGAAACCGTATGTTTAATTATGACGAAATCGACGCACTGCGTGGCATTGGAGGACCGCTACGGCGTTTTGGACGATGCCTTGGGTACTTTGCCATCAGTGCTGCGGCGACCTGTCCTGGGCACTTCAGGCATACGGGAAGGGCGGGCCGACGTCAACCGATTTTCATGAGCAAGTGAGCGAATGCGCGGTACCGTTCGAGCGTTGTTGACGTTGGAAACGATTGCAAACTCCATCCCCCTGGCGTTACGATCCAACGCACTTTGTACTGCACAAAAACTGCATTAAATCGAACTAAAATCGAACCAAAAACTATATAAAAACACGATTAAAACTACTTGGAGAGGCGGGCAAGATAGGTGAAGTTAGCTAACCGGCGGCGCCAGTTATCTACCTTCACTTTGTGACTTGCCTTATTTGCACTTTGTGCTCAACGGACATTGCGGAACGCAACTGAGGACGCCGCCCTCGATGCATCCGCATCAGGAAGATGAACGCCAGGAAAAGACCATGGCGTTGCTGATGGTGGAGGGCAAGCTGGTAGTCTGCAAGACGAATGTTGAAGGGAAGTGTTGTGGCGGACTTCTAGGTAATCTTGAAATCGTACATTCCGTATAAATGATATAGATCGTATAGTGGTACATGAATTTTAATGATGTCTATCAAACCTCCTATCCGTTGATAGCGTTACGCTGTAACGAATTTACGTCTTGAAACTAAAGGGGGACCTTATGGCCAAGTCGACGGCGGAAAGACAGGCGGCATACCGTGCGCGCCAATCCAGTGCGGGCGCTGACGGGAATGGACAGCGCCGTGTCAGCATGTGGCTCAGTACAGGCGCCGCCCTTGCGTTAGCTCGACTGGCCCGCCGTTACGGCGTAACGCAGCGTGAACTTGTGGAAACCATGGTGCGGACGGAGGACAGCAAGGTACTGGAGACGATTGCCATGGATTCACCGGAGTGGGAAGAATATTTTTCGTATAAGGCGCCATTTGGCGGCGTCGATTGCGACACCTCGCTATCCCATGACCGGTAGAGTCCGGGCGTTACGGTGTAACGAAGCTGCGCCGAACGCAGAGCCCCCAGCACGTGGTAGTGTGAAAAAATGCATAGCAGAGAGGAAGCGTCGACATGGCGCGTCGTTGCGTGGTTTTCCGGTGATGTGGCGTTGACAGTCAATCCCCACCCATCGCACAAACTCGCCATTTGTCAGAAAAAAGTGATATATTTTCTGACATGCGAACCTCTTCAGCCACTGCAAACCCACAAAAATTGACGAACACTTCGGGCAATGGCGCCCGCAGGAGCGGCATCGATGCGGCCATACGCGCAAGGCTTGAGCCGGCAGTAACAGGGCAAGTGTTTAGTCCAGGCGACTTTGCCGATCTGGGCGGACGCGCAGCAGTGGACAAAGTGCTTTCGCGACTGGCGGCAAGTGGACAAATCCGACGCATTGCGCGTGGCTTGTACGACGTCCCGCGCGAACACGCTCTGCTCGGGCCGTTACTGCCCGCAGCGCAGGATATTGCGCGTGCGCTAGCCGACAAGGGGAGCTTACGACTGCAGCCTTCCGGCGCCTATGCCGCCAATTTGCTGGGGCTTACAGAGCAAGTGCCGCTGAAGCTGGCGTTTCTCACCGATGGCGCGTCGCGCGTCGTGCAGGTTGGCAACCAGGCCATCCTTCTCAAGCACACGACGCCTCGCAATATGGTCACGGCCGGGCGTATTAGTGGTCTGGTGATCCAGGCATTGCGCCACCTGAAGCAGGACAATATCGATTCTCAGACAATTGCGCGACTGCGTGCGCGCATGACGATTGATGACAAGAAGGTGCTATTGGCCGATGCGCAGTTGGCACCGGCATGGATTGGCGAGGTGATGCGTCACATCGCAAGCGAAGAGCGCTAAGCGATGCCAAAATTTCTTGACCTGTCGACATCCGACCAGCGCCTGACAATAGAACAGACCGCCGCTCGAACAGGCTGGACGGCGTCGAGCGTCGAGAAGGATTTTTGGGTGTCCTGGGTACTGCAGCAGCTATTTACAATGCCCGAACTGGCGCCGCATCTGACGTTCAAAGGTGGGACGTCGCTATCAAAAGCATGGGGACTGATCGATCGTTTTTCCGAGGACATTGACCTGACAATCGGACGTGATGCGCTTGGTTTCGGTGGCGACAACAGCCCAGAGCAGGCGCCCAGTGCCAAGCAGCGGTCGAAGCGGCTCAAGGCACTGAAAGTGGCATGCAGCGAACACGTAGGCAATGTTGTTCTACCCGATTTGCAAGAGCGGCTGGCCTCAATCGAGGGCCTGGCGCCATGGTCGATGGAAATCGATGACGAGGATCCCGACGCGCAAACAATACTGCTTCGCTATCCCTCGCACTTCGATGCGCAAGCAGCGCGCTACCTGCGCCCCGTCGTCAAGATCGAGTTTGGCGCGCGCTCCGATCCTTGGCCGATGCGAGAACGTATGATCCGGCCGGTGATGGCCGACTACTTTCCACAAGCCTTGGAGGAGTCGGATGTCATGGTTCACGCGCTGGCGCCCGAGCGCCCGTTTTGGGAGAAGGCGATGCTGCTGCACGAGGAGCGGTTTCGGCCGGCGGATAAACCGCGCCGGCCACGCATGGCGCGTCATTATTACGACCTTTTCCGTTTGATTGAGCAGGGTATCGGGGCGAGCGCATTGCAGGATAAGAATCTGTTCTTGCAAGTGGCAGCGCACCGGCAAATTTTCTTTGCACAGTCCTGGGTGGACTACTCGACGCTTCGGATGGGATCGTTGCGAATTCTGCCAAGACCAGATCAGGAGGCAGCCTGGCGCCAGGATTACGCGCAAATGCAGGAGGAAATGTTCGGGGCAGTGCCGCCAGCTTTCGATGATTTGCTTGCCGCCGTCACACAATTTGAAGCTACCGTTACAACGTAACGCAATCATCTCATAGGCGATGAAGAGGTAGCGCAGGTGGTTTGATCGACTCTAACGGTAAGAGGTCGACTTCCGCGCATTTTTCATTAACAGTCGGCACGATGAAAGGGGCAGGGCAGGTTTGGAAAGCCCTCGTGTCAGATTAGTGGTCGCTTTAACTGGCTTTGACGGATTATTCAACTTCGCTGGCTACTGATCAGGTAGTATCAATTTGCCCGACGTGACCATCTGCTCTCCACGCAATAACGGGTGACGAATGGTAAGGGGAGGGCTGAGCTTCTGTCCGTTTTCGGCGTTGCCGCTCGCACCCGTTACGGCACGGCGTCGATCGCCGCGCGCCTGGAGACTGTAGTGCGCGTGCCAGCGACTGGCGGTTCCCACGGTCGCAATCCCTGATCGTTCGCCAACCTGATCCGGTGCATTTGCATGGCGTCGATGACGTCCGCCGGCGCGGGGCTGCTGGTCAGGATCGGCAGGGTCTGCGACGCTTCCAGGAAAAACTGGCGGCGCTTGCCGTCTTCTTGTTCGAGGAAGGCGCTGTGCCACCAGGTTGCGATGGAATCGCTGGCGCGTTCCAGCGCCGCTTGCGTCACCAGGCGATCGGACTTCTGCATGTTGATCTGTTTCGATGCAGGCATCAGGTTCCAGGCATCGCCGCAGGGCCATGCCGAAAAAGGAAAACAGTGGTCGATATCGTACTGGTCAAGCAGGCGCGCGCCCGACCAGACGCAGTACACCGGCTTGCCGTCCGCGCGCATGCGCTCGACCGCCGCCCTGGCGAAGCTGGTATCGCGCGCCGGGTCCACCCATGCGAGGAGCGAGTTGGCGAGCGGGCCGATGTCCGGGCGGGCGCCTCCGTCGTAGGATGCGATCAGGCGCACCCATTCGGCCACCAGCACCGGTTCGATCCAGACGTTGTAGTGACTCATCGCCTGCCAGAGTTCCATCGGAATGCGAAATTCGCCCAGGCTCCATAGAAACGCCGCATCGATCTGCAGCGGATCGGGTGTCGCCACCATGCGCCGCCGCGCCACCTTGAAAATGGGTTCGTCGCTGGACGGCCAGCGCAGGTAGTTCGCCGGCATGTTTCGGATCAGCTCAGAAATCTCCGACAGGCTGCGGTGCAGATGCTTCGCCGTCGGCCCGGAGAACGTCGAGCCGATGCGCAGCTCCACGGCGGTGACGGGCCTTAGTTCGAGAAAACTGTGCGTGACGAAGCCGGGACCGGTGCCGAGGCGCGATGCCGGCATCTGCGGCAGCGCATGTTCGATGAGGGGCTTGAACATGCGCAGCCAGAACAGCGAGACCAGCCCAAGCGGGACGACCACCGATTCGTCCTCGTGGCGGGCCAGCCCGGCCGCGCTATCGGCGATGCGAGCAAGCACCCGCAGCAGGGCGATCTTGTAGGTCGACGCCTTGCTGTCGACCAGAATCAAATGGCGCAACAAGGGCAACGCGCCAAGCCCGTCATCGGGCAAGCCCAGCACGACGCTGGTCCACGACACCTCGCTGCGGCCCAGCCGGTCGGCGCTATTGTGGGTGTGCACGATGCGCAGACCAAATTGCTGCGCCATGCCCACCAGTTCCGGCAGCGACACCGCGAACATGCCCCGTTCCGCATCGGCCGTCCCGAGCCGCAGGCTGATGGCAATGCGTCCCTTCGGCGCCAGCAAGGTCGCCAGTTTGCGCAAGGCGCGGTGGCGCTGCCCGGGGGGAATGTGCATCCACACGGCCGACAGCAAGATCAGATCGAAGCTCAGGCCAAGGCGGCCTACTTGTGCCAGGTCCGGCAGACAGTCCGCTACCCAGTGAATGCGACTGCAGGGGTGGAGCACGCGCGCGTGGGCCAGCATGGCGGCGGACGGCTCGACCGCCACCACCTCGTAGCCGCGATCGGCCAGCCACGCAGCGTCGCGCCCGGAACCGGCGCCGACGTCGAGGATGGTGGCGCCGGCTGGCGGCAGTAAGTCGAGCAGGCTGTCGTGGACGGCTTCGAACGCGAGCGACTCGTACTGCTCCACCAGGCGGGCTGCGTGCTGGTCGTAGTGGGGGAGGGAGGCCATCGACGGCGGCTTGCACTGTTGATTAAAAGCCTATTGTATTCCAGAACTGTTCAATAACTTAATTGTGCAAGTCGGGTCATGGTTGTATCGGTGCGGGGGGGAGGCATTCGAATTTTTCTGTAGCGCGTGCAAATTGTCGCGCTGAGTTTCGACGCATGGCGGACGCGCTGCTTCGCCTGTATGGTTTGGTCGGCTACCAGAAGCAATGGGGCAGGATGGCTTTCCGGTGGCCGAGCTCGACCGATAGAAAGACTCCGGCACGTGCCTTGCAGTTCACTGCAGTGGACTGAAAATGCTGCAGAACACGGACCGAGGCTCTGCGCTGCCCCGTCAATTGGCAGCTTTCTTGCTCCAGGCACGTTGCCGGGGCGGAGAAAGCCGGGGCAGCAGGTCCCATCAACATTCATCGGCGCGGCACTGTGAGCAGACCGGCGGGTGCGTGTTTGTCAGGGCCGCTACCGGCTGCCTCCGCCCGCTAGTCGCACCTTGTGGCCGTGTGCTATTCCAGCTTGTTGCCTTGGGCAGCCATCGCCTGTTCCTGCTTGGCGTGGTTGGCCAGGTACTCGGCATGTTGCGCTTGGCTGCGGCGGGGGCCGAGACTGGCGAAATGCGCGCGCAGTTCGTCGGCAGGCAGGTCGGCACCGTAGCAGGGGGTGCCGGGTTGCTGGCGCCACGACTCGTGCAGGCTGCCGTCGTCCACCGCGTCAAAGCCCAGTTCTTCGACCAGCGCCATCACTTTGCGCTTGGCCGCGGCGTCGTCGCTGGCCACCGGCAGGGAGATGCGACCAGGTGTGCCAGCAGGCAGGCCCTTGTTCTGCAGGTGGTCAGCGTAGATATTGTTAAATACCTTGACCAGCGGGCGGCCCAGGTGCTGCTGCACCCACTCGCTTTCCGTGAGGTCGCCCGTTTCCAGTTCCGGCATATGACCGTCGCGCAAGATCGGGTAGTAGTTGCTCGTGTCGATGACCGGCACCTCGGCCGCCACGCCCGTGAACAGGTCTTTTGGCAGGTCGGGGATGTTTTTGAGCGGAATGGTGACGACGATGATGTCGCCGTGGCGCGCCGCTTCCTGGGCCGTCACCGGCTTGGCACCGGTTTTTTGGGCGATCTCTTTGAGCGTTTCAGGCCCGCGCGAGTTGGCGATATAGACCGAGTGACCGAGACTGACGAGCCGCACGGCGAGGGCACTGCCGATATGGCCGGCGCCGATGATTCCAATGTTCATGGTGTCCTTCAATGTAAGAGGTGGGTGTTGCAAGGGGGGGGCTGGCGCACTCGTTCAATGGCGACGATGAACTGCTTTTTCAGGCAGCCACGCAGCGTATTTCACGACGGGCAACATCTGTTCATGCAGCGAGGTCGCGTGGCTGAAATTCATACTACACCCAAAGGTGCGCAGTTTCCGGCACGGCTCAACGGTGCGGCATACCGGTATCTGGGCCCGCATTCCTCACTACCGCACCATCTCAGGTGTTGCTCAACCTTGAACAGCGCACAAGCGATGCGCTGCAAGGGACCAGCAATGCGGGCCAGCGCTGCGCCTGGCTCTCGCCGGGCACGATGGCGGTCGGCTTTGCCGTGCGGGCGGCGACCTGACCATGCGCATCGTTGCCGACAGCGACGACGTAGTGAGCGAGCCTTCGCGTGGCCGCGCTGCGGTGGGACTTTTTGCACGTCCAGCGCTCCTGGTCAGCCGCCAGCTTCGTAAAATCAGACTGTCGAATAATTTTACACACGCGTAATTGAGATTGACTTAAAAACCCTAAGTTGATGATTTGTAAGTTAAATTTATTTGTGGCACTAATATTGCTTACAGGTGCAGCATCAACCTACAACAGGAAGTCTCATGAAACTCTTCAATGCCTTCGTCATCGCAGCAGCCCTGGGCCTGGCCGCGCAAGCCGGTGCAAGCACCATCGACAGCAGCAGCTATAGCCTGACCAGCCTCACCGGCACGTTCGCGCTGGGCCGGACCGACTGGAACGCAGTCGGCGAATTTGGTAGCCTGAATAACACCACGCAGCTCGCTCAGGTGCAAACCCTGCTGTCGGACGGATACACGCCGATGACCTCTAGTCAGACCGGTTACAACGGCCTTTACAGCGGCTATCCGTCCAATGCCAACACGATAGAATTCGCATTCAACGGCGGTGCCGACTACCTGCTCAATTCCTTGACGTTCCTGGCGTCGCGTTCGTATTCGAGCACGACCAGCGTGGTACTGGAGTATGCGCTCAACGGTGGTGCATGGCAGACCGCGGCCAGCACGACGACTGGCGCGCTGGGCATCACGACCGGCGCGGCGAATAACTACCTGCTCAACTTCGGCGGCGTCACGGCCGACGCATTCCGCCTGTCGCTTAACGGCAGCCAGATTTCATTCCATGAAATCAGCGTGGACGGGACCACGGCAGTTCCCGAACCAGGCAGCGTGGCCCTGTTGGGTCTGGGCCTGATGGGCGCACTCGTCGCCAGACGCAAGTCGAAGCCGGCCAGTCAGGCATAAGCGCCGGACGCCTGCTGGAGGAAAGCCCGCCGCGCGCGGGCTTTTTTGCTCATGAGTGCCATGCCCAGGCGCGCACCGGCTACAAACACTGGGCTGGCGGCGCCGGTGCACGAAACAATCCCCCAGCCAGCTTGCACATCCCCACATGCCGCGCTTGCTTGCCCGGACGGTGTCGATCGGCGCCGGTCATCCGAGCTGGTCTGCCATGTGCGCGCTTATTTGGTAAACGCCCTGATCAAGCCATCGGCCGCAAACTGTTCTGCCTCTTTCGCTTTTGGCACGACAGCGCCCATGCCGAAGAACTCGTGGGTAACGCCGCTGTAGAGTCTGTAGTCGACCTTCACCCCAGCCTGTTTTAGTGCGTCGGCGTAGGCTTTGCCTTCCGACAGGAGTGGATCGATCTCGGCGGCGACGATGGTCGCTGCTGGCAAGCCTTTCAGGTCAGCATTCTTCAGCGGCAGCGCCATCGCGCTCGTCGGATCGGCGCCGTAGTGCTTGAAGAACCATGCCATCATCGGTTTGCTGAGCGGTTTGGCGGCGACGTTCTGCACGTAGGAGGGCCGCGTCATGTCGTTGTCGACCACCGGGTAGACCAGCAACTGATGCACTGGCAGGGGAGCATGCTGGTCCCGCGCCATGATGGACACCACCGTGGCCAGGTTGCCGCCGGCGCTTTCGCCGCCCACCGCCACGCGCTTGGGATCGCCATTGAACGCGGCCGCGTGTTCCAGCGTCCAGGTGTAGGCGGCGCAGGCTTCGTCCGGCGCGACCGGGAACTTGTTCTCAGGGGCGCGATGGTAATCGGCGGAGACGATGATGGCCTTGGCCATTTTTGCCAGCGCACGGGGCGCGGCATCATACACAGCGGTGTCGGCAATCACGAAACCGCCGCCGTGGTAATACACCATTACCGGAAACGGGCCCTTGCCTTCGGGTGTGTAGATGTGAACGGGGAAATCGCCATGCGGCCCCTTGACCGTCATCTCCCTGACGGTCACCCCCGCTTCGGGTGCCGTGCTCTTGCCTTCGTCAGCCAGCACTTTCTTGACCGCGTCCGCTGGCATCGGCTGCTTGCGCGCTGCGTCGGGCGTGAGCGTGTCGATCGGCTTGCCGCCGAGCGATGCCAGGGCGTCGAGAACTTTTTGCATGTGCGGTTCGGCCTTGGGCGGCGTGCTTGCCGGTGCGGAGTAAGCGCTCGCGCAAAGAGCAGCGCCGAGGGCAGCAGCCGAGACTTGAAGAAACTTCGCCATATGGAAATCCTGAATAAAAGCGCGAAAGCGCAAAATGCACTTTCATCAACATTTCACAATGTTATTGATTCACATTGCTGTGGTATGTGCGGCCACGAACTGAAGGCGACCTTGACGTGTAAAGGCAATAACGTCGCCACCTGGATCTCTGCAGGCCCGGCCAGCAAGGCGTGCTTGCTGCTTCGAACAGGCTGATGTATGTTTGAGCGTACTGATCTTCCCTGTTGCTGTGCGCACTGACTGCGTGCCGACCGCAAGCGTCACTGGCCGGCCGGCGCCATGCCCCCTGATCCGCAGGAGCTTTCATGACACTGCCTTGCCGACTCGCCGCCCTTGCCATCATCGCCTTTGTGGCAGCGCCCGCCGCGCGGGCCGCCACGCCCATCAGCGCGACGGTGGCGCGGACCATGCAAGCCTTCGACGTACCCGGTATTGCCGTGGCCGTCGTCAAGGATGACCAGGTCGTCTACAGCAAGGGATTCGGCGTCGATGCCTTGGGCGGCGGGCGCAAGGTCGATCCGCACACCCTGTTCGGTATCGCGTCGAACAGCAAGGCCTTCGTGGCGGTCGCCGCACACCATCCTCGAAGCGAGTTCGCGCGTGGTTCGTTCGAATTTTTCGACATA
This sequence comes from Massilia sp. PWRC2, assembly GCF_049896725.1. Taxonomy (NCBI): domain Bacteria; kingdom Pseudomonadati; phylum Pseudomonadota; class Betaproteobacteria; order Burkholderiales; family Oxalobacteraceae; genus Massilia; species Massilia sp. PWRC2. The sequence continues at coordinate 440,470 of NZ_JAFCUW010000002.1, forward strand.
CGGACTGGGCTGGTTCATCAATGACGCCAATGGCTACAAGGTTGTGATGCACACGGGCGGCCTGGCGGGGATGGTGACCCAGGTGGTGCTGGTGCCATCACTCAAGCTGGGCATGGTCGTGTTGACCAACCAGGAGCAGTCGGGCGCCTACAACGCCATCAGTCTCACCATTCTCGACAGCTATCTGGGAGTGCCGGCGAGCGACCGTGTCAGTGCGTTGCGCCAGCTGCGCGACGAGCGGGTGGCCAAGGCGGCCCGGCAATCGTCCCCGGCGCGCGTGTTGCCGTCGACTGGCGCGACGGCGCCGATGACGGCCGCCGCGCTCGATCCGGCGCTGGTGGCCGGTACCTGGCGCGATCGCTGGTTTGGCGACGTCACCATCAGCCAGGCCGGCGACAGGCTGCATTTCGCCGCCAGGCGCTCACCGAAGCTGAACGGTGATCTGCAGTATTTCCGCGGTAATACCTATATCGTCAAGTGGCGCGACCGCTCCTACGATGCCGATGCCTACGTCACCTTCAGTTTGGGCCACGACGGCAAGCCCAGCCGCATGACCATGGCGGCCATTTCGCCGCTGACCGATTTCAGTTTTGATTTTCAGGATCTGGATTTTCAGCCCATCCGTTGAGCCGGAAGGTGCGGCAGCGGCCCGCCCGCACGCCTCAGGGCGACGGCCACGCCATCGCCATCTTCTGGTGGTCCGCCCTGACGCGGACCACCAGGCATGCGCCATTCTGGCACTGATGCCGTTATTGCACGGGGGCAATATGGCATTGCCACTGCCAATGCACGCATTTACAACACATACCGACTATTGGTAACAAATACCCGGAATCATTGTATACTTAATTTCTCACATGCAATTTTGTGGGTGAATTCGGGCCTCTCCAGATCCGTACAGCCGGCGCGCCCGGGGCGCTGATTTGTCGCCTAATTGCCGTCGTTCGAAGAATGCCATTCTCACTTCAACCGCGAGACGTACTATGACTTCTAAATTCAACCTGAATATCTTCCACAAAGTGGTGGCGACCCTGCTGGCGGTAACGTTGATACCGCTGTGTACACTGTGGTACGTCGGCAACAGCACGGCGGAGCGTGAATTGACGGCGAATATCTCGCAGAACATCGTCGCCACCATGAACACCGCGGCCGCCCGCATCAATGGCTGGGACGACAGCAATCTGCGCGTGTTACGCCAGGCCGGCCGCCTGAACGACATCACCAGCATGAAAAGCGAACGCCAGTTGCCGGTATTGACCGCGACTGGCAGGGCTTACGATGCTTTTCTGGTGCATACGATTGCGGCTGACGGCAGCAACATCGCCCGCAGTGATGGCAGCCCGCTGCTCAATTTTCGCGACCGTAGCTATTTCAATGAGGTCATGAAAGGTGCGCCGGTCGGGCGCCAAGTCTTGCTCAGCAAGACCACCGGTAAGCCCTCGCTGTTATTGGGCAGTCCGATCCGCAACGACAACAACGAAGTCATCGGCGTCATTTCCATGGGCCTGAACCTGAGCGATATTTCGCAAGTGGTGACCGATGTGCGCGTCGGCGCCACCGGCCGCGCGATTCTGCTCGACGCCACCAACAAGGTGATCGCCCACGGCGACGCACAAAAGGTGAAAACGGCACTGCAAGATTTCAGCAACCACAGCGCGCTGAAAACGGCGGGCATCACCGATGGCCCGATGACCTATCAAAATGATGGCAAGGAGATGATCGGCTACGTGCGCAAGCTGCCCCAAGGCTGGACCCTGCTGGTCGAACAGGAATACGACGAGGCCTTTGCGCCGCTGGCCCAGATGAAAAAAGAGGGCCGCCTGTTGATTATCATCACGATCGCCCTGGTGGTCGCTCTCGCTTACATCCTTGGCATGGCGCTGACCCGCCCGATCAACGAACTGACCCTCATCGCCGACAAGCTCAGCAAGGGCGACTTTGACGTCAACATCACCCAGAGCGGGCGCGGCGACGAGATCGGTTCACTGGCACGGGCGATCGAACGGCTGGGCATCAGCATCAAGCTGGCCATGGACCGACTGCGCAGCAAGTCGTCAGCATAACGAGGGGCAATCAATATGGCACAAGCCGAATTCACCCCTTTTCCTTCCTTGATGGAGCAGATCGCCAATCTGTGCGGGCAGCGCCAGACCGGTACGGTGATGCTGGTCAGCGATGACAATCGCATGGGCCAAATGCATTTGCGCGCCGGGGAAATTGTGTTTGTCATGTGCCGCGGCCGGCGTGGCCGCGATGCCCTTGGCATCATGCGTACCATGCAGGCCGCACGCCTGAGTTTTGTCGCCGGTGGAGTCGACGCCGCCGAAGCCATCGAATGGGCCAGCAAGACCGTGCTGGACTACCTGAAGGGCCTGTTGCCCGACTTGCCGGGCCAGGGCGATGGCGGCGCGCTCGCGCAGCCCGCCGCAGCCGCAGCGTTCGCCACCCGGCCGGTTGCGCCTGCACTGGGCGCGGGGCCTCAGTCAGCCATGGCAGTGGAGCTGACGCCGGCCACCCTGGCGACGTTCGAGGAAGTCATGCTGACCTACATCGGACCGATGGCGCAAATCGTTTGCGGCGACCATTTCCGCACGGCCACCGATGCACGCGCCTTAACCCTGGTGCTGGCCACGGAAATTCCCGGGGCCGCCAATCAGGCCAAGTTCAAGGCAGAAATCGCCAGTTTGCTGAACCTTTGACGATGTTCCCGCGCGGCTAGCGCCACACCGCGTCTGACGTCGAGCTGCCGTGTTCGACCAGGCTGGTCCAGCACTGGCCGACGCGTGCACAAGCGCGGCGCACTGCCATGGCCGCGCTTGTGGTTTTTTATGCAAAGTGGTTATTTTTGCTCGCTTCCGGCGGTGGTACTGATCTAAGATGGTGGCATGCGCAGCGCCGGTCGGTGCACATGGGCGCATCGTTCAGGAGATGCATCATGCGCAGCTATCTCGGTATCCTCGCAGCAGCCCTGTGCGGCTGCTCCTTTCTTACGTCGCCCACGGAAAAGCCGGTCATCGAAGATCACTCCGGGGTCCTCGGTACCTTCGCCACCGTGGCCGAGCGGCGCATGATCGTGACAAAAAAGAATTACTCGAATGGGGCCGAGAACAACCCCGGCTATTACTCAAGCTTTTGTGCCGAGCCGCCGCCGGACAGCACCCAGAGCATCGCCAGCTCGCTGACGGCAGCGCTGCGCGCCGACGCTTCGCAGGACAAAGGTAAGCAGAGCGTGAGCGCCGAAGCGGCGCGCGAACTGATCACGACGGCCAAGTCGCTGTTTAGCCGCTCGCAGGGCGTGCAGCTGTTCCGCGACGGCGTCTACAACCTGTGCCAGGCCCACCTGAATGCTGCGATCTCCCAGGAAAATTACGTCACCATGTTTTCCACACTGCTCAGCGTGAGCGCAAAATTGATCGACGACGAAATTGCCAAGAGTCCCGGCGTCGATGTGGCCAAGGCGGTCAACGCGGCCCAGGAAGCGCAAAACGCCCAGGCACAGGTTGCAGCTGCGCTCGTTACGCTCACCACGTTCAAGAGCCAAGCCGAATCCGACCGCAGGACGGCGGAAGCGGCGCGCGCGGCGGCCCAGAGCGCAAGTCGTGAAGCGCAGCATGCGGCCGATGAAAAATTGCAGGAAGTCGCACTGGCGGTGAACCGTGCGGAAGCGGCAGCCAGCCGCGCCGAGGTCGCGGCGGGAGCGGCCAAATAGCCGGCCCACCCACCCACCCGCCCGCCCGTCTGCCTGGTTGCGCGCTCTGCGCCGACCCGGTGAACCCATCGCCCCCGCCGCGCGCAGGCGCCATCGTTGCAGATGTTCGCCTCGTTTTCAATCCGTGCTGGCAGGGCGAGATTGCGGAGGGAGCCAAACAGCGTGCGGCGCCGGCTGCCCCCTTGACGCCCGCGACCGTGACGGCGTAGCGGCGGGCGATCTGCGGCATCAGCTCGGTGCGCAGGAACTGGCGCAAGCGCTGCGAAGCACCGAAGCGGAGGGCGATGGCACGGTCGCTGGCGCTGACGGTGGGCGCCGTCAGGTCGCGCCGGCGCCCGGTGTTTTCGATGCCAACGAGCAGGAAGGCACGGCTGCTGCCGTCGCCGGCCCCGACTTGCAGCAGCCCGGCCAGGTGCAAAAAGTCTTCGTCGATGCCGCCATCGGGCATGTACAGCACGGGCAAGACCGTCCCCGGCTTCACCGGCGGGGCAGACACGTTGATGCGGCGCTGTTCGCCCGGTACGACGGAAGCGATCAGAAAGGTGACGCCGACGGTCAGCGGGGCAGCGGCCGCGGCCAGGGCAGGGCAGGCAGCGCCAGGGTGGCGAGCAGGATCAGCATACGTAGCGGGGGCATGGGAGGGGGCGGTGGTGGTCAATTGAACGTCGCGGCGCCGCTACGCCGAAGGACTGTGCATCTTAGGCCGGGGTGGCGACCGCAGAACCCCCGCGTCAGAATGTTGTCCGGAAAGCGCTCACCAGAACCCGCACCGCTTCGCCGTGACAGCGGGCCGGCCCATGACAACGATGTCATCACCACCATTGCGGTCACACCGGTCAAGCAATTGGTCGCTTCCGGGATGCAGCGTGAATGTCATCTCATCGACACGCCTGTATCCGATGTATCCAAAGGTTTCAATTCCCAAAAGAAACTAACCATCAGTATATTATCCTTCACATACCAACTTGCTTGCCGGAGAATTTCAATGCGCCGTCGTTACGCCCAGTTCCCATCGCCTGCCACTATCGTGCTGCGCCGTGCCACCGTGCTCGCCTTGCTGTTTGCCGGTGGTGGTGGCCTTGCGTGGGCCTGCTTGGCGCTGCCGTAAGCGACCGCGGGTCAGAGCACCTGACAAAACCGCGACGACGGCGTTGCTCCGGCTTGGCGTGCGGTGGTGTTGACTCGGCCGTCGCACCCATCCCCCTCCCCATCGTTCCGGCCGGCGAACTGGCCGACCTCACCGCCAGCAACCGGCTGCTGCCGTACGCCATCGGCGCCGGCAGCGCCATCATGCCCCTGGTGCGCGCGCAACGTGCAGAAACTGTCGCATTTAATGCCGAAAAGAAATTTTTGTTGTTGCGCCATACCGCTCACTGCCGTATCTTTGTTGTAGCCTTATCACGCCCCGCACCGCGACATATCGCCGTTCTGCCGCACCGTTTCTCATCTTCTGTCGCACCGCGCACCGCCGCCGCGCTGCGCCGACAGTCCGCGCCCTCTGTAGTGATGTCGCGCCATCGTCCACCCACCCTGGTTCAGGCCTGCCGCACGCTGGCGTCCTGCCTTATTGACCCGTACGCCACCGAAAATCGAATTGATTGCCCTATGACGAAGATGTGTGCGACCGTTTCAAGGCGCTGCCACTGCGCCGCGCTGCTCGCTGTCCTGTTAGCCGGCGTGAACGCTGCCGCCACCGCTGCCGCCACCGCTGCCGCAACAGGCGCCAGCAGCGACGCCACCCTGCAACCGTCGTGGACCTTTGCCGGCTACGGCAGCGCCGGCGTGGTCCACAGCAGCGAGCAGGCCGCCGACTTTACTGCCAATGCCCTCAACCCCGGCAGCGCCGGCCATTCGCGGCGCTATGCCTACGATGTCGACAGCCGCCTGGCAGGCCAGATCAACCTGGTGGTCGATGCGCGCTGGTCGGCCGTCGTCCAGGTGGTTTCCGAGCGCGATGTCGATCATGACTTTTCGCCATCGGTCGAGTGGGCCAATCTCAAATACCGCTATTCGCCGGACCTGAGTGTGCGGGTTGGCCGGATTGCCCTGCCGGTATTTCTGGTCGGCGACTATCGCAAGGCCAGCTATGCGCTGCCGTGGGTACGCCCGCCGGTCGAAGTGTATTCAGCCCTGCCCATTTCGCACAGTGACGGTGTCGACCTCAGTTACCGCTGGGGCGCCGGCCTTGCCAACAACACCACCCAGCTGTCGTTTGGCAGCACCAGGCTGCGCGTGTCGCCCACCGCGCACGCCAACGCCAGCCATCTGATTGGCCTGTCCAACACCACCACGCTGGGCGCGCTGACGGTGCGCGGCAGCGTCATGACGACCCGGCTCACGGTCGACTTTGCCAAACCGCTGTTCGATGTGTATCGCCAGTTCGGTGCGGCCGGCGCCGCGCTGGCGGACAACTTCGATGTCAGCAACAAGCGCACCTCGGTGGCCACGCTGGGCACCAGCTACGATCCCGGCAACTGGTTCGTGATGGCCGAGCTGGGCTATTTGGACGCCGACTCGTATTTGGGCGACAAGACCGTGTCTTACCTCAGCGCCGGTTATCGCTGGGACGCCTTGACCCCGTACGCCACCTGGTCGAACGCCAGTGCCAACCAGTCCACGGTGGTCGCTGGTCTGCCGCTGGGCGGCTTGCCGCCGCAGCTGGCGCCAGTGGCCGGCGCGCTCAATGCGCAGCTCAATGGCCTGCTCAGCCGGATTGCCGTCCAGCGCACCATCAGTGCCGGCCTGCGCTGGGACTACATGCGCGATCGCAGCCTGAAGCTGCAGTACGACCGCCTGGTCACGCGCGGCGGCTCGGCCGGTACCTTGCTCAACATTCAGCCCGAATTTCGCTCTGGCCAGCCAATGCACGCCGTCAGCGTCATGCTCGACGTGGTTTTTTGAAGGCGCCCCTATGAAACTAACAACCCTACCGTGCATGCTGGCCATGACGATGTTGTGCAGTACCAGCGCCGCCAGCGAGATGGTGGTGATCGTCTCGGCCAAGCGGCCCGCCATGGCCCTGTCGGCCAACCAGGTCACCGATATATTTCTGGCGCAGGCTGAACGCTTCCCCAATGGCGACAACGCCACCCCTCTCGACCTGGCGCTCAGTTCGCCCCTGCGCGAGCAGTTCTACGCCCGGGTGGCCGCCAAGTCGCCCGTGCTGCTGCGCGCGTACTGGACCAAGATGGTGTTTACCGGACGCGGCCTGCCGCCACGCGAGATGGCCAGCAGCCTGGCGATGCGCAAACTGGTGGCGGCCGACCCGACCATGATCGGCTACATCGATAGCGCCGTGCTCGACGACAGCGTGCAAGTCGTGTTGACGGTCGCCCGTTGAGCATGGCGACCAGGCCAGCGGCGATGACCGGGCAGCGCCATGCGTCAGTGGTATAAATCAGCGAGCTCAGGCAATGCCGTCCGGGCCCTGTCCGCGCTCGGCAGCGAGCGGCCGCTGCCGGCGCTGCTGGTTGCGCTGGCGCTGCTGGCGGTGCTGTGGGTCAGCACCGTGCAGGCGGTCCGGCTCGACCGCGCCGCCGCCGTCGGCGCCATCGACGCCTCGCTGGCCGATCTGGCCGACACCTATGAAGCACAGGTGGCGCGCAATCTGGGCGGCATCGAACAGACCCTCAAGACCATCAGCTACGCCGTCAAGCTGCGCGGCACCGATGGCGCCCTGGCGGCGCTGCGCGACGCAGACCTGTTGCCGCCGGGGCTGATTTTTGCCGTCAGCGTCGCCGATGCGCATGGGGTCGTGGTGGCCAGCAATCCGCCCGCTGCGCAAGCAATCGTCACCAGCGTGGCCACCCAGCCGTTCTTTGTGCAGCACCGCGGCCAGCCCACCGATGCCGTGCAAGTGAGCGGCGCCGCCCCCGGCCACCAAGGCGCACCGCTGGTCCACTTTACCAAGCGCCTGAGCGACGCTGGCGGCGCCTTTCTCGGCGTTGCCATGCTGGACGTCGATCCCGCCTATTTCACCAGCGGTTACGAGCGCGCGCGGCATGGCGCGCAAGGGACGCTGGCACTGTTTGGCGACAGTGGCACCATCCTGGCGCTGCGCGTGGGCGACCAGCTGTCGGCCAATGTCAGCGGGGTGCCGCCAGCCACACTGGCCGGGGCGGCAGCGAGCAGCTGGGACGGTCTGGTGCGCCTGACGGCCACCCGCAGCATGCGCCGTCTGCGCCTGACTGCGCTGGTCGGACTGGGCCAGGTCGAGCAAATGAGCGCCTTCGAAGCGCGCCGCAACACCAGCCTGTGGCAGGCGGGCGCGACCAGCGTGCTGCTGCTGGCCGCGGTTGGCGCGTTTTTCCTGTGGACGCGCCAGGGCGCGCAGACGCGCCGCAGTATCCGGCTGGCGCAGGAAACCTATGCGGCAGCTTCAGAGAACAACAAGGACGCCTTCTTTGTATTGCACAGCATCGTCGATGGCGACGGCGCCATTGTCGACTTCCAGATTACAGCGGCGAACCGCCAGGCGGAAGCGCTCACCGGCATGCGCCGCCAGGACTTGCAGCGCAAAACCCTCAGCGCGTGGATGCCCGACACCTTTGCCAACGGCATCTTCGACAAGCTGGTGCACGCCACCACCGCCGGCGGCGTGCACGAGAGCGAAACGGCGAACCTGATCCCGCAACTGAAAGCTGCCTGGCTGCACGAGCAGCTGGTCGGCGTCGAAGGGGGCGTGGTGGCCATCATGCGCGACGTCACCGAGCGCAAGAATGCGGAAGCGAAGATCTTCCACATGGCCCAGCATGATTCCCTCACTGGCACCCCCAACCGCAGCCTGCTGACCACCCGGCTGCAGCAGGCGATCAGCCATGCCGACCGCCGCCACAGCAGCGTGCTGGTGGCGTTCATCGACCTCGATAATTTCAAGATGGTCAACGATGGCCTCGGCCATAGCGCCGGCGACCAGTTGCTGGCGCAGGTGTCAGCGCGCATGCGCGCCTGCCTGCGCCGCCAGGACACCCTGGCGCGCTTTGGCGGCGACGAATTCGTGGTGGTGCTGCCGGTCTACCGTAACCGCCTCGACGTCTGCATTGATTTACTTGACCGCATCAATGCGGTGGTACGGCGCAGCATCGATATCGCCGGCCAGTCGGTCCAGGTCAGCTGCAGCATCGGCACCGCCCTCTATCCGCACGACGGCGATACTGCCGATACCCTGCTGGTGCGCGCCGACGTCGCCATGTACCACGCCAAGGCCGCTGGCAAGAACCAGTGCCGCTTTTATACCGCTGCGATGAATGCCAGCGCCGGCGACAAGCTGGCGCTGGTGGCGCAGTTGCGGCTGGCCCTCGATGCCGGCCAGTTCCACATCCTCTACCAGCCGAAGTTCGAGGTGCACGGCGGCCGCCTGTATGGCGTCGAGGCGCTGCTGCGCTGGCACCATCCCGAGCGCGGGCTGGTCTCGCCGGTCGAGTTCATTCCGCTGGCCGAAGAGAGCGGCGTCATCATTGCGCTGGGCCGCTGGGTGATGCAGCAGGCCTGCGCGCAAAGCGTCGCCTGGCAACAGGCCGGGTTGCCGGCGCTGACCATGTCGGTCAACGTTTCGCCGCGCCAGTTCGACGACATCGATTTGCAGGACGATGTGGCAGCGGCGCTGGCGGCCAGCGGCCTGGCGCCCAGACTGCTGGAACTGGAAGTGACGGAAAGCCTGATCATGCGCGACCTGCACGGCGCGATCGCCAAGATGGCCAGTCTCAAGGCGATGGGTCTGCTGTTATCGATCGATGACTTCGGCACCGGCTACTCGAGCCTGTCGTCCTTGAAGTCGTTTCCCATCACCACCCTGAAGATCGACAAATCCTTCGTCAGCGAACTGGCCACCAGTGTCGATGACCAGGCGATTTGCCGCGCCATCATCGCCCTGGCGCACCAGCTCAATTTGCGCGTGATCGCCGAAGGGGTGGAAACGTCGCAACAGTTCGATTTCCTGCGCGATAACGGCTGCGACGAAGTGCAGGGCTATCTGTTTGGCCGGCCGTCGACGCCCGCCATGATTGCCGGCATGCTCGCCGCCCAGCAGGCCAGCGCCCCTGCCGAACGGGCGCTGGCCTGAGCCAGGCACGCTGCCAAAGCGCGCAAACACACTGAGAACGACGAGCGGGACAGCCATCATAAGATTCTTTACACAAACGAGAGAATCACATGAAAACCGACCTGCAATTGCGTGACGATGTGTTGGCTGAACTTCGCTGGGAGCCATCGGTAAATGCCGCCCTGATCGGGGTGCAGACAAATGGCGGCGTGGTCACGCTGCAGGGGCGGGTGGGCAGTTATGGCGAAAAATGGGACGCCGAGCGCGCCGTGCAGCGCGTGGTCGGTGTACAGTCGGTGGCAGTGGAACTGGCGGTGCACTTGCCGGGCGACACCCGGCGCGACGACAGCGATATTGCCAGCGCCGTCAACCACGCGCTGGCGTGGCAGAATTTCGTGCCGAAGCAGCAGATCAAGGCACTGGTGGAAGATGCCTTCGTGACCTTGAGCGGCACGGTGACCTGGGAATACCAGCGCCAGGCGGTCGCTGCCGCCGTGCGCTACCTGACGGGGGTAAAGGGCGTGAGCAATCAAATCCATATTGAGCCGGTCGCCAATGTACAGCTGGTCAAGGGCGACATCGAAGCGGCCCTGCAGCGGCGCGCGCATACCGAAGCGCAGAAAATTGGCGTGACGGTCAGTGGCACCGAGGTCACGCTGTCGGGCGTGGTGCCGGACTGGCGCGAGCGCTCGGTGGCGCGCGAAACGGCGTGGAATACGCCCGGCGTGCACGCCGTGGTCGACAATATGACGATGGCCTGATGGCCGCCGCGGCGCCGCTCGATGACGCCGCCGGGCTGAGCGAGGCCGAAGGGGCCGCCCGCCTGCAGCGCGACGGCCCCAACGCACTCGACGAAGCGCGCCGGCGCTCGCTGCTGCGGCTGCTGCTGCAGGTGCTCAGCGAGCCGATGTTTCTGCTGCTGGTCGCTTGTGGCGGCATTTATTTGTTGCTGGGCGATCGCGGCGAAGCGCTGATGCTGCTGGGCTTTGTGGCGCTGGTGATGGCGATGACCTTGTTCCAGCAGCGCCGCACCGAAAACGCCCTGGCCTCGCTGCGCCAGCTGGCCAGCCCGACGGCCCAGGTCACGCGCGGCGGCGTGGTGCGAACGATCGCGGCGCGCGAACTCGTCTGCGGCGACCTGGTGCTGGTCGCCGAGGGCAGCCGGGTGCCGGCCGATGTGCGCCTGATCGATGCCGCCAACGTCACGGTCGACGAATCGATGCTCACCGGTGAAGCGATGATGGTGATGAAAGCGGCGGGGGCGCAGGGGGCGGGCGAAGCTAACGCGACGCACCTGTTTGCCGGCACCCTGCTGGTACAGGGCACGGCGCGCGGTATCGTGATCGCCACCGGCGCGCGCAGCGCGCTCGGTCGCATCGGCGCTTCGCTCGCTGCCATCAGCACGGGCCCCACCGCCATCGAGAAAGAAACCCGCAGCGTGGTGCTGCGGGTGGCGCTCGTTGGGCTGGTGCTGGCGGCCCTGCTGGCGCTGCTGTACTGGTATCTGCGCGGCGACTGGCTGCGCGCGCTGCTGACCGGACTGACTTTTGCCATGGCAGTGTTGCCGGAAGAATTGCCAGTGGTGCTGACCATCTTTCTGGGCCTGGGCGCCTGGCGGCTGGCGCGCGAACACGTGCTGGCGCGGCGCATTCCCGCCATCGAGCTGCTGGGCGCCACCACCTTGCTGTGCGTCGACAAGACCGGCACCCTGACCACCAACCGCATGGCGCTGCGCGCGCTGTGGAGCGAAGCGGCGTTTTATGATGCTGCCGCTGCTGGCGACGCTGCGCTGCCCGACGCCCTCCACGAGGTGCTCGAATTTGCCGTGCTGGCCAGCCACCGGCGCGCCTTCGATCCGATGGAATCGGCCATCGGCGCTGCCGGCCAACGGCTGCTGGCGCGGTCCGATCACCTGCACCCCGACTGGACGCTGCTGGCCGATTACCCGTTGTCGAAACAGCTGCTGGCGATGGCGCGTGTCTGGCAGGCGGGCGGGGCGGGCGAAAAAATTATCGCCGTCAAGGGCGCACCGGAAGCCATCATCGACCTCTGTCACCTCGACGCAGCGCGCGCCGATGCCATCGGCGCGCAGGTGGCGCGCATGGCCGGCCAGGGCTTGCGCGTGCTGGGAGTGGCGCGCGCGCTGTGCGCCGACGCTGTCCTGCCGCCGCATCAGCACGCCTTCGATTACACTTTTCTCGGCCTGATCGCGCTGGAAGACCCGCTGCGCGCGGACGTCCCGGCGGCGATTGCGCAATGCCGCCAGGCCGGCATCCGCGTGGTGATGATCACCGGCGACCACCCGGCGACGGCGCGTTCGATCGCCGCCCAGGCCGGGCTGGTGGGGCCGCTCGAGCAGCCGTTGCGGGTCGTTAGCGGCGCCGAACTGGCTGCCATGGACGCCGCCGCGCTGGCCCTGCGGCTGGCCGACACCAGCATTTTTTGCCGCGTGCAGCCGGCCCAAAAGCTGCAGCTGGTGCGCGCCTTTCACGCTGCCCGTCAGGTGGTGGCGATGACGGGCGACGGCGTCAACGATGCCCCTGCCCTGAAAGCGGCCGACATCGGCGTGGCGATGGGTGCGCGCGGCACCGATGTGGCGCGCGAGGCGGCCGCGCTGATTTTATTGAACGACGGTTTTGGCTCGCTGGTCACGGCCGTCGACCATGGCCGGCGCGTGTTTGCCAATTTGCGCAAGGCGATCGTGTTCGTGGTCGCCGCCCATGTGCCCATCGTCGGCCTGTCGTTTATTCCCGTGCTGGCCGGCTGGCAGATCTTGCTCATGCCCGTGCACGTGCTGTTTTTGCAGCTGGTGATCGACCCCGCCTGTTCGCTGGTGTTCGAGGCCGAACCGAGCGAGCCCGGTGCCATGCAGGTAGCACCGCGGGCGGCGCGCGCGCGCCTGTTCGACTGGCCGCTGTTGTGGCGCGGCCTGTGGCAGGGGACCGGCCTGCTGCTGGCCTTGGTTGGCGTGAACATCGCCGGCCATGCACTGGGCGAGCCCGATGGCGCCATCCGCGCTACCAGCTTCGTCGCCCTGACCGTGGCCAACCTGGGGCTGATCTACGCCAACCGTTCGTTTTCGCAGGCCAGCTGGGGCGGCGGCGCCCCGCGCAATCGGATGTTCACTTGCATTGCGCTGGCGGCAAGCAGTTTGCTCGCGCTGATCCTGGGGCTGCCGGCGCTGCGCCTGTTCTTCAGTTTTACGCTGCCGTCGCTGACGCTGGCAGCCATCGGCGCCGCTGCGGTGATTGTCAGTATGCTGTGGTTCGAAGCGGTCAAGGCGTGGTGGCGGCGCCGGACCACGGTAGTCAAGTGGCCACGGTCCGCAGCGCTTGACCAGGGTCGGCCTTGAGGCCGTGGCTGCCCGCGCGCGGGGCGCGCCGTTCCGCTGTCGCCAGCTGGTCACTGCGCAGGGCGCCGCTGGCGCGCCACACGCTGCGCATGCCGGGCGAGGCCGTTTGCAGGTCGGGCAGCAGCAGACGGGTGGCTTGGCGCACCACGCCATAGCATTCGCAGACGTGCTCGACCAGTCCTGCACGGCTCAGCACCGTTACCCGGCCGCGCCGCCAGCGGATGATGTCGCGTTCCTGCAGCCAGCGGGCGGCATCGGTGACACCTTCGCGGCGCACGCCGATGATCGCGCCGATTTCTTCCTGGGTGACGGTCAGCTCGTTGGACTGGGAGCGGTCGAGCATCTGCAATAAATAGCGGCACAGGCGCTGCTTGGTGCTGTGGTGGCTGTTGCAGGCGGCCAGTTGCGAAATCTGCGTCAGCCGCGCCTGGGTGTAGCGCAGCAGCAGGCGCAGTACGGGACCACCCAGATAAAACTCTTCCATCAGGCGCGCCGCGGCGAGGCGGTAGGCGTAGCCACCCGTTTGCACGGCGGCGCGGCCGGCCGAGCGCTGGCCGCCCATGAACAGGGTGACGCCGAGCATGCCTTCATTGCCGATCCGGCAGATCTCGGAAGTGCCGCCCGCTTCGAGCAGATAGTCGACCGAGACGGTGGCGGTGACTGGGAAATAGGCATACGCCATTTTTCCATCGGCCTGGTAGAGCACTTCGCCACGATCGAGCGCAACGAGCTCAAAGTGCGGCGCGAGGCGCTGAAATTCGGTGCTGCCCAGTTCTGCGAGCAGGCGGTTTTCGCGAGGATGAAGCACGGTGAGCATGGATGAATTCCTTGGTTGGGCGAATGCGGAAGCGGAGATTCCCCCACGGTGTTCTTTTGCGCAGTCAATGTCAGTGTGCTTGCACACATTGATGTAGCTGGGGCAACTAAAAACGCGGTGTGCGCTTAGTGAAACTGCCGGGTCTGGCGGTTGGGCAGCAGGCGCGCTGTTTCGTGACGCATGATGTCGTAGCATTCGCAGCAGCGGCCGGCAATGCCGGCGCGGTCGCGCACGGCGACATGGCCACGCCGGTATTTGATGATGCCCTGTGCCTGCAGTTCGATGGCGGCGTCGGTGACGGTTTCGCGGCGCACCCCCAGCAGATGGCCCAGTTCTTCGTGGGTGATGGCAAATTCGACGGCGAACGTGCGGTCCATCATTTGCAGCAGCAGGGTGCACAGGCGCTGCTCGGCCGAGTGGTGGCCGTTGCAGACGACACGCTGGCCCAGTTGCGACAGCATCGCCTGGGCGTAGCGCAACAGCAGCTGTAGCAGCGGGCCGCGCCGATAAAACTCATCGAGCAGCAGCGCCGACTCGATGCGGTAGCAGCGCCCGGTGATGCGGACGATGGCGCGGTTGGGCGAGAGAGTGCCGCCGAGAAAAATCGGCAGGCCGACCACGCCCTCGTTACCGATGCTCGCCACTTCGACGGTGTTGCCATCGGCCAGGGTCGCATCGATGGAAACGATGGTGGTGGTGGGAAAGTACGCAAACGGCATGGCGCCGTCGGCCTGGTACAGCACCTCGCCGCGCGTGAGCATCAGCGGCACCAGTGATGGCAGCAAGCGGTCAAACTCTTGGGCGTACAACTCGGAGAGCAAATAATTCTGGCCGCGCGCATGCAGTGTTTTCACGAGGTTTTCACGATGGTTTCACGATGGTTTCAGTTATGCGGTCGTGGTGGAAGCACGCTCTGTCGGGCAACCGCGCTGGCAGAATAAGGCCGTGAGGACGGTGAAAGCTGCTGAAGTTATCTTATGTAAAAATGATCATTTCGATCATAGCATGGGGGTTTGTTGCGCTTGCTGACTTATCGTCGTCTGGAATCGGTGACAGTTGGTGCTTGTCAGGCGTAGCAGCCGATCCAAGCGTGGGCGCCGGGTAGCCAGCGCCGATTGTTGGTATGATGAACCGGCAGTCGCAGCGAACAGCAGGCTAACAGCGGGCCCACAATGACCAGGAGCGGCAATGAAAGCACGATGGAATGGTGAAGTGGTAGCGGATTCAAAAGAAACGCGGGTGGTCGAAGGCAATCATTACTTTCCCCCATCGGCCTTGCGCATGGATTTTTTCAAGAAATCGGACAAAACCACGGTCTGCTCGTGGAAAGGCACGGCCAGTTATTACGACCTCGACGTCAACGGCAAAATCAACAAGGATGCCGCCTGGTATTACCCCGAACCGAAATCGGCGGCCTCTGAGATTGCCACCTACGTGGCGTTCTGGAAGGGTGTCGAGGTTAGCGAAACATAAGCTGATCGGCCCGCCACCTCGCGTGGCTGGCGGGCCAGCCGTCCGGCGCCCAGCTTAATTACAATTACAATTACAATCACGTATTGCCCGCACGGGGCCATTCAGAAAGCCCTTTCATGACCAATGCCGGACGGCCTCCTGTAGCAAGCGCTGTCGGTGCGGGCAGCGCCCGCCGCCTGCAGATGGCCGATATCGCCCGCCTGGCCGGCGTCTCTACCGCCACCGTGTCGCGCGCTTTGAGCCACAGCCCGCTGGTCAACGAAGAAACCCGTGAGCGCATCCTCGAACTGGCCCGTTCGCTGCGCTACGCTGTCAACGTCGGCGCGCAAAACCTGCGCATGAAACAGAACCGCACGGTTAGCGTGCTGATCCCGTTCGAGCGCGCCAGCCGCCAGCATCTGTCCGATCCGTTTTTGCTGGCGATGCTGGGCAGTCTCGCCGATGCCCTCACCGAGCAGGGCTACGAGATGCTGTTCTCGCGCATCAGTACCGACGAATTCGAGGCCGCTTCGGCGCCGTTCGACAGTGGCCGCGTGATCGGCATGATCATCATCGGCCAGTGGGGCCGCCACCAGCAGCTCAACGCGATGGCCGCGCGCCAGGTGCCGATGGTGGTATGGGGCGCGCAGCTGCCCAACCAGCTCTATTGCTGCATCGGCAGCGACAATTTGCAAGGCGGGCTCGCCGCCACCGGGCACCTGCTTGCGCTAGGGAGGCGGCGCGTTGCCTTCTTCGGCGACATCGCGCTGCCCGAACCGCAGCAGCGTTACCAGGGTTACTGCGCCGCACTGGCGCGCCAGCAGCTGCCGGTCGATCCCCAGCTGCAGGTGTCGGTGCCGTTTCTGCCCGAAGGCGGAGCCCAGGCGGTGGCCGAACTGGCGCGCCGCGGGGTCGACTATGACGCCATCTTTGCATGCAGCGACCTGCTGGCGATGACCGCCATCGATGCCCTGCGCGGGCGCGCGGTGAGCGTGCCGGAGCAGGTGGCGGTGGTCGGTTACGACGACATCGCCCAGGCCGCGCTATTTCATCCGCGCATTTCCAGCGTGCGCCAGAGCACGGATGCGGCCGGTCAAGCCATGGTGGCGGCGCTGCTGGCGCTGGTCAATGGCACGACCGCGGCGTCGCTGCAGTTGCCCACCGATCTCGTCATTCGATCCAGCAGCAGCGCTCCCCCAGCCTGAACCCGGTCTTCATTGTCGCTCGTTGCAAACGTTTGTATAAAAACGCTTGCATGAATTTTTTTGTCTTTTAAAAAGCGTATTTTTGAGCCAGGCAATCGAAAGTAACCTTGTAATGCGGGTCAAAAGCGTGTCGTTCCGCAAATACAACAGGAAACAACGAGCCTTTGCAATCGTTTGCATTCAGTCTCCATGATCGCCATAATGAACTCACCGCCAGATGCATGGACGGTGCGGCCGGCAAGGTACGCCTCCCACATCTGTGGCGATAACTATAATATTGGAGACAGCATGAACGCGAATTTCACCCGCATGGCGGCAGCCGTATCGATGGCCGTATTGCACATGAGCGCCAGCGCCCAGCAGCAGCCGCTTGCCACCCCCGCCGCCGATGGCTTGAACATGGAGCGCATCGTCGTCACCGGCACCAGTGGTGGCCAAAGCAAGATGAAGTCGAGCGTGTCGGTCAGCACCATGGAAGCCGAAGCGATCGCCCACAGCGCGCCGACCAGCGCCGCTGAACTGCTGCGCTCGGTCCCGGGCGTGCGCTCGGAGTCCTCCGGCGGCGAAGGCAATGCCAATATCACCGTGCGCGGCGTGCCGATTTCCGCCGGCGGCGCCCGCTACGTGCAAATCCAGGAAGATGGCCTGCCGGTGCTGCAGTCGGGTGACTTCAATTTTATTACCCCGGACGCCTATGTGCGCCTCGATGGTTCGCTGTCGCATCTCGAAGTGGTGCGCGGCGGCTCGGCCTCGACCATGGCGACCAATTCGCCGGGTGGCATCATCAATTTTATTAGCAAGACCGGCACCGAGAAGGGCGGCAGCGTTGGCGTTTCGAGCGGCCTCGGCTACGACAGCAAGCGCGTCGACTTCGACTATGGCGCACCGATCGACAATCAGACCCGTTTCTTCATCGGCGGCTTCTATCGCAGTGGCGAAGGCATCCGCAACAGCGGCGTGACCAGCGAGAAGGGCGGCCAGATCCGTGCCAATATCACCCGCGACTTCGACGGCGGCTTCGTGCGCGTTTCCCTTAAGCACCTTGACGACCAGACGCCGACGGCGCTGCCAGTGCCGGTTAGCGTGAGCAACAAAACCATTTCCACCATCGATGGCATCGACCCGCGCAAGGTCAGTTTTTATTCGCCGAACTGGGTGCCCGATGTCACCCTGAATAAAAACAACCAGCGTGTTGGCAGCAACGTCAACGACGGCCTGACGGTCAAGAGCGACACCATCGGCATCGAAGCGCAACTGGCGCTGGGCGCCGGCTGGACACTGTCTGAAAACTTCCGCAGTTCGACCAATACCGGTCACTTCATCGGTGTGTTCCCCGCCAACAACGGCGCGGTCGGCAGCTACACCATCGCCAGCGGACCGGCCACCGGCACCGCCTACAATGGCCGTGCTTTTTCCGCCGTGGTGTTCAATACCTCAATCGACGACGCCGGTTCGACCATGAGCGACACCCGCGTCGCGCGCACCTTTGCGCTGGCCGACGACATGCGCCTGACCACGACCGCCGGCCTGTACCTGTCGCGCCAGAAGCTGGGCTTGACATGGAATTTCAATGAATACCTGATGCAAGAGACCGGCAACAACCCGGCCCTGCTCAAGACCGCCAGCAGCACCCCTGGTCTGATCGGTCCGGCCTTTGGCGGCTGCTGCTCGCGCGCCATCGACATGCAGTACAAATACACCTCGCCCTACCTGAACCTGGGCCTCGAACGCGGTCCCCTCAACGTCGACGCCAGCGTGCGGCGCGACCGTCAGCAGGCCGATGGCCAGGCCAATATCGCCACTGGCGGCTTGCGCTACGATCCGGCCACCCGCCAGTTCATCAACTACAGCCTCAATCACACCTCGTACTCGGCGGGCGGCAATTACAAGGTCACGCCAGCGCTGGCCTTTTTCGCCCGCGTCAGCGACGGCGTGGCGTTTAACGCCGACCGCATCCTGTTTGGTACCCCGCTCGATGGCAGCAAACCGATCAACATCAACACTGTCAAGCAGCTCGAAGGCGGCGTCAAATGGCGCAGCGGCGCCTTGAGCACCTTTGTCACCGCCTTCCAGGCCAAGACCGACGAGACCAACTACGAAGCGACCACCCAGAAAACCACCGCCAACAGCTACGATGCCAAGGGCGTGGAAGTCGAATCGGCCTACCAGATTGGTGCCTTCACCATCAACGGCGGCCTGACCGTGACGAATGCAAAAATTACTGCCACCGCACCCGGCGGCGAAGCGGCCATTGGCAACACGCCACGGCGCCAGGCGCGCGTGGTCTACCAGGTCGCGCCGACCTACACTGTGGGTGATGCCAATTTTGGCGTGAGCGTGGTCGGCACTGGCCAAGCGTGGGCGGACGATGCGCACACCATCCTGATGCCGGCGTACCAGGTGGTGCATGGTTTCGTCAACTACCAGGTGAACAAGGCGGTACAGGTGTCGCTGACCTTTAATAATCTGTTCAACAAGCTCGGTTACACCGAAGTTGAAGGCGATGGCCACGCCGCCCGCGCCATCACCGGCCGCGCCGTCAAGGTCGGCCTCAAGTACGCCTTTTAAATAGGCCTCGTCCAGGCAGCCGGCGTGTGCGCACGCCGGCTGTATTTCATTGAAACGATGACCATGCACACTCCTTATTCCGAACGGCTGCTGGCCGTGCTCCCCGTGCATTTGCGCGCTGATGCCGCACGCCGCTACGCCGAACATGGCGCCGTGCTGTACCAGCGCCTTGAGCAGCTGTACGGCGTAACTGGCGATTTCCCCCGCTGGTACGGCGCGCTGCTGGAAACGGCTGGCCAGCTGCATGCAGCGCGGCCAGCGCCACTGCTGGCGCAAGATGCCGCACGCAGTGCGACCCCACAATGGTTCGCCAGCGAGCAGATGCTCGGCTACAGTGCTTACGTGCGCCAGTTCGGCGGCACCCTGCGCGGGGTGGCCGGGCGCATTGAGCACCTGCGCGCGGCCGGCGTCAATTACTTGCACTTGCTGCCGTTTTTGCGCCCGCGCGCCGGCGAAAACGATGGTGGCTTTGCGCTGGCCAGTTTCGACGACGTCGATCCCGCGCTGGGCAACAATGATGACCTCGATGCACTTTGCACGGCGCTGCGCGAAGCGGGCATCAGCCTGTGCGCCGACCTGGTACTGAACCACGTGGCTGACGACCATCCGTGGGCGCTGGGCGCCGCTAGCGGCGAGGCCGCCTTGCGCGAATTTTTTCATGTGTACCCCGACCGCACGCTGCCCGACCGCTTCGAGGCGACCGTCGGTCAGGTGTTTCCTCAAGCTGCACCGGGTAACTTCACCTGGGTGGAAGACGTCGGCGGCTGGGTCTGGACCACCTTTTATCCCTTCCAGTGGGACCTTAATTACGCCAACCCGGCCGTGTTTGCCGAAGTGACGGCGGCCCTGCTGCGCCTGGCCAATCGCGGCGTCGACGCGTTTCGGCTCGATTCGACGGCCTTTTTGTGGAAGCGCGAAGGCAGCAGCTGCATGAACCAGCCCGAAGCGCACAGCATCCTGCAGGCGCTGCGCGCGCTGGTCGACATCGTCGCCCCCGGCGTGCTGCTCAAGGCCGAAGCGATTGTGCCGACGCGCCACCTGCCCGCGTACTTCGGCACGCCGGCCGCGCCCGAGTGCCAGCTGGCGTACCACAGCACCCTGATGGCGGCCGGCTGGGCTGCGTTGGCCGAGCAGGACACCAGCATGCTGCGCACGGTGATTGCGACGACACCGCCGCTGCCCCCCGGCGCCAGCTGGATTACCTATGTGCGCTGTCACGACGACATTGGCTGGAAAGTGCTGGCCGATGAAGCGGGATCGATGTCGCGGCTGGACGACGTTGCCGCGTTTTTTCACGCTGGCCCTGGCAGTTTTGCCAACGGCGTGCCCTTCCAGTCGGGCCAAGCCACCAATGGCAGTGCCGCTGCGCTGGCCGGTTACGATGATGCCGGCGGTGCGGACGAGCAGGCCGACGGCTTGCGCCGCCTGCTGCTGCTGCATGGCCTGGCGTATGCGTTCGGCGGTGTGCCGCTGCTGTACATGGGCGATGAACTGGGGGCACCGAACGACGACAGCTATCGTAGTGATCCGCAGCGTGCCCACGACACCCGCTGGGTGCAGCGCGCCGCGCTCGATGAAGTGCGCCTGGCCCGGCGCGACGATGTCGGCACAGCCGGGGCCGGCGCCGTTTTTGCCGCCTTTGGCGCGCTGGCGGCGCAGCGGCGCGCGCAGCCGGCGCTTGCCGCCGCCCAGCCGCGCCGGCTGCTGCCGTGTACCGATGGCGCCGTGCTGGCTTTGATGCGCGGCGAGGATTTTTTGAGCTTGTCGAATTTTTCTGGCCGCACCATCACGCTGACGCTGGCGTCGCTGGAGGCGGGCCACTGGCCGGGCCAGCCGCCGCAGGTGTTGCTGGCGCCATGGGGCATGCTGTGGCTGACGCGCGCCGGTGATGGCAATGACAGCGGCGGGGCACACTGACATGACGACTTCTCCCTTGCCCGCGGCAAGCGACGCCTCAATCGTGCTATTCGGCGAAGCGCTGATCGACGATTTTGCGACCGTCCAGGTGGTTGGTGGCGCACCGTTCAATGTCGCCCGCCACCTGGCCGCCTTCGCGCCCCTGGCCTGCCCGCCGTTGATGATCACCCGCATCGGCAGCGACGATAACGGTGCGCGCGTACTTGCCGAATTCAGCCGTTTTGCCATGCGCGTCGATGGCTTGCAGAGCGATGCCAGCGCGCCCACCGGCCGCGTGCTGGTCGAAGCCGATGGCGACAGCCACCGCTTCATCATCTTGCCGGACCAGGCTTACGACGCCATCGATGGCGCGCTGGCGTGCACCGCGCTGGCGCGCTGCACGCCGTCGACCATTTACTTTGGCACGCTGGCCCAGCGCAGCGCCGGCGCGCGGACCGCGCTGGCGACGCTACTGGCGGCGACACCGCACGCCGCACGCCGCTTCCTCGACCTCAATCTGCGAGACGGCCAGACCGATGCCGCCTGCGTGTTCGCCTCCCTCCATGAAGCCGATGTGGTCAAGGTCAATGAGTACGAACTGGGCGCCCTGTTTGACTGGTGCAATCCGGCGGCGCGGCCAGCGGCGCTGGTCGCTGGTGTCGACATGCGTGACATCGCGCTGCGGATGGCGTGCGTCGGCCTGATGGACAACTTCGGCGTGCTCGGCTTGATCGTCACGCTCGGTCCGCACGGCGCCGTCTATCTGGCTGCCGATGGCAGCTACGTGACGGCAGCAGCGGCAGCTGCGCCTGCTCTGGTCGACACGGTGGGCGCGGGTGACGCCTTTTCTGCTATCTATCTGTTGGGCAGCACACTTAGATGGCCGCTGGCGACGACCTTGCAACGTGCCAACGCCTTTGCCGCCGCCGTTTGCGGTATTGCCGGCGCCGTGCCGGCCGACCTGACATTTTACGAGCCGTGGCTGCTGCGCTGGCTCGCGGACTGATCAATCAAAGCGAAACTCAGAGAGTCCATCATGGCGCACCAACCGCACCTGTCGTTCTGGCAAATCGTCAACATGAATGTCGGCTTCTTTGGCATCCAGTTCAGTTTTGGACTGCAGCAAAGCAGCATGAGTCCCATCTACAGCTACCTGGGCGCCAACGAAGCGACCTTGCCGCTGCTGTGGCTGGCGGGGCCGATGACGGGGCTGATCATCCAGCCCATTGTCGGTGCCATGAGCGACCGCACCGTCTCCCGCTGGGGCCGGCGCACGCCGTATTTCCTGATCGGTGCCATCCTGTGCAGCCTGGGATTGCTGGCGATGCCATTTAGTCCCACGCTGTGGATGGCAGCGAGCCTGTTGTGGGTGCTTGACTCGGCCAACAATGTGACGATGGAGCCGTACCGCGCGTATGTCAGCGACAAGCTGGCGCCGGCCCAGCACGCGCTGGGCTTTCTGACCCAGAGCGCTTTTACCGGGCTGGGGCAGACGCTCGCTTACCTGACGCCGTCGCTACTGGTGTGGTTTGGCATGAACAAGGATGCCACCAACGCCAGCCATATTCCCCATATCGTCATTGCCGCTTTTCTGATCGGCGCCGTGTTTTCCATCTCCAGCGTGCTGTGGAGCCTGTACACCACGCCGGAGACGCCGCTGGCCGCCGCCGACCTGGCCAGATTGCGCGCCGCCCGTCGCGGGGGCAAGGCCGTGGTGGCCGAGATCGCGCTGGCGATCCGAGAAATGCCGCCCACCATGCGCCAGCTGGCGGTGATGAAGCTGTTTCAATGGTATGCCTTGTTTTGCTACTGGCAATACATCTCGCTGTCGCTGGCGAAAACCGTGTTTCATACCAGCGACCCGCTCACCGCCGGCTTTCGCGATGCTGGCCTGCTCAACGGCCAGATTGGCGCCTTCTATAATTTTATTGCCTTCATTGCTGCCTTTGCGCTGGTGCCGTTCACCCGCCGCTTCGGTCCCAAGGTGGTGCACAGCGTGTGCCTGGCGCTGGCGGGCGCGAGCATGCTGTGCATTCCCTTGATCAGCGCGCCCGGCTGGCTGTTCGTCGCCATGATCGGCATCGGCCTGGCGTGGGCCAGCATCATGGGCAATCCCTACATCATGCTGGCCGGCTGCATTCCACCTGAGCGCACCGGTGTCTACATGGGCATTTTTAATATGTTCATCGTGATCCCCATGATCATCCAGATTTTTACCTTACCGCTGTATTACCAGGCCTGGCTCGGCGGGCGGCCGGACAATGTGATCCGGCTGGCGGGGGGGCTGATGCTGTGTGCGGCGCTGTCGGTGCTGCTGGTCAAGCTGCGGCATGTGCGGGCAGGGGCGGCACAGCCATCGCTGGCGTAATTGTCAGCGGTGGCCGACGACGCTAAGCGCGCTTTTCGATTCGAGAAACATGCGACAGGCGATTGCGCGCCAGTCCCGCCTGTCGTTTGAAGCAGGTGACTGTCCCATGTGTAAAAATTTAGCAGCCCTGGCTCGGCGGGCGGCCAATCAAGGTCAGCCGGTAATTCTCCATCAGCCAATTCGACTTGTAATGCATTCGGATAAACACCACGTGACAGCACGATTTTTACGTGCCTCTGGACACAAGAGGGCGACGATGTTGAGCGCGTCAGGACAGGCCGGCAACATTCCGATTCAGGCCTCCAGCAGGCTATCTCCCCACCCCGGTTGCTTCTTCAATTGGCCAGATCAGTAACGCTTCTACAGCGCCGCCACTGTCTGTCGACCCCCGATTGCGACGGCGGGGTGCTCACCTCACCGCGGGGTCTGATTATTGAACTTGTATAGCAACAAGTGCGCAAACGCTCGCGCGCCTGTGCGAAGACGGCTTGCTGGCCGATTGCGCAAGGTCAGACTCGTTGGGCGCACCAGACTGTTGCTTTTACAGAAAATAAGGCAACGCGTCAGCCACCCCATACCGTCCATTGGCAATTGAATATTTTTTACCGTCGATAAATATACATATCGACAAGTTCAACAAAATTCCGTTTTGTTGTTGATAACGAATCGCGAACAAACAACACGATTGGTGTCATTTTTTTAAAATTGTTAGCGAGAAGCCTGTCATGTAACGTACTATCAAGTCTAATAATTCTTAAGAGTAACTTAAGTTGTTCTTGTTTAATCCTTGACAACGAATTGTTGCCGCTTGAATTCTCTCAGAAGGTAGCTCATGTGACACGGCGTGCAGGTTTCACTGCTTTAAGACCGAATGCTGGCTTCCGGCGCTAATAGTTCCTCACCACGATTTTTACTTCCCCCTCCAGGATCTGTGGCCCCTCAGGCCCTGGATGGATCGACTCGTGCTGCCTCCGCGTGTTGTTGCGCTGACAACAATAAACAGGGTATATAATTACCCTTAGGAAATTTCGTGAATATTTATCACCGCATTCATCCGGACGGCTGGCGTCTCGGCGCGCTCGGCTTCGCCGGTACGCTTGGCATGCTGGCAGCAGGCGGCTGGCGCTGGCCGCTCGCTGTCGTGGCCGCCGCACTGGCGATCGCCACCATCCTGCTGGTCCGGCGCAGCGCCGCTGCCTACCGCCAGCAGCAACAGATGCTGGCCCGGTACCTGGCGGCGCAACAGGACTTCGGCCATGCCGTGGTGCCGGTCTGGGCCGGCCACATCGAAGCGGCCCGCATCCAGATGGATGGCGCGGTCGAGTCGCTGGCGATGCGCTTTGCCAGCATCGTTGAGCGGCTCGAGCAGGCGCTGCAGGCATCCAGCCAGGCCAGCGAACCGGTCGATGGCGACGACCTGGTGGCGGTGCTGGCGCGCAGCCGGCAGCAACTGTCGGCCGTGCTGGTGCAACAGTCGGACGCCATGCTCAGCATGACTACCATGCTCGGCAAGGTCCAGGATTTGCGGCAGTTCATCGCCGAGTTGCAGGACATGTCGGCCGCGGTTGCCAGTATCGCCGCCCAGTCCAACTTGCTGGCCCTAAATGCCGCCATCGAAGCGGCGCGCGGCGGCGAACTGGGACGCGGCTTTGCCGTGCTGGCCGCCGAGTTCCGCATGCTGTCGAACCAGTCGGGCGATACCGGCGGGCGCATGGCGCTGAAGGTGCGTGACATCAGCGCGGCGATATTTGCCACCTGCCAGGCGGCCGAGCTGTCGGTCGATGACCAGCACCGCTCGCTGCAATCGACCGATACCGTGATCGGCGCGGTACTGACCGATTTCAAGGGTGTGGCCGACGCCTTGCTGCGCTCGACCAGCCTGCTCAAGGATGAAAGCCTGGGCATCAAGGAGCAGGTGGGCGAGGCGCTGGTGCAGCTGCAGTTTCAAGACCGCGTCAACCAGATCCTGACCCAGGTCTCGGCCAATATCCAGCAATTCCCGCCGCACCTCGATGCCGCCTGCACGCGCTTCGAACAGGCCGGACAGATCGATGCGCTCGATGTGCCGGCCCTGCTGGGCAAGCTGAAGAAGACTTACGTGATGTCCGATCAGCATGCCGTTCACAGCGGCGCCCTGACAAATACCGTCGACCGTTCCGCCACGCTGTTTACTGAGGTTTGAAAATGACAAAAACGATACTGGTAGTAGATGACTCCGCATCGATGCGGCAAGTGATCGGCATCGCTCTCAAGGGGGCCGGCTATGTGGTGCTGGAAGGGCGCGACGGCCAGGATGGGCTGGCGCGCTTGACCGGCCAGAAAGTGCATCTGATCATCAGCGACGTCAACATGCCCGTCATGGATGGCATCAGCTTTGTCCGGCAAGTCAAACAGATGGCGAACTACAAGTTCACCCCCATCATGATGCTCACCACCGAGTCGGACGACGCCAGAAAGCGCGAAGGCCAGGCGGCCGGCGCCCGCGCATGGATGGTCAAGCCATTCAAGGCCGAGCAGTTGCTGGCCGCCGTGCAGAAGCTGTGCCTGCCATGAAGACGCTGACCGTGTGCCTCGATGGCGAACTGAGCATTTATCGCGCGGCGGACCTCAAGCAGGTCCTGCTGGCAGCGCTCGCTGCTGGCACCGTGATCGAGCTGGACCTCGCTGGCGTCAGCGAGATCGACTGTGCCGGGGTGCAGTTGCTGATGCTGGCCAAGCGCACGGCGCTGGCGCTGGGCGGCGATCTGCGCCTGGCGGCAAGCAGCCGGCCGGTGCTGGAAGTGCTGGCGCTGCTGGGCCTGGGCGCGATGTTTGCCACTGGCGCCGCCAGCAACAACATGGCCGCCAGCAACAACATGGCCGCCAGCAACAACATGGCCGCCAGCAACAACATGGCCGCCAGCAACAACAGGACCGCACCATGAACATGGACGCCGTACTGCAAACCTTCCTGATCGAGTGCGGCGAATTGCTTGAAGAGATGGAACAGGCGCTGCTTGCCGTGGAGGCGGCGCCCGACAAGAGCGAACTGGTCAATGCGATTTTTCGCGCCGCCCACACCATCAAGGGCTCCGCCGGCCTGTTCGGGCTCGATCATGTGGTCAGCTTCACCCATGTGCTTGAAAGCGTGCTCGACGAAGCGCGCGGCGGCCGGCTGCTGCTCGCCGACCAGCTGGTGGCCCTGCTGCTTGCCTGCGGCGACCATATCGGCGCCATGGTGGCCGTGGTCGCCAGTGGCCGGATGGACGCCGACACTGCCATCAGCAAGGCCGGCGCGCCCCTTGTACAAGCTTTACATGCCTATCTGGAACCGGGCGGCAGCGCCGTTGTTGCCGCCATCGCGCCGGCGCCGTCGGGCAGCAGCCAGAGCGGTGTCTGGCACATCACGGTGCGCTTCGGCAGCGAGGTGTTGAAAAACGGTATGGACCCGCTGTCCTTCATCGGCTACCTGGGCACGCTCGGCCAGATCGTCGCTATCGTCACCCTCGATGACGGCTTGCCGCAGGCTGCCGCCATGGACCCCGAATGCTGCTACCTGGGCTTTCATATCGTCTTCAGAAGCAGCGCCGACGTCGCCACCATCGAAGGCGCCTTTGAATTCGTGCGCGACGATTGTGTGTTGCAGATGGTGGCACCAGGCAGTCCGGTCGCCCGCTACGCGGCCCTGCTGGGCGATCTGGCGGCCCACGCCGACGCGCTGGGCGATTTATTGCTCCTGTGCGGCACCATGACGGCAACCGACATCGATGGCGTGCTGGCGCTGCAGGCGGCCCCTGAACCTGTATCTGAATCTGAATCTGTAGCTGAACCTGTAGCTGAACCTGTAGCTGAATCTGCAGCGGCGCCGGTCGCAGGCCCGGCAGACCGACAGCCGCAACCGCAGCCACAGGGCGAGGTCCGGGCGACGACGGCGAAAACCGCAGAACACCGCTCGATCCGCGTCGATGCCGACAAGCTCGATCAATTGATCAACCTGGTGGGCGAACTGATCATCGTCAGCGCGTCGGCCAAGCTGATCGCCGGGCGCGCCCAGATCGCCGAGCTGCACGACTGTGCCTCGACCCTGGCCACCCTGGTGGAAAACGTCCGCGACAGTGCCCTGCAACTGCGCATGGTGAAAATCGGCGCCACCTTCAACCGTTTTCAGCGCGTGGTGCATGACGTCGCCCGCGAAATCGGCAAGGACATCGTGCTGCAGGTGAGCGGGGTCGATACCGAGCTCGACAAGACCGTGGTCGAGCGCATCGGTGACCCGCTCACCCACTTGTTGCGCAATGCCATGGACCATGGCATCGAGCCGGCCGCTGTCCGTGCGGCGCACGGCAAGCCGGCGGTCGGCGTGGTCAAGCTCGACGCCTGCCACGATTCCGGCAGCATCGTCATTACCGTCAGCGACGACGGTGGTGGCCTCGACCGCGAACGCATTCTCGCCAAGGCAATCGAGCGTGGTTTGGTCGAGCCGGGGCGCGTGCTGGGCGAGAACGAGATTTATGCGCTGATTTTTGAACCGGGCTTTTCCACCGCCGCCCAGATCACCAATCTGTCCGGGCGCGGGGTCGGCATGGACGTCGTCAAGCGCAACATCAATGCCTTGCGCGGCAGTGTCGGCGTGCACAGCGAAGCGGGGCGCGGTACCACCATCACCGTGCGCCTGCCACTGACGCTGGCCATCATCGATGGGTTTCAGGTGGGCGTCGGCCCGTCGGTGTTCGTCATTCCCCTCGATATGATCGAAGAATGCGTGCAATTCTCGTGCGAGCCGGGCCACGATTACACCAATCTGCGCGGTCAGGTGTTGCCGCTGGTGCGGCTGCGCGACCTGTTCGCCATCGACGCCGCCGCGGTGCGGCGCGAGAGTATCGTCGTCGTCCACCATGCGGGGCAACGCTGCGGCATCGTCGTCGATACCCTGATCGGCGAATTCCAGGCTGTCATCAAGCCGCTGGCGAAGCTGTTCAATCAGGTCGCCTGCATCAGCGGTTCGACCATCCTCGGCAGCGGTGAGGTGGCGCTCATTTTTGATGTGCCAGCGCTGTTTGCGCAACTGGCCAGCCAGCGCGCCAGTGCGGGGGCGTCATGAACATGGCGTCTCATGAGCAACTGGCGGCGCCTGCCATGCAGCAGCCGATCGCCATCAGCGACCAGGAATTCGTCCAGTTCCAGCGCTTCATCCACGACGCTGCCGGCATCAGCCTGTCGGCGGCCAAGAAGGCCTTGGTCAGCGGCCGCCTGGCCAGGCGCCTGCAACACTGCCAGCTGCACAGTTATGGCGATTACTTTCGCCTGCTGGCCAGCGGCCATGCCGCCGCCGAGGTGCAGGCGGCCATCGATCTGTTGACCACCAACGAGACGTATTTTTTTCGTGAGCCCAAGCACTTCGACATGCTGCGCGAGTATGTGCGCACGGTGCACCAGCCCGGCCAGATGCTGCGCGTCTGGAGTGCGGCCAGCTCGAGTGGCGAGGAGGCCTACAGCATCGCCATGGTGCTGGCCGACTGTCTGCACGAGGCGCCATGGGAAGTGGTGGGGTCGGACATCAGCATGCGCGTGCTGGAACGGGCGCGCCTGGGGCACTACCCGCTCGAGCGCACCACCCACATGCCGCCGGCCTATCTCAAGCGCTTTTGCCTGAAGGGTACCGGCCAACAGCAGGGCACGCTGCTGATCGATCGCCGCCTGCGCCAGCGCGTCTGTTTTATGCAGGTCAATTTGAATGTGCCGCTGCCAGCGCTGGGCGCCTTCGACCTGATCTTTTTGCGCAATGTGATGATTTATTTCGACGCCAGAACCAAGCAGCAGGTGGTGGCGCGCGTGATCGGCCTGCTCAAGCCGCACGGCCGCTTTGTCATCGGCCACGCCGAAAGCCTGCACGGCGTGACCGACCTGGTGCGGGCGCTGGGACCATCGATTTACAGCCGGGACGCCGCCATGTAGCTGACACCGATCGCATGCCTTCCTGCCCGCGCCGCCTGGCGCGGGCCGTTGCCTTACCCATGTTTCACTCAGGAGCAACACCATGTTTAGTCATATCAAAATCTCGCTGCGGCTCATTGCCGGCTTCCTGCTGGTGGCCACCTTGAGCGTGGTCGTCGGCGTCATCGGCATTGTCAATTCGGGCGGCATCCACGACGCCGCCCAATCGATTTATAACGATGACTTGATGGCGATGTCGTATCTCAAAGAAGCGAATATCAACCTGATTTATATCGGCCGCGCCCGTTCCAACTACCTGCTGGCAACATCGCCGGAAGAGCGCGAACAGCGTCTCGTCTTCATGCGCAAGAGCATCGCCAACTGGAAAGACAATCTGGCCAAGACGCGTCCCCTGTTCAAGTTGCCGAAGGCGAAGGAACTGCTCGACACCATCGACAAGCAGTGGGAGGCGTACGACAAGGATTTGCAGATCGTGCTGAGCATGGCAGCCCGTGAAAAACTGGCGCAGCGCAGCGATGAACTCAACAGCGCGATGAACGCCGAACGCTTGCAGGCTGACAAGCTCGACGACCTGATGACCGACCTGGCGGTGATGAAAGAAGTGCGTGCAAAGGAAAAATATGACGATGCCACGACCCTGTTCAATGACAGCCGCAAGGCCATGATTGGCGCGATGGGCGCGGCGCTGGCGCTGGGCCTGCTTCTTGGCGTGCTGATCAGCCGTAGCGTGACAGTGCCGCTGAACCAGGCGAAAGATGCGGCGATCCGCCTGTCCGAAGGCGACCTCAACGTGAAGATCAGTTCGCAAGCCAGCGATGAAACGGGGCAAATGCTGCGCGCCATGCAAGCGATGATCGCCCGCCTCAGCCAGGTGGTGTCGGATGTCAACGGCGGCGCCCAGTCGCTCGCCAGCGCCGCCCAGCAAGTCAGTGCCACCTCGCAATCGCTGTCGCAGGCATCGAGCGAACAGGCCGCCAGTGTCGAACAGACCAGCGCCTCGATCGAAGAAATGACGGCGTCGATTGCGCAAAATACCGCCAACGCCCGCGTCACCGATGGCATGGCCAGCAAGGCGGCGCAGGAAGCGGTCGATGGCGGCGAATCGGTCAACGCCACGGTGGCCGCGATGCGCCAGATCGCCCGCAAGATCGGTATCATCGACGACATCGCCTATCAGACCAATTTGCTGGCCCTGAACGCGGCCATCGAAGCGGCCCGTGCCGGTGAGCATGGCAAGGGCTTTGCGGTGGTGGCGGCCGAGGTGCGCAAGCTGGCCGAGCGCAGCCAGGTGGCGGCGCAGGAAATCGGCGAAGTCGCCAGCAGCAGCGTGATGCTCGCTGAACAGGCCGGCAAGCTGCTGCAAGACATGGTGCCGAGTATCCGCAAGACGTCCGACCTGGTGCAGGAAATCGCGGCCGCCTCGGCCGAGCAATCGTCCGGCGTGGGGCAAATCAATTCGGCCGTCATCCAGTTGAGCCAGACCACCCAGCATAATGCGTCGAGCTCGGAACAGCTGGCCGCCACCGCCGAGGAAATGAGTAGCCAGGCCGAGCAGTTGCAGCAAACCATGGCCTTCTTCCGCCTCGATGGCATGGATGGCGGCGGGCAGCGCACGGCGGCCCGGCCGAAGGCGCCGCCGCGCATGAAGGACCGCGATGGTTTCAAGCCGAATGCCAAGCTGTCGCTGGCCGCCGCCGGCGAGCTCGATGAATCCCAGTTCGTCAAATTCTGATGGGCGCGCGCAGCAACGGGGCGATGCCGGCCCGCCAGCCACAGGGGAATGCGGTGACCGATGGCGCGGTCGAGCAGCAGCAATATCTGACCTTCATGCTGGGCGGCGAGATGCTGGCGGTGGGCATTCTCCACATCAAGGAAATCATCGAGTATGACGGCATCACCCAGGTGCCGATGATGCCGGCCTGCATACGCGGGGTGATCAATCTGCGCGGCGCCGTGGTGCCGGTGATGGACCTGGCGGCGCGCTTTGGCAAGCCGTCGGCGGCGGTGACCAAGCGCACCTGCATCGTGATCGTCGAGCTCGGTGACGGGGGCAAGATGGCGCAGGGCGGCGAACGGGGCGAGCGCCACGACATGGGCATCGTCGTCGATACCGTCAACGCCGTGCTGGAAATTGCCGCTGCCGATATCGAACCGGCGCCGGCGTTTGGCGCGCGCATCCGCACCAATTTTATCGAGGGCATGGGCAAGGTGAATGGCAAGTTTGTGATCTTGCTCGATGTTGAACAGGTGCTGTCGGACATCGACCTCGGCGGGCTCGCGCAGGGTGGCGATGGTGACGATGGTGGCAGCGGGTTGGCCGAGCTGGCCGACGGCATGGCGCGGACCGACTAAATGGACCGCATCAAGGTGATGGTGATCGACGACTCGGCCGTGGTGCGCCAGGTGGTCAGCGAACTGCTGCAGGCCGACGCCGCCATCGAGGTGCTGTGCGCGGTGGCCGACCCGTTGCTGGCGAGCGTGCGCATGAAAGTCCAGTGGCCCGACGTCATCGTGCTCGACATTGAAATGCCGCGGATGGATGGCATCACCTTCCTGCGCAAGATCATGAGCGAACGGCCGACCCCGGTGGTGATCTGCTCGTCGCTGGCAGAGAAGGGGGCCCGTACCTCGATCGAGGCACTGGCGGCCGGTGCGGTGGCCATCATCACCAAGCCGCAGCTGGGCCTCAAGCAGTTTTTGCACGATAGCAGTGTTGAGCTGATCGGCGCGGTGAAGGCGGCCGCGCGGGCCAATGTCAAGATGCTGGTGGCGCGCGAAAAGCACAGCGCCGACGTCATTCTGCCACCGCCCGGCAGCGCCGGCGCCATGCTGCGCACCACCGAGCGGGTGGTGGCGATCGGTACCTCGACGGGCGGCACCCAGGCGCTCGAAGTGGTATTGAAAGCGCTGCCGCGGGTGGCGCCCGGCATCGTCATTGTCCAGCACATGCCGGAAAAATTTACCGAAGCGTTTGCCTTGCGGCTCAACAGCGTGTGCCAGATCAGCGTCAGGGAAGCGCGTCACGGTGACCGGGTGATGCCGGGGCTGGCACTGATCGCTCCCGGTGGCAAGCACATGTTGTTGAGGCGCAACGGCGCGCAGTATCACGTCGACGTCATCGATGGCCCGCTGGTCAACCGCCACCGGCCGTCCGTCGATGTGCTGTTTCGGTCGGTGGCGCGGCATGCCGGCGCGAATGCGCTCGGCATCATCATGACGGGCATGGGCAACGATGGTGCCGCCGGCCTGCTGGAGATGCGCAGCGCCGGCGCTGCCACCCTGGCCCAGGACGAAGACAGTTGCGTCGTCTATGGCATGCCGAAAGAAGCGGTGCTGCGGGGCGGCGTCGACAAGATCGTGCCGCTGAGCGCGATCGCCCGCCATATCGTGCTGCAGCTAAACGCTGCGGCCCAGCAAGCCTGAAGCGCCACGCCAGAGCGGCGTGACGCAGCGAAGGGTACCCCTAATTGTTAAATATGCGCGCATACTGTGTCACTAAAGTATTGCCTTTAGAAGTACAGCAGAAGGAATTGTTCATGCCAGAGCAACGAAAAACAGGCACGCCGGCCGCCATCAGCCGCTCTGCGCTAAAGCATGGCATCACCCAGGCCGGCTACCATTTCCAGGCGCTCATCGAGAATTCGGATGATGCCATTATCAGCAAGGACATGTCCGGCAACATTACCAGCTGGAATGTGGGTGCCCAGGCCCTGTTTGGCTATGCCGCACCGTACATGATCGGGCGCTCGATGCTGCTGCTGTTTCCCGTCGATCGCCATGACGAGGAGGCGCTCATTTTTGCCAAGATCCTGGCGGGCGAAAAAGTCGAGCATTTCGAGACCGTGCGGCTGCACCGCGATGGCCATCTGCTGGCAGTGTCGGTGACGATTTCGCCGATCCGCGACGGTGCCGGCCGCATCATCGGCGCGTCGAACATCGCCCGCGACATCTCTGAACAGGTGTCGCTGGCCAACGCCGCCCGCCGCTGCGAGGCGATCATCGCCTCGTCTGACGACGCCATCATCAGCAAGTCGCTCGATGGCACCATTCTGAGCTGGAATGCCGCCGCCCAAACGATCTTCGGCTTTTCGGCGCAAGACATGATCGGTGCTTCCATTTATACGCTGGTCCCCGCCGAGTTGCGCGAGCAGGAAGACGAGTTCCTGCGCCGCTTGCGGCTGGGCGGTAAAGTCGAGCACGTTGAAACGCAGCGGCGCACCAAGTCCGGCGGCCTGGTCGATGTATCGATCAGCAGTTCGCCCATTCACGATGCGCGTGGCAAGGTGATTGGCGTGTCAAAAATCGCCCGCGATATCACCCTGCAAAAACGCGCCGAAGCGCGCCTGCAACTGACCTCGCGCGTCTTTAGCAGCACCCATGAGGGCATCCTGATTACCGATGCCGTGGGCAGCATCGTCGAAGTGAACGAGTCGTTTTTGCGTATTTCCGGCTACCGGCGCGAAGAACTGCTGGGGCAGTCGCCGCGCATGTTCCGCTCTTCGCGCCAGGGGCCGGAAGTGCATGAGGCGATGTGGGCCGAGCTCGCTGCCACTGGCAGTTTTCAGGGCGAAGCATGGAGCCGGCGCAAGGATGGCGAAGCGTATGCGGGCCTGCTGTCGATCAATGCGATCGCCGACAGCAACGGCAAGGTGCACAACTACGTGGCGATGGTGGCCGACATCACGCCGCTGCGCACCAAGCAGGAAGAGCTCGAGAGGATGCTCCATTTCGACCCGCTCACCACCCTGGCCAACCGCATTTTGCTGGGCGACCGCTTGCAGCAGGCACTGCTGCTGGCGCAACGCACGGGGCAGTCGGTGGCGGTGCTGTATCTCGACCTCGACCGCTTCAAGCAAATCAACGACGGTTATGGCCACGACATCGGTGACCAGGTGCTGGTGGCGGTGGCCCAGAACATGCTCGGCGCCATCCGCGACACCGACACCCTGGCGCGCATGGGCGGTGACGAGTTCGTCGTCGTGCTGCAGGATGTCGGCGCGGCGTGTTACCCGGACCAGCTGGTCGAGCGCATCTTGCAGGCGTGCGCGCGGCCGCTGGCAATTGGCGAATTGCTGCTGCAGGTATCGGCCAGCATCGGCATGACCGTGTTCCCGGCCGACGGCGGCGATGCCGACCAGCTGATCCGCCATGCCGACCAGGCCATGTTCGTCGCCAAGCGCGATGGCCGCAACCGTATCTGCCACTTCGATTCGGCGTTCGAGGCGGGTATCGAGCTGCGCAATGTGCAGTTGTCGCGCCTGGCGCTGGCGATGCGCAACGATGAAATGCTGTTGCACTACCAGCCGAAGGTGAACATGCGGCTCGGCACCGTCACCGGGGTGGAAGCGCTGGTACGCTGGCAGCACCCGGAGCGCGGCTTGCTGGCACCGGCCGCCTTCCTGCCGGTGCTGCAGGACGACCCGCTGGAAGCGGTGCTGGGCGAGCTGGTCATTGAACAGGCGCTGGCGCAGATGGCGCGCTGGCAGAGCGCCGGCCTGCGCTTGCCCGTCAGCGTCAACATCGCGGCGAGCCACTTGCAGATGGCCGATTTCGCCGAGCGCCTGGGCACGCTGCTGCAGCGCTACGCGCAAGTCGATCCGGGCGACCTGGAACTGGAAATTCTCGAGACCAGCGCCTTGCGCGACTTGCAGGCAGTGGCGACCGTCATGCATGCCTGCCTGGCGCTGGGGGTGCATTTTGCCGTCGACGATTTCGGTACCGGCTATTCGTCGCTGACCTATTTGCGCCGCCTGCCGGCGGCCACCCTGAAAATCGACCAGAGTTTTGTGCGCGACCTGCTGGTCGACCACGATGACTTGTCCATCGTGCAAAGCGTGATCGCGCTGGCCGGCGTGTTTCAGCGCGCCGTCATCGCAGAAGGGGTGGAAAGCGAGGAGATCGGCGCGCGCCTGCTCGACCTCGGCTGCGACACCGCCCAGGGCTACGTGATTGCCCGGCCGATGGCGGCGTCGGCGATCGCCGACTGGTTGCGCAGCTGGCGGCCCTGTGCCAGCTGGAAGGGGCGGCTGCCGGCCTGACCCCTCGTCGCGGCGTTCAGGGCGTCGGCTGCCAGCCGGCGCCGCTGTTCCAGCCGCCGAAGATGGCAGTGCGGTTGCTCACGCCGGTGGGGTCGGCGCTGGTGCTCGCGCTGCTGGCGCGGCCGCTGATATCGGCCACACTGCCGCTGGCAGTGACGCTGCCGCTCTCGCGCCAGCCGGTGGTGGCAGTGGCAGTGGTGGGATCAGGCAGCGGCTGGGTGTACCAGCCGACCGTGGCGATATGCGGGCCGACCTGGTTGCCGACGAAGGCGATATTGTCGCAGCCGAGGTTTGGATTGGAGAAGCTGCCGCTGGTGTAGAGCGTATTGCAGTAGCCATTCGCCACCGTCAGGCCGCCCGAGCGGGCCAGGTAAGTGCTGCCTGCCGGGACGTTGGCATCGGCCGTCAATTTGCTGTTGAGGACGACGAAACCGGGATAGCCGAAGGCGGCCCGCGCCTGGAACAGGTAATCGCCCGAGTAAGGGCCAAGGGCGGCGCCGGTCGGATCGAACACCGTGTGCAGCTCGCTCTGCTCGAACACGGCGGCAAATGGCGAGCCCCAGATAAAGTCGACGTCGCCGGCGATATACGACTGGTAGAACCAGGCCCAGCCTTTGGTCTGGATGGTGTCTTGCGCGCTGATGAAATTCATCGATGTGGCGATCAGGCGGCTGCCGTTGAGTGTGGCGCTGTTGAAGTACATCGTTTCAGCCTGATTGTTATAAATAGCTTGCTTGACGTGGGTGTTTTTCAGCGTGAAGTTGTTCAGCTTGAGCAGGTCAGCAGCCTCGACCAGCAGCACCGCGCGCCCCCCGCCCAGCGAGCGGCGGGTGGCGCCCTGCTCATTGGTCAGGGTGGTCTGTACGGCCGTCTTGCTGCCGCCCGTGCTGGGGTTGTAAGACTCGTAATTGTCGTAGTGGACCACCACGCCGGCCCGGCTTTCGCCGGTGATCGTCAGGTTGTTGACGTTGCGCAGGAACAGCATTTCATTGTAGTCACCGTTCTTGATGGTGACGGTCTTGGCGTCGGCCGCATTGGTGCAGGTGGCCACGCAGCCATTGGCCATGATCCAGTTCAGAGCACCCTGCACGCTGCGGAAGTCGGCGGGACCATCGTCGTCGACGGTGACCGCGGTGGGCGCAGCGGGGGCGTTCTTGGTATGGAAGGCCCAGCCCTTGCTGCCGGTGATGGCGTTCAGGCCGGCGCCGTTGACCTTGCCTGCCAGTACGCCCGGGTCCATGGTCACATAGTAATCGGTGTTATAGGCCAGCACACCGTCGTGCAGCTTGATGGTGGCGACGTTGCCCGCCACCGTCACCGGCTGGTAATAGACGTAGCGCCATTGGGTGAGGCTGGCCACGCTTTTGCCGATCTGATCGATCTCGGTATTGCCGTAAGGGGTCACGGTCTGGGTTTCGCCACCGGCGGTGACGATGGACGCGCTGACATCGATGGTGTCGACCAGGCTGTTGTCGGCTGCCTTATAGACCTTGATGGTACCGCCGATGCCCGGTTGCGGCGCCGTAACGAAGGTAATTTGCAGGCGGGTGTCGATGTACGCTGCGCTGTCGCCCTTGACCGGCAGGTAGCCGGCGGTGGTGGACGCGCTTGCCGGTGGGGTGCTGCCGGCGGCCGCGCTGGCGGGCGCCGTGCTGTCGCTGCCGCCGCAGGCGGTCAGAACGGCGGTGCAGGACAGCATTGCCAACGCTTGATTCAATTTTTTCATGTGCTGATCCCCGGTGTTGTTGGGGTTTTTTTACTTGTGGTGTGCGGCTTGCGGCGGCGCCCGAGGCTGCGTTTCGGCCTGAGGCTGGTATGACCGATGACAGAATAGTCACGGTTTGCATTGCTTTGTAACCAAAAGTGCAGGCGTAAATGCTATCTCTGGGAAACTTTTTACGCAACAGGAATTTTCCAGTTTGCAACTTCTGTCGCGCTGATGAAACGCTCGCCACAGCCTCGTGCGCAGATGAAAAAAGCCCGTGGATTGCACGGGCCTGTTGGGCTGGTTCGCTTGCCGGGCGGGCCCGCTAGCGTTTACTCAAAGCGGTCGAGATCCATCACCTTGGCCCACGCCGCCACGAAATCGGCGACAAACTTCGCTGACGCGGTGGCGCTGGCATACACCTCGGCAATCGCGCGTAGTTGCGCGTGCGAGCCGAATATCAGGTCGACGCGCGAGGCCGTCCATTTTTCTTCGCCGGTCTTGCGATCGCGTCCCATGAAGCGTTCCTTGTCGGTCGACAAGACCAGCCACTCGGTGTTCATGTCGAGCAGTTCGACGAAAAAATCGTTGCTCAAGGTGGCCGCGTGGCGGGTGAAGACGCCGTCGCTGGTCTGGCCCACATTCGTGCCCAGTACCCGCAGCCCACCCACCAGCACCGTCATTTCCGGCGCGGTCAGGGTCAGCAGTTGCGCGCGGTCGACCAGCAGGGCTTCGGCTGCCACGCTGTAATGGGCCTTCTGGTAATTGCGGAAGCCATCGGCCAGCGGCTCGAGCGCTTCGAACGAATGGACATCGGTCTGTTCCTGCGAGGCGTCGGTGCGGCCGGGCTTGAACGGCACGCTGACCGTATGGCCACCGTTGGCGGCGGCCTGTTCGACGGCGGCGCTACCGGCCAGCACGATCAGGTCGGCCAGCGAGACATGCTTGCCACCGGTCTGCGCACCATTGAACTGGCTGCGGATCGCTTCGAGCACGGCCAGCACGTGGGTCAGCTGCTCGGGCTGATTGACGGCCCAGTCCTTTTGCGGCGCCAGCCGCACGCGCGCGCCATTGGCACCGCCGCGCTTGTCGGAACCGCGGAAGGTCGAGGCCGAGGCCCAGGCGGTCGACACCAGTTGCGACAGCGTCAGCGTCGAGGCCAGCACCGCGCGCTTGAGGGTGGCGATATCGCGCGCATCGATCAGCGCATGATCGAGCGGCGGCACCGGGTCTTGCCAGATCATGATTTCGGCCGGCACTTCCGCACCGAGGTAACGGGCACGCGGACCCATGTCGCGGTGGGTCAGCTTGAACCAGGCGCGGGCGAAGGCATCGGCAAATTCGTCGGGGTTTTCAAAAAAGTGCCGCGAAATTTTTTCATAGGCGGGGTCGACCCGCAAGGCGATATCGCTGGTCAACATGGTGGGACGATGGCGCTTGCTGGCGTCAAACGCATCGGGAATCAAGCCATCGCCGCCCTTGGCCACCCACTGGTAGGCACCGGCCGGGCTCTTGGTCAATTCCCACTCGAAGCCGAACAGGTTTTCAAAATAGTTGTTGCTCCACTGGGTGGGTGTGCTGGTCCAGGTCACTTCGATGCCGCTGGAAATGGCGTCGCTGCCTTTGCCGCTGCCAAAGCTGCTTTTCCAGCCCAGGCCTTGCGCTTCGAGCTCGCCCGCTTCCGGTTCCTTGCCGACGTGCTCGGCCGGCCCGGCGCCGTGGGTCTTGCCGAAGGTGTGGCCGCCGGCGATCAGGGCGACCGTTTCTTCATCGTTCATGGCCATGCGGGCGAAGGTTTCGCGGATGTCGACGGCCGAGGCGAGCGGATCGGGTTTGCCATCCGGTCCTTCGGGATTGACATAGATCAGGCCCATCTGCACGGCAGCGAGCGGGTTTTCCAGGTCGCGGCTGTGCGGCACCTGGCTGTTGTCGTCCTTGACCAGCACGCCATGTTGCTTGCTGGTGCCGGGTGAGCCGGTGGCGTAGCGGATGTCGCCCGCCAGCCACTTGTCTTCGCGGCCCCAGTAGACGTCTTGGTCCGGTTCCCACACATCCTGGCGGCCGCCGCCGAAGCCGAAGGTGGTAAAGCCCATGCTTTCGAGCGCCACGTTGCCGGACAAAATGAACAGGTCGGCCCAGGAGATTTTTTCGCCGTATTTTTGCTTGACCGGCCACAGCAGGCGGCGTGCCTTGTCGAGGTTGACGTTGTCGGGCCAGCTGTTGAGGGGGGCAAAGCGTTGCTGGCCACGGCCGGCGCCGCCGCGACCGTCGCCGATGCGGTAGGTGCCGGCATTGTGCCAGGCCAGCCGGATGAACAGGCCGCCGTAGTGGCCGAAGTCGGCCGGCCACCAGTCCTGCGAATCGGTCATCAGGGCGGTCAGGTCTTGTTTGACGGCAGCCAGATCGAGGCTGTTGAATGCTGCGGCATAGTCAAAGTCGGCACCCATCGGGTCCGATTTGGTCGAGTGCTGGTGCAGCAGGTCGAGGCGCAATTGCTGCGGCCACCAGTCGCGGTTGGTATTGCCGGCACCGGCGGCGGCCTTGAAAGGACATGTTGCTGCGCTTGTTTCTGTATTTTCCGTACTCATGGGAGATCCTGTCTGGGCAAAAACGTGGAGGAAGGGCGTTGTTCCAGTATAGGAGCTTTGTACAATAGCGTGGATTGATTGTCGGTATCGGTTCGATAGCGCTGATTCAATTGGTGCCGATGTGTAAGGTGGCGCTGAAATGGGCGATCAGGCTGTGCACTTTCGGCGCCTGCTGACGGCTGCGTTGCCACACCAGGTGCAGCGGCAAACCGGCGGTGGTCAACTCCGGCATGATGCGCACCAGCCTGCCTTCGCGCAGCGACTGTGCCACCACCCAGGTGGCCAGCTGGGCAATGCCGAAGCCCGCTTCCACCGCCGCCACCTGGGCCTCGGCCTGGCCCAGCACGATGCGTCCGTGCACCTGCTGGCGCAGCAGCGGCGCCTTGCCCTGTTTGATCAGCCAGGGGCTGCTGCTGCCATCGGCTTTGCCGTACAGCACCGCCGCATGGCCCAGCAACTGCTCGACCGTGGCCGGGCTGCCGTGCCGTTCGAGGTAGGCCGGGGCGGCGCAAAAAATTAATTCTTCATTGCCGAGAAATTGCTGGCCCAGCGTGGCGGGCCAGCTGTCGGCGCCGCCGATGCGGATGACAAGGTCGATGCCGTCTTCGACCGGGTCGACGAAGCGGTCGGTAAACGACACCTGCGGCGTCACCAAGGGATAGTGGGCGGCAAACGCCAGCAGCGCCGGCACCCCGTGCAGGCGGCCGAAGGTGGCCGGCATGTCGACCCGCAGGCGGCCCGACGGCGCGCTGTGTTGCGCCGACAGCAAGCGTTCGGCCACCTCGAGTTCGCCCAGCACTTTGACACACACGGCGTGAAAGGCAGCGCCCGCATCGGTCAGTTCCAGGTGCCGCGTGCTGCGCTCGAACAGTTGCTGCTTGAGGCGCTGTTCGAGCCGGGCAATGGTCTTGCCAACGGCCGAATTGGTCAGATTGAGACGGGCGGCCGCTGCCGTAAAACTGCCGGCCTCGGCCACGGTGACAAAGGTGTCCAGCCCTTTCAGGCGATCTGCAGCGCTCATGCGATTGGTATCCTGGAAAATAATTCTATAGTTATGCGGAAATTATATCCCAGCAGAGAATTTTTATCCTTTATACAATGGCTGCCAGTTTATTTTGGAGATACTCGCAATGGCATCCACTCACAGCGCCGATCGCGCCGCCGTTCCAGCCCAGCAGACGGGCGGGGTCGCCGCCATCGCCATCCTGGCCATCGCCGCCTTCGTCATCGTCACCACCGAATTTTTGATCGTCGGCCTGCTGCCGGCGCTGTCGCGCGACCTCGGTATTGCAGTCACCAGCGCCGGCCAGCTGGTGACCCTGTTTGCCGTCGTCGTCATGCTGTGCGGCCCGGTGTTGACGGCGTGGCTGGCCCACATCGACCGCAAGCGCCTGTTTGTCGGCATCCTGCTGCTGTTTGCGGCATCCAATGCGCTCGCCGCCATGGCGCCGAATATCTGGGTGCTGGCGCTTGCCCGCCTGCTGCCGGCGCTGGCCTTGCCGGTGTTCTGGGGTACCGCCAGCGACACGGCGGCGCAAATCGCCGGTGCCGACAAGGGCGGCAGGGCGGTCTCGACGGTGTACCTGGGCATCTCGGCGGCGATGCTGTTCGGCATTCCGCTGGGCACGCTGGCGTCTGACGCCATCGGCTGGCGCGGCGCCTTTGCCCTGCTGGCGGCGCTGTCGCTGGTGATCGCCGTGCTGATGATGTGGAGCATGCCGACGGTGCGCGCCAGTGCTGCCGTGTCGATGCGGGCGCAGGCTGGCATTCTCAAGCAGCCCCGGTTGCTGGCCAATGTGGCGCTGTCGGTGCTGGTGTTTACTGCCATGTTCACCGGCTACACCTACCTGGCCGACACGCTCGAACAGGCGGTCGGCATCGCCCCCGCGCAGGTCGGCTGGTGGCTGATGGGCTTTGGCGCCGTCGGCTTGCTGGGCAACTGGCTCGGTGGTCTGTGGGTCGACCAGCAGCCACTGGCCACCACCGCGCTGTTTAGTGTTGTGCTGGCCGCCGGCATGGCTGCCAGCATGGCCTTGGCCGGCGTGAGCCTGTGGTTCGCCGCTGCGCTGGCGGTGTGGGGCGTGGCCAACACCGCGCTGTATCCGATCTGCCAGATCCGGGTGATGAAGGCGGCCACCGGGGCGCAGGCGCTGGCCGGCACCATCAATGTGTCGGCAGCCAATGGCGGCATCGCGCTGGGGGCGGTGATTGGCGGGCTGGCGATTGCAGCGTGGGGACCGGGGCATGTGGGGTATGTGGCCGCTGGCATTGCGGTGCTGGCCGCAGGGCTGGCGCTGGTGATTGGCAAATTGCTGCCGGAGAAGTGATGGGCTTCAGGCAGGGGACAGGCACCCTGCGGGGGTGCCTGTCCCCTGCCTTTAAAGTTCCACTGAGTCGTCGCGCGACTCACAGCGACGTTTCGCCAGTATTGGACATTTTGCGCATTAAAGGGCACCCTGCAAGCCTCATCCCGCCATCTGCCAGAGGTTTGCCATGCCCGTCTACCGTTCCCACACCACCACTCAGGGCCGCAACATGGCCGGCGCCCGTGCCCTGTGGCGCGCCACCGGCATGAAAGACGGTGATTTTGACAAGCCCATCATTGCCGTCGTCAACTCGTTCACCCAGTTCGTCCCCGGCCACGTGCACCTGAAAGACCTGGGCCAGCTGGTGGCGCGTGAAATCGAGGCGGCCGGTGGCGTCGCCAAGGAATTTAATACCATCGCCGTCGACGATGGCATCGCCATGGGCCACGGCGGCATGCTGTATTCACTGCCGTCGCGCGACCTGATCGCCGATTCGGTCGAATACATGGTCAACGCCCACTGCGCCGACGCCATGGTGTGCATTTCCAATTGCGACAAGATCACCCCCGGCATGCTGATGGCCGCCATGCGCCTGAATATTCCCGTGGTCTTCGTCTCGGGCGGGCCGATGGAAGCGGGCAAGGTGGTCAAGGTGGTCAATGGCGGCCAGAAAATCATCAAGCTCGACCTGATCGACGCCATGATCAAGGCCGGAGACAGCAGCGTGTCGGATGCCGATGTGCTCGAAATCGAGCGCTCGGCCTGTCCCACCTGCGGTTCCTGCTCCGGCATGTTCACCGCCAACTCGATGAATTGCCTGACCGAAGCGCTGGGCCTGGCGCTGCCCGGCAATGGCACCATCGTCGCCACCCATGCGGACCGCAAGGAACTGTTCTTGAAAGCGGGCCGCATCATCGTCGAACTGGCCAGGCGCCATTACGAGCAGGACGATTATTCGGTGCTGCCCCGTTCGATCGCCACCAAGGCGGCGTTCGAGAATGCCATGGTGCTCGATGTGTCGATGGGCGGCTCGACCAACACCGTGCTGCACCTGCTGGCGGCGGCCCACGAGGCCGAGGTGGCCTTTACCATGGCCGACATCGACCGCATTTCGCGCAAGGTGCCATGCCTGTGCAAGGTGGCGCCGATGACGGACAAATACCACATCGAAGACGTCCACCGCGCCGGCGGCATCATCGCCATTCTCGGCGAGCTGGCCCGCGCCGGCCTGCTCGACACCTCGCTGCCGACCATCCACAGCCCGTCGCTGGGCGCGGCGATCGAGCGCTACGACATCAGCCGCAGCAATGACCCTGCGGTGCACCAGCTGTTTCGCGCGGCACCGGGCGGCGTGCCCACCCAGGTGGCGTTTTCGCAAGCCGAGCGCTATGCAGAGAACGATCTCGACCGCAGCAGCGGCTGCATCCGCGACCTCGCCCATGCCTATTCGCAGGATGGCGGCCTGGCCGTCTTGTACGGCAACATCGCCGAAAAGGGTTGCATCGTCAAGACGGCCGGCGTCGACGACAGCATTTTGAAATTCTCCGGCAAGGCCAGGGTGTTCGAGAGCCAGGATGCGGCGGTCGAGGCGATCCTCGGCGACAAGGTCGTCGCCGGTGACGTCGTCATCATCCGCTACGAGGGGCCAAAAGGCGGGCCGGGCATGCAGGAAATGCTGTATCCGACCTCGTATATCAAATCAAAAGGTTTAGGGAAAGCCTGTGCGCTGTTTACGGACGGGCGCTTTTCCGGTGGTTCGTCGGGCCTGGTGATTGGCCACGCCTCGCCGGAAGCGGCCGAGGGTGGCGCCATCGGACTGGTGGAGGAGGGTGATGCCGTCGATATCGATATTCCCAACCGCAGCATCAATTTGCGCGTGTCGCCGGAAACGCTGGTGCAGCGCCGCGCTGCCATGGATGCGCGCGGGCGCGACGCCTGGCAGCCGGTGGGACGGGTGCGTTATGTATCGCAGGCGCTGCAGGCGTATGCGGCGTTGACCACCTCGGCTGACCGCGGCGCCGTGCGCGATCTGGCGCAGTTGCGCCGCTAAGTTAGGTCGCTAAGTTGCGTCGCTAAGTTACGTTGCTCAGTTACGTCGCTAAGTTGCGTCGCTAAGTTGCGTCGCTAAGTTTTTCCGCTGGGCCGCTCGGCCCGGCTGTGTGTCTCCTGCAAACGGCGACAGGCGCCCTGCGGGTGCCTGTCCCCCCTCCCAATTTCAATTTCGCAAGAATACGCCGTTACAGAGGAGCGCTTGCCTAACTGATATATTAGGAATACTATTCTGATATATCAGAACTGGCGACCATCGCTGTCGTCACATGTGCCCAGATTTCTCCCGGAGACGCTGCATGACCCCCTTCATGAACCAGGATTTCCTGCTCACCACCGACGTCGCCCGCAAGCTGTACCGCGAAGTAGCAGCCGATCTGCCCGTCATCGATTACCACTCGCACTTGCAACAGGGCGAAATCGCCAGCCGTAAAACCTTCCGCAACATCGCCGAGCTGTGGTTGGCGGGCGACCATTACAAATGGCGCCTGATGCGCACCTGCGGCGTGGCCGAAGCATTCATTACCGGTGAGCGTTCCGACGAAGAAAAATTCCACGCCTTTTGCAAGGTGCTGCCACTGGCCATCGGCAACCCGATCTACCACTGGAGCCACCTGGAACTGCGCCGCATTTTTAATATCGAGCTGATCATCAACGAGCAAAACGCCGCCGCCATCTGGCAGCAGGCCAACGCCACACTGGCCACCATGGACACCTGGAGCCTGCTCGAGCAAGC
Source organism: Massilia sp. PWRC2 (assembly GCF_049896725.1). Taxonomy (NCBI): domain Bacteria; kingdom Pseudomonadati; phylum Pseudomonadota; class Betaproteobacteria; order Burkholderiales; family Oxalobacteraceae; genus Massilia; species Massilia sp. PWRC2. The sequence continues at coordinate 485,233 of NZ_JAFCUW010000002.1, forward strand.
CAAGGTCGAGATCGCCTGCACCACCGACGACCCCGCCGACGACCTGCTGCAACACGCCGAAATCGCAGCGTCGAGCCTGTCGACCCGCGTGCTGCCCGCGTACCGGCCGGACAAGGCGATGCGCATCAACCAGCCCGGCTTCGTCGATTACCTCGCCCACCTGGCGAGCGTTGCCGCCATGCCGGTCGGCAGCTTTGCCGAACTGATCGCCGCGCTGGCCGCCCGCGTCGACTACTTTCACGTCCGTGGCGGTCGCATTTCCGATCACGCCATCGATATTGCCCTGCCAGTGCAGGCGGCGACTGCCGAACAGGTCGAAGCGATGTTCGCCCGCCGCCTGGCCGGCGAACTGCTGACTGATCTCGAACAGTCGCAATACCTGCGCGCACTGCTCGAACAGATCGGCGCCGTGTATGCCCGCTACCACTGGACCATGTGCCTGCACATCGGCGCCATGCGCAACAACAACCGCCGCATGCTCGATACCTTGGGCCCCGACACCGGCTTCGATTCGATCGGCGACATGACCACCAGCAATGGCCTGGTCGGCCTGCTCGATGCGCTCGACGTCAACGACTCCTTGCCAAAGACCATGCTGTTCAACCTGAACCCGGCCATGAACGACGTGCTCTCGACCATGATCGGCAACTTCCAGGACGGCTCGGTCGCTGGCAAGGTGCAGTTTGGCCCCGCCTGGTGGTTCAACGATCACAAGACCGGCAACCTGGCCCAGCTGGTCGCCTTTGGCAATCACAGCGTGCTCGGCGTGTTCGTCGGCATGGTCACCGATTCGCGCAGTTTTGCGTCTTACCCGCGCCACGATTATTTCCGCCGCCTGGTTTGCCGCCAGCTCGGTGAATGGGTCGAAGCGGGCGAGTACCCGGACGACTTCGCCGCACTGTCGACCATCGTGCGTGGCATTTGCTACGACAACGCCAAACAATTCTTTCAGCTGTAAGACGGCCCCGCCATGCAAAAAGTGATCTGTATTCACCCCGACGACAGCATGCTGGTCGCCCTGCGCGACCTGGCAGCGGGCGACGTGGTCAGCTGGAACGATGAAAACATCCTGATCAGCTCGCCCGTGCAAACCAAGCACAAGCTGGCACGCCACGCCTTTGCCGTCGGCGATACCCTCATCATGTATGGCGTGCCGGTCGGCAAGGCGACGCAGCCGATCCGCCGCGGCGAAGCGGTCACCACCGAGAACCTGGCCCACTACGCGGCCGAAGTGCAGATCGGCGAGTCGGTACCGTATACCTGGACGCCGCCCGACATCAGCGATGTCGCCGCTGCCACCTTCGATGGCGTGGTGCGCGCCGATGGTCGCGTCGGTACTGCCAATTACTGGCTGATCTTCCCGCTGGTGTTCTGCGAAAACCGCAACGTCGAGCACTTGCGCAATGCCCTCGAAGGCCCGCTCGGCTACAGCAGCAACGACCTGGCGGCCTTGACGTTCTCCCTGCTGGGCGAAGACATGGCGGCGCCGAAGCCGGTGGTGCGGCCATTCCCCAATCTGGACGGCGTGCGCATCATCACCCACAACGGCGGCTGCGGCGGCACCCGCGCCGATGCGCGCTCGCTGTGCCGTATCCTGTCGAGTTACGCCGACCACCCGAACGTCGCCGGTATCACGGTGTTTTCGCTGGGTTGCCAGAATGCCCAGATCGGCATGTTCAAGGACGCCCTGGCCAAGCAGAATGCGGCGTTTGCCAAGCCGGTGCTCATTTACGAGCAGCAGCAGTGGGACAGCGAAGCGGCCATGATGAAGGCAGTGTTGCAAGATACCCTGGCGCAGCTGAAGGAAGCGAACAAGGTGGTGCGCCAGCCGGTGTCGGTGTCGCACCTGAAAATCGGCGTCAAGTGCGGCGGCTCGGACGGCTTTTCCGGCATTTCCGCCAACCCCGCCATGGGCTATGTGTCGGACATGGTGGTCGCCTGCGGCGGCTCGTCACTGCTGGCCGAATTTCCCGAACTGTGCGGCGTCGAAGCGAGCCTGATCGAGCGCTGCGTGCATGACGACGACAAGCGCCGCTTCGTGACCATGATGCGCGATTTCGAAGCGCGTGCGCTGGCCGTCGGCACCCATTTTGCCGACAATCCCAGCCCCGGCAATATCCGCGACGGCTTGATTACCGACGCCATGAAATCAGCGGGCGCGGCCAAGAAGGGCGGCACCTCGCCCATCGTCGCCGTGCTCGACTACGGCGAGCAAACTGCCGCCCCCGGCCTGTCGCTGCTGTGCACACCGGGCGGCGACGTCGAATCCGTCACCGCCATCGTCGCTTCGGGCGCCAACGTGGTGCTGTTTTCCACGGGGCTGGGCACGCCCACCGGCAACCCCATCGTGCCGGTGCTGAAAATTTCGTCGAACACCCGGGTGGCCACCAAGCTGGCCGACCTGATCGACTACGACTGCGGTCCCATCATCGAAGGGGCGCCGCTGCCACACGTGGCGCGCGGCCTGTTCGACATGGTGGTGGCCACCGCCGGCGGCAAGTACCAGTGCAAGGCGGACCGCCTGCAGCAATACGATTTTATTTTCTGGAAGCGTGACATTTCACTCTGATTGCGCGCGTTCCGTGCTCCCTGTTTTTTGATTAGTCCATGCAAACACTCCACCGCAGCGCGCCGTTCGCGCTCCCCATCAAGATCTTGCAGTTCGGCCAGGGCAATTTTATGCGCGGCTTTTTTGACTGGCAGATCGACCTGCTCAACGAGCGCTCAGGCCTCAACGCCGGCGTGGTGGTGGTGCGCCCGCGCGGTGGCAGCAGCGTGCCGCTGCTCGATGTGCAGGATGGCTTATTTACCGTGCTGGTACGCGGCCTCGACGAAGCCGGCGCACCAGTGCGGCACACCCGCCTGGTCGATTGCGTGCAGCGCGAAATCGATGCGCGCACCATGTTTGCCGACTTTATTGCGCAGGCGTCCAACCCGGACTTGCGCCTGATCGTCTCGAATACCACCGAGGCCGGCATCGCCATCAACGACAGCGACCGTCTCGACGATACCCCCGCCGGCAGCTTCCCCGCCAAGCTGACCCAGCTGTTATGGGCACGTTACCAGGCTTTCGACGGCGCCCTCGACAAGGGCGTGATCGTGCTGCCATGCGAGCTGATCGACGACAACGGCCCGGCCCTGCAACGCGCCGTGCAGCACTTCGCCCGCCGGTGGCAGCTGGGCGCCGCCTTTAGCGGCTGGCTCGACGCCGCCTGCCACTTTTGCTCGACCCTGGTCGACCGCATCGTCACCGGCTACCCGGCGGCCGAAGCCGCTGCTGTCGAAGCCGAACTGGGCTACCGCGACCAGTTCCTGGTGGCGGCCGAATATTACTATTTGTTCGTCATCGCCGGTCCGGCCAGCCTGGCCAGCGAACTCAAGCTGGCCGGTGCCGGCCTGAACATCGAACTGGTCGACGACATCGCGCCCTATAAAAAACGCAAGGTCGGCATTCTCAACGGCGGCCACACCACCCTGGTGCCGGTGGCCTTGCTCGCCGGCCTGGAATCGGTGGGGCAGGCGGTGGCCGATGCCCAGGTCGGCGCCTGGCTGAGCGCCGCCATCGATGAAGAAATCATTCCCGCGCTGAACATGGAGCGCGCGCCCCTGCAGGCGTTCGCCGCCGAGGTGCTGCGGCGCTTTCATAACCCGGCGATTGAACACCGGCTGGCCTCGATTGCCCTGAATAGCTGGAGCAAATTTGCCGCCCGCGTGATGCCGCAACTGTTGCAGTACGCCGCACTCAACAACGGCCGCTTGCCGCGCCGGCTGGTGCTGGCGCTGGCCGCCACCATGGTGCTCTATCGCGGCAGCGTCATCGAATTGTCCGACGACGCGGCCCACCTGGCCTGGTTCGCCGCAGCGTGGGCGCGCGTGCTGACGGGCGAAGCAGGGATGCGCGAGCTGGCCATCGGCTGGCTGGCCAACTGCAGCGTGTGGGGGCGTGACTTGAATACCGTGCCGGGCCTGACCACGGCGCTGACCGAAGCGCTGGGCACCATCGTGCGCGAGGGCATGCGGGCGGCGCTGCAACAGCACATGGAATAAACGATTTATTACTGCAACACGTTTTAAGAACAGAGCAGAGGCCGCACGCGATTGGCGCGCAGCGGCCCGCAAATGAGCAGGAGACAGTATGAAAAAAATCAAAGGCATGCGCTGGTGGATGGTCGCGATGGTCACGTTCGGCCTGATCGTCAATTACCTGGCGCGTAATACGCTGTCGGTGGCGGCGCCCACCATGATGGCCGACCTGCACATCAGCACCCGCGAGTATTCTTACATCGTGGTGGCCTGGCAAGTGTGCTATGCGCTGATGCAGCCGGTGGCCGGCTATGTGCTCGACGCCGTCGGCACCAAGCTGGGCTTTGCCATGTTTGCGCTGGCCTGGTCGCTCGCCTGCGCCAGCGCGGCGCTGGCCACCGGCTGGCAGAGCATGGCGTTGTTCCGCGGCCTGCTGGGCCTGACCGAAGCGGCCGGCATCCCGGCCGGCGTCAAGGCCACCACCGAATGGTTTCCCGCCCGCGAGCGCTCGGTGGCCATCGGCTGGTTCAATATCGGCTCCTCGATCGGCGCCCTGTGCGCGCCACCACTGGTGGTGTGGACCATCCTGCATGCCAGCTGGCAGTGGGCGTTTGTCGTGGTCGGCGTGCTGGGCATCCTGTGGTCGCTGTTGTGGATGCTGTTCTACAAGCATCCGCGTGACCAGAAGCATTTGTCGGACCGCGAGCGCGACTATATTCTGGCCGGCCAGGAAGCCAAATACCAGCACGGTGTGCCCGCCAAGGCGTCCTGGAAAGCCATCGTGCGCACCCGCAGCTTCTGGTCGATCGCCATCCCGCGCTTTTTGTCGGAACCGGCCTGGCAAACCTTCAATGCCTGGATTCCCCTGTACATGGCCACCGAGCGCCACATGAACATCAAGGAAATCGCCCTGTTCGCCTGGCTGCCGTTCCTGGCCGCCGATATCGGCTGCGTGCTGGGCGGTTACCTGTCGCCCCTGTTCCATAAGTACTTTGATGTGTCGCTGTTCAATTCGCGCAAATGGGTGATGGCGGTCGGTGCGCTGGCCATGATCGGGCCCGGCTGCCTGGGCCTGGCCGACAGCCCCTACACGGCGATTGCCCTGCTGTGCCTGGGTGGCTTTGCTCACCAGACCCTGTCCGGCGCGCTGTACGCGATCACCTCCGATTCCTTCGGCAAGAACGAAGTGGCCACCGCCACTGGACTGGCCGGCATGTCGGGCTACCTGGGGGCGACCCTGTTCACCCTGCTGTTCGGCGTGCTCGTCACCGTGGTGGGCTACAGCCCGCTGTTCGTGGTGCTGTCGGTGTTCGACATCATCGCCTGCATCGTCGTCTTTGGCATGGTGCGCGAAAGCGCGCCGCTGGGCGTGCCGGCGCGCGCCTGAGCCCGTCCTGGTTCGCTGTTTTAACTGTTTCTTGATACCTGCAATCCCACCGGCCACCTGACCACCTACGAGAGAGAAAAAGAGACGATGCATACCATCACATTTTCCACCAGAAAAACCGTCCTCGCCGCCGCTGTTTTGACCAGTCTGGCCAGTCTGGCGGGCCTGGTCCAGGCGCAGAGCTTGCCAGTTGCCACCAGCGTCGGCGGCCTGCGGGTCGACACCAGCATCTACGGTTTCCTCAACGGCCAGCTCGAATCGGTCGAAGCGACCGGCGGCGCCACCCCGTACAGCGCGCGCGGCCGTGTTTCTGACGGCAATTCGCGGATCGGCTTTCGCGGCAATATCAGCGTCGATGCAGATCTGAAAGGCATCTGGCAGATCGAAGCGGCGATGAACAATTTCGACCAGGGCGGCGTCAACAGCCGTGGCGAATCGGCCACGCTGAGCTCGCGCAACACCTATGTCGGGATCGAAAGCGTGCGCTTCGGCACCTTCTTGGTCGGCAATAATGACTCGGTGTATCGCAGCCTGGTCGGCTCCGGCGGCGCCCTCGGCGGCAACCTCGGCTTGACCACGCACGGTCTCGATGTGTGGAACAACACCTCGGCGCAAGTGTCGGGCAATGCCGATTCCGCCTTCTCGCGCGGCGAAGCACGCTATAAAAATTCGGCCCATTACCTCTCGCCCGTGTGGTACGGCGTGCAGGTGGGCGGCTCTTACGGTTTCGATGAAGAGCAGGCCAGCAACACCAACCGCAGCCGCTATGCGCTGGCCATCAAATACAGCGTCGGCCCGTTCGCCATCGGCGCCGGTTTTGACCGCCAGAACAACACCGGCGTCGATACCAGCCGCCTGATCAACGGCTTCGGCTTTCGCACGACCGATGTCGATGGCGCCAAGACCGATTTCATGAAAGTGCTGGGCACCTATCGCTTGCCGAGCAACACCACGCTGGGCCTGGGCTTCGAGCAAGCCAAGTATGGCTTCCAGAGCGTCACTGTGCCCACCCCCGGCAACTTTTATGTGGGCACCATCGATGGCCGCGTGAAGCAAAATTCGGTGATGGGCTCCTTGACCCAGGAGTTTGGCGCCGCCACCTTGATGGCGTCTTACGCCAAACTGGGCGAGCTGAAAAACACCACCTTCGCCTCTCCCGGCGACTTCGGCGCCAAACAATGGTCGGTCGGCGCCACCTACGCGCTCAACCGTTTCCTGACGCCGTATGTGTATTTCACCAAGATCCGCAACAGCACCCAGCAAAGCATCAACCTCGGCCAGGCGCCCGTCTACAGCAATAACAGCGGCACCGAGAACGCCTACCTGGCCCCGGGCGACAGCCCGCGCGCTTTCGGCATCGGCATGATCGCCCGCTTCTGAAGCCGGTAACGCCCCTGACGCTTTTTACGCATCGCCATACCTAGAAAGAGAGACGATTTACATGAACAAGTATTATTTAAAACAGTCCGGCCGCCTGTTGTTGCCGCTGGCCGCCGCCGCCGCCCTGCTTGCCGCCTGCGGTGGCAGCGACAGCGCCAGCACCGCCACCAGCGGCTCGCAAACGGCCGTCAATTATGGTTCCGGCAGCGTGTTCCAGGTCGGCACCACCAGCTTCGATGCCAACCTGCCCGCCGAACCGACCCTGCCCGCTGACACCGCCGTGTGTGCCAGCCTGCAGGCGAGCAACAACCTGGTCAGCCGTCCGGATGGCTCGCTGCCACCGGAAGCCGATCCATCGAAAACGGGCGTGAGCGTGGCGGTCGACGCTGCCACTGCCAATCCCGATCAGGCGCGCATCCAGGCCGCCCTCGACGCCTGCGGCGCCGCCGTCGACGCCGAAGTGGGCGCCAAGATTGCCGCCGCTGACGCCGCTGCCACGGCGGCGCAGGTGGCCGCTGCCGCCAAGAACGTCAATATCGCCGGTGTGTCCGGTGAAGAATTGGCGAAACCGGCTTACCAGGCCAGCAAGTATGCGGTGCGGCTGGTGGTCAATGCCAGCGGTCCCGGCAACGGCTTCATTTCCGGCCCGCTGACCCTGCCATCAGGCGTCACCCTGTGGATCGACAAGGGCGTCACCCTGTACGCCTCGCGCGATGCCAAGGCCTATGCACCAAAAGTGGCGGGACCGTACTGCGCCAACACGGCAGTGTCGGCCACCAAGGCGGGTAGCTCGTCGAATTGCCTGCCTTTGATTGGCGGCACCAATATGGTCAATGCGGCGGTGATGGGCGATGGCCGTATCGATAGCCGTGGCTACGCCGAAATCGTCACCACCGACAAGCTGTATCCCTTGATGAAGGTCGACCTGACCTGCTCGAATACCTACACGGCATACGCCACTGGCAAGCAGGCTGCCGATGGGGTGTCGTGCGATAACGGTGGCACCGTGGTCGATTCGAAATCGTCGTCGCGCAACATGAGCTGGTGGGACCTGGCTTACCTGGGCAATATGGTGCAGAACGGCGCCACCGGCACCGGTTCGCAGTCGAACTTCCGCATGATGGTATTTAATTATGCGAAAAACCTGACCCTGTACCGTATCTCCCTGCATAACAGTGCCAACTTCCACGTGGTGCCGTCCGGCGTCGATGGCTTGACCGTCTGGGGCGTGAAGGTACAGACGCCGTCGCTGGCGGCGTTTGCCAATCCGGCCGGCAATGGCAACCCGCTCTATACGGGCGCCGTCTTCACCGAAGACAACGTCAAGAACACCGACGCCTTCGATCCCGGTTCGGCTGCCAAGGCCATCCAGGACAATCTGGGCACGGGCAGTGTGAGCAAGTCGGCCGCCAAGATGTCGTTCGACGGTTACCTGAAGAACTTCGTGTTCGCCTACAACTACGTGTCGACCGGCGACGATGACATGGCCTTCAAGGGCAGCGCCAATCCGACCCCCGCCGGTTCCGGTCTGTTCTCCATCGATGGCAAGCGCGATGTGCGTGCGGACCGCAAGTACGGCATGATCGTGGCGCACAACCACATCTACTGGGGCCATGGTATTTCGGTCGGTTCCGAGACCAATGCGGGCGTCACCAACGTCGAGGTGTACGACAATTCCTTCCTCCATTCGGAAGAGGGATTGCGCATCAAGTCGGATTACGCCCGCGGCGGTGAAGTGAGTAATATTCACTACAACAACATCTGCATCAAGGATGCCCAGAACGCGCTGCTGTTCACGCCGTATTACAGCACCAAGGCCTTGCCGGCCGCCGGTCCGCTGTTCCCGAACTTCCACGATATCACCCTCGATAACGTGCGCATCCAGGGCAACAGCGCGGTCAAGCTGCAGGGCTTCCAGGCCAACACGGGCGGCTTTAGCAATCCACAGTACCCGCTGGGCATGACCTTGAACAATGTGGTGGCCGACGAGCCGGACCTGATCAGTGTGATTTCTTCCGATGCTGCCCTGATCATCAAGGGCGTCAACCTGCCCCTGACGGCCACGGTCGACAACCGCAACGTCCTCACCGGCGTGCCGACCAAGGCGGTCGATCCGGCCAAGGTGCTCGATTGCTCGCGTGCTTACGTTGATTTCCCTTCGATCGGCGCCTCGAACTTTTTCGGTTCCAGCTGGGATTCGAACCGCTGATGTAGAGGACCATTGCCTGTAGAAGACCATCGTCTCCGGCTGGCCGGGGACGATGCCGGTTGCGCAGGGTAGCCGCGCTACATTGCGCAACCGGCATCGGGCGCCACGCCACGAGCCATTTTTACGCTGTGTTTTCAGGCGTTTTTTATACGTTAGCAACCAGGAATACCAGGTGCAAGTGAACACCCTTTACGCCATCGGCGAATGCATGATCGAGCTGCAGCGCAGCGCCACCGGCATCGATTACCGCTTCGGCGGCGACACCCTCAACGCCGCCGTCTACCTGGCGCGCCTGCTCGATCCGGCGCGCTTGATGGTGGCCTATGTCACCGGTCTGGGCAGCGACAGCATGTCCGATGAAATGTGCGCCAGCTGGCAAGCCGAAGGCATCAATACCGACAGCGTGCTGCGCCTGCCCGAGCGCCTGCCCGGCATTTACATGATCGATAGCGCGGCCGATGGCGAGCGCAGCTTTCACTACTGGCGGCGCGATTCGGCCGCCCGCCACTGGCTCGAAGCCGATGACGCCGGCCGCGTGCTGCTGCGGCTGGGCGCGGCGCACACCATTTATTTGTCGGGCATCAGCCTGGCGATCCTGTCGCCGGGTGACCGCGAACTGCTGCTGGTGGCGCTCGGCCAGTGCCGCGCGCGCGGTGGCCGGGTGGTGTTCGATAACAATTACCGGCCGCGCCTGTGGGAAAGCGCCGCCGTTGCTGCCGACCTGTACGCGCGCGTGCTGGCCAATTGCGATCTGGCCCTGCTCACGCTCGACGATGAACAGGCGCTCTATGGCAGCAGCGCTGACGCCGCCGCCGACTGCAGCGCGGCGATCGCCCGCGCGCGCGCCTTTGGTGTCGGTGAAGTGGTGGTCAAGCGCGGCGCCGCGCCCTGCATGGTGTGGGCCGATGGCGGCTTGCTCGAGGTCGCCGCCAGCCCGGTGGCGCAGGTGGTCGACACCACCGCCGCGGGCGATTCCTTCGGCGCCGCCTACCTCGCCGCCCGCCTGCAGGGCGCCGATGGCGCCACGGCGGCGCGTGCCGGCCATTGTCTCGCCGCTGCCGTGATCGGCCAGCGCGGCGCCATCATTGCCCGCGCTGCCATGCCGGCAGCGACGCTGGCGCAGCGCGCGCCTGCAGATTGATGGCGGCGTCGCGCCAGTTTCGTTACACTTGTACATATGATAAATTTCAGCCACACCGACGCCACCGCGGCCACCACGCTCGATGACAGCGTCAGCGCTGCCCGCCGCGTTTATTTGTCGCTGCGCCAGCGCATCGTCGACATGAGCATGCTGCCGGGCGTGCGCATCGTCGAGCGCGACCTCGCCGAAGAACTCGGCATCAGCCGCACGCCCGTGCATGAGGCGGTGCAGCGGCTGGCCGAAGAGGGGCTGGTCGAAGTGATTCCCCGCTCGGGCACCTTTGTGGCACGCATTCCCCTTGATGGCCTCGACGAAGCGATGATGGTCAGAAATGCGCTGGAAGCGGCCATCATTGAAAAAGCGGCGGCCCGGGCGACCCCTGCCGGTATCGACCAGTTGCGCGCCATTCTTGCCCAGCAGGCCAGGGCGATTGCGGCGAGCGATTTCCGCGCCTTTCACCGCAGCGATGAAATGTTCCATGCCACCCTGGCCGAGCTGTCCGGCTATCCGGGTGTCTGGCCCATCATCCTGCAGGCCAAGACCCAGGTCGACCGTTACCGCCAGTTGACCCTGCCCCTGCAGGGACGCATGGATGGCGTGCTCGATGAACACAAGGCGGTGATCGATGCGCTCGCCGTGGGCGACGCCGCCAGGGCGGTGCAAGCGATGCGCGAGCACCTCGACCATGTGCTGCCTGTGCTGGAAATGACGCGCCAGCTGCGCCCGGAGTTTTTTACGGCGCCGCGGCCGCAGGGCCGCTAAAAGAGGCGGCGCCATCGGGGCGACGGCAGCGTCGTATAATGGCGCGCCTGTCTCCGTGGTTTTTCGCTTCCGCTTCCGCTTCCGCCCGTGCTCCCCTTGAACAGCGCCCCCGCCGCCGTGCCCTTCGGTTTTCGCCGCGATCTGCCACGCTGGCGCCAGCTGGTCACGCCGGCATGGCTGGCCAGCCTGCTGGCGGGACAACCGTGCGCTGCCGCTCCGGCGGGGCGCTGGTGTCTGCTGGAAGTGGGCAATGGCACGCTGGCACAATTTGAGGCCGGCCACATCGAAGGCGCCCGCTACCTCGACACGGCGCGGCTGGAACGGCCACCGACCTGGAACTGCTGCGACGACGCCGCCCTGCTGCAACTGCTGCTGGAGTACGGCATCGGTCACGACGTCACCGTGCTGCTGTACGGGCGCAACATGCTGGCGGCCGCGCGCGCCGCCCATTTGTTGTTGTACGCCGGCGTGCACGATGTGCGCCTGGTCGACGGCGGCCTGGCGGCCTGGCGTCTGGCCGGCCTGGCGCTGCTGCGCGGGTCCGCGCCCGCTACCGCGGCGCCGCTGGCGCAGTTTGGCGGCGTCTTTCCCGGTCGTCCCGAGTTGATGCTCGACATGGTGCAGGTGCGCGCCATGCAGCAGGCCGACGGGGTGCTGGTGAGTATCCGCACCTGGAGCGAATTCATCGGTGAAACCTCCGGCTACAGTTACATCAGCGCGCGCGGCGAGATTCCCGCTGCGCTGTGGGGCCGCGCTGGCGACGATGGCGATGTCGACAGCATGAGCCAGTTCCACGATGGTCTCGGCCGCATGAAGCCGGCAGCCGACATCGCCCGCATGTGGCGGGCGGGCGGTATTTTGCCAGAGCAGCAGCTGGTATTTTATTGCGGCACCGGCTGGCGCGCCTCGCTGGCGTGGTTCTATGCCTGGCTGATGGGCTGGCAGCACATCGCCGTGTACGATGGCGGCTGGTGCGAATGGAGCCGCGACAGCGCCAACCCGCAACTGTGCCGCGTGCGGGCGGCGCTCACGCCACTGCCGCTGTGATCCAGACAGCGCGGCCGGCGGCAGCCCGGACCAGGCTGCTATGATGGTCTTTCTGACACTCCCCAGGAATCGATCATGCCCAAGTTTCGCCGCGCCAGCAGAGCGCTTCATACCTGTTCGGTGACGCTGGCCCTCGTGCTGGCCGCGCCAGTCGCGCTGGCCAAGACGCCGCAGGCCAGCGGTCGTGGCGGCGCCGTCGCCAGCATCAGCGAACAGGCCTCGCAATCGGCCATGGCCATCCTCAATCGGGGCGGCAATGCCATCGATGCGGCGGTGGCGGCTGCAGCCACGCTGGGCGTGACCGATCCGTTTAGCTGCGGCATCGGCGGCGGCGGCTTCATGGTCATTTATCTGGCCGATCAAAAACGGGTGGTGACCATCGACTCGCGCGAAATGGCGCCGGCTGCGTTTACCCCTGCCGTCTTTCTGCAGGACGGCATGCCAATGGACTTCGACCGCGTGGTCGCCAGCGGCGCTTCGGTGGGCGTGCCGGGCACGGTGCGCGGCTGGCACGAGGCGCTACAACGCTACGGCAGCATGTCGTTCAAGCAGGTGCTGGCGCCGGCGATCGGCGTGGCCCGCCAGGGCTTTGCGGTCAGCCCCACCTTTCACCGCCTGACCACGGAAAATGAAGGCAAGTTCCGCCAGTTCGCCGGCGCCAGCGCCCTCTATCTGCATGATGGCAAGGCCTTGCCGGTGGGCGCCCTGATCCGCAATCCCGGGCTGGCGCGCGCCTATGGCGAGATTGCCGCACGCGGGCAGGGCGCCTTTTACGGCGGGCCGATGGCGCAGGCGATCATCGAGGCGGTGCTGCGGCCGGCCACTGCACAGGGCGTGACGGTGGCCGGCGGCGCCATGACACTGGCCGATCTGGCCAATTACGAAGCGCGCATTCGCCAGCCAGTCCACTCGCGCTACCGCGGCTACGAACTGTATGGCATGGCCGAGCCCAGCAGCGGCGGGGTGGCGGTGGCCGAGGCCCTTAATATTCTCGAAGGCTACGATCTGAAGGCCATGACGCGACCGCAGGTCGAGCACCTGTACCTGGAAGCGAGCCGCTTGGCGTTTGCCGATCGCAATGCCTATCTGGGCGACCCCGAGTACGTCGAAGCGCCGCTGACGGGGCTGCTGTCAAAACCCTATGCGGCGCAGCGCCGTGGCCTGATCGATGCGCGCCAGGCAGGCGTGACCGGCAGCGCCGCTGGTGACCCGTATCCGTTTCAGGATGACCGCAGCGTCGTCCTGCGGCCGATGGCGGCACCGGCGGCCCGCGCGGCGCGTCAGGAAAGCGCGCACACCACCCATTTCACGGTCGCCGACAAGGCCGGCAATATCGTCTCTTACACCTTCACCATTGAATCGTGGGGCGGCAGCGGCATCGTCGTGCCTGGCTACGGCTTTTTGTTGAATAACGAGATGACCGATTTCGACTTCAGCGGTCCGGCGCCGAATGTGCCGGAAGCGGGCAAGCGTCCGAGAAGCAGCATGGCGCCCACCATCGCCTTCAAGAATGGCAAGCCAGCCTTTACCATTGGCAGCCCCGGTGGTGCCACCATCATCACCACGGTGTTGCAGACCATCGTCAACCACGTCGACCTCGGCATGCCGATGCAGCAAGCCATCGATGCGCCCCGCATCAGCGAGCGCAACGGCGCTGCCAGCTCGGTCGAACCTGGCTTTGCCGAGAGTGACCAGGGGCGCGCGCTGGCACTGCTGGGCCACCGCTGGGAAGCGACGCCGGAAGAAATCGGCGCTGCCAACGCGCTGGTGTTTAACAGCGATGGCACGGTGACGGCGGTCAGTGAAAGCCGCCGTCATGGCGGCGGTGCGGCGCTGGTGCAGCACGCCGCTCATTGAGGCAGGAATGCTGGTTTAGCCTGATCAAAGGCGCTTTACCCGTAAAGTCGGGACACCGATTGAACTTCATTCTTGTGCGCGAGAATGAAGCTACTCGACCATTGATTAGGGGCGTGACGTCGACCGCGCCGCCTTCGACCTGCTGTTGCGACGCCTGCGGGCATCCGGCCTGCACGAGCGCGAGGAGGTGTGCCTGGCGATGGCCCAGTCGATTTTCGGCGACCGCACCTGCGCCCTGACAGAAAAGGCGGCCCCGGACCGCTTGCAGTGTCCGCGCTGCCAGAAAAGGCTGGCTAGGCCATTTCAATGGCGCCGCCCCCCCCCCGCGATCTGACGAACTACCTGGGTTGGCGCTGGGCCATTGATGGCAATGCATCGCCAGCGCCGATGGCTTCCTCAGAGCGGCGCTGGGGGTTATCCGGAGTGAGCGGGTAAAGCGCCTAATCAAAAATGTCGCCGCTGGTGCGGGCGAAAGTTTTGGTGAACAGATTGAACAGGTCCAGCCCCTCGGGCGACTCGAGGTAAGCATTGGCGCGGGTGGCGATGGCGTGCAGGGTTTCGCCGGGTGACAGGGCACTGTCCCAGCCATCGGCGTGCATCTGCCCCTCGAGCCAGTCGATGTTGGCTGACATCGCTTCCTTGATAATGTGCTCGAGCAGTAGCGCCAGCTTGTCGGTGCCGACGGCCCGTTGCATGCCCAGCGCCGCCATGAAATGCCGCAACTGGCGGTCATTGGCGTCGCGCGCCAGGTCCTCCGCTTCGACGGTCGACAGGTGGGCGCCGGCGTGGTCCGCCGGTGGAACAATGGGTTGGCCGACGGTCGGATCGAGATTCGGGGCAATAGCGGTGGTCATGGAAGCGTCCTTGTTGTAAATCAGCCCTTGAGCATGACGGCAGCGCCGTTGATGGTCTGTTCGCTATCTAACCGCGTTGGGAAGCAGCATCTTGTTAGCGCAATATTCAGCAAAATTGACCAGCCTGGAGCACGCCCGGCATCGTTTTGTGCGCTTGGGAAGCGCGCGCACGAGGATTGCCTGTCGAGCCGATACAACAATCCTAATCTGACACCCCTGTATGTATATAAGCGGGTAAGCTTGCTTGGCAGAACCACAGAGTTCTCCCTATGCCGCCCTGGTGAAGTAGGATCACACCGACAGAGAGATGGGAACGCCTTTGGCCACTAAGTGTCCAAGGCCACAGAACTAACGGCGCCTTTTTGAAATAATGATGCCGTACGGGCCGTGCGCCTGATCTGGAGTTGTGCGATGAAAGTGTGTGCTCTGTTGATTGCCATGTTTGCCGCCAGCGCCAGTAGCGCGTGGGCGCAGCATCGTGTAACGGGCGTGTACGGTGTACACGATCTCGAGGTGGTCAGCGAGTTCGCCGGCCTTGAGCTCAGCCACGAATACACGGCGCTGCCTGATGTGGTGGAGTCGATCAAGGGCAGTGTGCCCAGACTGCCCGGCAGCGGTGCTCGTTCTGCCAGCGACGAATTGCAATCTCGCAGCGCCGTGGTCCATGGCGTTTCGGCCGCGACCTACGCGCGCGACGATGGCTCCCACGACACCGGCGCAGTCGCCATGACGGGCAACCGCACCTGGGGCTTGATGCTGGGGTTCGAAGCGGGTCCATGGGCGATGCGGGCCGCGCACCAGAACCGTGCCGTCGCCGCTGTCGCCCCCGCCACAGCGATGGGCAACAATGTCGACGCCAAAAATTCCGTGCTTGCCGCCAATCTGCGGGTCGGTGCAGGCACCGCTTACGCCGCCTACAGCGTCAGCCGTGGTTATGGCAGTGCGCCCCTGTGGAATCCCGACAATCCTTACAGCGCCTCGCTGGCGTCGACCCCATCGACCGACAGCCGCGACATGCTGGTCGGTGTGGCGCTGCCATGCGGCGGCGTCACCTGGCTGGCCTCATTTATCCGCAAGAACGACCGCGACCTGGCCAACCGCGACGCCAATCAGCTGGCGCTCGGTGCCACATATGCGATGGCGCGCCATACCGATCTGTATGTTGCCTACTCGCGCATCAACAACCGCAGTGGCAGCGCCTATTCTGTCGGCAACGCATCGTCGAACGGCGGCGCCACCTCAGCGGTCAACATCGGCATGCGCCACGGTTTCTGAGCGCCGCGCCGACCCTGGCGCCAGCGTGCGCGCTGTTTTTCCCGAACTCGTTACACTCTAATTACTATTGACAGACGATCGGGAGTGACCATGAGCGGCAGCAGCACACTAGACCCAGACAATTTTCCGCAAGCGCCAGACCGCAGTCTGGGCAAAGGCCACGGCACCGATGCATTGGGGCCGAGCGACAACTCCGATTCGGGCAGCGATGTCACGGGTGGTCCCGGCTTCGCGGTCGGCCTCGATGAAGACCTGATTGCCAACCTCGAACGGGGCACCAATGAAGACTACGCCATCGGTCACGGCAGCGACACGGCTGGCGCCGACATGGGCGATGCCAATCTGGACAGCGACACTGATGCGAATGGCACCGGCGAGCGTGCCGGCGCCGGCCGCGACAGCGTGCGCGACGGCGCCGACATCGGCGTGGATGCCATCGAATCGATCGATGATCTGCCGCTGACGGACGACGACCTCGCTTTCATGAAGAGCCAGCCGCAGAGATAGCGCGGCTCCCTATGGCGCCATTATCATTACCCTTGCCGGCGCCACTGCCAGCGCCACGGTCTCCGCTGAATGGGGCGGCCGCGGTCGCTACGACCAGGCTCAGCCAGCCAGTTTGGCCTTGAAGAAGTCCATGGTGCGCTGCCAGGCCAGTTTGGCATTGGCGGCGTCGTAGCGGGGCGTGGTGTCATTATTAAAACCATGCTCGGCGCCGGGGTAGACGAAGTACTGGTAATCGACCTTGTTGGCCTTGAGCGCCGTCTCGTAAGCGGGCCAGCCGGCGCGCACGCGCTCGTCTTTTTCGGCGTCGTGGATCAGCAGCGGTATCTTGATTTTTGCCACTTCGCTCGCTGGCGGCTGCTGACCATAGAAAGGCACGGCGGCGCTGATCTGTGGCGCCGCCGTCGCCAGGTAATTGGCGATGCCGCCGCCCCAGCAAAAGCCAACCACCCCCACTTTGCCGCTGGCGTGCGGCAGGGTGGTGGCGATTCTGGCCGCTTCGGCAAAATCAGCGCGCGTCTTGGTCTGGTCGAGTTTGGCGAACAGTTCGCGTGCCTTGTCTTCGTCACCGGGATAGCCGCCAAGGGGAAACAGGGCGTCGGGGGCGAAGGCGATAAAGCCGTCGAGGGCAATGCGACGCGCGATGTCTTCGATATGGGGATTGAGGCCGCGATTTTCGTGGACCACCAGCAGCACCGGCAGTTTGGCCGTCACTTTGGCCGGCTCGACCAGGTAGCCACGCAGTGTGCCGTAGCCATTCGGCGAGGGGAATTCGACGAAGCTGGCCTTGATGCGGGCATCGGTGGGGGCAATCATCTGCGCCGCAAAGCTGGGCGAGAGGGCTGCCAGCAGCGAGGTGGCGGTGGCACCGCCGACCGCATAACGACCTGCCTGGGCCAGAAAGCCACGACGGTCGAGTTGGCCATGCACATACTGGTCGAACAGCTTGAGCACTTCGGGATCAAAATCGTTGGCGGTCAGACGGGTCATGGATGGGTCTCCTGGGTGTGGGGAAATCGTCAGCGTTTGCATGGCGCATCGACAAGATCATACACAGGTTGGGCGAGCCCTGCAGTCCGACTGAGCGCCGATGGTGAGCGTGGCGGGGGACAGCTGCGCCGCCGGCGCCGGCCTGCTACCGTGGCCGAAAAAAGGCGCAGTCCGCGAAGGCGGTACTGCGCTAACACCATCGAGGAGATCGAGGAGAATGGTAACGACCTTCATCATGCTGCACCTGCTGCACCTGCTGCACCTGCTGCACCTGCTGCACCTGCTGAAGGTCGAGCGTGCATGGAATATCCACAGCTGCGTTCAAGCAGATTATTTTTTGCCCGGCTGGTAGATCTGATTGAAAATCCCGCCATCGGCGAAGTGGGCTTTCTGGGCCTTGGTCCAGACGCCGGCGACTTCTTCGATATTAAACAGTTTCACTTTCGGGAACTGCGCGGCGTATTTGACGGCGAATTTTTCGACCACTGGACGATAGTAATGTTTGGCCGCGATTTCCTGCCCCTCATCGCTGTACAGATATTGCAGGTAAGCCTCGGCCACCTTGCGGGTACCGCGCTTGTCGACCACCTTGTCGACCACGGCGACGGGCGGTTCGGCGAGGATGCTGACCGACGGTGCGACGATTTCCACCTTGTCCGGACCGAGTTCCTTGATGGCCAGCAGGGCTTCGTTTTCCCAGGCAATCAGCACATCGCCAATACCGCGCTCGACAAAGGTGGTGGTGGCGCCGCGGGCGCCGGAGTCGAGCACTGGCACATTGCGGTACAGTTTGCCGATGAACTCGCGCGCGCTCGCTTCCGAACCGCCGGGCTGGCGCAGGGCGTAACCCCAGGCGGCCAGGTGATTCCAGCGGGCGCCGCCCGAGGTTTTTGGATTTGGTGTGATGACGGCAATGCCTGGTTTGATCAGGTCGTTCCAGTCCTTGATGTGTTTGGGATTGCCTTTGCGGACCAGGAAGACGATGGTCGACGTGTAGGGCGCGCTATTGTGCGGCAGGCGTTTTTGCCAGGCTGGCGCGATCAGGCCGCGCTCGCTGATGGCATCGACATCGCTGGCCAATGCCAGGGTGACCACGTCCGCCTCGAGACCGTCGATGACGGAGCGGGCCTGTTTGCCGGAGCCGCCGTGCGACTGCTTGACGGTGACGGTGTCGCCTGTTTTGGCTTTCCACTGGCGCGCAAAGGCGCCGTTGAAATCCTGGTAGAGCTCGCGCGTCGGATCGTAGGACACGTTGAGCAGGGTGATGTCGGCAGCGATGGCCGCTTGCGACACGAGCATGAGCGCGATAACTGTTTGACTTATTTTTTGAGCAGCATGATCTACATCTTTCGTGACTAGGGAAACGCCAGCCTACGCATAGCGCATCCAAAAAGGAACGAAGGAATTCATGTGACGATATGTGTTTTTTGGTGCTTCAGTCCGCTGCCCGGTCGCCTTGAATTGACGTCTGGCCGCGCGCATGCCACTCTGTGAGCCTGATGGCGGTGGCCGCGGCGAAGGCCACCGACGCCAATTTAATGCGCCTTGGACAGAATCAGCAGCCAGCGCCGCAGCAGCAGCACTTCCACATGGCCCGCCTCGACACCGGTATCGCACTCGATGAGGGGATTGACCGCGTAAAAACGCTTGCGGAAGTCGCGGGTCACCAGCAGTTCACGGCGGCCGAAGCGCAGGGTGAAGGCGCTGGGAGCGTATTGCATACCGAAAGCGTTATTCAAGGTGGTCATGACGATGTCCTTTGGATGGGTTGTCTGCTGCGTTGTCCAGAGATTCAAGAATACCATAACCACTGTATAAATCCACAGCTACTGTACAAATACCCAGTTAAATTTGCTACTGTGGTTTTTCCGCCAAGGTCCCTATGTCGTCGTCGTTCCGTTCCCGTCTGCAGCGCTTTAGCGCCGCCCGTCTGTCGCCCGAAGGGGCGGCCGGCCTGCATCTCAGTGCGGGCATGCTGGCGCTGTTGGTCGGGGTGCTCGCCTTCGGCCTGATCGCCGAGGATGTCGTCACCGGCGCCCCCTTGACCGTGCTGGACGTCGACATCGCCAACTGGCTGCATGCGCGCGCCACTGCGGGAATGACGCGCTTCATGCTGGGCGTTTCATTTTTTCATGGCGGTGTCGCCGGCGCCGTGCTGGCGCTGGCCTTGCTGGCGGTGTTTTACGTGCGCAAAATGCACTGGTGGTTGCTTGCCGGTTTGATCATCCTACCGGGCGGCAGCTTGCTCAATGTGCTGATAAAGTACTGCTTTCAGCGCGCCCGTCCGACCTTTCATACGCCGTTGCTGACGCTGGATACTTACAGTTTTCCCAGCGGTCACACGGCGTTTGCCGCCATGTTGTACGGCTTGCTGGCATGCGCGCTGCTGGCCCATCTGCGCGGCACCTGGGCGCGGCTGGCAGTGGTGGTGGCGGCCGCTGCCATGGTGGCACTGGTCGGCGTGAGCCGCATGTATCTGGGGGTGCACTACCTCAGCGACGTGCTGGCCGCCAGCGCCGAAGGCTGTATCTGGCTGGCGCTGTGCATTACCACCGTGTCGACCCTGCGCCGCCGGCGGCAGGGCAGGGCGGCCGGTCCTTGATCAATGGAGAGCGCTCTGTACGATTCACTTCAACCGCCCGCATCTGCGCCCGCTGTCGTCAGCCGCAAGACCGTCGCCGTCATCATCAATGGCAGCGCCGGCAGTGGCCACGATGACCGCGCCGCCAGCGCGCTGCGCGACAAATTCGCCGCCGCCGGCTGCGTCGCCACCGTCATCCTGGCCAGCAGCGGCGAACAAATGATCGAGTGCGCGCGCCAGGCGCTGCGCGACCAGGTCGACGTCGTCGTCGCCGGTGGCGGTGATGGCACCATCAATGCGGTCGCCTCGGTGGTCGCTGGCAGCAAGGTGGCGTTTGGCGTGCTGCCGCTGGGTACCCTCAACCATTTCGCCAAGGACGTCGGCGTGCCACTCGGTCTGGACGAGGCAGTGCGCAATATCGCCACTGGTACGTTGGTGGCGGTCGATGTGGGCGAAGTGAACGGCCGGATTTTCTTGAATAATTCGGGGCTGGGACTGTATCCCGACATCGTCCACGACCGCGAAAAGCAGCAGTCGCGGCTTGGTCGCGGCAAGTGGCCGGCGGCCGTCTGGGCCACGGTTGCCGCCTTGCGGCGCTATCCCTTTCTTAAGCTGACCCTGTGCATCAAGGGCCACAACCATCTGCGCACCACCCCCTTCGTCTTTATCGGCAACAACGAGTACAGCATGACGGGGCTGTCGATCGGCGCGCGTTCGAGCTTGCAGGACGGCCTGCTCAGCGTCTACGTAGCGCAGCGGCCCGGCCGCCTCGGTCTGTTGCGCTTTGGCTGGCGCGCGCTGTGTGGCAGGCTGGCGGCGGAAGCCGATTTCGATGCCATGCTGTGCGACCAGTTCGCCATCACGACGGGCCACAAGCGTTTGCGGGTGGCCACCGATGGCGAAGTGACGGTGATGCGCACCCCCTTGCAGTACAAGATACGCCCCGGCGATTTGCAAGTGATCGTGCCGCCCACGGCCCGCTCGGCAACGGCCAGCGCGCCAGGACGCGCCTAGCCCATGCGCACCCTGGTGCATTTATCCGACCTGCACTTCGGCAGGGTCGACGAGCAGTTGCTGGCACCGTTGCGCGCCACCATCGAGGCGATCGGCCCCGACCTGGTAGTGGTATCGGGCGACCTCACGCAGCGCGCGCTGAGCGTTCAATTCGAGGCGGCGCGGGCCTATCTGGACAGCCTGCCGGGTCCGCAAATTATCGTGCCGGGCAACCACGACATTTCGCTGTATAACCTGGTGCGCCGCTTTCTGCAGCCGCTGACGCGCTACAAGCGCCACATCACCAGTGATCTGGCACCGACCTATTTTGATGACGAAATTGCGGTCCTCGGCATCAACACCGCGCGTTCGCTGACCTTCAAGGATGGCCGGGTCAATCATGAACAGGTGGCCAGCATGCGGGCGGCGTTTGCCGGCATCGATCCGGCGCTGACCCGCATTGTTGTCACCCACCATCCGTTCGACTTGCCGGAGGCGGTCGAGCGCAGCGAGGTGGTCGACCGCGCACCGATGGCGATGCAAGCGTTTGCCGAGGAAGGGGTCGATCTGTTACTGGCCGGCCACCTGCACCTGAGCCACGCTGGCAACACCGCCGAGCGCTACCAGATCCGTGACTTTGCCGCCCTGGTGGTGCAGGCCGGCACCGCCACCTCGACCCGCGGCAGAGGTGAAGTGAATGGTTTTAATGTGATTCGCATCCACCATGGTTGCATCGAAGTGGACCGCTACGGCTGGGATGATTCGGCCAGGCAGTTCGCCAGACTCAAGACTGAAACCTTCCGCCGCAGCGCGAACGTTTGGGCGGTACACATCGGTGGCTTGCTGGCAGCGGGGCTGTAAGAGCCAAGCGTTGTGGCCCGGCCATCGTGGCCCGGCCATCCCCCCTGCTGCGATCGCAGTCGTCAGCGTCGCGCCTCTCAGCGTCGCTTTTCCTCCGAAAATCATCTGGCTTCGCCAGTGATTTTTGGCCGTCCCGCCCTGCGCCTCTAAGCCACTGTTCCCCTTGGCTTCTCTAACCAAACCAAACAAAAGTAGGTTTTCACTTTTGTTTGACGGTTGTCAGATCCAATACTCCGCCAGCCTGGCCCCCCACTCCTTGATGCGATCCGACATTGGCCGGCGGCGCCATTCGTCGAGCGTGACTTGTTTTGAATCGCGCAAGTCTTCACTGAAGGCGCGCTCCATTTCCTGGGCGAAGCCGGGGTCGAGAATGATGACGTTCAATTCGTAGTTGTGAATAAAACTGCGGCGGTCGATGTTGGCCGAACCGATGGTCGACCAGCTGCCATCGATGACGGCGGTCTTGGCGTGCAGCACGGCCACCTGCAACTGGTGGATCTTGACGCCACCGGCCAGCAACTGCTCGTAAAAGGCGCGGCCGGCATGCAGCACCAGGCCGTGATCGGTGACGCCGGGCAGCACCAGGCGGACGTCGACGCCGCGGCGGGCCGCGCCGATCAGGGCGTCGACGATCTGCTGGTCAGGGACAAAATACGCGCTGGTGATGTGCACGCTCTTTTTCGATTCCTGGATCGCCAGCACCAGCGACTTGTAGATTTCATAGCCCTTGTCGGGGTCGCTGGCGAGCACCCGCACGATCTTGTCGCCGACCGCCGATAGCGGCGGAAAGTAATTCGCTTCCGGCAATTCCCCGGCATCCTGGTGCACCCAGTTATTGACGAAGGAGTATTGAAAGGCGGCCACCGCCGGGCCCTCGATCTTGACATGGGTATCGCGCCAGCCGACTTTCTTGCCATCGCTGGTATTTGGCCGGCGGCCCGAGCCGAAGAAGGAACTGTTGGCGTAGTCGCTGCTGATGTTGATGCCGCCGGTGAAGGCGGTGTTGCCGTCGACCACCAGCAGCTTGCGGTGGTCGCGGTTGTTGACCTGCCACTTGCCGATCCGGGTGGTCGGGTTGACCGGATTGAAGGCCAGTAAATTGACACCGCCGGCGCGCATGCGCTCGAAGAACGCTTGCGGCACGCTGAGGGTGCCGACGCTGTCGTAGAGCACATTGACGGTCACGCCCTGGCGGCGTTTTTCGATCAGCAGGTCGGCAAATTGCAGGCCCAGTTCATCCTGGTCGAAAATATAGGTTTCCAGGTTGACCGTCGAGGTGGCCGTGCGTACGGCGGCCATCATTTCCGTCATGGTGGCGGGGCCGTCGATCAGCAGCGTCACCTTGTTGCCGGCGATCAGCGGTACGCCGGTGGCCGCTTCTTCCTGCACGGCCA
Organism: Massilia sp. PWRC2; assembly: GCF_049896725.1. Taxonomy (NCBI): domain Bacteria; kingdom Pseudomonadati; phylum Pseudomonadota; class Betaproteobacteria; order Burkholderiales; family Oxalobacteraceae; genus Massilia; species Massilia sp. PWRC2. The sequence continues at coordinate 508,491 of NZ_JAFCUW010000002.1, forward strand.
GCGCCTTCATGTCGGGGGTGGCGCGCGCCCAGCGCCGCGCCAGCAGCGCCGCCGCCTGCTTGCTCTGCAGGGCGCCCTTGCCGTTAGCGACGGTTGGCGTCGCCTTTGATGCGGCGCTGCGGTCGACGTCGGGCAAGGTGGCGCAAGCCGACAGCAACAGGCACAGCGAGATGGCGGCGCTGCCTACTGCGCGGGCGGCGATACGGGAGATGGTCATTTATTTCCTCTGCGGGGGACAGTAGTGCTGTCAATGGTGCTGTCAATCGTGCTGTTAATCGCCGGCGCCGGCGCCGGCGTCGCATCGCTGTCGCGCGGTCCAATAAAAAAGTCGAGCGGCGCCGCCAGAAAACGCCGGCCCAGCGCTTTCAACAGGCGGATGCCATGATTAAATCGAATCTTTCGTGCGCGCAGCGCCACCCACAGCGCCAACGAAAAACTGACCAGCAAATTGACCGCGCCGATGCCGAGAAAGCCGGCCACCGACGTCGCCACCAGCTGCCAGCTGGCCTGATGATCGAGGGCCACCAGCGCCGTCGAAAAATTGGCGGCAGAAAAGGTCACGTGGCGGATATCGAGCGGCAGGCCCAGCAGATATCCGAGGGTGCCCGTCACCCCCAGCAGGATGCCGAAGAAAAAATTTCCCATCAAGCCGCCCAGGTTGTCTTCCAGGTAGCCGGCCAGGCGCGCCAGCCGGCGCTGGCCGATCCAGCGGCCCAGTGCGCGCAGCTGGCGCACCCGCCGCGCCATGCGGGTGTACAGCGCCTTGTTGTCATAGTAGCCCGAGATCAGGCCGGCGACGAACAGGCAGACGCCAGCGACTGCGGCATACATCAGGGCCAGGCTGTGGAAGGGATCGATGTCGTGCAGCATGTGGATCGCCTTGGCGGGGGTGATCAGGTGGCTGCCGCCGACCTTGTGCCAGAGCATGGCGATGATCCAGGCCACCGGCAGGGCGGTGGCCAGGTTGCCCAGCACGGCCACACACTGAGTGCGGAATACCTTGTTGACCAGCTCGGCCATGGTGTCGAGATCGATATGGCGGCCGTCGCGGCTCGACAGCGCGGCGGCGATGCGCGAGGCCGTCATCGCCGGCTGCTTGGTGGCAATGGTCATGTGCAGTAAATGGATGACGATGAAGCCGAGCGAGTAATTCAGGCTGAACAGAAAAGCTTCGACCAGCGGTGCGCTGCGCAGGTATGACAGCAGGATTTTGCACAGCGCCATGAAGCCGACGATGACGCCGGCGCCAGCAGAGGAGGCGAACATGTGGCGCAACTCGGCGCGCGATTCGGCAATGTAGTGCTCGCCAGTGCGGCTGGCGTTTTCCGTCACATTGCGCGCCAGCAGATCGATATTCGCGGCGAACAGTCGGCGCACTTCGTACTTGGTGTTGTGCGCTTCGACCAGTTCCTGGGCCAGGGCAATGGCGCCGGCGCAGCGCAGGCTGACCGGCGGCGCCTGTTCGGGACTGGCGTCGTTGGCGAGCGCGTGGATGTCGACGGTGGCGGCGCTCGGCAAGGCGCCGCTGACGTCGACCAGGAACATCAGCTTGTGCAAGCGGTCGATGCTCTGGCTTAAGGCCACCAGCACATAGGTCAGTGCCACGCTGGTGCCCTGGCGCGAGGCGGTCTTGCGGATCTTGCCGATCAGCGCGCTGCACTGGTCGAGCATGACCAGCAGGTGGCGCGCATCTTCCGGTGGCGGGCCGTCGCCGGCGAGCATGCGGGCGTAGCCTTCGAGGTAGGTGTTGACCTCGATGTTTTGCATGAGGAACGGTGAGTCGAAGGTTTCGATATCGGGATTGCTGCGCACCAGGCGCGGCTCCAGGCCCAGCGCGCAGACGCGGCAGGACAGGGTGCGGATGGCGTCGAGCAGGCCGCCCAGCACGGTGCCGTGGGCGCTGCGCAGCTGCTGGTCCGGGGTGGCCGCGACGATGGTGTCAAACAGGGCCATCCAGTCGGCGGCAGGCACCGACTGGATCCAGCGAAAGTCGGTATCGACAAATAGCACTTCGTCGATGGCGTCGGCCAGATACGCATGGTCGAGCGCTGGTGGCAGCAGGCGGTAGCTGATGCGCCGCCGCAGCTCGGTGACAAAACCATCGTTCGACAAGATCCCGATGTCGGTGTACAGGCTGGCATGGCGGCGCTGTTCGAGCAGGCTGCAGATGGCGCTGCCCAGACCGGCTGCCAGCTGGGGCTGCGCGCGCACCAGCGCGCTCAGGCTGCGCACGTTGGTGGCGGCAATGTCGGCCTGGCTGGGATGGCGGGGACGCAGCGCGCTCACCAGTTCCGTCAATAACTCGATGGTGGCGACTTCTTGCATCGTGCTGGCGATGTCGGCAGCGGAAAAGGCGCGGCTGTCGATGACCAGCGCGGCGCGTGCGCCGGCATGGGCGGCGCCGTACAGATCAGGGCGGGAGAGGGCGGCGAGGCGCTCTAGGATGGAAAGCATGATGGGACTGCCGGCGCGGCGCGGATGCAAAACGCCAGTGTACGTGGGCGCTACAAAAACTTATGTTCGCTAGCGAACCTATTGCACATGACAAACATTGAAAAGCGCGCAACCGTGGCTGGCGGCGCCCGCGCCTGCCATGCAGAACCGATTCTGGTAGCTTGTTAGCCGGGCACGTCGATGGGCGCGATGGCGCCGCAATCGGCGCTCAGCCAGCGGCCGCTGGAGTCGACCGTCATGCTGGCGCCAGCGGCGTCGGCAGCGTTGATGCGGGTGGTCGCCGTGTAGCTGGTGGGGCTGCTGAAGGTGGCCGTGCCTTCGCTGGTGGCAGCCGGACTGGTGCAGCTGACGGCATAGTTGATGCTCTGGCCGCCGGCCGGACTGAAGCGCGAGGTGCAATTGCCTTTCTGTTGCACTGGCAATTGCTGGCGCGCGGCCATTGCCGGGGTGATGCAGACCTTGGCCTTGACGTTGCCGTTCTCGATGACCACGCCGTTGCGGGACATCATCGACTCCACTTGCGCGCGCCTGGCCGGGTCCAGCGCGCTCATTTGCTGTTGCGCCGCCGCCAGCATGGCTTGCATCTGCGAACCGCCGGCGCCACCGGGCCGGTTGTTAATTTCCCACAGCCCCGGTTTGAACAGCGGTTCGACGGCGGCGGCGGAAACGCAAGCGGCGCCCAGGCTGAGGGCAATAACAAGTGGCAAGGTTGATTTCATGCGGCATTCTCCAAGGCGATCCGGCATCGAGCATAACGGAAAGGCGCCACGGCTGTCGCCCGTTCGGTATCTTTTACAGTGCCATCCGACCGGGACCGGTGCTTAGCCACGCGGGTCGCGTTCCGCCACATAAATCTCGACCCGGCGGTTGCGGGCGCGGCCGGCCGGATCGTCGTTGCTGGCAACCGGTTCGCGATCGCCACGGCCATCGGTGACGATGCGCTCGGCTTGCACCCCGCGCATGGTCAGGTAGTCGCGCGTGCGGGTGGCGCGCTCGCGCGAGAGGGGATCGTTAATGGCCGGGGTGCCGGTGGCGTCAGTGTGGCCGATGATGGTGACGGTGGTGCCTGGGTTGACGTTGAGGGTGCCGGCGAACTGTTCAAGCACAGGGCGGAAATTCGGCTTGATGTCGGCCCGTCCTGTGTCGAAGGAAATGTCGCTGGGGATATCGAGCTTGAGGCGGTTGTCTTGCGTTTGCGACACCTGCACGCCAGTACCGCGGGTGGCCTGTTCCATCGCCCGCTTTTGCTGTTCCATGCGATTCGACCAGATATTGCCGATCAAACCGCCGGCGGCCGCGCCCAGCACGGCGCCACCGGCGGCGCGGTTGCCGCCGCCGCCGCCGGTGGCGCTACCGATGATGGCCCCGAGGCCGGCGCCGATGCCGGCGCCGCTGGCGGTGCCGCGCTGGGTTGGCGTCATGTCGGCGCAGGCGCACAGGCTGACGCACAGCGTCACCATGATGCTGATCGAAGTGAACCGAGGTTTGCTGGACTGCATGGTGTTCTCCCAATAAAAAATCCGTCTCGCTGTCGCCTCCGGCGAAGCGGAAACACGACCGGGAGACGGATCGTTAAATCAATCAACGAGGGGGGCGGCGGGCCATTGCAAGGCCGGTCCGCCGTGCGCCTGTCGGCGTTAAATCCCTCGACCGCTGATCAATTTTACCAAGATCATGATGACGGCGACCACCAGCAGAATGTGCAGAAAACCACCGACGGTGTACGAGGTGACCAGGCCAAGGACCCACAGGATCAAAAGAATAATTGCGATGGTATAAAGCATAATGTCGTCCTTGTTTATGAGTTGCGACTGTTTCGTCGTGAAATCAGTGTCGCTGTTTGCGTGCGGTTGTTCCGTTCGCTGCCGTACATTAAAAATAACTTTTTTGTTCGGCTGGCGCGCGTCCCATCCATCCCATCAGGCCGCATAAGCCCACCAGTCCAACCAGGCAGGTCAGCAGTCCGCCGACCAGCAAAAACAGCACATCCTGCGGCTGCTGGGCTTCGCCCGCACCGGCACTGGTCAAGCCGCAGGCGCTGACAAACAAGCCCCACGCGATGATGCCGCTCCAATACAGTTTATTCATGCTCGCTCCTGGTTGAACAAGTGGTCCCTTGATGGGCATGAATGGAGTTTGAGCGCAGCCTGATCGCTAATCCGTGCGCTGCCGCACGTTGCAAATAAGAAAAAATTATCTCGGTAAAAAAAGGCCTGGCGCTGTTGTTTTTACGCTTCTCATCGGCACAAAAAAACGCCACGCGGCGCACTGCCGGGTGGCGTTGATCGCGCTGCCGCTTGCGCGGCAGCGCGTTGCTTAGTTTACCGAATGCAAAGAGCCATTGACCACTTTGACCCGCGAACCTGCGCTCCAGCCTGGCGCATTTTGCTGGTGGAAGGTGCGGGTGCCGCCATCGTCCATGCGGACGCGGATCTCGTAGCTGTGGGTGGCTTTCATATTGCCTTCGACCTGGTTGCCGACTACTGCGCCGCCAACGGCACCGGCGACGGTGGCCAGTTGACGACCATGACCGCTACCAACCTGGTTGCCCAGCAAGCCGCCGAGAATGGCGCCGCCGGCGGCACCGACGCCGCTGCCCTGGGCCCGCGTGTTGATTTCACGCACTGATTCGACGTTACCGCAATGGTTGCACCAGTTTTTCGCCGGCGCCGCAGCGGCCACTTGATCAGGACGGTAATCGGCGTCGCCTGCTGCGCCCTGCTGTTGGCCTGCGTCGCCACCATTCGACCCCGAACGGCTTGCCGCCCCGTTCATGTTGGAAGCGAGCAGGGGCGCAGGCTGTTGCATCGGCATATTGCTGTCCATTTTTCCTGCGAGCATGTTGCGATCGGCTTCGCTGAGGTCACCGCGCGGGGCGCTGGCGCTGCTGGTGTTGCCGGCACCGACCGAGCTGGGCAGCCAGCCCAGGATGGCGGCGATGCCTACTGCACAAAACAGCACGACGGCGACGGCGGCCACGATCATCAGGGGATGTTGGCTGGCGCGCACTGGCGTGCCAGGGGTGATTGGGGTTTCCATATTGATTCCTTTTGGTTGTTATCGGTGCCGCCTCAATGCTGAGGCCGGCTAAGCAATTCACGTGGCAGCGGTGTCGACGTCGCGGGATTTGACTTCCCGATCATTCTCTCGTGTAACAACGCGCTGCTCCGTGCGTCACCGTACATACTTTCACTAATTCAGGCCGTAAGCTGTTTTAAATTGTTTGTAAATGTAAATGACTCCATTTGACAAATGGTTCCCCCCAATGCAGGAAAACCAACGAGACTCATGCATCAAACTACGCACCCCGGCCATCATGGGACGCGCCATATTGTGGCTGCCGTCGATGTGACGGACACAATGACCAATCAGCTGCTGGAGGCCTTGCCGGCAGCCGACCTCGCACGTCTGTTACCCATGCTCGAGCTGGTCAAAGTCGAGGTGGGTGAGGTGCTGTTCGAGCCCCGTGAGCCCATCCGTGCAATTTATTTCCCGCATGACAGCCTGATTTCGCTGCTGGGGGTTGCCGAAGGGCGCATGACGCTCGAAGTGGGACTGGTGGGCCGTGAAGGCATGCTGGGCGCCACGGTGGCGCTCGGTCACGAACTCGCCCAGGTACGCGCGGTGGTGCAGCGGGCCGGCACTGCCAGCCGCATGGATAGCGCCCGCTTTCGCGCCCAGTTCGCCAGCAATCCGGCCTTGCAGCGGGTGCTGTACCGGTATACCGACACCTTGCTGGCGCAGGCCATCCAGATCGCTGTCTGCAGCCGCTTTCACGTGCTCGAAGCACGCCTGGCGCGCTCGCTGCTGGTCACGCGCGATCGTTTGCAGTCAGACAAGTTCCACCTGACCCACGAGTTTCTGGCCCATGCGCTCGGTGTGCGCCGGGTCGGCGTGACCAAGGCGGCCAGTGCGCTGCAGCAACAGGGGTTGATTATCTATAGTCGCGGCAACATTGAAATTCTCGATGTTGCAGGTCTGGTGGCGGCCTCGTGCAAGTGCTACGAAATCGTCAAGGAAGCGGGCGAGGCGGCCCTGTCAACGGCGTTTATTTGAACCCGCGCTGCTATGGATGTGCCTGCCAGCCCCGCCTTGCCGGGGCTTTTTAACGTCAGCACCGGTCGTCTTGTGTAACCAACTACCACCATCTGCAACCATCGGCCCCACGGAAAAACGCCCCGCAAGCGGGGCGTTCTGTGTGAAGCGAGCAGCAATTACTTGGTCGTTTTGACCTGGTTGCCGATCACGCCGCCAACCGCAGCGCCGCCGACGGCGCCGATTGGGCTGCCGCCGGTCAGCACGCTGCCGGCAACGGCGCCAACGCCTGCGCCAACGGCAGTGTTCTTGTCCTGGTTGGACATGCCGGCGCAGCCGGTCACGCCCAGGGCGACGACGATAAGGGAAGCGCTAACAACGATTTGCTTGATGGTTTGCATGAGTATCTCCAGTGGGTGATGGTGGTATTACTTCAGGCGCAGGTCGTTTTTGACCGATTTCACGCCATTCACGGTACGCGCGACCGACGTTGCAGTCGCGATGTTCTCTGCCGAGCTGACGAAACCGCTGAGCTGCACGACGCCCTTGTAGGTTTCAACGTTAATTTCCGCAACCTTCAGGCTCGGTTCCTTGACGATGGCAGCCTTGACAGCGGTGGTGACGGCGGCGTCATCGATGTACTGGCCGGCGCTCTCGTGCTTGTCGCTGGCAGTGGAGGCGCAGCCGACGATGGAGGTGAGCATCAAGGCGGCGATCAGTGGTGTGGCGAATTTGAAATTTTTCATGGTGGTGTCCTGAGTGGTGGTGCGATTATTGTTTTTCCCTGGCCAGCTGGCGCAAGGTGCTGGTGCACTGCAAGCGCCGCCGACAAGACCCAGCATAGTCGGCACCGCCTTCGTGGTCTGTTCGGCAACGCACATTGAATTGCCTGAAACACATTTCGTTACAAACTTCGGCGCATCCAGGGGACGAGGCAACTAGCGGCTGTTCGGCACGGCACGCTCACCGGTACGGCCGGACGGCGGTGCGACGGCAGGTGCCGCGCTGGTGGCGACCGGCGCGGCCTGGGTGGGCGCGGTGGTTTTCATGACCGTGCCCGGTGGCGGCGCCACCGGCTTGACGCGCGCATTGGCCAGCAGCTGGCCGCAGGGACTGGTTTGGCCCGGCCCGGTGTTGATCAGTGGCAGCAGGGCAGCGGCTGGGGCGGCGAACACGGCCAGTGCGGCGGCGCCGCCCGCCTTCATTGCCACCACGCCCTTGTCGACGCTCACGCGCGGCTGGCTGAACGGGCCGTCGACATGCAGCGGCGCACGCAGCGAGAAAATTCGTACGCTCTTGGTCTGCGGCTCCAGCGTTAAAGCAAGCTGCTCGTTGGCCAAATTGATGGTGCCGTTGGCGTGGATGGTCGCCTCGTCCGTATCGACCAAAAACACCCGCGTCTGCATCAAGCCGTTGACCACGCCAAAATCGGCGGCCATGCAATTGAGCTGGACCGGTTTGTCACCGATCAATTTGGTGAGTAACACGTTGCCGACATTCAGCCCCATCTCTTCCAGCAGCAGCTTGCTGACCGAGCCCTGGTTGATCAGCGTTTTCAGTTCGCCATTCGATTTGGCCAGCAGGGTCGCCACCGAATTGCCCACCGCTGACAGCTGGGCGTCGCCATCGATCTGGCCGACCGTGGCCTGCATCTGCTCGATGGTGGGAAACAGCTGCTTGATTTGCAGATGGCGCGCAGTGACCTTGGCGGTGGCCTTGATGCCATTGACGCCATCGGCGCCGCTGCCGTCCATTTTGATGTTCGACATCATGGTGCCACCGGCGATGTCGAAGTTGAGCGGATTGAGCGTCAGGACCCCGGCCTGCAGGACGACATGGGTGTTCAGATGACTGATGGGCAGCTGCTTGTCGCGTGTAATTTGATCCGCAGTAAATTTGACGTCGGTATCGACTTTCTTCCAGCGCTCGGTGCGGAAGGTTTCGATGGGCAATACCTTGCCCGACGGTTGCACCACATCGACGCCGCGCGCGACCTTGCTGGCGTTGGAGTCGGCGCCCACCAGCGGTCCCAGATCGGCAAAGCGCAACAGGCGCGAATGGACTTCCCCGCTGAGGATGCCGCGTGGCGTGCCGCTTTGGAAATCGAGGCGGCCGGCGATATCGCTTTCCCCCACCTTGCCCTGGAATTGTGCATAGGTCCAGCGACTGCTGTTCTTGTCGATGGTGCCGATCAGGCGTCCCGAGGTCTCGTAGGCCGGGGTTTCCGGCAGCAGTACGCCGGTAAATTCGTACAGGCGCGCCATGCTGCGTCCCGCCATTTTAAGGCGCAGGTCGATGGCGATGGCGCTGCCCGGTCTGGCCACGCTGCCCTGTGCGTCGATGCGGGTAGCGCCCGAGCGCAGCGCGGCGACGATGGGGAAGGGCGTGCTTTGCTGGCGCAGCGAGAGCACCGCGCCAGTCTTGCCACTGCCGCTGACGGCAGCGCCATTGTAGGTGCCGCCCAGCTGCCAGCCGATGCCGTAGGTGGGGTCGCCCGTCAGGGTGTCGACGTCGGCCTGCACCTTGATTTTTTCAATCGCATCTTCGTACTTGATGACGCCCTTGGCAAACATCACCTGCTCCAGTTCGAGCGTCCAGTTGGATTTGTTTTGATCATGGTGAAACGTCCAGTTATTGCTGCCGTCGGCATTTCGGATCAGGTCGACTGCGGGCGCCTGGAACTGCAACATGGGTACGGCAATGGTGTGGCGCAGCAGGGCAAACGGGTTGATTGAAAACGACAGCTGACCAACGCTGGCGGTGTCGCGCGCGGGCATGCCGGCGGGATTGCTCACGTGGACGTCGCCGGCCACCAGGTGCGGCCACGGGATAAGATCGCGCCAGCTGTTGCTGGCGCCGCTGCTCTTTTGCCAGTCGAGCGCGAGCGCGCCGCGAATGGCGAATGGCCGTCCCATGGCCTCGCTGGCCCTGGCATTGAGCCAGGGCCGCGCCTGGTTCCAGTCATAGTTGAGCATGATGATCACGGCGCCAGCGGGGATGGCAATGAGCAGCCCGACCGCCCACAGCGCGATTTTGCTGCTGCGGGAGAGGGTGTGGCGGCCGCTGGCAAGGGGCGCACTGGAGGGCGGGGTGGTGTCGGGCATTGCGATCCTTTGTTGAGCTTGCATAATTGGCAGGTTTACGATTCAGGGTAAACCAATCAGCCAGCACCTGATGTGCGCTGGCGCACGATGGGCGCCAGCGCAGTATGGCAGGCCAGGGCCGTGATGGTGGCGTCGCCGATATGTGCGTCAGCGAACTGAACTTGCCAAAGAATCAGCATATAACGTTATCAATCATTTGTTAATCATTGGAGAAGCCTCATGAAGATGGAAACAGTCACCCCCCGCTTGCTTAACATCCTGGCCGTCGCTGCCGTGCTGTCGCTGGCCGCCTGCGCCAGTTCGCAGAAGGCGCCCGCCACGGCGGACGTGGCAGTGTCCCGGAATGCGGTCGACAATGCGGTGAGCGCGGGCGCCGCCGATCTGGCCCCGGCAGAAATCAATATGGCGCGCAGCAAAATGATGCGCGCCAATGAGGCGCTGGCGGCCAAGGATTACGTGCTGGCACGCCAGCTGGCCACCGAAGCCCAGGCGGACGCCAAGCTGGCCCAGAGCAAGGCCAGTTCGGCCAAGGCGAATGCCGCCGCCAATGCGCTCGACGCCGATCTGCGCGTATTGCGCGAAGAGGTCGACCGCAATCGCTAATGTCTGCGTGATTGCGCGCCGCTGCGCCAGCCATACCCATTCAAACAAGAACAGGAATTGACCATGAAATTACGTACCTCACTGACCACCGCAGTGCTCGCCAGCGCCGTGTTGCTCGCCGCCTGCGGCAGCACTCCAACGACCACCTCGACGCTCGACCAGGCGCGCGGCGACTTCATCGCTGCGAATAACAACCCGCAGGTGTCGTCGTTCGCGCCGCTCGAATTCAAGCAGGCCAGCGACGCCCTCGACGTCGCCAATGCCGCCGCCGTCAAGCGCGAGAGCCTGGAAACCATCGACCGCCTGGCCTATATCGCCAAGCAAAAAATTGCCACCGCACGCCAGGTGGCCAGCCAGAAGGCCGCCGAAGCCGATATAGCCAACGCCGGCCGCCAGCGTGACCAGCTGCAGCTGCAGGCGCGTACCGCCGAAGCCGATCGTGCCAAGTCGGACGCCGACCGTGCCCGCATGGATGCTAACGCCGCCCAGCTGAGCGCCGAAGATGCCCAGCGCAAGGCCATGAATGCCGAGGCGCAAACCCGCGAAGCGCAGGCCCGCGCGGCCCAGCTTGAAGCGCAGATGGCTGACCTGCAGGCGAAAAAATCGGAACGTGGCATGGTCATCACCATTGGCGACGTGCTGTTCGATACCGACCAGGCGCGCCTGAAGCCCGCCGGTATTGCCAGTGCGCAAAAGCTGGCTGACGTGCTGGCGCAAAACCCGAATCGCACCGTGCTGATCGAAGGCTTTACGGACAGCACCGGCAGCGCCGCCCATAACCAGGAATTGTCGGAGCGCCGTGCCAATGCGGTCGCCGCCGCCCTGACCGGCATGGGCGTGGCGGCCAACCGTGTCGCCATGCGCGGCTACGGCCAGGCCTTCCCGGTCGCTGGCAACGATAGCGCCGCCAGCCGCCAGCTCAATCGTCGCGTCGAAATCGTCCTCTCCAATGAGGGGCAGACGATCCCGCCGCGCCGCTAATGTGCCAGTGCCTGGTCTGATGCGACGGCGACACGCCGTGGCCTGGACCAGGCAATCAATTACCCGACCAATTCACAAGGAATCATCATGGACCAGCAAGAAAAACAGCCAAAGCAAGACGCCCAGCGCAGCATGCAACACGGCTTCGATGTCGCCGCCATCCGCAAGGCCGCCGCCAATCTCGATGACGGCGCCGTCACCGACGGTTATGCGGCCGACCGCGTTGCCGTCATCAAGATGCTCAACGATGCGCTGGCTACCGAGCTGCTGTGCGTGTTGCGTTATAAGCGACACTATTACACCGTCACTGGCCGCGCCAATGCCGGTGTCAAGGCGGAATTTCTGCAGCACGCACTGGAAGAACAGGGGCATGCCGATTCGCTCGCCGAGCGCATCGTGCAACTGAACGGCGAGCCAGACTTTAATCCGGCCACTTTGACCGAACGTAGTCATGCCCAGTATGATGACTCACTGGACGTCAATGCGATGGTGCGCGCCAACCTGATCGCCGAGCGCGTGGCAATCGAATCGTATCGCCAGATGATCGATGCGATTGGCCATACCGACCCGACCACGCGCGCGCTGCTCATTTCGATCATGGCAGTGGAAGAAGAGCACGCCGACGATATGGCTGATTTGCTTAGCAAGTAATCGCTTGCAGCAAGGGCAGCACGCGGGTAACCGGTTTTTGCAGTATCGATATCAGCGGCCAGGGTCGCTGTGACTCATCCAACCTTAATTAGGAGAACCATTATGTTAGAAAATATCCGCACGAACGGTAGCGTCAACGATGCCATCAACAGCACCTCGACCGATGTCAAAACGCTGGTCAAGGATGCCCAGGCACTGCTGACCGCCGCTGCCGCACTGACCGGCGAGAAAGCCGAAGAGCTGCGCGGGCGCGGTATGGCCATGCTCGATGTTGCCATGAGCAAAGCCAGCCAGGTGCAGGAAAAAGCCACCGTCAAAGGCAAGGAACTGGCCGCCACCGCTGATGTCTATGTCAAGGACAACCCATGGCGCACCATTGCCGCCGCCGCTGGCGTCGGACTGCTGGTCGGTGTCATCCTGGGCCGCAAATAACGAACGCCGGGAGTTGCCATGGAAAAAGTTGAAGCGATTGTTCATGGCCCCGGCCTCATGGGCGGGCTGAGCGGGTTGCTGAAAAACCTGTTTGGCCTGCTGATGTCGCGTGTCGAGCTCGCTGCTGTGGAGCTCGCCGAGGTGCGCAACCATCTGATCGAGCTGCTCACCCTGTTCGCCTGTGCTGTGCTGGCAGCGTGGTTCACGATCGCCTTCGGCACCGCGACCATCGTCGCTGCTGCCTGGGAAGCGATGGGCTGGAAAATTCTGTTAATCATGTTCCTGGTGTTCGCCGTGCTCACCGCCGCGCTGGTACTGAAGGGCCTGTCCCTGCTCAAGCAAGGCAAGCTGGCCTTCCCCGCGACGATGAACGAACTCAAGAACGATCGCGACATGCTGTTGTAACAGCGTCGCCTCCAGGAGAAAGCATGGAAAGCCAGATCATCGAAGTAAGTGGCAAGGGCAGCGCCGCCGCCGACTCGCTCAGCGTGGCCGAACGCAAGGCGCTGCTGGTCCAGCGCGGTGAAATCTACCGCATCGGCCTGGTGCGCGCCAAGGCCCAGGTCTTGTATGAGACGCAGCCGCAGGCGCTGTTGCACACGGCGGTCGATCATGCCGCATTTGCCATCCGCTCGCGCATCGACAGCTTGCTCACGCCCACCGGCTTGAGCATTGGCGCCGTGCTGCCGTACGCACTGCCGCTGCTGCGCTTGCTGCGCAAGCACCAGTTCGGTACCAAGAGCAAGATCGCGCTCGGTGCGGTCGCCGTACTCGCCGGTGTTGGGGTGTATTTCCAGCGCAAGCACCGACGCGACGGCGCCTATTAAAACGGCACACCCACCGTCAAACGAAAACGGCGCGACAGCCAAGAGCTGCGCGCCGTTTTTTATTCTGGACTACAACGGCGCCAGTGCGCCGCTGCCCCCTTTAATTGCGTTCGGCCATGACGCGCGCCTGTGCGCCCGCCATATCCTGCTGGTAGATCGCGCGCGCGTCCTTCAGGCAACCGGGGCGCTCTGCCGCGGCGACCTTGCGGCAGGCGCCCTCCGCTTCCTGCAGGGCGGCGCCGATTTCTTTTTGCAAGCGGCGCAGACTGGCAGCGGCACCGGGATCTTCGCGGAACCAGCGCGCCGGATCACCCTGGGCAATTTCACGCGCCTGCTTTTGGGCGGTAGCCGCTGGCACGTTGGCGTCGGTGGAGATGGTTTGTGCGTGGACGCTGCTCACAAACACAATGGTGAGCACGGCGAGCGCGCGTGAGGCGAAGAGGCGGGGCGGGATCATGGCAGCTCCTGTGGTGGTCGATGGGGGGATAGAGGCGTTGAATGGGTGTTGAAAATGCGTTTAAAATGCGGCCGAAAAAAAACCGGCTGACGCCGGCACGGTGTTACAGGCGTCCTGTGACAAGCAGCAAGATCAGCACCACCACCAGCAGGCCAGTCAGGCTCACAGGGGCCATACCCCAGTTGCGGCTGTGGTTCCAGGTAGGCAAAACGCCGATCAAAACGAGGATCAGTACGACTAACAGTATGGTTCCCATGGGGAGCTCCTAAGATGGTGGGGGATGGTGCGGGAACCTGCCGGAACGGCGGCGGCGGCGGCGGCGCCGGCAGGCCGGCGCGCGCCGTCATTGGCGATCAACAGCGGTTAATAACGGTAGACGCGGCCATCCACCAGGCGCACACGGTTGCCCACGCGCAAGTCATAGACGCTGTCCTGGGTGACCGAACGGATTTCGCCGTTGTCCATACGGATGTTCAGCTGGTACATGTCCTGGCCGTTGGCGTTGCGGTTGGCCTCGACATTGTTGCCGACAGCGGCGCCGCCGACAGCGCCGGCGACGGTGGCGAGCGTCCGTCCGCTGCCACTGCCTACCTGGTTACCGACCAGGGCGCCAACCAGGCCGCCGACCACAGCGCCGGTGCCATTGGTGCCGCCCTGGCCGCGCACGACCTGGATCGAGTCGATGGTGCCGTAGCCCGACGACACATTGTTGTTGTAGCCATTGTTGTTATAGCCGGCGTTGTTGTAAGGCGTCGAGGTCGAGGTCGACGCGCAGCCGGTCAGCAAGGCGGTGCTGGCAACGAGGATGGCGGCAAGTGCGTGTGTGGTTTTCATGGTGGATCTCCTGGGGAATGTGTGAGTGCAGAATAGTTCCTGCCAAAAACATGGTCTGTGCGCTGCCGCACCGTTTGATGCTGTTTTGATATTCGCGCGCCATGTGCTTTCTTAGGTAACCGGGTGCCGCCGCCGATGGGAATACAACACTTTGTGCGCACAAGTGGCTCTGTGTTCGCCAGCGTACAGAAGGCGGCGTCCAACTGCCGTACAACGTTAATGTCGTTTAAATAATTCTGGAGCCCACCGCATGCACTATCGCCTGACCACCATTGCTGCCCTGACGCTGGCGTTTTGCTGCGCTGGCGCCAGCGCCGCCGTCGATGAAGCCAAGCTCGTCTACAAGCAGGCGCAGGACAACGCCGCCGCCAATTACAAAGTGGCGCGGGCCCGCTGCGACGCCATTGCCGGCAATCCCAAGGACGTCTGCGTCGCCGAAGCAAAAGCACAGCGGGTACGCGCCGAGGAAGAGGCGGGGGCCTATTACAAGAACACCCTCAAGGCGTATACCCGGTCACGCATGAAGATCGCCGAAGCCAAGTTCGACCTCGACAAGGCGCGCTGCGGCGCCTTTGCCGGTAACGAGAAAGATGTCTGCGTCAGTCAGGCCAAGGCCACCCTGGTGGCCACCGAAGCCGATGCCAAGGCCGACAAAAAAGCCATGGAAGCGCGGGCCGATGCCCGCGAAGACAAGCGTGACGCCGAGTACAAGGTGGCACGCGAAAAATGTGACGGATTCGCCGGCGCGACCAAGGACAGTTGCATGTCGGCCGCTAAGGCACAGTACGGCAAATAAGCCGGGAAGTTGTTTTCATTTTTTTACCATCCACCAAGGAGATTTACCATGACCATCGCACGCCGTTTTGCCACCATGCTGTTTGCCGCTTCCCTCGTTGCCACCGTGGCAGGTTGCGCTTCGACCTCGACCAAGGAAGGTACCGGCGAGTACGTCGATGACGCCGTCATCACTGCCAAAGTGAAAGCATCGATTTTCAATGAACCAACGCTGAAATCGACCGAAATCAATGTCGAGACCTTCAAGGGCGCCGTTCAACTGTCGGGCTTCGTGGCGCAGCCACAAGATGCCGTCAAGGCTGGCGAACTGGCGCGCGGCGTCAAGGGTGTCATGACCGTCAAGAACGACGTTCGCGTAAAGTAAGTACGGGAGGCCGGCCCTGCACGGGGCTGGTTGCCGTATGAGAATGCCGTCTGCCGGTCGCGCTTGTCGCGGCCGGTATGCGTTTGACGCTGCCAACCGCGAAGTCTCCCATGAAGCCCGATTCCCCTGCGGCACAGCCGCCTCAAGCGCCCCCTGCTGGCGCTACCTCAGCGACGGCATCGATCCCGGCAACCCTGCCAGTGCCGGATAGCGAAGTGGCTGTGCCCGGTCACTCCTTCAAATTTCCCCTCCATGTCAATGCGCGCGGCACCGCCATTGGCATCATCGCTGTCGTCGTCTTTATCTGGGCCCTGCAATGGGCAGAGAAATTCCTCGTGCCTTTGCTGCTGGGTATTTTCACGGCCTATACCTTGAGCCCCCTGGTGGCCTGGCTGGAGCGGCGCCGCCTGCCGCGCCCGGTTGCCGCCACCCTGGTCACCGTCGCCATCCTGGGCGTGCTGGGTGGGGTCGCTTACCGGCTGCAAGATGAGATCATCAACATTGTCGACGAGTTGCCGACCATTACGCACAAGCTGACCAGGGTGCTCAGCGCGGGAAAATCAGGTCAGCCGGGTACGTTCGCACAAATGCAGGCCGCTGCCCGTGAACTCGAGCGCGCAACAGCCGCCGTCGCCGATCCGGCGCAAGGGTCGACAAAAGGGGCAGGGGGGGCACCGCGGTCCGCGCTGGCCGTCGCTCCCGGGACGGCCGCGCCGAATATCAAGATCATCGACTGGGTGCTGGTCGGATCGGTCGGGGTCGCCACCTTCATCAGCCAGGCCACCATGGTGGTGTTCCTGGTGTTCTTTCTGCTGCTGGCGGGCGACACCTTCAAGCGCAAGCTGGTGAAACTGACCGGTCCGTCGTTGACGCGCAAGAAGGTCACCATCCACATTCTCGACGACATCAACAGTTCGATCCAGGCCTATATGTTCATGCTGCTGGTGACCAATGTACTGCTGGCCCTGCTGATGTGGGCGGCGCTCTCGGCCATTGGTCTGGACAATGCAGGGGCCTGGGCCATCTTCGCCGGGCTGATGCATATCATGCCGTATTTCGGCCCGCTCCTGATCACCGCCTCGACCGGGGTGGTGGCCTTCATGCAATTTGAATCCTTGCAAATGGTCATGCTGGTGGGCGGCGCTTCGCTGGCCATTGCCACCCTGGTGGGCACCGTGGTGGCGACCTGGATGACCGGCCGCATCGCCCGCATGAATGCCGCCGCCGTCTTCGTCAGCCTGCTGTTCTGGGGCTGGTTATGGGGCGTGTGGGGATTGCTGCTGGGCGTGCCGGTGGTGGTGGTGCTCAAGGTGGTCGCCGAGCGGGTCGAGGGGATGGAAGTGGTGGCCGAGTTGCTGGGCGAGTAAGCCGAACGCTACTGTTGTTGCGGCATCGGATCGAGGGCCGCCGCCGCCACCTGCGTATGGCGCAGGCTGCCCAGTTGAAGCGCGTACTGGCGGGCAAACTCGGCGCCCAGAAAGAAGATCTGGGCCGAGTAATACACCCACAACAGGATGGCAATGGTGGAACCGGCAGCACCGAAGCTGTCGGCGACGCCGCTGTTACCAATGTAAAGACCGATCACGTATTTGCCCAGTTCAAACATGGCGGCCGTTCCCAGCGCGCCGATCACGACGTCGCGCCAGTCGAGTTTTAATCGGGGCAACAGCTTGTAGATAGCGCCGAACAGCACGGCAATGACGAGGAAACTGATCAGCCAGGCGATCCAGCCCAGCAGGACGGTGGCGTCTTTCCACAGCCCCCCCACATAGTTTTCCATCACCGTCAGCGCCGCGCTGACCACCAGCGACACCATCAGCAGGAAGGCCAGCACCAGGATAATGCCAAACGACAGCAGCCGGGTGCGAACCAGGTCCCACCAGGTCGAGCCGGTCGGTTTGGGTACATCCCAAATGTCGTCGAGGCTGTCTTTCAATTCGGCGAACACCGTGGTCGCGCCCAGCAGCAGCAGGGCACCGGCAATCAGGGTGGCCTTCAAGCCGCTGCCGTGGTTTTGTGCGCCTGCCAGCACCAGTTGCAGGGCGGCGGCGCCTTTTTCCCCCATCAAGCCTTTGAGCTGACCGAACAGCTGGCCCTGGGCAGCGTCGGCGCCATAGAAAAAGCCAGCCACCGCCAGCACCAGCACCATGATGGGCGCCATCGAAAACAGGGTGTAGAAGGCCAGCGCCGCCCCTTTGCTGCCGCAGCGATCGTCAAACCATTCGCTGATTGCACAGCGCATGATGCGGATCAGCTGGACGGCGTTTGATTGCCAATGTGTGACTTGCATGCGTGATTTCTCCAAGGCGCTAGCGGCCAATTGTTTGATCGCTAGCATAATGCCTTAAAACCAACAAATCACTGCACACGCCTTTCAACCGTAATCTGCTCCACCTCGACCCGCCGGTTCGGTTCGAGGCACTTGATGAGGGCGGCACGATTGCGTTCATTGCAGGTCACCACGGGCACGGTTTCGCCTTTGCCATAGGCTTTTAGGCGCTGCGCCGCCACGCCCCTGGCGACCAGATAGTCGCGCACGGCGTTGGCGCGCTGCTCGGACAGTTTCAGGTTGTATTTGGCCGATCCGAGCCGGTCTGCATGGCCGGTGATGTCCACGTCGGTGATGCTGGGATCAGCCGTGAGGGCCGCTGCAATGTCGTCCAGACGCGGCTGCGGCGAACTGAGGCGCGCGCTGTCGAACGCGAACAGCTCGGTGGCCGCCAGCGTTACTTTTTCAAAGCGCGGCGGCGGCGGTGGTGGTGGTGGTGCCGGTGGCTCCGCTACCACGGGTGGCGCTGGCGGCGGTGCTGGCGGCGTTGGCGGTGGCGGTGGCAGCGGTTTGCTGAAGGCGTAATTGAGGCCCAGCGAAATATACCGGTTGTTACTGCGGCGCAGACCCAGGCCATCCTGGTCGCTACCGTTGATATAGCCGCGTACCGAGCGGATATCGGCCTGTAGCGACCATTGCGGATCCCAGGCCCACTGCAGGCCGATACCGGCGCTGATGTAGGGCGAGGTGGCGCTGTCGCGCCGCAGGGGATTTTCCACCCGGTCGTGCTGGGCACCGACACCAAACAGCACGAAAGGCCGCACGCTTTTGCGCGACAGCATCCACAGCACATCGGCACCGAGCAGGGTCTGGCGATAGTGGTAGGCCCCCGCCTCGGGACGCACATAGCTGCCGCCCACCTGCAGATCCCAATAAGGGCTGAGGGCTTTGCCGAGGCGGAAGGCACCACCGTACTCGCGGTCGGTGAGGCCGAATTCGCGGTCGGGCCGCACATTGATCACGCTCGGCTGCATGTACCACGACGGATTGATGTCCTGCGCCAGTAGCGGCGCCGTACAACCCAAGGCAGTTGCCGCAAACGCGATGGTTTTTAGTTGGTTCACAAATGACTCCCCGTTCGAGATGGATCGCGATGAATGGATGGATGGCTGGCTGCTTGCTGCTGGTTCGCCGCATCGGTTGAGGATATTTGGACGAGGTGCGGGCGCCGGAGTTCCCGCGCAGGGAGAGGCCAGACGCACTTGTTGCGCGCCATTCGATGTGTCGCAAAGGTGCGTCGGTTTGGCCGCTATCGGCTGCGCTGGCGTGGTGTTCTGCCAACAGCTGCTGCTGGTACCGGCGCCACAAATAAAAAGCGCCGGGGCGGAGGGCTTCCGCGACGGCGCTTTTTGGTGCTGGCCTGGCGGCCGGGCGTTTATTTGTTTTCTGGTTTTGCTTCTGGCACCACGATCACGGTGTCACCCGTCTTGCCGGCTTCGCCTTTTTCTCCTGGCGCACCGGCCGGGCCGGCCGGACCTGGCACGGCAACTGGTACCTCAACTTGCTTTTCGACCGTGGTGGTCGGCTGCACGATGGTGGTGGCCGGCGGCGTCACGGTGGTTTTTTCGCAAGCGGTCAAACCGGCAATGGCGAGCATGGCAACGAGGACGGTGGTTTTCATATTAATTCCTTCAGTAAAGTGATCGGTGGGATAAAAAGACGTGCGGCACGCAGTCTCAAGCGAACGTCACGATGGTAGTGAAGTATTGACAGTTGCTCTGTACGTCAACGCACCAATGGACCGACTCTGTGCCCTGCGCAAGTGCAGGCCATGGTTTGATTGATCGACCTTTGTTAAATGTTCGATGGCGCACAGACCATGCCAGCTGCGACGGGCAATCTATACACAAGCCTAAGGGAACCGTCGGGCCGCAACGCTGTCAAACACGCGACGACGCCATCCTGATCCACTGACTATCTCATTTGGAGTACACGACCATGCATGCACCGACCAATCACAACGCATCGCACAGCGAAATGGGCGCAATGCACTCTTGCGGAAACGGTAATTCCACCCTGATCGAACGCATTGCGCCGCAGCCGGCCGAGCGCGCCCCCATTTCCATGGCGCCCATCGAACGCGTGCGTTCCACCTCTGCCACTCAGCGGCGTATCGAAAACATGCAAAAGCTGATCGGCGAACTGTCGACCCACGAAATGCTGGCCGACGAAATTGCCTGGTTTCTCAAGTTTTCGCCATCGGGCGCGCGCAAGTACATCCGCGACCTGCGCGAAGCGGGGGTGATCGAACTGGCCCGTTACATCGAAGGCACTGCCACTTACCTGGGCAAAGCGGTTTACCAGATCTCGCCCGATCCCGACCGCGTCAAGGCGTTCCTGGCCGCCATCGTGCAGCCCAAGCGTGAAGGTGTCGCGCCCCGCAAGGAGCGTCCTGGCCTGCGCGAGCAGGCCATGGCTGGCAGCGGTCGCCATTTCCACATTCTGGCCGACGACACCCATTATGCGATCCGCGTCAATCGCAGCCCGGTCGCCCGCGATCCGCTGGTGGCCGCCCTGTTTGGCGCCGCACCATCGGCCAACAAGGAGCAGGGCGCCTGAGGGCGCGGCGCCTGCCGCAGCACGATGGCCTGGTGCCGTTCGCGCCAGCCCGATTGAACCCCGATTGAACCCTCACACACTGGCCCCGCAGCGATGCGGGGCCAGTGTCGTATGGACTTTGTTTTATTATTTTCCTTTTAATTATTTCCATCAAGCATATGTGTTGAAATAGCGGCGAGCAGCCCCACGTTGGCGGAGGTGGTGCGCGCCGTCGGGCGACACAATGTCGACAACAAGGGAACTTTGATGGAAACATTAATCTGGATGACCGTGGCGCTGCTGTCGATCGGCGCTGCGCTGGGCTGGCCGCGCTGGCGCCGTCGGCGCGCGCTGGCCGCGCCACTGGCGCCCGCGCGCGCTGCCATCCTGGCGCGGGTGATCCCCATTTACGCCAGGCTCGATGTCCCCTTGCAGGGGCAGTTGCAGCGGCTGGTTCAGCAATTTTTATACGAGAAAAAATTCGTCGGCTGCGACGGTCTGGTGGTCGATGATGAGATGCGGGTCACCATCGCCGGCCAAGCCTGCCTGTTGCTGCTCAATCGCTACACCAAGGTATTTCCCGCTTTGCACACCATTTTGGTCTACCCGGGCGCTTTCCTGGTGCCGCGCAACGAGGTCGATGTTGCCGGGGTCGTCACTTCCACGCGCCAGGATCTGCTCGGTGAATCATGGGGCGATGGCCGCGTGGTACTGGCCTGGGATCACGTCCAGCGGGGCGCCGCTGACTGGCACGATGGCCAGAACGTGGTCCTGCACGAGTTCGCCCACCAGCTCGACAGCGAGTCCGGCAGCACCAATGGCGCGCCCTACCTGGGCAGCCAGGCCAGCTACCGCAGCTGGTCGCAGGTGTTGTCGCGCGATTTTGCCGCGCTGCGCGCCGATGCCATGCTGCGCCATCACAGCGTAATCGACCATTACGGTGCCACCAGCCCCGCCGAATTTTTTGCCGTCGCTACCGAAACGTTTTACGAAAAGCCGTGGCAAATGGCCGAGCGGCATCCGGCGCTGTTCGAAGAGTTCGCCAAATATTACCGGGTCGATCCGCGTGACTGGCAGGAGCCGCCCGTCGAGCACGACATTGCGGCTCCTGCCAGTCACGCCGACTTCAGCGATCCGGCGAGTGTGTACGGCAACTGGCGCTGACCGCCGCTGATTTTCGCTGATTTTTGCGATCTTTCGTCAATCGTTGTTGATCCTTGCTGATGTGCGCTGTTCCAAGGCGACAGCCTTACGTACGCTGGCGTACGGTGGTTCGGCGCCCGCGCGCGCATGATGGTGTTTCAATCCAGCGGGAGCATCCCATGTCCACCATCATTGCAGGCCATTTTCAACTCCAGGAGGAAGTCGAGCGTGCCCGCCAGCAGCTGCTGGGCGCCGGCTTCGCCGAAGAGCGCATCAGCGCATTTTTTGTCAATCAGCCCGGCCAGCACGACAGGACGCCGATTGGCGGCGATCACCAGCTCTCGCCGGGGGCGTCCGACACGCCGGCAGGCGTGGCCGAGGGCGCGGCAGCCGGCGGGGTGGTGGGCGCCGCCGTGGGGGCGACCAGCGCCCCGCTCACCGGACCGTTCGGCGCAATTGTCGGCGGCCTGGTCGGCGCCCACATCGGTTCACTGTTCAGCTTTTCCAAGATGAAAAACAAGGGCGAGGCTGAAACCGACGGTGACAATGCCGACCGCGTGCGCAAGAGCGGCATGCTGGTGGCGGTGGCGGTGGCGCTGGCCGACGGCACTGCGGCCGCTGCAACGGACGAGGGCGGCGCCATCGACGCCCTGCGTCGGGTTGGCGCCCACCACATCGAGCGGGCAGCCGGCACCATCGTCGGTGGCGACTGGGTCGATTTCGATCCCCTCAGCGAACCGCAGCTGGTCGCCAGTGAGTAGCGCTGGCATGCACGAAACGCCGCTTTTGCCAAGCCAGCAAGATTGATCTTTATCAATAAGCTGGTGGACTGCTGCTTCTAGACTTGATTTTTCGCAGCGCGCCGCGCTGTCGCTCAACATGGTCAGGAGGCAGCATGGAAGCAACCCGGGTAGCGCTGGTTACGTGTGGCATGAGTGAGTTGGGCACGGCGATCTGTCGCCGGCTCGATAGCGCCGGTTTCATCGTGGCGGTCAGCTTCGCGCCCGGACAGCGCGATCCCCAGGCCTGGCTGGCCATGCAGCGTGACGACGGTTACCGTTTCCATGCCTACCAGGTCGACACCGGTGACTACGCCGATACTGAATGGATGGTGCAAAAGGTCCTGGCCGAACTGGGGCGGGTCGATGTGCTGGTCAATCACGTCGAGCGCTTCTGCGAGCACAGCCTGCGCAGCATGTCGCCCGACGACTGGCACAGCGTGCTGCGCGATAATCTCGACAGTATCTTCAACCTGAGCAAACAGGTACTCGACGGCATGCTCGAGCGGCAGTGGGGCCGTATCATCAATCTCTCATCGGTTAGCGCGCAGAGCGGCGCCGGCGGCCAGTCTGCGTATGCCGCTGCGCTGGCGGGCATGCACGGCTTGAGCAAATCGCTGGCGCTGGAAGTGGCGCGCCACGGCATTACCGTCAACACCGTCTCGCCGGGCGCCCTGCGCAGCAGCGATAACGCAGCGCCGGCCCAGCCGCGCAGCGGCAATGTGGCGGCCATTCCAGTGGGCCGGCTCGGCGAGGTGGCCGAGGTGGCCGCGCTGATCGACTATCTGGCGTCGGACATTGCCGGCTTTGTTACGGGCGCGAATATCGCCATCAATGGCGGGCAGCATATGTGTTGACATGCTGGTGGGCTGGCGTGCTGCCGTGCCGACGCTGGAAGCGGTCGTCTCAGCGTCGTTCGGCCTTGGTCTGGCAGGCGATGCACAGGCGCGCTTCCGGTCGTGCCTGCAGTCGGGAAAATCCGATCGGCTGGCCGCATTCTTCGCACAAGCCATAGCTGTCGTCGTCGAACTTGGCCAGCGCGTGGCGGATGATGGCCATTTGCGCCACGGTGTGGCCGGCCGCCTCCAGCGCCAGGTCGTTGAGCAGGCGCACGGTCGCCTTGTCGGCCGGCGATGTTTCGACTTCGTCGACGGCCAGTTCGTGGCCCGGGCCCGCCTGCTCGGCCTGGATGGCAATGGCGGCACGACTGCTCTCGAGCATCGCGTGCAGCTGGTCCAGCTGGTCCTGTTTCAAGCCATTCATGGAAATTGTCCTCGCTGCTGACGGTGAAACGACAGGTTCAGTGTAGCGCGATCGGGCGGCGCTGACCACGGATGCACGTGCGGCCGGCGCGGCGCGCGCGCCAGGGCCGGTGCTACGGCTTGGGCGGCGGTGTGGGCCGGTGGGCGATGACGCCGGCGAGGTGCGTGCGGATTACTTCGACCGCATCGACGATGCCGGCCGCGTTGCCCTTGAGCGCGCTGCCAGCGAGTGCCAGCAGGCCACCGCTGAGGCCGATCAGCTCGGCCAGTTCGTCGATCCGGCGTATTTTTTCAATGGCCGCATTGGTGAGCGCCATGAGGTGTTGCTGCGGCACCCGCAACGATGGCGCCACCGCTGCGGCGGCGTCGGCGTAGAGGGCATCGGCGTGCTGGCGTAGCACTTGCTCGTCGTCGCCGAGCGCGCGCAGGACCGCTTGCTGCTGGTCGCTGAACGGTCCGCGCTGCGCCTTGATTTCTTTCATGATGCGCTTGTGCAAGGCGTTGGCGCTGGCGCTGATCTGGTCGGCCAGCGCTTCGACGTCGCTGATACTGGCCAGGCCAGCGGGAGATTGCGGCTCGCGCACGGGAGGTTCCACGGTGTTGCCCTCAATGGATGGGTTGCAGGCCAAGTCCGATGGCCTGCAAATCGTTGGCATACCCGACCAGCAAGACCTTGAGGTCGGCTGCGTGCAAATCGTCGACGTGTTCACGCAGACGCCGGTGGCCGATCGACACCTTGGTCAAGCCTTGCACGGCGAGGTCATAGCGCTTGTCGAGCAATTTGTATTCGGCCGATTTGCTGACCATGTGGACGCGCGCAAGGGTGGCCAGCATGCGGTCCTGGGGCCGGTTGGCCATTGGAATTTCGACGTCGAACAGCCCCTGCACGGTCTTTTTTTCATTTTCGTAGGTCTTGGTGTAGAGCCGTGTCAGGGTCAGCATGGCGTCCAGTAGCGTCTGCAGGTCGCCATCGCCATCACGCACCATGCTCTGCACGCTGCTGCTCTGGTAGCGGGAGGCGATGATGCGCGTGAGCAGCCGCGTCATGCCCGTGTAGGCTTGCACGTGGCGCTGCTCGAGGCCGCTCTCGACATTCGCCTTGATGCCCTTGCCCAGCGCGTCGAGGCGCCCGCCAAGGTCGTAGCGTTCGTCGCCGGCCAGCATGGCCAGGGTCTGCATGTACAGCACGACGGCCTTTTGCGCGCTGATGAAGTCGTCGTAGACGGCGCGGCGGCGGGCGTCGGCGACCTTTGCCAGTTGGTCGGCACTGGGCGCCAGGTAAATCTGTTCGCGGCTATAGGTGTCGCGGTAGCGCGTGGCCAGCTCATTGTAGGCGCCCAGTTTGGCCGACTGGTCGGCAAAATCGCGTACTTCATGGAGGCTGGCGCTGCCAGCGCAGCCGCCCAGTAGAAGGCCGACGCCAATGCCGACGCAGCGGCGGACGGCAGATCGGGCGCGGTGAGAAACGTGGCGCATGGCTCCTTTCAGGACGCGCGTAGGGGCGCGCCGGAATGGCCATCTTGCGCCTGTGCGCTGGCGCGAATTTGCTCAATATCAATGAACCGCGGCGCCGGGCATGCGCGCAGCGCCGCTTCTTGCGGCGGACGCTAGCGCACTTTGGCGGGATCGAAGTGGGGATTGTCGATCAGACCAAACTGGTTGCCGTATGGGTCGCGCAGCGCAACCACGCGGATGCCGCCGCCGACGTCGCGCAAGGGCTCATGGACGCTGGCGCCGAGCGCCAGCAGGCGCGTAATTTCGCCGTCGATCGCGCTGCTGTTCCAGTAGGCGGTGGCGCCATCGAGGCCGGGCATGCCATCGGGCACCAGGCCGAGCTCGAAACCACCCACTTCAAAGCCGACATAGTAGGCTTCATCGAAATACGGCGGCCGCTCCAGCGCCGCCTGGTACCAGGCCTTGGCGGCCGCCAGGTCGGTGACAGGGTAACTGACGGTGCGCAAGCCGGTAATCATGGCGCTCTCCTCGGATAAAGAATTACAGACCCTGTCGCCAGACCAGGCCATCGACAGTATTGGTCGCTGGAAAATATTCGCAGCCCACGTGGCCATCGTAGCCCAGCCGGTCGAGCAAATCGAACAGAAATTTGTAATGGATTTCACCGCTGCCCGGCTCGTGCCGGCCGGGATTGTCCGCAATCTGGATATGGCCGATGCGCGCTAAATGGGCGCTGATGGTGGCCGCCAGTTCGCCCTCCATGCGCTGCATGTGATAGACGTCATATTGCAGCAGCAGGTTGTCGGCACCGACCTCATCGAGGATGCCCAGGGCCTGCTTGCTGCCGCTGAGGAAATAGCCGGGAATATCAAACGTGTTGATCGGTTCGATCAGCAGGCGCACGCCGCGGGCGCGGGCGGCGGCAGCGGCAAAGCGCAGGTTGTCGACGAATACCTGGTGGGCCCGGCCAATGCTGACCTTGGGCGGCAGCTTGCCGGCCATGCAGTGCAACTGGCTGACCTGCAACTGGTCGGCGAAGTCGAGTGCCTCGCCCACGCTGTCCTGGAACTGGCCAATGCGACGCGGGTCGCAGGCAAAGCCGCGCTCGCCGGCGTTCCAGTCGCCGGCGGGCAGGTTGAACAACACCAGCTGCTGGTCCTGGCGGGCCAGGCGGTTGCTGATGTCGTCGGCATCGAAGGCATACGGGAACAGGAATTCGACGGCATCGAAGCCGGCCAGACGGGCGGCGGCGAAGCGGTCGAGGAAGGCGGTTTCGCCAAACATCGTGCTGAGGTTGGCGGCAAATTTCGGCATGGAAGATTCAGTCAGCAAGGTCAATGTCGCCATGCTAGCCGATTTTTCAGCCGGCCGGCGGCACCGCTGGCGCGCCGAAGCGGGCCATCAGCGTGCGCATGCCATCGAGCTCGGTGCCCGCCACGCCGCGCAGCAAGTCGCGGCTGACCAGGTCGGCAGTGACGGTGGCATTGACCAGCATTTCCTCGCCCACCGCCGTGACGGCGGCAAAACCGACGCGGGCGTCGAGCGGATCGGGCTGGCGGCTGATCAGGCCGATTTTTTCCAGCGGCAGCAGGGTGCGGGTGACGCCCGAGGCGGACAGGCCCAGCTTGTCCGCCAGATCGACCCGGCGCAGGCGGCCGCCGTCGGCGCGCGCCAGGTGGTTCAAGACCTGGAAGTCGCCAAAACTGATGCCGTGGTGGTTGCCGAGGGCGATGTCGAAGCGGCGCACGAAGGCCGCGTGGGCGCGCGCCAGCCGCAAACAAAAATCGGTGCTGGGGAGGGGGACGCTATCGATCATGGCAGTGCTCCTGAAATATGCTTGAGTTCTCAAGTATATCGCAGATGCTTGCGTAGTCAAGTAAACGACTGAAGTGGCGGCGGAATAGAAAAGGGCTGGCACCTGTGCCAGCCCTGTCGTCTGGATCGCCGCCTGTGACAGGCGGCGATGCAGAATGATTTAGCGACCGCGGCCGCCCGAACGATGCGGTGAAGCAGGCCGGGCGCCGCCGCCGGCGCCACCGCCGGTGGCGCTGCGTGGCTTGGCCGGGCCACGGCCGCCGCCCACCTTGATGACCTGGCCGCCGCCGCCGCCGTTACCACCGCCACCGCCACCGCCACCGCCACCGCCACCGCCGGAACGACCACCGCCGCCACCGGAGCGGCCACCACCGCCACCATTGCGGTGACCCGGATTGCCGCTACGCAGCTGAATGGCTTGTGGACGCGCGGTCGGGTCCGGTTCAAAACCGGCGATGATTTCGCGCGGCAGGGTCTGCTTGATCAGCTTTTCGATGTCTTTCAACATGTCGTGTTCATCGACGCAGACCAGCGACACCGCTTCGCCAGTGGCGCCAGCGCGGCCGGTGCGGCCGATCCGGTGCACATAATCTTCCGGAATGTTCGGCAGATCGTAGTTGACCACGTGCGGCAACTGGTCGATATCGATCCCGCGCGCAGCGATGTCGGTGGCCACCAGCACTTGCAGGGCGCCATCCTTGAATTCCGACAGCGCCTTGGTGCGCGCCGACTGGCTCTTGTTGCCGTGGATCGCCATGGCGCCGATGCTGTCGGCATTCAATTGCTCGACCAGCTTGTTGGCGCCATGCTTGGT
Organism: Massilia sp. PWRC2; assembly: GCF_049896725.1. Taxonomy (NCBI): domain Bacteria; kingdom Pseudomonadati; phylum Pseudomonadota; class Betaproteobacteria; order Burkholderiales; family Oxalobacteraceae; genus Massilia; species Massilia sp. PWRC2. The sequence goes on from NZ_JAFCUW010000002.1 coordinate 536,163, forward strand.
GCGGGTAAATACCAGCACTTGGTTCCAGCCGTTTTTCTTGATCAGGTGGGCCAGCATCAATTGCTTCTTGTCGCGGTCGACCGGGTGGATCTTTTGTGAGATCACTTCAACGGTCGAATTGCGGCGCGCCACTTCGATCATGGCTGGCTTGTTGAGCAGGCCATCGGCCAGCGCCTTGATTTCTTCCGAAAAGGTGGCCGAGAACAGCAGGTTCTGGCGCTTCGGTGGCAGCACGGCCAGCACTTTCTTGATATCGCGAATAAAACCCATGTCGAGCATGCGGTCGGCTTCGTCGAGGATCAGGATTTCCACTTTCGACAGGTCGACCGTGCGCTGTTCCATGTGATCGAGCAGGCGGCCGGGGGTGGCTACCAGGATGTCGACGCCGTGTTTCAATTGCTTGATCTGCGGATTGATGCCGACACCACCGAAAATCACGGCCGAGTTCAGCTGGGTGTACTTGCCGTACACGCGCACACTCTCTTCGACCTGGGCGGCCAGTTCGCGGGTCGGCGTGAGGATCAGCGCGCGGATGGCACGGGTGGAACTTTTCGAGGTCAGGGTCAGTCCAACCTTGTCAGTCGACAGGCGGTTGAGGACGGGCAGGGTGAAGCCGGCCGTTTTGCCGGTGCCGGTCTGGGCGCCAGCGAGCAAATCGCCGCCGGCCAGCACGGCAGGAATGGCCTGGCTCTGGATCGGGGTAGGCACGGTGTAGCCGTGTTCGGTAACTGCGCGCACGATGGCGTCGGATAAACCGAGTTGGGAAAAGGACATGGTAACTTTATGGTGTCGATCGGGCCGTCGCCGCAATAGTTCAAAGAGGGCGCCAGTGGCAGGCAATCGGATTGGAAAACCAGGCGGCAGCACACTGGATCGGTGCCGCCTGGTGATGCTGTGTCAGCAAATGCTCAGGTACGTTTAAAAGTGCGTTTAAAAGTGCCCGTGAAAGCGTCGGGGCGGGAAGGCGTGTTCGGCGTTTCGCCCGCTGCTGAACCGGTATTCTACGTCAGATCAGGCAAATGCGGCCAGCAGCGGCACCATCTGGCCAAATACCTTGGGGCTGGCGGCGATGATGTCGCCCTTGTGCAGGTAAGCCGATTCGCCGCTGAACTCGCCGCAAATGCCGCCCGCTTCCGTCACCAACAGCGAGCCGGCGGCGATATCCCACGGCTTCAAGCCCTTTTCATAAAAGCCGTCGAGGCGGCCGGCGGCCACATTGGCCAGGTCCAGCGCGGCCGAGCCACCATTGCGGATTGCCTGGCATTTTTCGCCGACGACGGCGTACATGCGCATGTATTCGTCGAGCGCGCGCGGGCCGGCGCCGTGGCCGGAAGCGAGCAGGGTGTTGGTCAGGCGGTCATGCTTGGTGACGCGGATGCGCTTGTCATTCAGAAAAGCGCCGCCGCCTTTGCTGGCGGTGAACAGATCGTTGCGCACGGGATCGTAGATGACGGCCTGGGTGATGATGCCGCGCTGCTGCAGGGCGATCGACACGCAATAGTTGGGATAGCCGTGCATGAAATTGGTGGTGCCGTCGATCGGATCGATGATCCAGGCGAATTCACTCTCGTCGTTCAAATTCTTGGACGCACCCGATTCTTCCGCCAGAATGGCGTGATCGGGGTAAGCTTTCAGCAGCGTTTCGATAATGCTTTGCTCGGCGGCCTGGTCGATATCGGTGACGAAATCGTTGTGTTGTTTTTCAGTGATCACGACTTGTCCGATATCGAACGAGGCGCGGTTGATCACGGTGGCGGCGCGGCGGGCGGCCTTGATGGCCGTGTTGAGCATTGGGTGCATGAATAGCTTTCCGTAAGAAAAAACGTCAACGACCGGCGTCCACGATCGGCGTAAACGCCAGCACGACGCACGCTGCGCCTCGCGGTGCAGTGAACGTTGTACATAAAAATGAGCAAACGAGAATGATTTAAAGAGCGGTGCGGCGGCGAAATCGTTATGATCGCGGCGTGCAACGCCTTGACATCCCAACCCCGAACTGCGCGGTTGCGCTATTTTAAATGAACCTGCCTGAAAAAAATACGTCTGTTTTCAATCGCTTACGTTTCGTTCTGGTCGAAACTAGCCGCGCCGGCAATATTGGCGCCGTCGCCCGTGCCATCAAAACCATGGGTTTTAGCGACCTGGTGCTGGTGCGCCCGCGCTTTGCCGATGCCTGCCAGGACCCTGAAGCGGTGGCCTTCGCCAGCGGCGCCCAGGATGTGCTGGAAGGGGCCCGCATCGTCGACGACATCGGGCAAGCCCTCGACGGCTGCAATTTTGCCGCCGCTGTTTCGGCCCGCCTGCGCGAGTTTTCGCCGCCCGTGTGGACGCCGCGCAGTTTTGCCGGCCACATCCACGGCCATGGCGAGCTGCGCGCCGCCGTGGTGTTCGGCAACGAGCGCTTCGGCTTGCCCAACCAAATTGTCGAGCAGTGCAATGTGCTGATCAACATCCCCGCCAATCCCGATTATTCCTCGCTCAACCTGGCGCAGGCGGCCCAGGTGCTGGCCTACGAGAGCCGCATGGCGGCCGAGCCCGATGCCGCGCCGGCCGGTCCGATCGGCTTTCACGGTGACAGCGCCAGCCTGGCACAAATCGATGGCATGTATGCCCACCTCGAGCAGGCGCTGGTGGCGATCGATTTTCTCGACGCCGACAACCCGAAAAAATTGATGCCGCGTTTAAAACGGCTGTTTGCCCGCACCCAGCTGGAAACCGAAGAAGTCAATATTTTACGGGGCATTGCCCATCACATTTTGAAGGCCAGCACGAAATAGAGGGCGGCCGCGGCAGCGGTTACACTGGCGTTTATCGCCCCCGACACGGAACCTGTATGTCCATCTCGCGCAGAGCTTTTCTTACCACGGGCGGCCTGGCCGCCGTGGCGCTGGCCATCGGCGGCGCCGGCTACCGTTATCGCTATCGCTATCGTGACGGGCGGGCGGCGCCGGCGGCCGCCTTTGTGTTGAACGGCGACGCCGGCGTCATCCTCGACGCCATCATTGCCGCCATGCTCGCTGGCGCCATGCCGGCGGGCGCGGCCACCGGCAGCACCGTCGCCGCCGTCCTCAAGGCCATCGGCGGACTGCCGCTGTCGGCGCAGCAGGAAATCCAGGGCCTGTTCAGCTTGCTCGCACTGGCGCCCGTGCGCCGCCTGCTCGCTGGCGTGACCGTCGACTGGGCCGAGGCCACCCCGGCGCAGGTCAGCGCCTTCCTGCAGCGCTGGCGCCTGCACTTCTTATCCGACCTGCGGGTGGCCTACGCGGCCCTGCACGATATGATCCTGGGTGCCTGGTATGCCGAGCCGGCCCACTGGGCGGCGCTCGATTATCCGGGACCAATGGCGGCATTGAGCATATGAATAGTCCAACCCGTAGTCCCATCGCCGACCCGATTGCCGCTGGCCTGGCGCGCGGCTGGCAGGTTGTCGATGGCAGCAGCCTGCGCGCCGATGGCGCCTTCGCTGCCGATGTCGTCATCATCGGCAGCGGCGCCGGCGGCGGCGTCAGTGCCGAGATCTTGACCCGTGCCGGCTTGCGCGTGCTGATCGTCGAGGAGGGCGCCTTAAAATCGTCGAGCGACTTCAAGATGCGCGAAGCCGATGCCTATCCGCAGCTATACCAGGAATCGGCCGCCCGCAAGACGCGCGACAAGGCGATCAACATTCTGCAGGGCAGAACGGTGGGCGGCTCCACCACCGTCAACTGGACCTCGAGCTTTCGCACGCCGCCGGCCACGCTGGCCGTGTGGCAGAAAAAATTTGGCTTGAGCGACTATTCGACAGCCACGCTGGCGCCGTGGTTTGCGCTGATGGAGGCGCGCCTGGGGATCGCCCCGTGGTCGACGCCGCCGAATGAAAACAACGCCTTGCTGGCACGCGGCGCGGCCGCGCTGGGCATCCCCACCGGCCTGATCGCCCGCAACGTGCGCGCCTGCTGGAATCTCGGTTACTGCGGAATGGGGTGCCCCACCAATGCCAAGCAATCGATGCTGGTGACCACCATCCCGGCCGCCCTCGACGGCGGCGCCAGCCTGCTCACGCGGGTGCGCGCCGAGCGCCTGGTGGTCCAGGGCGGCGCCGTCGATCACCTGGTCGCCAGCGCCCTGCGCGCCGATGGCCTGGCCGCCAGCGGGCCGCAGCTGACCATCCGTGCGCGCCACTTCATCGTCGCCGGCGGCGCCATCAACAGCCCGGCGCTGCTGCTGCGCTCGAGCATGCCCGATCCGCATGGGCTGCTCGGGCGGCGTACCTTTTTGCATCCGACCGTGATCTCGGCGGCGCTGTTCGACCAGCGCGTCGATGCGTACGCGCGCGCCCCGCAAACGGTGTATTCCGACCATTTTATCGATACCACCACGGCCGACGGTCCGATCGGCTACAAGCTCGAAGCGCCGCCCCTGCACCCGGTGCTGATGGCCACCACCTTTGCCGGTTTTGGTGCCGACCATGCCGCCGCCGCCCGCCAGTTCGCCCACCAGCACGCCTTGCTGGCGCTGCTGCGCGACGGCTTTCATGACGACGCTGCCGGTGGCACCGTCAGCCTGCAGGCCGATGGCTCGCCAGTGCTCGACTATCCGCTCACCGCCCACATCTGGGACGGCGTCAAACGGGCTTACCTGACGATGGCCGAGATCCAGTTCGCCGCCGGCGCCCGCCAGGTCAAGCCGATCCACGAGCAGGCCGCCCTCTACACCAGTTGGGCGCAGGCCAAGGCGGCCATCGGCCGGCTCGACTACCAGCCGCTTCTCACGCGGGTGGTGTCGGCGCACGTGATGGGCGGCTGCGGCATGGCTGGCGACGCCGCGCTGGGGGTGGTGACACCGGCGGGGCGTTACCGTGGTGTGGCCCGTCTGTCAGTGCACGATGGCTCGCTGTTTCCGACCTCTGCCGGGGCCAACCCGCAGCTGTCGATCTATGGGATCACGGCGATGCTGGCCACTGAACTGGCGCGCGAGCTGAAGGCGTGAAGGTGGCGAAGGTGAACAAGGTGAAGAACCTGATGCACAGGATGAGCAGGATGGGCACGATGGGCAGGATGGGCACGATGAGCGCGCGCCAGCTGCTGCGTGGGCTGCTGGCGCTGCAAGCGGCTGCGGTGGCGCTGGTCGCCACCGCCTTGCGCGTGGGGCCGGGCTGGCATTGGGGGACGGCGCTGGCGGCGGCAGTGGCGACGCTGTTGCTGGTGCGACTGGCCATCTCGACGAATAACTTTGTGCTCAGCGCCAGCAGCGCCGGCGCCAGCGCCACGCCGGCGCCGGCTCGGCTCACGCTGGCCGGCTGGCTGCGCCTGTGCGGCGCCGAGTTTGTCGCCAGCATGCTGCAAACCTCGTGGTACGGCCCGCGCGGGCTGCCGTGCCAGCGCGTGTTCGACGCCGCCGCTGCGACGCGGTTGCCAGTGTCCCTGCCAGTGCTCTTGCCAGCGCCGGTACCCGTACTGCTGCTGCACGGCTACGGCGGCAACAGCGGCTTCTGGACGCCGCTGATGGCGCGACTGCGGACGGCGCGCATCAGTCACGCCAGCGTCGATCTCGAACCGCTGACGGCTTCGATCGACGATTACGCCGACCACATCGAGCACGCCGTCGACGCCCTGTGCGCCGCCACCGGCGCGGCCGGCGTCGTCATCGTCGCCCACAGCATGGGCGGGCTGGCGGCGCGCGCCTGGCTGCGGCGCTACGGCAGCAGTCGTTTGCTGCGCCTGATCACCCTCGGCACGCCCCATCACGGCACCACCCTGGCCAATCTTGGCGTCGGCCTCAACGCCGCTCAGATGCGCCGTTCGCGCGCGGGCTTGCAGAGCGCCTGGCTGGCGCAGCTCGACGCCGATGAAGCCGCATCCGGTGCCGGCACGCGCGCGCTGATCACTTCGATCTACTCGTACCAGGACAATATCGTCTCGCCGCAAAATTCGAGCTGCCTGGCCGGCGCCCGCCTGCTGCCGCTGGCTGGTGTGGGCCACGTGGCGCTGGGCAGCGACGCGCGCGCGCTCGACGGCGTGCTCGCTGAACTGGCTGCGGTGCAGGCGGCGGCCAGCGCGCATCAGCATGGACAGGGGCGAGCGCTTGCGGGTAAACTGATGTCGTGACCGGCGCGCTCTGCATGCGCCACGGCGCCCGCTTTTTATTTTATTTAGTCAGGACGGCCGCCGTGGGAACACCTATCCTCCTCACCGAAGACCCGGCCAGCGCCCCGGCCCCGCAGGCGCATGGTCTTACACTGCTGATCGTCGACGATGACCCGTTCATGCGCGCGCTGCTGTGCGACATCCTCGAACCGGAAGGCTACCCCATCGCCAGCGCCGCCAGCGCGAGCGACGCCATCGCCATCATCGCTGCCGGCGGCGTCGGCGTGATCGTCTGCGACCAGTGCATGCCGTTGACGCCGGGCACGGCGTTTTTCGAGCGCGCGCGCCAGCTGGCGCCGGCGTGCTACCGTATCATGCTCACGGCGATGGACGACGATGCCGTCCTGCGCCGCGCCGAACAGCGCGGCGATATCGAGCGGCGTCTCGGCAAGCCGTTCGACGGCGCCGTGTTGCGCGCGGCAGTGGCTGACGGTTTTCGCATCGCCACGCGCCGTATGCGAGCCCTGGCCGCACCCACATTCAAGGAGGAGCCGAGATGGCCAAAAAATTGACCGATACCGTGAACGAGCATGAGCAGCAACTGGCGCAGGCTGTGCGCACCTCCGCCCAGCAGATCTGGCAGGCGGGCCTGGGCGCTTTCGTCAAGGCGCAGCAGGAGGAGCAGGGTGCCGGCGGCGGCGAGCAAGCGTTTGCACGGCTGGTCGCCGCCGGCAGCGTGCTGCAGCAGCGGGTGCGCGCCAGCGGCGAGGCGCAGCAGGGCGCAGGCAGTACACCGGAGGCCGACGCTGAGGTCGACAATGACAGCGACAGCGGCGGCGCCCGCTCGTGGGACAGCCTCGAGCAAGTGTTCGAAGACCGCGTGGTGCGCGCGCTGGGGGCCATCGGTGTGCCCAGCAAACGTGATCTGGACCTGCTGGCCGGGCAGATCGGCCGCCTCGGCGAGCAGGTAGCGCAGTTGCAGACCCAGTTGCAGACCCAGCTGCAGACCCAGCTTCAGACCCAGCTGCAGACCCAGCGCGACGGTCAAGCTGACGATCGCAGCGGCCGCACCTGATGGCGCCCGCCGCCAGCGTAACCATGGTGTATGCTTGAGGCAGATTTCACCCACCGCGCCCGCCATGCTCCAGAAAGCCCCCCGCAGAACCCGCGAACGCATCCTCGAATTGTCGCTGCGGCTGTTCAACGAGTTTGGCGAACCGAACATTACCACCACCGTCATCGCCGACGAGATGAACATTTCGCCCGGCAATCTGTACTACCATTTTCGTAACAAGGACGACATCGTCAATTCGATTTTCGTCCAGTTTGAAGCGGAGATCGAGCGCATCCTGACGGTGCCCGATTCGCGTCGCTCCAATCTCGAAGACGTCTGGCTGTACCTGCACCTGATGTTTGAACTGATCTGGCGCTACCGCTTTTTTTACCGCGATCTCAATGATCTGCTCTCGCGCAACCGCACGCTCGAACTGCACTTCAAGGCCATCCTCGCCCACAAGATCAAGGTGGCGCGCCAGCTGTGTCTCGACCTGCGCAGCGAGCGCTCGCTGGAAGCGGGCGACGCCCAGATCGACGCCATGGCAACCAATATGGTGGTGGTGGCGACCTACTGGCTGTCCTATGAATACGTGCGCAATCCGCGCAATTACACCGAACAAAAAGCCATGTCGGATGCGCTCGCGCGCGGCTGCTACCAGGTGCTGTCGATGATTGGCCCGTATCTGCGCGGCGACACCAAGCTGCTGTTCGAAAAGCTGGCGCACGAATACCTGAAAAAAATCGAATTGAACGAGGAGGCGACATGAGCTGGCTGCCCTGTCCTGGTGCTGGTCCGACTTCCGCTCCGGCTGCCGCAGCCGCTTTCGTCTACGACGCTGCCAGCCTGCGCGTCAACTGGGAGCGGCTGCATCGCGGTGATTGCGAGGCGTTTCCCGCGCGCGCCGCGCTGGTCGAGGCCTGGATCGCTTTTCATGCGGGCGATTTTCACCGCGCCATGAAGCTGGGACTGGCGCAGGGCGTGTGCGGCTACGCGGTGGCGCACAAGGCCACCTGCGCCTATGCCGGTGAAGTTGAAACCAGTCCGGCTACCCGGCTGGCGCTGTTCGAACTGGTCGCCGAGCGCTGCGAACGGCACCAGCTCGAACAGCCCGACAATCCCGCCGCCTGGTACTGGCAGGCGTACGCGCTGGGTCGCTGCGCCCAGACCATTTCGATCGTCAAGGCGCTCGCCAAGGGGCTGGCGCCGAAGGTGCGGCATGGCTTTCGCCACGCCGTCACCCTGGCGCCGGCCCATGCCGACGCCTGGATCGGTCTCGGTGTGTACCAGTCCGAAATCGTCGGCGCCGCCGGTCCGCTGATCGCGGGTATCACTTATGGCGCCCGCAAGGAAGACAGCCATGCGGCGTTCCGCCGCGCCATCGCCCTCAACCCCGATTCGCCCAGCGCCTACATGGAATACGCCAACGCCCAGCTGCGCTTCGACGGCCGCAAATACCTCGATGCCGCCCGCCTGCTGTACCGCCAGGCCGCCGCCCTGCAAGCGATGGACGTTGCCGAGCGGCTGGCAATTGGCCGCGCCCAGCGCCAGCTGGACGCCGCATGAAAGCCATCGCCGTCTATTGTGGCGCTGCTGCCGGCGCCAATCCCGCCTATGCCGACGCCGCGCGGCTGCTGGCACGCGCGCTGGTCTCGCGCAATATCGGCCTGGTGTACGGTGGTGGCAAGGTCGGCCTGATGGGCGTGATCGCCGATGCAGTGCTGCGCGCCGGTGGCGAAGCGACCGGCGTGATTCCCCGCGCGCTGCTGGAAAAAGAAGTGGGCCACAACGGTTTGACGCGCCAGTTCGTGGTGCGCGACATGCACGAACGCAAAGCCATGATGGCCGCACTGGCCGATGGTTTCATCGCCATGCCGGGCGGGCTCGGTACGCTGGAAGAACTGTTCGAAATGCTCACCTGGGCCCAGCTGGGCATCCATGCGAAAGCGGTGGGCCTGCTCAATGTGAACGGCTTTTATGACCGCCTGATCGCCTTCGTCGCCCACCAGCAGGAAGAAGGCTTCGTGCGGCCGGCGCATGCGGCGCTGATGCTGGCCGATGCGTCGGCCGAGGTTTTGTTGGACAAGTTGATGGGCACGCCACTGGCCGATGCATTGGGCAACCCGATCGGCAACTCAGCGGGCAACCCAGTGGGCAACCCAGTGGGCAACCCGGTCGGCAACTCAGTGGGCAACTCAGTGGACAAGCTGCACCGCCGCACGCCGTAAAGCGCCGGCCGTGGCTCAGGCGGCTGCCGCGGCAGCGCCGATCGCCACCGCCACCACGCGGTTGCGGCCGCCTGTTTTCGCCAGATACATGGCGTGGTCGGCGCGCGAAATGGTGTCGGTGAACGCTTCGGTGCCGCAGCGCTCGACCACCCCGGCGGAAAAGGTAACGGTCAGGTCGGGCGAGCGCTGCGTCTGGCGGATGTGCACCGCGCTGACCTGCTCGGCCATCCGCTGCAGCAGCTGCGTGGCGTCGGTGAGACTGGTCGCCGGCAGCATCAGCAGAAATTCTTCGCCACCCCAGCGCGCCAGCACATCGTGCTCGCGCAGCGCACTGCGGGCGGCGGCGGCGAAGCTGCGCAGCACGGCGTCGCCTGCCGCATGGCCGTAGCGGTCATTGATCGTCTTGAAAAAATCCAGGTCGAGCAAGGCAATGCACACGCGCCGCTGGGCGCCGCTGCCCTTGCACTCTTCATCGTGCAGCAGGGCGTTCATGTGGCGGCGGTTGGCCAGTGCCGTCAGTTCGTCCACCGTCGCCATGGTGCGGATGGTGTCGACCGCGACCAGCAATTCGCCCTTCTGGCGCTGCAGGCGCGTACGCAGCTTGTTCATTTCGCCCGTCAGCAGCGATACCGCCAGCAGTGACGCCACCGTCATGCCGAAATGGACTGCTTCGATCGGCGCCGGGTAGCGTTGCGGGTGGGCCGCCACCATCCACAGCATGGTGGCGCCCAGTTCGACGGCGGCGACCAGGCACAGGGTCAGGGTGGCGCGCGTGCGCAGCGAAAAGGTACTAAATACGATGATCACCAGCAGCACCATCAGCGAGGCCCCGCGCACCGGACCGAGCAGCGCGTAGGCGCCCACATTGCAGGTCAGCGCCAGCAGCGATTGCAGCACCGCCAGCTGGTCGGGCCGCAGCGACAGCAGATCGGCGCCGCGGATCAGCAGGTAGCAGCCAAACATGCTGGTGACGCCGAAGCGGATCAGCGGGGTGGCGGCAGCGGCATCGACGATGCCGCTGCCGATCAGGCTGAAAATGAGCAGCATGGCCATGGCGTACAGCAGCCAGGTGGCGGCCCAGTAACCGAGCATGCGGCGCATGCGCGGCTCGCTGCCGAGCAGCAGTCTGAGAAGCTTAGAGCGTAGGGACACAGGGCACCTCCTGGCGGTCGATGCGCTCGGCCGCGTGGCCCTGAGAACGCAGCAGTTCGGCGATCGCTTCCGGTTTGACGGCAGGGCTGAACAGGTAACCCTGCATCTCGTCGCAGTCATTATCGCGCAGGAAGCGCAGCTGCTGTTCGGTTTCGACGCCTTCAGCGATCACCCGCAGGTTCAGCTTGTGGCCCAGCGAGATAACAGCCATGGCGATGGCCTGGTCGTCGGCATTCTCGGCCAGCTCGCTGACAAAGCTTTTGTCGATCTTCAGGCTGCTGATCGGGAACGATTTGAGCGCCGACAGGCTTGAGTATCCGGTGCCGAAGTCGTCGATCGACAGCGCCACCCCCATCGCCTTGAGTTGGCGCATCTTGCCGACCGACTGTTCAAGGTCGCGCATGATCAAGCCTTCCGTCACCTCCAGTTCAAGGGCACCTGCGTCGAGCCCGCTCTCGCGCAGCGCCTGGGCGACGCGTTCGACCAGCCGGGTGTCTTCGAACTGGCGCGGCGAGACGTTGACCGACACCGACAGTGGCGCCAGGCCGGCCGGGCGCCAGGCCATGTTCTGCTGGCAGGCGCTGCGCAGCACCCAGTCGCCTATGGCGACGATCAGGCCGGACTGCTCGGCCAGGCCAATAAAGCGCAGCGGCGAGACCATGCCATGGTCGGGGTGATGCCAGCGGATCAGCGCTTCGACGCCGAAGATGCGGCCGCTGCGCAGATCGACCTTCGGCTGGTACAGGATGCTGAACTGGTTCAGTTCGAGCGCCGTGCGCAGCCCTTCGAGCAGCACCAGCTTGTGCTCGACGCTGGCGTTCATCGCGCGCGTATAAAACTGCAGGCTGTTGCTGCCCAGTTCCTTGGCGCGGTACATGGCGGCGTCGGCATTGATCAGCAAGCTGTCGGCATCGGCGCCATCGCGCGGGTACATCACCACACCCATGCTGCAGCTGACCTGTACCTGCTGGCCGGCCACCAGTACCGGTTCGCGCACCGCCTGGCGCATTTTTTCCAGCACCGGCGTCACCGTGCGCGCATCCTCGGCCGGGTCGGGCAGGATGACGACGAATTCGTCGCCGCCGAAGCGGCCCAGGGTGTCACCGCGGCGCAGGCAGGCCTGCATCCGTTCGCTGACCACCTTGAGCAGGGTGTCGCCAGCGGTATGACCGAGACCGTCGTTGACCAGCTTGAAGCCATCGAGGTCAATGAAGGCGACCGCGACGCAGCCCCGTTTGCGCCGGGCGCGGCGGATCGCCTGGTCGAGGCGGTCGCCAATCAGGCTGCGGTTCGGCAGACCGGTGAGGGCGTCATGGTGGGCCATGTGGGCGATGCGCGCTTCGGCCCGTTTGCGTTCGGTGATATCGCGCACGATGGCCACCACGCCCCCTTCGACTGCCACCACCTGGCGGTGCATCCAGGTCTCGCGCGTGCGCTCGGTGTCGCCACGCCATTCGGCTTCGCGCATGCCGCCCAGTTGGGCCACCTTGACCATGTCGTCGAAGATGCCGTTGTTGCGGTAGCTGGGGATCAGATCCAGCAGGTGGCCCCCTTCGAGTATCTGGCGGCGCAGGCCGGTGAGTTTTTCGGCGCGCTCGTTGGTCGCTTCGATGACAAAATCGGCGATCGCGCCGTGCTCGTCGTAGACGTTGCGCATGACGAAAAAGGCATCCATGCTCGCTTCGGCGGCAGCGGCGAAGGTCTCCTGGGCGCGCCTGGTGCGGCGCTCTGTGCGGCTCAACTGCCACGACCACGCGCACACCAGGGCGACGATCAGCACCAGCAGCACGCTGCCGGCGGCAGCCGCCCACAGCCAGTTGCGGCGGTGCCGTTCGAACACGCGCAACTGTTCGTCCTGGTCGAGGGCGACCACGGCGCTCAAGGGGAAACCGGCCAGCGCGCGCATTGCCGTGTAGCGCAGCGTGCCATCCCACGGCGTGGCGCTGGCCGCCGCTGGCCGCGCCAGCTGCGCGTGCATGCTGCCGGCCTGCTGGCCCCAGCTGACGGTGTCGCCGATCCGCACGGCGCGAAAGACACCGTCGTCGCCCAGCATGCCCAGCAGACCATAGGCGCCGTGGCGCGAATGCTCATAGCTGCTGGTGAAGTAGGCCGGATTGACGGCGATGATGGCGACGCCATCGAAGCTGCCATCGTCGTCGTCGATGCGGCGGGTGAAGTACAGGCGCTCCGCAGGGGCGCTGGTAGCGCTCGGCACGGGCGCCTGTGGCAGTGGTTGGCTTACCGTTTGGCTCACCGCTTGACTTGCCATTTGGCTGACAAACGGCCGCCCGCTGCGGTAGCGCCGGTGATCATCGATATAGGGCCGGTCGGCCACGCTGGTGGTCGTCGCCAGCGGATTGCTGGCGACGATGCGGCCGTCGCGGTCGGCGATGCTGACCACGAACACCTTTCCCGACGGCAATAGGCCATTGCTGGCCAGACTGCCGAGGGCGCCATCGGTGCCACTGATCTGCTCGGCAAACTTGAGCACCTTTAAGGTCTGGTCGATGCCACCGAGGTTGCGCGATAGCTGTGCCTCGTAGGTATTGACCATGTCCTCGACCGCCTCGCGCGCGGCGTCCTCGGCCCGCTCGCGTTCGTGCCCGATCGCGTGCAGGGTCAGGGTCCAGATGGCCAGCAGCAGCAGCACGGCGAACAGCGGCAGCGAAATATGGGTTTCCAGCCCGCGCCGCAGGTAATGAGGTTGCAGCGCGGCGAGCAGCGGGGATAGCAGCGAAGCGAGCCGCGGGCGGCGGCTGGCGCGGCCCTCGCGGCGTTCACGGGCGGTGGCACGGGGCGAAATGAGCGGCATTGGATGGTGATAAGAGGGCCGCAGGACGCCAGCGACCGACCTGCTGCTGCGTGGGCCGCTGCTGGCGCCATGACTGGCCTCGTGTTTTTATTAATATTGCCTAAAAGCATTAACTGTAAACAAGCCAGTGACACTTGTCGATAAGTTTATTTGGGGAAATAGTTGGATGCGGGCTTTGTGTGCAGGCAGGCGCCGGGCAACTCGCTTGCCGGTGCTGACGTGCGCTCATGCCCAGAGGGGCGTGGCGGCGGTATCGAGGTGGGTGAGGACGAGGCGCAGGTCGAACTCGTACTGGTGGTATTGCGGTTCCATATAGCAGCACAGCTTGTAGAAGGCCTTGTCATGCTCTTTTTCTTTGACGTGCGCCAGTTCATGCACGGTGATCATGCGCAGCATTTCAAGGGGCACCTGCTTGAATACGGTGGCGATGCGAATCTCGCGCTTGGCCTTAAGCTTGCCGCCCTGTACCCGCGAAATGGCGGTGTGCAGTCCGAGCGCGTGCTGGATCACCTGGATTTTGCTGTCATAGGCGACCTTGTTGATGGGGTCGGCGTTGCGCAGGTACTGGCTGCGCAACTCTTGCACATAATCGAACAGGGCGCGGTCGGTGCGAATCTCGTGGGCGCGCGCATAGCGTTGCTGCAGCACGCTGGCGAGCTGGCCCTGTTCGATCAGCTTGGCCACCTGGGCGCGGGTCTGGTCGGAATAGGCAGCGAGATATTTGAGGGGAACAGGGGACATGGAGGCGGCAATGTAGCACAGCGAGCGCGCCGGTGCAGCGCGCTGTGCCGATGGGGTCACTGCGGCATGCCTGCGCGAGGACGCGCGCACTCCGGCGATGGGGCAGGGCCGGCACGAATGGAGGCAGGCAGGAGTCTCGGCAGACGGGCAGGCAGACGGGCGGACGGGCGGACGGGCGGACGGGCAGACGGGCAGACGGGCAGACGGGCAGACGGGCAGGCGGGCAGACGGGCAGGCAAGCGGGCAGGCAGGCAGAACCTGCCCGCCTGCCTGCAGCGGCGGGCGTCACTCTTCCTTGCCACCCTGGCGATTGCCCTTGCTGGCCGCCGCCGCGGCCGCGCGGCTGGCGGACTGCCGGCTTTCGCCGCCCTTGCGACCGATTTCCGCCATGTGGTTGCGGTCGCGGCTGACCGCTTCGCCCCCTTTTTGGCCGGCCCGGCGTGCTTCTTCGGAATCGAACTCGTGGGCTGTGCCTTTCTGGTGGGCGGCCTGGCCCCCCTTGCTGGCGATTTCGCGCTGCTGGTTCTGGTCCATGGCGGCAAAGCCCCGCTTGGCCGGGGTGCCGCTGCTGCTGCCACTGCTGGTGCTCCCACTGCTGCTGCCGCTGGTGCTGCTACTGCCGCTGGTGCTGCCACTGCGGCTCTTTTGGGCATTGCCAGCCGTTGTCGCGCTCTTGCGCGTGCCGCTTTCCTTGCTCGTTGCCATGTCAATCTCCTAGTCTGCTTGAGGAACCGAGACGGTGATTCGCTACCGGATACGCATGAACGCGCTCTTGAATTTAGAGAGAGGCCGACAACATAAGTTCCGTGATTGGGCCGCAGCGCCGCAATTTGTTCGCGGCGCTGACACAAATTGACGCTAATCGGCCAGGGGCGCGGCGGCGTAACGGGCCGCCGGCACGTAGGCTTCGGCGCTGGCCGCCATTGCGGCCTGGGCGCCGCCCAGCAGATCGAGCACCCGTTCCTGCCAGTCGGTCCAGCGGGCGATGGTGGGATGGAGTTCGCTGGCCAGGATCACGGCCGGCTGCAGCGGGTCGCGGCAGTCCAGCAGTGCCCGCAGCGTGCTGCTGCTGGCATCAAGGTGCTGGCGCGCCAGCCGCCACGATACCGCGCTGATTTCACGCCAGGCGTCGAGCGCCCGCACGCTGGCGTCGCCGGCGAACGCAGTGAACGCAGTGTGCGCTTGCAGATAGGCCTGGAAAGCCGGGGCGCCGTTCATTTGCATGGGACCTCCAATAGAGTGGTCCCTGTCAGACGCTGGAAATGGCCAGGAGTTCCCGGCCCGTTGCGCTCAGGCGTCGGCCACCTTGAGCACCAGCTTGCCGAAGTTTTTACCTTCAAACAGCATCAAGAGGGCGTCGGGGAAGCGCTCGAGGCCATCGACGACGTCTTCGCGGCTTTTCATGCTGCCCGCCTGCAGCCAGTTGGCCAGCGCCGCAACCGCTTCCTGGTAACGCGCGGCGTAGTCGAAGACCACCATGCCTTCCATGCGCGCGCGGTTGACCAGCAGCGAGAGGTAATTGGCGGGGCCCTTGACGGCGCTGGTGTTGTTGTATTGCGAGATGGCGCCGCAGATGACGATGCGCGCTTTCATGTTGATGCGGGTGAGGACGGTGTCGAGGATGTCGCCGCCGACGTTGTCGAAATAAACGTCGACACCGTTCGGGCAGTGCTGCTTGAGGCCGTCGCGCACGTTGCCATTCTTGTAATCGATGCAGGCGTCGAAGCCCAGTTCATTGACGACGAAATCGCATTTGTCCTTGCCGCCGGCGATGCCGACCACGCGGCAGCCCAGCAGGCGGGCGACCTGGCCAACCGTCTGCCCCACCGCGCCGGCCGCGCCCGACACCACCACCGTCTCGCCCGCTTTGGGCTGACCGACATCGAGCAGGCCAAAGTAGGCCGTCATGCCCGGCATGCCGAGGGTGTTGAGCCAGGTGGTCAGCGGCGCCATGCGGGTGTCAATCTGGACGAAGGCGGCGCTCTTGTCGTCGGCCGCGCCGACCCAGTAGCGCTGCACGCCGATGCCGCCGGCCAGCTGCGCGCCCACCGCAAAGCGGGGCGAGCGCGACGCCACCACCACGCCAACACCGCCGGCGCGCATGACTTCGCCGATAGCAACCGGGCGAATGTACGATTTGCCTTCGTTCATCCAGCCGCGCATGGCCGGATCGAGCGACAGGTAGAGCGTCTTGACGACGATCTCGCCATCGGCGATCTCGCGCAGCGGCGCGCTGGTCAGCTGCCAGTCGCCGGGCTTGGGCAAGCCGACGGGACGGGCGGCGAGGCGGAACTGCTCGTTGTGGAGGGGGGCGGTCATGGCGGTCCTTTGCAAGGGGGGGGAAGGAGCTTGACTATAACGCAATATGCACGGTCGTACTATTTTTTTGCGGGGCCGCTTGCAGGCGCGGGTGAGGCGCATGCGACAATGGCGGCAGGTGACTTTTTTTTTGCGCGCAGCGTTGCCCGCATTCGCCTCCAACTTCCCTTTTACTGATTGATTCAATGGCACTCAAAGCAACCATCTACAAGGCCGAATTGCAAATCGCCGACATGGACCGCAATTATTATCAGCAGCACCTGCTGACCCTGGCGCGCCACCCGTCGGAAACCGATGAAAGGATGATGATCCGCGTGCTCGCCTTCGCCATCCACGCTAGCGAGTCGCTGATGTTTACCAAGGGCCTGTTCGACACCGACGAGCCCGACCTGTGGCAAAAGGACTTGACCGGCGCCATCGAGCTGTGGGTCGAAGTGGGCCAGCCGGACGACAAGCGGCTGATGAAAGCGTGCGGCCGCGCCGCCGAGGTGGTGGTGTACAGTTACAGCGCTACCAGCCACATCTGGTACAAGCAGATCGCCAACAAGCTCGAGCGCGCGAAAAATCTCAGCGTGATCAATATTCCGGCCGAAGCCAGCGCCCAGCTCGAGAAAATGGTCAACCGCAACATGCAGCTGCAGTGCACCATCCAGGATGGCCAGATCTGGCTGACCAATAGCGTCGATACCGTGCTGGTCGAGCGCGAAACCTTCAAGCCGCCGCGCTGAGCGCCCGCTTTCACTTTGCCTCACCTTTGCCAGGATATGCCATGAAAACCACGCTGATCAAGTCCCTGTTTGCCCTGCTTGCCCTGACTGCCGCCGCCGTATCGGGCAGCGCCTCGGCCCAGACCGTCGTTAGCGATGCCTGGGTGCGCGCCACCGTGCCGGCCCAAAAAACCGGCGGCGCTTACCTGACGCTGCGCTCAAGCGATGCCGCCCGCGTCGTCGGCGGCAGCTCGCCGGCGGCGGCCAGTGTCGAAATGCATGTCATGCAAATGAATGGCAGCGTGATGTCGATGCGCGAAGTGGCGGCCATTGAGTTGCCGGCCGGCGTGCCCGTCAACAGTTTTCACCTGATGCTGATCGGCCTGAAGCAGCCCCTGAAAGAAGGCGCGCTGGTGCCGCTGACGCTGCAGGTCGAGCACGCGGGCGGCAAGCGCGAAGCGCTGCAGGTCGAGGTGGTGGTCAAGCCGCTGACATTCCGTTCTGGCCATTAAACGTTCCGGCCATTGAGCGTTCCAGCCAGAAGCACGCTGGCCATTGATGTTGCCATCGCCTGTATGATGGCGCCTTTGGCGTTGCGCTGTGCGCGCCGCGCCGGCCTCACGGGACAATTATGTTATTCATTACCATCAAACAGGGCAAGGAAAAAGCCATTCTCGCCGGCGATCCCCTGATCTACGCCTCCGCCATCGACAAGGTCGAAGGTAAACCCAACGAAAAGATGAAACCGGGCGCCACCGCCGTGGTGCAATCGTCATCAAAACAGTTTATTGGCCGCGCGGCCTACAATTCGCGCTCGCAAATCCGCGCCCGTATCTGGAGCTTCGATGAAGCCGAACCGGTCGATCACGCCCTGATCAAAGGACGCGTGCAGGCGGCGCTGGCGCGCACGGCGGCCGCAGCGGCGAAAGCCAAACCCGATCAACTGCTGCGCCGGGTTGATGGCGACCTCGATCGCCTGTCGGGCCTGATCGTCGAATCGTTCGGCGGCGCCGATGGTTACCTGATCTGCCAGTTCCAGTCGGGCGGCGTGGAAGCGTGGAAAGTGGCGATCGTGCAGGCGCTGATGGCCGGCACCGGCTGCCGCAATGTCTACGAGCGCTGCGACGACTTGCTGCGCAAGGGCGAAGGCTTGCCACTGGTGGCTGGCGCGCTGGCAGGCGAGGAGCCGCCCGATGACGTCATGTACACGGACGGCGGCGTGAAGTTCTCGCTGGACCTGAAAACCGGCCACCGCAACCGCTTGCGCTAACATCGGGCGCACAAATTATTTCGATATTGCAATCTTTTGCGCCGCTGTGGTTTTATAATTGGCAGGCAGATTTCCTGTCATGCCAGTTTCAAGCGAGAGCCACCGATGGACCACCACCAGACCTCCCAGATCCGCACCCTGACCTACGTAGAAAACGAGGACCACCCCGTATTCGGCACCCTGGTCGAGCAGATTTTGCACCTGCTGAACTCGCGCCTGGTCTTTTCCGACATCATCATTCACCAAAATAGCCCCTTGATGCTGCGCCAGCCAAAGGGACTGGTGGCGGTTACCGATTCGCCCATCACGCGGGAAGAGTTGGAAGAGTTTTTTGAGGTCATCGAACCGAACTGGAGCGAGCGCATCATCGAGCGCGCCTTCGACCGCTCGATCGACCTGCACACGGCGCGCATCCGCGCCAACTGTTTTACGTTTCAGGGTAAAAAGCGCCTCGGCTGCGTGATCCGCCGCTTCCCGAAAGAGCCGCTGGCGCTGGCGGCGCTGGGCCTGCACGCCGACGAGCGCGCCTTTGCCAGCCTGACCAGCGGGTTGGTGTTGATCATCGGCGACACCTGCCAGGGCAAGTCGACCACGATTGCCTCGATGATCGATGACATCAATATGCACCGCTCGGGCCACATCATCACCATCGAAGACCCGGTCGAAACCCTGATCCCGCAGCGCAAATGCATCATCACCCAGCGCGAAGTGGGCATCGATGGCGACGTCGACAGTTATTACCTGGGCGCGCTCGACGCCCTGCGTGAGCGTCCCGATGTGATCGTCATCGGCGAAATCCGCGATGCCCAGACGGCGCAGGAAGCGCTGGCGCTGGCCGAATCGGGACCGCTGGTGCTGGCCACCCTGCATGCGCGCTCGACCGAGATGGGTCTGCAAAAAATGATCCGCCTGCTGGGCAATTCGGAAGCGCAGTCGCAGGCGCTGGCCCATGCACTGCGTGGCGTGCTGTGCCAGGCGCTGCTGCCGTCGAGCGAAGGCAACCGGTATCACCTGGCCACCGAATGCCTGACCAACGGCCCGGCGCTGTTGCCGCTGCTGGAAGCGGGCGATATCGCCGCCATCCGCGCGCGCATGAACAGTGGCAAGGATGGCGGTTGCCATACGATGAATGCGTCGCTCGAAGCGCTGCTGGCCAGCCACAGCATCAGCGTCGACGATGCCCGCAATGCCACCACCGACCGCATCGGCTTTGCCGAGATGGTGTAATCGCGGTCGAATCAGTCGAGTGCTGCGCCGCGCAGCGCGTTGACGCTGCGCGCGCTCACTGGCGCGGCCTGGTTGCCCCAGCTGGCGCGCAGATAACTGAGCAGCGCCGCCACCTCGGCATCGTTCAACAGGTGGCCATACGGCGGCATGCCGTAGGGGCGCGGATTGCCGCCGGTGGCCGGCGCAAAGCCGCCGTGCAGCACCAGGCGGATGGGATTGACGGCCGACTCCATCGTCAGCGCGCGGTTGCCGGCCAGCGCCGGATAGTGGGGCGGCATGCCCTCGCCGTCGGCACCGTGGCATGCGACGCAGTGCTTGTCGTATAACTGGCGACCCTGTTGTTTCAGCTGCAACAGCTGCGGCGTCGGCGCCAGCGTTTGCGCCGGCACGCGCGGCGTCGCCGGCAGCGCCTGCAAATACACCGCCATCGCCGTGATATCGGCATCTGCCAGATGCTGCAAGCTCGCTTCGACCACCTCGGCCATCGGCCCGGCCACGCTGGCGCTGCTGGAGATGCCGCCGTGCAGCAGTGCGCCGATCTCGGCCACCGCGATCTGCTGCTGGCCCGCTTCGCCGGCCGCCGTCAGCGAGGGGGCGTACCAGGCGCCGCCCGGTAACAGGGCGCCGCCCAGCGCATCGTCGCTGGCGCCGGCGCTGTTTCTCGCCGAGTGGCAGGCGCTGCAGTGTCCCAGGCCCTCGACCAGATATGCGCCGCGGTTCCATTCGGGCGAGCGGGTGGGGGTAGGGGCGAACACGGCCGGCGTGAAGTACAGCAGCCGCCAGCCCGCCAGCGCTGCCTGGGTGTTGTAGGGAAAGCGCAGCTGGTGCGGCGCATTCGGCTGGCGCACCGCCGGCAGCGCGTGCAGATAGGCGTACAGGGCGTCGGCGTCGGCGCGCGTGACCTTGGTGTAATTTGGATAGGGAAAAGCGGGATACAGCAGGCGGCCATCGCGTGACTTGCCGTTGTGCAGCGCGCGCCAGAAATCGTCGGCACTCCAGGCGCCAATCCCGCTGGCGCGGTCGGGTGTGATATTCGGCGTGGCGATAGCGCCGAAGGGGGTCGCCAGCAGGCGTCCGCCCGCATACGGGGCGCCGCCGCGTACTGTGTGGCAGGCCATGCAGTCGCCTGCGCGCGCCAGCACGGCGCCGCGCGCCAGCACGGCGGGGCTGGCGGCAAAGTCGGCGCTTGCGGCCGACGGCATGTGTTGTTCACGGGGCCACGCAAGAAAAAGCCACACCGCCAGCGCTTTGAGCACAATAGCCAGCAGGGCGATGGCACGGCGGCCGTTGCGGCTGTGGATGGTGTCCATCGCGTCAGTCGGGGGCGCTGCCACAGGCCAGCGGCAGCGGGCGGGCAATGGTGGCAGCCGGCGCCATCGCCGCGGCGGCGGGCAGCGGGCGGCGCGCAATCCAGCCGGAAACAGCGGCGACATCGGACAGGCTGAGGCGATTGGCGATGACGGCCATGCAATCGGGCGCTTGCGCGCGGCGCGTGTGGTTGCGCCAGTTACCCAGCTGCGCATTGAGATAGTCGCGCGGCAAGCCGGCCAGGCCAGCGATGGCGGGCTGCACCCCCGTCAGGCGCGCGCCATGGCAGGCGATGCAGGCGGGCAGCTGGAGGGCGCGATCGCCCTCTAGCACCAGCTGGCGCCCGCGTGCCAGCGCGGCAGCGTCCAGGTCGACCGTCGGTACGGTGGGCGCCGCCAGCTGTTGCTTCGAAAAATGGTCGGCAATTTCCCGCAGATAGGGCAGCGACAGGTGCTCGACCATATACGTCATCTGCGGGTATTGCCGGCGTCCTTCGCGAAAATTGATGAGCTGGTTATACAGATAGCCGGCCGGCTTGCCGGCAATGCGCGGAAACACGGCGCGGCCGGCGCTGCTGCCATGGCAGGCCGTGCAGGCCAGCACGCGCTGTTCGATGGTGTCGGCCGGCGTGGCGGCGCCACTGCGCACCGCCGCTAGCAGCAAGCACAGCAACAGCAATACGGCACGGCGGCCAGAATCAGGCATGTGTTCGCTTCACGATACCAAGATGACGCAGCATAGCGCTTTTGTTAAGATTGAAGAAATTTCATACCACCGAAGGGAGCGACCATGACCGACACCGAGCGCCAGCAGCTGATCGAAACCTATATTGCCGCCTACAACGCCGTCGATATCGCTGGCATGACGGCTGTGCTCAGCCCTGCGGTGCGCTTCGATAACTATGAAGAGGGTGTCAAAACACACGAAACGGCCGGCGTCGACGCCTTTCGCACCCTGGCGCAGTCATCGGCTGCCATGTTCGCCACGCGCCAACAAACCATTGTCGCGCTTGAATTCGATCCCGACCAGGTGATTGCCACCATCGCCTTCGCCGGCACGCTGGCGGTGGACATCCCGGACGGCCCCAGGGCGGGCGCCGAGGTTGCCATGCAGGGCAGCTCGATCTTCACCTTCGACCAGCAGCGCATCGCCAGCATCGTCGACCGTTCTTGAACACCTGGTGCTGCTGACCAGCGCGGTCGCTCAGTGCTGCTTGAGCGCCTGCCAGTGGCGGTACAGTTTGAGGGCCACGTGGGCGTCGTCGGCCGCATATAAAATCTGCTTGTCCGACAGGCGCGCCATGGCCCAGTTGGTGGTGGTGATTTTTTTCGACTTTTGCAGGGTCTGACCAAAAAAGCGTGCCACTGCCGTCTTCGCACCGAGCGAGTTGCGTTCATTCTTTTGCTTCATTGCCGTGGCCAGGTCGACCACGTGCGCGGTGTTGATGCCCAGCTTGGCGCGCAGGCGCTTGATATCGTCAGCCAGACCAAAGCCGACCTTCAGAATGGCCGGCGACTCGAGCACGCTGCGCAGCACGTGCAAAATGGCCTCGGCCGGCGGCTGGGCGCCGATCTGGAACAGCCACGCGGTGCTGTCGGTGGCCAGTTGCACCAGGTGCGGTCCGGTCGACACCTCGCCTTTCAGAAAGGTCGGCTTCGATTCGGTATCAAAACCGATTACGTCCATGGCGTGCAACGCCGCCAGCGCGGCGGCGGCATCCGTCTCGGAGCGCACCAGGCGCACGTCGGCCATGGCGATGCCCTCGTACGGGGGCAGCGCAGGCGCGAGCGTGGCGGGCAGAGGTGACGCTGCGCCGCTGTCCATCAAGGGCGCTGACTCAGTACGGCAGGCACCATCGCTCAGTGGCGCGCGAATTTGGACGCCAGCAATTGCAGCTTTTCCTGGCGCGCACGGTCCGCTTCAGCGGCCTTGGCGGCATCGGCTTCGGCTTTCTTGCGGTCGGCTTCTTTTTTGAAGCGCAGTTGCAAGGTTTCCTTGGCATGCAAACGGTGGGTATCGGTGACGGCGGCCCCGGCGGTGCCATCGAGGTCGTAGCGCACGCTGGCTTTTTCCATGGTGCGCAGATAGCGCAGCGAGCCCGTGTGAATGCCGAGGGCGGCGCGCATGGTCTTGCGGTCGAGTTCAGGCATTTTTGCCAGCAACTGCTTGTCGATGCCGATCGACAGGGGCAGGCACTTGCCAAAGGTAGGGAACTGTTGCTGCAACTGCTTGAGCAGCGAGCGTGCGCTCGGTGCGCCAGCGACGCTGGCAGGAGCGGTGGCAGAGGCGGTGGCAGGAGCGGCAGCAGGTTCGGTGGATGAGTCCGTTTCAGGCTGGACCGGCGCGTTGGCGTCGGACACGGTGGCGGCCGATTCGGTTGATTCGGCGGCGGGTGCTGCGGGTACGACGACGGCGGGGGCCGGAGTGTCGCCAGGGGTCTCGACGACAGGGCTAGTTGTATTCATTGACTTCATAGTAAGAGCTGGAGACGAGAGGATACCATGTGGACTTTGCCAAGTGCGGCGACAAATTGAATCGTGTTGTTTTGCTATGCCGGGCACCGCCGCACCGGCGCCCTTGCGCGAAATCGTGTATGATCCGCCCCTTGCTCTACGCGCGGCTTGCGTTGGCGCAAACGAGTCAGGAAGGATAGTTGCTAGGAAGTATGCGTTATTGTGATATCAATCATTCGATTTTTCAATTATACGGCGCATTCTTCGCGGGGCATCATGTGCCCGTCTCCTCTATTTTCCCTGGACAATAGATTCAAGCCCGGTTTTTACGATCGGGCTTTTTTTCTTTTCTGCTTCGATATTGTATCCGCGTCATTGACCAAGCCACCGTTTTGCTGCCGAGCCATTGTGTGATGCTTGCCATCGCGCTTGACAATCGGCCCGTAGCCCCCACTTAGGGACTATCCCGGAACTACCCCCGCCATCGGGCCCGCCGCACAGGGTCTGGGTGGATTTTTGACTTCGCTGGCGCGCCCCGCCCGCGACTGGAGAGTATATGACCAAAAGCACCGCCAAGACACTGACTTTGACCGCCACGAAGGCAGCACCGCGTAAAGCCGCGCCGCTGGCGGTGCCGAAGACGGCCACCTCCTACTTCATCGAAGGCGACGACAGCGCCCCCAAGGTCAGCGTCGTCAAGACCCGCTCGCGCCTGGCCGCCATCAATGCCGCCGCCGAAGCGCGCGTCGAGGATGTGCAGGCAGTGACGGCGACGGTTGCGCTCGATGCGGCTGCAACGGCCACTGCAGCCGATGGCGACGCCGCCGCGCTGGCAGCGCCCGTGGTCACCACGGTGGTGCGCAAAAAAGTGTCGAAACTGGCGGCCATGAAGCAGACCGAGCCGGCCGCGCCGGTCACTGAAGTCGCTGCCGCTGTCGAGCCGGCGCCCGCCGCCGCCAAGGTGGTCAAGCCGCGCGTGGCGCGCAAGGTCGTCGAAGCCGAGCCGACCGTCATCCAGACCGCCGGCCAGTCGGTCAGCCAGGTCACCGATGCGGCCACGCTGGCGCAGATCGATACCTCGGGCTACCTGCTGCCATCGGTCAAGGTGCCGGGACGACGCGGTCGCAAGCCGAGCGAATTCACGCCGGAAAACGACGAAGTGGCGGCCCTCAACGCGGTCGAGCGCGCTGAACTCAAGGCAGTGTCGAAAGCAAAAGAGCGCAAGGCCAAGGGCGGTCTGTCAGGGGTGCTGGCGGGCGACTCGAAGACCTCGGAAGCCGATATGGAACGGCGCCGCAACCAGATCAAGAACCTGATCAACATGGGCAAGGAGCGCGGCTTTCTGACCCACGCCGAGATCAACGATCAGCTGCCGGAAAACATCATCGATCCGGAAGCGATCGAAGGCATCATCGCCACCTTCAACGACATGGGCATCGCCGTCTACGAGCGCGCCCCTGACGCTGACATGATGCTGTTGACCGACAACGTGCCGACCGCCACCAGCGACGACGAAGTCGAAGCGGCTGCCGCCACCGCGCTGTCGACGGTCGATTCCGATTTCGGCCGCACCACCGACCCGGTCCGTATGTATATGCGCGAAATGGGCGCGGTGGCGCTGCTCACCCGCGAAGGCGAGATCGAAATCGCCAAGCGGATCGAGGGCGGCCTGAAAGACATGGTGCAAGCCATTTCTGCCTGCCCCACCACGATCGCTGAAATCATCGCGCTGTCGCACAAGATCGAGCGCGACGAAATCAAGGTCGATGAAGTGGTCGACGGTTTTGTCGATCTGAACGAATCGTCGACGCCGGCGCCGGCCGCGCCGCACAAGCCGGCGGTGGCTGCCGCTGACGGCGACGACGACGACGAGGAAGAAGAAGAAGTCGACGAAGATGGCGATGCCAATGGCGGCGCAGCCGGCTTTTCGACCGAACAGCTGTTGCAGCTGCGCCGTGGCGCGCTCGACAAATTCCTGGTGATCGAAGCGCAGTTCGAAAAGATGGCCAAGGCGTTTGAAAAAGAGGGCTATGGCTCGAAAGCCTACGTCAAGGCGCAGGAAGTGATCTCCAACGAACTGCTCGGCATCCGCTTCACCGCGAAAGTGGTGGAAAAGCTGTGCGACACCCTGCGCGGCCAGATGGATGAAGTGCGCCACATCGAAAAAGCGGTGCTGGAAATTTGCGTCTCGCGCTGCGGCATGCCGCGCGCACACTTCATCAAGGTGTTCCCCGGCAACGAAACGAATCTGGCCTGGGTCGAGGCGGAAGTCGGTGCCGGCTACCCGTATAGCGCCGTGCTGGGCCGCAACGTGCCGGCCATCCAGGAACACCAAAAGCGCATGATCGCCCTGCAGGCACGGGTGGCGCTGCCGCTGGCGGACCTGCGCAAGATTAACAAGCAGATGGCTGCCGGCGAAAAGCGCGCCCGTCACGCCAAGCGCGAAATGACGGTCGCCAACTTGCGGCTGGTGATTTCGATCGCCAAGAAATACATCAACCGCGGCTTGCAATTCCTCGATCTGATCCAGGAAGGCAATATCGGCCTGTTGAAAGCGGTCGACAAGTTTGAGTACCGCCGTGGATATAAATTTTCCACCTACGCCACCTGGTGGATCCGCCAGGCCATCACCCGCTCGATCGCCGACATGGCGCGCACCATCCGCGTGCCGGTGCACATGATCGAAACGATCAACAAGATGAACCGGATTTCCCGTCAAATCATGCAGGAAACGGGCAGCGAGCCGGACCTGGCGACGCTGGCGCTGAAGATGGAAATGCCGGAAAACAAGGTGCGCGAGATTATGAAGATTGCCAAAGAGCCGATCTCCATGGAAACGCCGATGGGCGAAGATGGCGACTCGCAGCTGGGCGACTTCATCGAAGACAACGCCACGCTGGCGCCGCTCGACGCCGCTTTGCACGCGTCGATGCGCAACGTCATCAAGGAAGTGCTGGACTCGCTGACGCCGCGCGAAGCGAAGGTGCTGCGCATGCGTTACGGCGTCGAGATGTCGAACGACCACACGCTCGAAGAAGTGGGTAAACAGTTTGATGTGACGCGCGAGCGCATCCGCCAGATCGAAGCGAAAGCGATGAGCAAGCTGCGCCAGCCGTCGCGCTCGGACAAACTCAAGAGCTTTTTGCATAACGGCTGATCGCCGCCGGCTCCATTGAAAACCGCGCGCCTTGCATGAGGCGGGCGGTTTTTTTACGGCTGCCGGGGACTGGCAGCGCAAGGTACCTGTCCCATCGTCGCCTGCCTCTTGACTTCACCCGCCACCCAGACGACGATAGGCGGTGGATTAAATTTTAGTCAATGTTTGGCCTGTTGCCCCTACAACGTCCAGGAGACCCCATGACCACCCGCCGCACCGTTCTCGCTACCGCCTTGTCGCTTGCCATCGTCAGTCTGTTCGCTGGCCGCGCTATTTCCGCTTTTGCCGCCGAGGCCACCCCGGCCACCCGGATCAGTGTGACGGTCGAGGGCAGCGGCAGCGACGTCGTCCTGATTGCTGGCCTCAATTCCTCGCCGCGCGTGTGGCGCGAACTGATTGCGGCCACGCCCGGCCACCGCTATCACCTGGTGCAGGTAAGCGGTTTCGCCGGCGCCGCGGCCGGCGCCAATGTCGAGGGGCCGGTGGCGGCGCCCGTGGCGGAAGACATCGCCCGCTACATCGAGACGACCATCACAGGTAAAAAACTGCCGAAGCCGGCGCTGATCGGTCACTCGATGGGCGGCACCATCGGCCTGATGGTGGCCAGCCGCCATCCGCAGCTGGTCGAGCGGCTGATGGTGGTCGACATGGTGCCCTTCCTGGGCGCCCTGTTCGGCCCGCCCGGCACCACTGCCGCCAGCATCACCCCCACCGCCGACGGCATCCTGGCAGCGATGCGCGCAGCCGAGCCGGAAGCGCGCCGCACGCGCGCCATCGGCACCATCAATTCGATGATCAACAACGTGCCGATGCGCGCCGGTGCCATTGACGATTCGCTCACCAGCACCGCCGACGTCTCGGCGCGCGCCTACCACGAACTGGTGGTGACCGATCTGCGTCCCGAGCTGGCCGCCATCACGGCGCCGCTGACGGTGCTGTATATCGCGCCGAAAGGCTTGATGGACGGGCCGCAGGCCGATGCCGCCTACAAGGGCGCGTATGCGGGCGCCAAAACGCTGCGCTTAAAACGCATCGATGACAGCGCCCACTTCATCATGTGGGACCAGCCGGCGCAGTTCCAGGCCGAAGTGAAGCAGTTTCTGAAATAAGCAGACGTAAAAAGATAAAAAAAAGCCGCGCCATCCTGCGAGGGCGCGGCCTTGGGCAGCCAGCTAACTTAATTGGACAGCAGGATCTGCGTAATGATGCCGGTGGCGATGGCTGCCAGCACATAATCATCGCCAGCCTGCACCCAGTGCTGGCCGCGCGGTGGCGCTGACAGGCGGCGCGCGCGCCAGTCGTTGACGACGTAGCGGTTGTCGCGGTATTCCTGGCTCAGGCGCTGGCCACGGCGCATGTCGTGGCGCGGGCCGCCGCCACGCGAATCGTCGCGGCGGAAGTTGCGGGCGTCGTAGTTACGGCCGCGGTTGTCGTTGGCGCGGGCGTCGTTGCGGTTGTTGTCGTTGCGGTCGTTATCATTGCCACGGGCGCCGTGGTCGTTGCGGCTGTCGTCCTGCTGCTGGCCGCGGTCATTGCGGTCATTGCCGTGATCATTGCGCTGTGCCAGCGCGGTCCCGCTGGCGGCAAGGCTCAGGGCCAGCAGGGCGGAAGCGATGATGGTCGTTTTTTTGGTCGTTTTTTTGATCATATTCATGGTGGTTCTCCTTGGTAATGCGGTGCGGTTTGACCAGTCCATTACACCGCGCATCGCTGGACCCGGCTAGGGCGGTTCGGTAAGTAACGCTACCAAACGTTTCAGTGGAAGACGGCGCGCGGTCGCGGTCGATGGGTCAAGTATCGCCGATCGGGCTGCGCCTGTCGGTTCGCTGGCACGCTTAGTGGTCATCGCGGCGCCCTGCGCTTTACGCCTTGTCGTGTGCGCCCTGCGTGTCCTGCGCCAGCCGGCGCGCGGCGCCGCGCTGCTGCTTGGCGCGGTACATGGCGATATCGGCCCGTTCGATCAGCTGCGCCGCCCGCAGGCCATCGGCCGGATACATGGCCAGACCGATGCTGGCGCCGATTTTCAGCTCAAAAGCGCCGATGGTGAGCGGCGCGCCAAACACCTGTTCAATCTTGGCAGCGATCAGGAAGGCGTCAGCGGCGTTGTCGACCCCTTCGAGCAGCACAATGAATTCGTCGCCGCCGATGCGCCCGACCGTGTCGACGTCGCGCACGGCGCCCTGCAGGCGCTGACCCACTTCGCGCAGCAGGGTATCGCCGGCGGCGTGGCCGTGGCGGTCGTTGACCTGCTTGAATTCGTCGAGATCGAGATACAGCAGGGCGAAGCCGCCGGCGCTGCGCACCGCGCGCGCCAGCGCAGCGTCCAGACGGTCGAGAAACAGCTGGCGATTGGGCAGGCCGGTGAGGGCGTCGTGGCGCGCCATGTGCTGCAGCTGCTCCTGCATGCGCACCCGTTCGATGGCGATGCCGACCTGGCTGGCGACGAACTGCAGCAAGTCCTGTTCGACCTGGCCATACTGGCGCGCCGCCGCCGGACTCTTGACGATGATGGCGCCGATCGGGCCTTCCTTGCGCGACGTCAGCGGCACGCCCAGCCAGCACGGCGCACTGCGGCGCGCCGCCCCGTGCAGCGCCGGCGGCAGGCTCGCCAGCCGCTCGGCGTCCGGCCCCGGTGCGAGCAGCAGCGCGCGGCCGCCCTTGATGACGTGGCCGCACAGGGTGTCGGCCGCGGTCATCGATGACGCCCCCGGCGCGCCATGCTCGTCGAGGTGATAGGGCAGCAGGATCATGTCGTCGTTGCTGTCGTACAGGGCGATGGCGAAACCGGGCGCCGCCAGCAGCTCGTTGACGATGCGGTGCAGCAGCGGAAACAGGACTGGCAGGCTGCTGGCCGCGTTGGCCGCTTCGGAAATGGCATACATGGCCGCGCGCATGGCGTCGAGCCGGCGCCGCTCGGTGACGTCCCTCGCCACCGCCACCCGTAACTGATCGGCCTCGGACCAGCGCGCCGACCACATGATGTCGACGTAGCTGCCGTCCTTGCGCCGGTAGCGGTTTTCAAAATGGGGACTGGCCGCGCCGCCGACGATGTCGTTCACCCGTGCCAGCGTGCGCGCGCGGTCTTCCGGTACCACCAGGTCGATCATGCGCTGGCCGATCAGTTCCTGCGGCGTGTAGCCGAGAATCTGCTCGATGGCGGCGCTGGCGAACACAAAGCGGCCGTCGGCGTCGACAGCGCAGACGGCGTCGAGCAGCAGGTCGAAAAATGCGTCGGTGGCGGGCAGAGTGGGCGGCTTCATGCCCACCGAGTGTAGCCGGTTTTCAGGATGGTGCATGTCACCGTGGCCATTATGTGACAAATCTGGCGTCAGAAATTGCCTTTCCGGCCGTCAGGGCCTTCAGTGAGCGATGTCTCACTGAAGGCCCTGATGGCCGCGCACGGCAAATCAGCCGGTATTGCGCAGCCCCGCAGCGACCCCATTGATCGACAGGTGGATGCCCCGGTGCACGCGGTTATCGACCTGCAGCGGTCCGCCCGCCAGCGCGCGGTGGCGCTCGATCAGCTCGACCTGCAGGTGGTTGAGCGGATCGAGATAGGCGAAGCGGTTCTGGATCGAGCGCGCCAGCAGGGGATTGCCGGCCAGCCGTTCGCTGGCGCCGGTGATGCTCTGCAGGCAGGCCAGGGTGGCACCGTGTTCGGCGGCGATGCGCCCAAAAATGCGCTCGCGCAGTGCGACATCGGCCACCAGTTCGGCGTAGCGCGAGGCGATCGGCAGATCGGTCTTGGCCAGCACCATGTCCATGTTCGACAGCAGAGTGGCAAAGAACGGCCAGCGCTGGTGCATCGCTTGCAGGGTGGCGATGCGGTCGGCGCGTCCAGCCTCGCCGTCAGCCGCCAGCCAGGCGCCGATGGCCGAACCGAAGCCGTACCAGCCGGGCAGCAGCAGCCGGCACTGGCCCCACGAAAACCCCCAGGGAATCGCGCGCAGGTCTTCGATGCGGCGGGTCGACTTGCGCGAGGCGGGGCGCGAACCGAGATTGAGTTCGGCGATTTCGGTGATCGGCGTGGCGGCGAAAAAGTAATCGGTGAAGCCGGGCGTCTCGTAGACCAGGTTGCGGTAGGCGTGGTAGGCCAGATCGGACAGCTCGGCCATCACCGTTTCAAAGTGCGCCAGCTGGCTTGACTGGGCGCCGCTGCTCTGGCCCAGGCTCGCTTCCAGGGTGGCCGCCACCAGCAGCTCGAGGTTGCGGCGGCCAATTTCGGCGTTGGAAAATTTCGAGGCGATGATTTCGCCCTGCTCGGTCAGGCGGATCTGGCCATTGACGGTGCCCGGTGGCTGCGCCAGGATGGCGTCGAAACTGGGACCGCCGCCGCGGCCGACGGTGCCGCCGCGACCGTGGAACAGGCGCAGTTTGACGCCGGCATCGGCAAACACCTTGACCAGGTCGATCTCGGCCTTGTACAGCTCCCAGTTCGAGGTCAGAAAACCACCATCCTTGTTCGAGTCGGAGTAACCGAGCATGACTTCCTGCAGCTGGCCCTGGTGCGCGATGACCTGCGCCACCTGGGGCAGCGCCATCCATTCGCGCATGATGTCAGCGGCGCGCTGCAGGTCGGGGATGGTTTCGAACAGGGGAATGACCATCGCATCGAGTTCGCCGCTGGCGGTGCGCAGCATGCCCGCTTCCTTTTGCAGCAGCAGCACTTCGAGCAGGTCGGAGACAGTCTCGGTATGCGAAATGATGTAGTTGCGGATGGCCCGGCCGCCGTAGCGCTGGCCGATGTCGCGCGCCGCCCGCAGGATCGCCAGTTCGCTCTCGGTCTCGGCCGAATAGCTGGTCCAGGGCGACACCAGCAGGCGCGCTTGCGCCAGTTCTTTTTGCAGCAGCGCCACCTTGGCCGCTTCATCGAGGGCGGCGTAATCGCTTTCCTCGCCGGCGGCGGCGAACAGTTCGGTCAGCACGCGCTGGTGGACGTCGGAACTCTGGCGCATGTCGAGCGAAGCTAGGTGAAAGCCGAATATGGCGACGGCACGCAGCAGGTGCGCCAGGCGCGGGTGCACCAGGCTGGCGCCATGGTTGGCCACCAGCGAGTCGGCCAGCAGTTGCAGGTCGGCGGCAAAGTCGGCGGCGTCACCATACGGCTCGGCGTGAGCGACTTCGCGGCGCAGGATGTTGGCCGCGCCGAGTTTGCGGGCGGTGCTGGCCAGCCTGGCGTAAATGCCGATCAGCGCGCGCCGGTACGGCTCGTCGCTGCGGTGCGGCGACTGGTCGGGAGAGGCATCGGCCAGCGCCTGCAGGGCCGGGCTGACACTGACCATCAGGGTCGACACCGACAGTTCGGCGCCCAGCGCATGGACTTCTTCCAGATAAAAATCGAGGATGGTGGCCGCGTGCCTGGTCAGCGCCGCCTGCATGGTGGTGGCATCGACATTCGGATTGCCATCGCGGTCGCCGCCGATCCAGCTGCCCATCTGGATGTAGGAGGCGCTGGTGGCAGCGGCGTCGGCGCCGTAGTGGACCGTCAGGTCTTCGGCGATGTCGTCGTACAGGGCCGGCAGCTCGCGCAGGAAGGTGATGCGGTAGTAGGACAGGGCGTTGTCGATTTCATCGGCCACCGTCAGCTTGGAGTAGCGCAGCATGCGCGTCTGCCACAGGGTGGCGATGCGCGACTGCAGCAGCGCCAGGTTGGCGCGCGCCTGCTTGGGGGTGAGCGCGCCATCGCGCTCGGCCAGCAGGCGGGCGATGTCATGCTCGGCGTCGAGAATACTCTTGCGCTGCACTTCGGTGGGGTGGGCGGTGAGCACCGGGACGATCTGCGCCTGCTGAAAAAAGTGGTGGACGGTGGCGGCCGGCACTCCCGCCGCTTTCAGTTTGCCCAGCGCGAAGGCGACGCTGCCCGACTGCGGCGGCGAGCCGGCCAGCTGGTGCGCACGGCGGCGGCGGATGTGGTGCTGGTCTTCGGCGATATTGGCCAGGTGCGAAAAATACGAGAACGCCCGCACCACCGAGATGGTCTGCTCGCGCGAGAGTTTTTTCAGCAGGGTGCGCAGTTCGAGGTCGGCGTCGGCGTCATCGTCTTTGCGAAAGCGCACGGCGGTCTGGCGGATGGTTTCGACCACCTCGTAGACGTCGGCACCTTCCTGCTCGCGCAGGACGTCGCCGAGCAGGCGGCCGAGCAGGCGGATGTCTTCTTTCAGGGGGGCGTCCTTGTCGTCGGCGCTGACGCTGACGGCGCGGTTTGTCGGTTCAGGTGCTGTTGCAGCGGAGTTGAGCATGTCGGCCATTATTCAATAAGTCAATGCAGGGGCTTCTGGCCGCAGTCTGCAGGAAGAGCGCATGATAAAATTTGTGATTCCAACCATGGCCCGATAACTGGCGTTCGCCGGGGTCGGCCTACGACAGTGAAAGAATCCGTTTTGAACGCAACCGCAGTGACCGCCCACAGCCTGCCGCCCGCGCCGGCGACCCTGATCATCGCTTCCCGCGAGAGTCGTCTGGCCATGTGGCAGGCCGAGCACGTTCGCGCTCAATTGACTTTATTATATCCAAACTGCCAGATCACGATTCTCGGTATGACCACCCGCGGCGACCAGATCCTCGACCGCACCCTGTCCAAGGTCGGTGGCAAGGGTTTGTTCGTCAAGGAGCTCGAAGTGGCGATGGCCGAGCGGCGCGCCGACCTGGCCGTCCATTCGCTCAAGGATGTGCCGATGGACCTGCCGCAGGGCTTCGAGCTGGCCGCCGTGCTCGCACGCGAAGACCCGCGCGACGCCTTTGTCTCGAACAGCCACGCCAGCCTCGATGCGCTGCCGGCCGGCGCCATCGTCGGCACCTCGAGCCTGCGCCGGCAGTCGCTGATCGCTGCCCGCTATCCGCACCTGCAAGTCAAACCGCTGCGCGGCAATCTCGATACCCGCCTCGGCAAACTCGATCGCGGTGACTATGCCGCCATCATCCTGGCGGCGGCCGGCTTGATCCGCCTGGGGCTGCCGCAGCGGATCCGCGCGCTGCTTGACCCCGAACACAGCCTGCCGGCGGCGGGGCAGGGCGCCATGGCCATCGAAATTCTGGCCGGCCGCAGCGACATCGACTTGCGCGCCGTGCTGGCGCCCTTGAATCACCTGCCGACCTTCCACGCCGTCAGCGCCGAGCGCAAAGTCTCCAAGGTGTTTGGCGGCAGCTGCCAGATTCCGCTGGCGGCGTTTGCCACCGTCGATGGCGTCGCCGGTCAAATGCGCTTGCGCGCCATGGTCGCCACCCCCGATGGCGCCCGCGTCGCCCATGCCGAGGCGAGCGGCGCGGCTGACGCCCCCGATGCGCTGGGCCAGCGCGTGGCCGATCTGCTGGCCGCACAGGACGCCCACGGCATCCTGGCCGCCTGCAAGGCACAGGCCGATGCGGTCGATGCCGCCGATGCGCTGGAGGCCGCCAATGCCGCCAATGCCGCCAGGAGTTGAAGTGGCCGCGCTGGCGCCGGTGATCATCACGCGGCCGCGCGCGCAGGCGGGCGCGCTGGCGGCAGCGCTGAGCGCCTGCGGCCGCGAAGCGCTGCTGCTGCCGCTGCTGGAAATCGACCCCTTGCCCGACCGTGAGCGCGCCCTCCTGCAGGCAGCGCTGGCGCAGTTGCACGACTATGCGCTGGTGGCGTTTGTCTCGCCGAACGCCATCGATGCCGCCTTTGCCTGCCTGGCCGAACAGCAGCGCGCGTGGCCGCCGCAGGTGGCCATCGCCGTGCTGGGCGAGGGCAGTCGCCTGTGCCTGGCCGCGCATGGCGTCGACGCCGCCAGCGCCACCATCCACAGCCCGCTCGACCCGGCCCGCAGCGACTCCGAACACCTGCTCGCCGCGCTTGACGTCAAGGCGCTGGCCGGCCGCAAGGTGCTGATCGTGCGCGGCGAATCGGGCCGCGAGCTGATCGCCGACGGCATGCGCGCGGCCGGCGCCGAAGTGACCACGGTGGCCGCTTACCGCCGCCGCGTGCCGCGGCTCGATGCCGCCCTGGCGGCGCAGCTGTCGAGCCTGATCGCGCGCCCGTGCGACTGGATCATTACCAGTTCGGAAGCGCTGCGCGGCCTGTTCGACCTGCTCGAGCAACTCGATGGCGCCGCTGCTGTTGCAAAAATGCAACAGCAGCACCTGATTGTGCCGCACGAACGCATCGCCGAAACGGCCCGCCTGCTGGGCGTTCGCCACCTTACCCTGTCAGGTTCAGGCGACGCCAGCCTGCTTGCCGCGTTACAATCACAAGCATGAACGAATTGCCACCTTCTACCGACACCTCCCACCCGCCGCCACCGGCTGCGGCATCGCCCCGTTGGGCCGACCTGTTGCAGCTGCCGCTGTTCAAAGTCACCATCGTCCTGCTGCTATTGCTCGCTGCGCTGGCCTGGTCGACTCACAGCCGGCTGGGCCACCTGCGCGCCGAAATGGCCAGGAGCCTGCAAAAGAGCGAGGCCACCGGCAACGAGACGGTGGCACTGGCGCGCCAGGTGCAGGAACAGACCAAGGAACTGCAGGTCAAGGTGGCGGCGCTGGAAGGCCGCCAGAGCGAAGCGCAGAGCCAGCAGCTGGCGCTCGAAGCGCTCTACCAGGACCTGTCGAAAAACCGCGACGAATGGGCGCTGGCTGAAATCGAGCAGGTGCTCTCGACTGCCAGCCAGCAGCTGCAACTGGCCGGCAATGTGCAGGGTGCCCTGATCGCCCTGCAAAACGCCGACCGTTCGCTCTCGCGCAACGACAAGCCGCAATTCATCAGCATCCGCCGCGCCATCGCGCGCGACACCGACAAGCTCAAGGCGCTGCCCGGCATCGATGTGGCCGGTCTGGCGCTGCGCATCGATAACGTCATCACCCAGCTCGACACGCTGCCGATGCTGTCGGACAGCGAACCGGTGGCGCCTTCCGAACTGGCGCAGTCGGCGCCGCGCCGGCCGCCAGCCGCGGCCAGGGGATCGGCGCCGCCAGCGGCCGCCAGCAGTGCCATCGGTGCCCGCCTGGGCGCCCTCTGGACCGGCTGGACGGGCGAGATGTGGGATGACGTGCGCCAGCTGATCCGCGTGCGCCGGGTCGACACGCCGGAAGCGCTGATGCTCTCGCCGCGCGAAGCGTATTTCACCCGCGAGAACCTGAAACTGCGCCTGCTCAACGCGCGCCTGGCGCTGTTGTCGCGCAACGAGGCGGCCTTTCGCACCGACCTGGAAACGGTGCAGGAGGCGCTGACCAAATATTTTGACACGCGCGCGCGCAGCACCCAGGCCGCCCAGTCGATGCTGCGCCAGCTGCAGGGCAACAATCTGGCGATCGACATGCCGACCCTGGCCGACAGCCTCGACGCGGTGCGCACCTACAAAGCGAAGCCTTAAGCCATGCGTCTCTTACTCTGGTTGGTCGCGCTGATGGCGCTGGCAATTGGCATTGCCGTCACTGCCCGCTTCAATCCCGGCAACGTGGTGCTGTTTTATCCGCCGCACCGGATTGATTTGTCGCTCAATTTCGTCATCCTGCTCGAACTGCTGCTGTTCGCCATTGGCTACGCGGTGCTGCGCGCCATCGGCGCCACCGTCAGCATGCCGGCGCGGGTGGCTGCGTATCGCCACCGCAAGCGTGAGCGCGACAGCAACAAAGGCTTGCGCGAGGCCTTGAAGGCGCTGTTCGAAGGACGCTTCGGGCATGCCGAAAAAGCCGCCATGCGCGCTTGCGAGCTGGCGGAAAACGCTGGCCTGGCGGCGCTGATCGGCGCCCGCGCCGCCCACCGCATGCGCGAGCCGGCGCGGCGCGACGGCTGGCTCGCCAGCGTCAGCGCCGACGCCGCCCTCAAAACGGCGCGCCTGATGACGGTCACCGAATTGATGGTCGACGACCACAAGCCGGAAGCGGCGCTGGAAGCGGTCGCCGAATTGAACGCCAGCGGCGTGCGCCATATCTATGCGCTGCAATGGTCGATGCGCGCCCACCAGCAGGCCAAGAACTGGCCCGAGGTGCTGCGCCTGGTGCGCTCGCTCGACAAGCACAAGGCCTTGCACCCTGCGCTGTCGGCGCGCCTGCGCGAACTGGCCTACGACGCTTTGCTGGGCGACAGTAGCGATGACAGCGAAGCGATCCTGCGCATCTGGGCGATGGTGCCCACCAGCGAGCGCGTCAAACCGTATATTGCCGCGCGTGCGGCGGCGGCCCTCAGTGCGCGCGGCCTGCACGATGAAGCCCGTGCCACCGTCGAAGAAGCCTTGAACAACGACTGGGACGACCGCGTGGTGCGCGCCTACCGCGAAGCGGCGGCGGCGGCCGGCACGCCGGCGCTGCTGGCGCAGATCGAAAAATGCGAGCTGTGGCTGCGCACGCGGCCGAACGACGCCGAGCTGGCGCTGACCCTGGGCGCCCTGTGCCTGAAGCAGAAACTGTGGGGCAAGGCCCAGCGCTACCTCGAGCAGGCGCTGTCGGACGCCGCCGCGCCGGCGATGGTGCGCGAGTGCCACCTGAAACTGGCGCAGCTGCACGAAGCGCTGGGCCAGCAGGAGCAGGCCGCCTTTCATTACCGCCAGTGCGCGCTGGCCAGCCTGCTGTAGTCCGGCGGCCATCGTGCAGACGCCATCCTTTATAATCACGCCGTAAAATCTTTTGCAAACCAAGGACATGCCATGAGTCTCAACCTAGTATCCTCCGGCCGCGACGTGCCGAACGACTTCAACGTCATCATTGAAATCCCGATGAACGCCGATCCGATCAAGTACGAAGTGGACAAGGAATCGGGCGCGATCTTCGTCGACCGTTTCATGAGCACGGCCATGCACTACCCATGCAATTACGGTTACGTGCCGAACACCCTGTCCGACGATGGCGACCCGTGCGACGTGCTGGTGATCACGCCGTTCCCCCTGTTCCCCGGCGTGGTGGTGCGTTGCCGCGCCATCGGCGTACTCAAGATGACCGACGAAGCCGGCGGCGACGCCAAGGTGCTCGCCGTCCCGGTCGACAAGATCCTGCCGATCTACAGCCACTGGCAAAAACCGGAAGACATCAACGACCTGCGCCTGCAGCAGATCCAGCACTTTTTCGAGCACTATAAGGATCTCGAAAAAGGCAAGTGGGTCAAGATCGAGGGCTGGGAAGGGCCGGAGGCGGCCAAGGAAGAAATCATGAATGGCGTTGCGGCTTACAACAAACAAAAGTAAGACCCGCCTTTGTTGGGGCGAAACAGATAAAAATCCTCGGCACAGCCGAGGATTTTTTTTGACGCCCAAACAACGCAGTTTTTACCAGCCGATGTCCTTCAGTAGTTCATAGGTCAAGTCAACCGGCGCCGTCACCGTGTGCGTCAGGTCAGCGCTAATTGACGGTTCCATCAGCAGGTTGCGCCTGGCCTCGGTGGTGAAGTGCGACACCGTTGAACCGGGGGCGTATTGGCTGGGGGTGTACATGCGCACGCGGCCAACGCTGTCGGTGCCGGCCAGGCGCGTGGGGTCGATGCCGAGGCTGGCGAATACGCCCGAGTGCTGCGCTGTCCGCTGCTGCAGGGCCAGCTTGATGGCCTGGCCCGCCTGCTGCGAGATGCGGACGGCGGCGATCACGATGGCCGGGTCGCTGCCACCGAGTTCGCTGACCTCGCCGGGGGCATTATCGGCCACCACCATGGCGACGGCGCCCGCGGCCTGCAACTGCCTGGCCTTGTCGACGAAGGCGCAGCTGCCACGGTCGACCAGCGCCACCTTGCCGGCCACCGCCAGCCGGTTGGCGGCATCGAGCGCCGTGCACGCCATGCCAGTGCCGTCGCTGCTGTCGACCACCGGCATCAGCTCGGCCGCGATGGCCCTGGCCGACAACGGCGTCCCAAAGGCGGCGTCGCCCACCGCCAGCATGCCGGCAGCGGCGCCGGCATTCGGCCCGCTGATGGTCAGCTGCGACAGCGGCAGCAGCAAGCCCGGCACCGCCGCAGTGACGCCAGCGCCATTCCACGACAGCCCAGCGCCGCTGATGGCCGAGCTGCTGCGTTCGGCGTCGCTCATTTGCGCCCAGCTCTTGCCGCTGCGGTTGTCGACCAGGTAGTAGTCCCACACCGAGGGCAGCTCGTTGGCCCGCTTGCCGTTTTGATCGTTGGTGAAGGTCTGAAAGCCCAGGCCATGCGCCAGTTCGTGCAGCAGCACGGTGACCAGATCGATGCGCCCGCCCGCCTGGCCATCGATGCCCAGGTAAAAACCGTCGTTCGGCATGCAGTCGTCGAACAGTCCCAGGCGCGAGTTAAAGCGTGCCACGATGTGGGGGGCATCGGCCGCGCTCTGGTCGATCCCCGCCAGCTTGCTCGCCAGCGCTGCCGGGTACCAGGTGGCCGGCCGCGGCGCATGGGGGAAGTCGGCGTAAATGTCGGCGGCGCCGGCCGAGCCGAGGGTGGCGGTGGTGGCAGTGCAGGTGAGCGGCACGAACGACGCCGCTACCCGCAGCGGCACCGTGCTGGCCAGCGCCGCCCCCCATACCGAGGCGGCGTACTCGAAGGCGATCAGGCGCTGCTGGCCCAGCGTGGTGCCGCCATTACCGCCCACCGGCGTGGCCGGCGTCGGGTCGTTGAAACCGACCCCGGGATCGTTGCGGTTGATGATGGTGATGGTGGCCGCCGGCGCCGGCAGCGGCACGCTCAGGGCCGCTGCCAGTACGGCCACCGCCAGCTGTTCAGCGCTCCGCATGGCTGGCCTGCCGGTGCGCCGCTGCCAGCGCCGGTTCATGGTGTTCGGCGCTGTTGCCAGCGCGGTTCTCAACGCTGTCCTCAGCGCTGTGGTTGCCTTCGTTGCACACCATGCTGGTATGGCCATCGCCATCGCGCCGCAGCAGCAGGTGGACCAGCGCCGCTTCGCCCAGGTGCAGCTGGCGGCGGCCATCGCTGCGCACGCTGACCTGGCCGGGAGGCGGGCGCAGGGCCAGCGAGGTGGCGCCCAGCGTGCGCAGTTCGGCGGCAGTGGCGGCGCGCAACTGGCCGCTCTGGGCGTCGCGCACCGCCACCATGGCGTCCTGCGCCGCCGCCGTGGCAGCGGCGGCCGCCATGGCGGTGGCAAATAGTAGGGTCGGTTTCATGGCATCCTTTCGCATCTGAACAGATCGGCTCTTGCTTGAGCGACCTTAGACGGAACAGGATTGCCGGTGTTGATTTAATTCAATTGGGAAACATTTTACGGGGTGGGCTGGCCCCGTAGCCGTCCCACGATGCCGCTCGGGAAAAAATAAATCGACAACACGAACAGCACGCCCAGCCACAGCATCCAGCGGTCCGGGTGCAGTGCTTCGGCCAGCACGGAGATGCCGGCCAGGCTGCTGGCGCCCTCGGCCATCAGCGCCTTCAGGTAGTTTTGCGCGATGATGAACAGGGTCGCGCCGACCACGGCGCCATACATGGTGCCCATGCCGCCAATAACGACGATCAGCAGGATGTCGGTCATGACTTCGAAGCCGAGCATGGTTTTCGGTCCGACGTAGCGCAGCCACAGGGCCATCAGGGCGCCGGCCAGCACTGCCACCAGCGCTGCCAGGCAGTTCGCCCAGATGCGGTAGAGCATGGTGCGGTAGCCCAGCGCTTCGGCGCGAAATTCGTTTTCGCGGATCGCCTGCAGCACGCGGCCGAACGGTGAATTGACCAGTCGCAGCAGGAACAGAAACAGCAGCAGGCAGCCGAAAAACACCAGGTAATAGGTGAGCAGCTTGCCATCGATGGCGCGGCCGAACAGGACGCCGTCGATCAGGCGGAACCCCGCTTGCAACTGGGCCGGCACGCTGAAGGTCTTGCCATCTTCGCCGCCGGTGAAGTCGGACAGTTGCGAGGCCAGCACGGCGAACGAGGAGGCCACCGCCAGCGTGATCATCGAATAAAAAATGGCGCGCACGCGCAGGGCGAACAGGCCGATGATCAGCGCCAGCGCCAGCGCCAGCAGCAGCGCCGCCACCAGTCCCAGCAGGGCGCCGCTCCAGCCGGGATCGGCGCTCGACAGTCCCAGCCCGACCCCATACGCGCCGATGCCGAAGAACATGGTGTGGGCGAACGAGACGATGCCCGTGTAGCCCAGCAGCAGGTCGTAAGAGGCCACCAGCACGATGTAGATGCAGATGGTGGCGGCGGTATTGAGGGGCCGTGCACCGCTGGTGAGGAAGGGGGCGAAGGCCAGTCCCAGCACGATGGCCAGCAGGGCGGCGCCCAGCAGGCGGCTGTGCGGGCGGTCGCCCGAGAGCACATGGTTGCGCAGGAAGGTCAGCATGGGATCAACGCCTGGTA
The DNA here is from genome assembly GCF_049896725.1 of Massilia sp. PWRC2. Lineage (NCBI taxonomy): Bacteria > Pseudomonadati > Pseudomonadota > Betaproteobacteria > Burkholderiales > Oxalobacteraceae > Massilia > Massilia sp. PWRC2. The sequence goes on from NZ_JAFCUW010000002.1 coordinate 576,865, forward strand.
AGGGAAAACAGACCGGCCGGGCGCCACAGCAGCACCCCGATCATCAAGACGATGTGCGATACCAGCGCCAGCTTCGGCGCCAGAAAACCGGCATAGTTGGCCACCAGCGCCATCAACAGGGCGCCAATAAAACAGCCGCCGACGGAACCGAGCCCGCCGATGATGACGACAATGAACACCATCACCATCACTTCGCTGCCCATCGATGCCGACAGGGTTTCCTTGTACAGGCCCCACATCAGGCCACCGAGGCCGGCCAGCGCCGAGCCGGCGGCGAACACGCCGACGAACAGGCGGCGCACGCGGTAGCCCAGCGCTTCGACCATTTCGCGGTTTTCCACGCCGGCGCGGATCAGCAGGCCGATCTTGCTGCGGTTGAGGATCAGCGACATGGCGCCAAACACCACGAGCCCGACCACCACCGCCACCAGCCGGTATTTTTCGATGGCGGCGTCGCCCACCAGTACGGCCCCGCGCAGGCTGGCCGGCAGCGGCAGGGGAATCTGCTCGGCACCCCAGATCACGTTGATGAGCTGCTCGGCGACCATCATGCCGCCCATGGTGATAAGGATCTGTTTTAAGTGCTGGCCATAGACCGGCATGATGATGAGGCGCTCGAAGACCCAGCCGAGCAGCGCGGTGACCAGCACCGCCACCAGCATGGCCAGGCCCAGCACGCCCAGGTTGAGCGCCAGCGAATCGACTTCCAGCGACGCCTGCATCGGCAGCAGCACCATGGTGGCGGCGTAGGCGCCGACGGCGACAAAGGCGCCGTGGCCGAAATTGAGCACATCCATCAGGCCAAACACCAGCGTCAAACCGCTGGCCATCAGGAAGATCATCATGCCCATCGCCAGCCCGGCCACGGTGAGGGTCAGCCAGGTCGGCAGGCTGCCCACCAGCGGCAGCATCAGCAGCATCAGCGCCGGCACCAGCAGCAGCGGGGCGATATCGCGCCGGCGCGCCGGCAGCGCGCTCGCTGGCGGTAGTACAGGGATGGCGACCGCGATCGGTGCTGGGCGTGTCATTGGTGGGCCTCCAGCGACAAGCCGAGCAGGCGCTGTTGCAGGCTGGCGTCGGCCACCAGTGCGGCCATGCTGCCGGCGTGGGCGACGCGACCGTCGTCCATCACCGACACCGTGTCGCCCAGCGCGCGCACCATGCTGAAATTTTGTTCGACCAGCAGGATGGTGGTGTCCTGCGCCTTCAGTTCGGCAAATGCGGCAATCAGGCTGTCGACGATGGCCGGTGCCAGGCCCTTGGTCGGTTCGTCCACCAGCAGCAGCTTGCGCGGCTCGACCAGTGCGCGGCCGATCGCCACCATCTGCTTCTGGCCGCCCGACAGATTGCCGGCCGCGACATCCCAGAATTTTTTCAGGGCGGGGAAAAAATCGCAGATCCAGTCGACCCGGGCTTGCTCGAGCGGGCCGTTGCGCGCCGCCAGCAGCAGGTTTTCGCGCACCGTCAGTGCGGAAAACACCGCCATCGATTCGGGCACGTAAGCGATGCCGGCGCGGGCGATATCGGCGGTGGCCATGGCGCTGATATCCTGGCCATCGAACACGATGCGGCCAGCGCTGGCGCGCCACATGCCCATGATGGTGCGCAGGGTGGTGGTCTTGCCGGCGCCGTTGCGGCCGAGCAGCACCGACAGGCCGCCGCGCGGCACCCGCAGGTCGACGCCCTGCAGGATGTGGTACTGGCCAATGTGGGTATGCACCCCGGACAGGGTCAAAATACAGTCGTCATGCATGGCTCGTCGCTCCTGCGGGGGTGATACCAAGATAGGCTTGCTGGACGATGGGCGAGGCCATCACCGCGGCCGGTTCGCCGTCGGCCACCAGGGCGCCGTTGTGCAGCACCAGGATGCGGTCGGCCAGGCGCCGCACCACGTCCATCTTGTGCTCGACCAGTAAAATGGTGTGCTGGCCGGCCGCCTTGACCTGGGCGATCAGGTCAAGCACCACCGGTACTTCGTCGACGCTCATGCCGGCGGTCGGTTCATCGAACATCATCACCGTCGGTGCCAGCGCCAGCAACATTGCCACTTCCAGTTTGCGCTTGTCGCCGTGCGACAGCGACGCCACGCTGGCGCGCCGACGCTGGCTCAGCGCCACCCGTTCGAGGTAGTGATCGGCGCGTTCGATCAGCTCGCGGTGATTGAACCAGACGGAAAACAGCAGCGCCGCCGGGCCCAGGCCGGCGCGGCTTTGCACGGCGAGGCGGACGTTTTCTTCCACCGACAGCTTGGGAAACAGATTGGTCAGCTGAAAGGCGCGGCCGATGCCCAGCTGCGTGCGACGCGCGGCGCCCAAGCGGGTGATATCGACGCCCTTGAAATGCACGCTGCCAGCGCTGGCGGCCAGCTGGCCCGACAGCAGGTTGAAATAGGTGGTCTTGCCGGCGCCGTTCGGGCCGACGATGACGGACAGGGTGCCCGGATAAAAATCGGCAGTGACCCGGTCGACGGCAACGTGGCCGCCGAAACGGATCGACAGCGCGCGCGTGGATAGTGACGGCGACGGTGACGGTGACGGTGACAGCGACGGCGCCGACTCGGGTGCGGGTCGGTTGATACTGGTAGCCATCAGCGCTTGTTTCGTATCGGCAGCGGCAATTCGGCCACGGGGATTTCGCGCACCAGTTCGAGCAGGTCGTTGTCATCCTTCTGCACTTTCTTGATCCGGAAGTGGTACATCACCTGCAGCGCCTGGTGGTCTTCCTTGCGGAAACTCATCTTGCCCTTGGGCGTGTCGAAGTCCATCCCTTCCATTGCCGCGATCAGCTTTTCACTGTCGCCGGCGCCGGCACCGGCGCGCGTGAGGGCGCTGACGACGGCGCTGGCAGCGGCAAAGCCGCCGGCGGTGAACATGTCGGGCGGTGCTTTATAGCGCTTCTGGTGCTCGGCGACGAACCAGTCGTTCATCTTGTTCTTCGGGAAAGCGTAGTAATAATAAATGCTGCCTTCGGTGCCGCCGAAGGATTTCCAGGTTTTCATCACCGGCAGGATATTGCCGCCGGGCGCCAGCACGATGCCGTAACGTTCCGGCTTCATGCCGGCGATCTTGTTGATGGGGTTGGGACCGGCCCAGACGATCGATAACACGCGCGGTTGCGGCTTGTCCTTGAGGGCATCGAACAGGCGCTGGGCGGAGGCGGTAAAGTCAGTGGCGGCCTGCGGCGCATATTCTTCGTGGACCACGGTGGCGCCGCTTTTGGTGCTCACCAGCGCCTCGCGCCCGGCCTTGACGGCGTCGCGCCCGAAAGCGTAATCCTGCGCCAGGAAGGCAATGCTGCCGCCCTTGATGGTGGCGGCGCCCGCCAGCGCATCCTGGGTCGAGCTGCGCGCGGTGCGGAAGATGTAGCGGTTCCATTTGTCGCCGGTGATGGCGTCGGCCACCGCCGGTTCGACGATCAGCACCTTTTTGTATTCGGCCGCCACCGGCAGCATGGCCAGCGCCGAGCCGGACGAGCTGGTGCCGACGGCGATGTCGACCTTGTCGTCGCCATACGCCTCGGCCAGCAGGGTGCGGCCCAGATCCGGTTTGCTCTGGTCGTCCTTGACGATCACCTTGAGCTTGCGGCCGGCCACTTCCATCTTGCCGCCGGTGAGGTACTCAAGGCCCATCATGAAGCCCGTCTCGGTTTCCTTGGCGTATGGTTCGAGGGCGCCGGTGCGGCCCGTGATGAGGGCGATCTTGAGGTCGGCGGCGCTGGCGGCCGGGGGCATCAGCGCCGCTGCTGCCAGCACGGCCAGCACAGTGTATTTCGCTTGCATGGTGTCTCCTTGATTGTTATGGGGGCGCGTCGTTGCGCGCTTTTTCATCGTATGCGGTGTTCGTTGAGCGGTGACTGTAACCGTTTGTTCCTGCCTGACCCGCGCGATTGTCAAAAATGCGACAAACCTGCAGGCCATCGATCGTGCAGTGCAGCGTGACGCCCGGCTCAATCGACGGTCGCCAGAAATGCCCGCAGCGCCGCCTGTGCCTGCGGCTCCGTCAGCATCGGCGCATGGCCGACGCCGGCCACTTCGGCGCACGCCAGCGCGGGCGCCATCGCCCGCATCAGCGCCACCTGTTCGGCTTCCACCAGGTCGGAAATGGCGCCGCGAATGAGCAGCGTAGGGCGGCGCCGCGCCAGCCGCTTGAAGGCAAAATTGGCCATCATCGAACTGGTCTTGACGGCGCTCGCACCGGCGCGGAAGGCCAGGCCGATGTTGGCGTCGTAGCGCATGGTCAGCACGCCAGCGCCGCTGTCGACGAAGGCGCGGCGCGCCCAGGTGTCCCAGTCGGCCTGGCCGTAGTGGGGGAACGCCACTTCGTTGATCGCGCGCAGGTAGGCGGCGGCATCAGCCCAGCTGCGCAGCTGCTCGCCCTTGCCGGCATAGGCAGCGATGCGCGCCAGGCCGCGTTTCGACAGCACCGGGCCGACGTCGTTGAGCACCGCCGCGGCGATCAGTTCGAGGTGGCGCACTGCCAGCGTCATGGTGATCAGGCCGCCCATCGAGGTGCCAATGAAGACCGCGCGGGCGATGCCGAGGTCGTGCATGAGCTTGACCACATCGTTGCTGTAGACCAGCACGTTGTAATGCTCGGGGTGGTCGTCCCAGGCCGAGTTGCCGCGCCCGCGCACGTCGATCGCCAGCACGCGCCGTCCCTGCTGGGCGATCCACGGCGCCACCTCGTCGAAGTCGGCACTGTTGCGGGTCAGACCGTGGATGCAAATGACCGGCAGGCGCGCCAGCCCGCCCGCGCCCGCATAGTCGCGGGCATACAGGCGCAGGCCGTCGGTGCTGGTGAAGGCGACGTCGCGGTAGGCGCGCTGCTGCTGCTGCTGCTGCGCTTGTTCAATATCAATCGTGTTCGACACTGCCGCCCCGCGCTTCTGGTTGTTCGATTGCCTGCAGTGTGCCGCAAAAGCGCGCCGTCCGAAAGGCAGCGACGCGAACACCCTTTGTGCATTAATGCACACCGTCGCCGCCTGCTTGTGCTGCGCTGCAACCATGAAATCCGCGTGCAGCGGCAGCGGGCGCATTGCGTCACGGCTGTGCACTGATGCACAATCAACTGATGAAAACATTGCCTGAATGGACTGACCTGCGTTTCTTCCTCGAACTGGCGCGTGCCGGCACGCTGTCGGGCGCCTCGCGCGGCTTGCAGGTCGAGCACACCACTGTTGCCCGCCGTATCGACCGCCTCGAATCGCAGCTCGGTTCGACCCTGTTCGACCGCTCTCGCGAAGGCTACGAGCTGACCGAAATGGGACTGGCGCTGCTGCCGCACGCCGAGGTGATGGAAAGTGCGGCGCTGGCCGCGCAAGACCAGTTAAGTGGCAACCAGGTGGCCGTGCGCGGGGTGGTGCGCCTCGGCGTGCCGGAGGTGCTGGGGGTGCGCGTGATCACGCCGCTGCTGGCGCGCTTTCTGGGCGAGCATCCCGACCTGTCGATCGACCTGCTGGTGCAGCCGCGCTTTGCCAACCTGGCCAACCGCGAGGCCGATCTGGGCGTCACCCTCGACGCCCCCAGCACGGGACGTTATATGGTGACGCGGCTGGCGTCGTTCCGGCTGTACCTGTATGGCTCGCCCGATTACCTGGCGCGCCATCCGCCGATCCGCAGCCAGGTCGATCTGGCCACCCACGATTTTGTCGACTACGTGCAGGACCGGCTGGCCAGCAGCGAACTCAATTTTCTCGACGCCCTCGGATTTACGCCGCGACGGCGCCTGTGCTGTACCGGCATGATGGCGCAGGCCGAAGCGGCGGCGGCCGGCCTGGGCTTGATGTTCGCGCCGCCTTACGTGATTGCCAACGATGGCCGGCTGGTGCCGATCCTGCAGGATATCGTGTTCGCCGAGCGCGCCTACTGGATGGTGGCGCCGGTCGATTTATACCGTCTACCACGGGTGCGGGCGGTGTGGAATTTGCTGCGCGAGTATGCCGATGCGCAGCCGGGGCTGTTTGTGCATGGCGGGGCTGGCGCTGCGTAAGTTTCGTAAAGAAAGCGGGGAGCAACAAGGCAGAACTGGGACCGGCACCCGCGGTGCCAGTCCCGTTTTGAAGCTGTTCGCGCCTGAGGTTTTTACCCGCCGCAGGTCGAACCAAGTAATTAAAACTTCATGCTGGCAGTGAGCTTGACGGTACGCGGATCGCCATAAAAACCGGTGATCGAGTTGTAGAAAGCGCCGAAGGCATAGCCAGCCACCTTGTAACGCTTGTCGCTGAGGTTGCGGCCATGCAGGCCAAGCTGCAGCTTGCGATCGGTTGACGTCCACACCACGCCAGCATCGAGCAGGGTGTAACCGCTTTGCGCCAGCAGCAGGTTTTGCGGTACCGTCACGTCAGTGGCGGCAATCCCCGTGGGGCGCACGATTTCCGACTGGTAGACCCGGCTCTTGTACGAGGCGCCGCCCATCAGCGAGACGGTACCAGTGCGGCCGTTCAGCTGCAGTGGCCAGTCGTAGCTGGCCGACAGATTGGCCGAGTTCTTCGGCGTGTTCTGGAATTCGGCCTGGTCGGCGATATTGACCAGCCCGGCGCCATTGGCCACCAGCCATTCCTTGTACTTGGCATCGAGGTGGCTGTACATGGCGCTCACCGTCAGCTGATCGGTCAGGTGGCTCACGGCCTCGAGTTCGATACCGGCGATCTTGGCCTTGCCAGCGTTGGTGAGCGAACCGGCAAAGCCGTTGATGCTGCCGTTGGCGGCAAACGTCGGCACCGAGCCGGGGATCTGGATGTTCTTGTAGTCGGAATAGAACACCGCCGCATTCGTTTGCAGACGCCCACCCATGGTCGAGGATTTGATCCCCAGTTCGAACGACGTCACCTCTTCCGGCTTGACGCCTTCGCGCTTGGTCAGCGAGGTGGCGCTGGTGGGGCCACCGGTGGCCAGCAAGTCCATGCGTGGATCGAACATACCGCCTTTAAAACCTTGCGAGACGGTACCGTACAGATTGTGTTCCGGTGCGAACTTCCAGCCGAAGCCCAGTTTTGGCGTGAACTTCTTGTCGGTGCGGTGCAGGTCGTCCTTGCCGAGGTCGGTATTCGGGGCGCCACCAACGGCGGCCGGGTTGCCCAGTGTCGGCGAACCGGCCAGGCCGATATAGGTTTTCTTGAAGATGCGCGCGCGGCGGTCGTCGTCGGTGTAGCGGCCACCGACGGTGACGCTAAACCCCGGGCTGACGGTGTAGCTGAGGTCGGCAAACGCAGCGTAGGTCTTGGTGTCGATGTCGTCGAGGGTGTACAGGGCGAGGCCACCGGCGGCGTTGTAGAGCACGTCGAATTCATTGAAGGCGTTGGCCTTCATGAAAAATACCCCGGCCACGCCCTGCAAGCGCTCACCGGTGTAGGTGAACTGGAATTCCTGGCTGTCCTGCTTGTCGCGGTAAATGGTCGGCGCTTCCCAGACGGCGAAGCTGGTCGAATCGAAGTCGATCGGCGCGTAGGTGTCGGAGGCGCGGTGGGCGGTGATCGATTTGAACGACAGGGTGGCATCGATGTTGTAGTCGACCAGCAGCGAAGCGCCGCGGGTGATCACTTGCTGGTCGTGGCCATTGACCTTGTACAGGTTGGCGCGGGTGTCAAACAGATTGGCCAGTGGCGCGGCGTTTTCCGGCGCCGGCGTGGGCGTGAAGCGGTAGCCCTGGCGCGGATTCGAATCGTCGACCGTGCGGTCGGCCGCCAGCCGGATGAACAGGTCGCTGGTGGGCGTGACTTCGACGCTGATGCGCCCGGCCGCCACATTCTTGTTGTAGTTCTGCTTGCCGTTGATGACGTTCTGGCCAAAGCCGTCGCGGTTGAAGGTGGCCAGGGTGCCGCCGACGCGCACGGTGTCGGCCAGCGGCACGCTGCCCTTGAGCACCAGGTCGCGTTCGCGGTAATCGCCCAGCGTACCCTTGACTTCGAAGGCCATCTTGTTGGGCAGCTTGCGGGTGACGTACTTGACGGCGCCGCCGATGGTGTTGCGGCCGTACAGGGTGCCTTGCGGACCACGCAGGATTTCAATCCGTTCGAGGTCGTAGATGTCAGTCAGCGCGCCCTGCGGACGGGCCAGATAGATGTCGTCGAGGTAGATGCCGACGCCCTGCTCGTAGCCGGCCACCGGGTCTTGCTGGCCGACGCCGCGGATGAAGGCGGTCAGGGTGGTATTGGTGCCGCGCGATGTTTTGAGGGTGGTGTTGGGCACCGTTTCGGCCAGCGCGGTGATATCGGGGATGGCCTGCTTTTCCATTTCGGCGCCCGAGATGGCGCTGACCGAGCCGGGGACGTCCTGGATCAGTTCGGCGCGGCGGCGCGCCGTCACCACCACGCGGTCGAGCTCGCGCGTGGTGCTTTCGGCTGCCGGTGCGGCCGGGGTGGAAGGGGTGGTCTGGGCATAGGCGCTATCGATGCCCACTGCCGGCAAGGTCATCATGACGGCGACGGAACGCCGCAGCATTGACTTATGCTTCTTTGAAATACGCATGCTTGTCTCCTGGTTGTTGTTTTGTTTTTGCTGTTGCCGCTTCTGCGAGCGCTGGCGCTGTCGGCGCGCCTGTTGGTGCGCGTTGTTATACGCAATGCATCGCAGTGTGCCCCGTTTCATCATGGAGTGAAAGACAAGGTGATGCACGGCCTGTGTGCAAAATTGCACAGCCGGGAGCGCATGCTGGTGGTGACGCCAAAGCGCGCCACCGGCGTGGCACGGATGCAACGCCGGTGCGGGCTTAGCGCGTCCTCAATGCCGCACGAGGGGCGGATCGGGGAAGTTCTGGTACACGGCGACTACCTCGTGCCAGCAGTGCAGGAAGGCTTGCACAGTGTCCGGACAAAAATGCCTGCCGCTTTCGGCGACGATGTAGGCGCGGGCGTCGTCGAGCGACCAGGCCAGCTTGTAGGGACGGTGCGAACTGAGGGCGTCAAAGACGTCGGCGACGGCGACGATACGCGCTGCCAGCGGGATGTCCAGGCCCTGCAGGCCGACCGGATAGCCGCTGCCATCGAAGCGCTCGTGATGGCAGCGGGCGATCTGCTCGGCCAGTTGCATCAGCGGCAGCGTGCTGCCCGACAGGATGTGGGCGCCGTGCATGGCGTGTTGGCGCATGATCGCCATTTCGCCGTCCGACAGGCGGCCGTGCTTGAGCAAGATGGCATCGGGGGTGGCCAGCTTGCCGATGTCGTGCATGGGCGCCGCTTCTGTCAACTGCTGTTCAAACGCACTCGGGCAGCCCAGCTGGCGGGCGATCAGGCCTGCATACTGGGCCATGCGCTGCAGGTGGGCGCCGGTTTCCGGATCGCGCGATTCGGCCGCCCGCGCCAGCCGCATGACCAGTTCGAGTTCGCGCTCGGCCACCCCGTGGGTGGCCTGGGCTACCGCGAACTGCAGTTGCAGGGTGCGTTCGGCCAGTGCGATGCGCGCCTGGTTGAGCGCCAGCAGATTACGCACGCGCAGGCGAAATTCAATGATTTCCACCGGTTTGGCGACAAAGTCGGTGGCGCCGGCCGCGCGGGCCTGCTCGCGTATGCCGACCTCGTCGACGTGCGTGACCATGATGATGGGCACATCGGCCATCCGTGGCAGGCGCCGGAAACGGCGAATGAATTCGACGCCCGACAGCTGCGGCATGCGGTAGTCGAGCAGCACCAGTTCGGGGGTGTGGCTGTGACACCAGTGCAGGGCGGCGAGCGGATCGGCGAAGCAGCGGGTCGGCGCCCGGGCGGCACCGGCGACCAGGGTTTCAAACAGCCGCAAGGTGGGTTGGTCGTCGTCGACAATCAGAATAGCCATGCAATCTCCAGCGATGGCGCCATCATTGCAAGATTGCTTGACCATCGGCATTAAGGAAGATAGTGCCACAGGACAACTGTCAAACAGTCTGATTGTTACATACAGTCGCAAAATTAAAGTGACTAGTACTAATAATGGGCGGCCGCGGTGGCGCCGCCGCCGTCACTGTGCGCCGACCGTCAGCAGGGGGCGCAGGGCACTGCTAAAGCGCGCCGATTCTGTTTCCAGTTCGGCAATCATGGCCGGCATCGCCTGCGTACGGCCGTTGCTGACAGCGCGGTCGATGGCGGCCGCCGCCTGCATGGCCGGCAGCGCCAGAAAGGTGCCGAACAGACCGGTCAGGGTGTGTGCTTCGCGCTGCAGGCGGTCGAGGTCGACGTCGGCAGCGGCTTGCTTGAGCAGCAGCAGCTGGCCCGGCAAGGCTTCGATAAAATGGCGGCCGATGGCAGCGACCGATTCGGCGTCGGCGGCGGCGATGCCCTTGGCGTAGTCGTAGGCGCCGGGCGTGGTGGCCGGGGCGGCGTAGCGGTCGATGACGGCGCGCAGGGTTTGCATGCGAAATGGTTTCGATACATAGTCATCCATGCCGCCGGCCAGGCATTTTTCGCGGTCGCCCTCGAGGGCGTTGGCGGTCATGGCGATGATGACGGTGCGGGCGACGCCGGCCTGCTCGCGCCGGCGGATTTCAGCGGTGGCCTGGAAGCCGCCCACCAGTGGCATCTGCAAGTCCATCAAGATCAGGTCGAACTTGGTTTGCGCATGCAGACGCAGGGCGATCTCGCCGTCGGCGGCGATGGTCACCCGGTGGCCCCACTTGGTGAGCAGGATGCGGGCGAGCTGCTGGTTCGATTCATTGTCTTCGGCCAGCAGCACTGACAGCGACACGCTCGCTTCGCGCAGCGAGTGACGGGTGATAATCGGCTCGCTGGAATCGGCCGCGCGCGGCGTGCCGATCAGGCCACAGATGGCGCCGAACAGTTCTTCGGGGCGGGTCGGCTTGAGCAAAAAGCCCTGGATGCCCAGTTCGCGGCAGCGCACGGCGTCGCCCGGCATGCCGCTCGAGGACAGCAGCAGGATCGGCACGCCGGCATAGGCGGGCAGACCGGACAGGGCGCGCGCGGTATCAAAACCGTTCATGCCGGGCATGGCGAAATCGAGCACGATGCAGTCGAGCGCGCGCGCATCGGTCGAGGCACACCAGTCCAGCGCGGCCTGACCGCTGGCATGCTGGACCACCTGGCAATCCCAGCGTTCAAACAGGTTGCGCAGGATCGCCTGGCTGGTGGCGCTGTCGTCGATGCACATGACGGTGCGGCCAGCGAGCGGCATCGAACGCAGCGCGCCGGACGCGGGCGCGCTTGCCTGTTCGACGTACACCGGCAGCGACAGCCTCACGGTAAAGGTACTGCCGTGGCCGACCGCGCTGTCGACGCTGACGGTGCCGTTCATCAGATCGACCAGGCGGCGGGTGATCGACAATCCCAGGCCGGTGCCGCCGAAGCGCCGCGTGGTCGAACCGTCCTCCTGGCGGAAGGCGGCAAAGATGGCGCCCTGCTGATCGGCGGCGATGCCGATGCCGGTGTCGCGCACGGCGATGGCGACGTCGACCATGCCGTGTTCGATGCGCTCGGCGCGCACGCTGACCACCACTTCGCCGGACGGCGTGAACTTGACCGCATTGGCGGCCAGGTTAATGAGAATCTGGCGCAGCCGGCCCGGGTCGCCCATCACCATGCGCGGCAGGGCGGCGTCGATGTCGAGCGCCAATTCGATCTGCTTTTCGCGGGCGCGGCTGGCCTGCACGCGCAGGCCGTCCTGGACCACGCGCGCCAGATCGAAGGAAGTCGAATCGAGCGTCATCATGCCCGCTTCGATCTTGGAAAAATCGAGAATGTCGTTGATGATCTCGAGCAGCGCATCGGCCGACGACTTGACGATGTCGAGGTGGCTGCGCTGGCTGTCGTCGAGCGGCGACTCGAGCACCAGGTCGGTCATGCCGATGATGCCGTTCATGGGGGTGCGGATTTCGTGGCTCATATTGGCCAGAAATTCGCTCTTGGCGCGGCTGGCCGATTCGGCCGCTTCCATCGCCGTGTGCATGGCCCGTTCGGCCGACTTGTGCACCGAGATGTCGACGATGGTGCCGACCAGGCCAATGAGACTGTTATCGGCGCGCGACAGCGCCACCTTGCTGTAGAGGACATCGAGCACGCGGCCACCGATGGTCAGCGTCGTTGCCAGCGTCTGGATGCCAGACTGGCCCAGCACGGCGAGATCGTGCTGGCGCACCGCCGCCGCCTCGTTCGGCAGCAGCAGGTCGGGCGCCTGCATGCCGACAACGGCGGCGTGATCGAGCCCGAACAGGCGCGCAAAGGCGCGGTTGGCGCGCAGGTAGACGCCGGCCGGGTCTTTCAGGTAGAGCGGCAGGGGAATCGATTCGATCAGGGTATCGACGAACTTGAGGTTGTCCTCCAGTTCGCGGATCGCCTGGTGGCGCTCGGTGACATCGCTCAAGCTGCCGGTGATGCCGGTGCAGGCGCCGCGCTCGTTAAATTCGAGGCGGCCGTTGACGTCGAGCCAGCGCACCTGACCTGCGTTGGTCAGATAGCGCGCCTCGTGACGGGTGCTGTGCTTGCCGCCGGCGACCATGCGCATAAAGCCGCTGCGCACGGCCTGGCGGTCGCGCGGATCGACGAAGTCGAACAGTTCGCGGCCCAGGCTGGACTCGACGCTGTGGCCGGTGATGGTGGTCCAGGCCGGGTTGAGAAAGGTCCAGCGGCCGCTGGTGTCGCCGCGGAACACCACTTCCGACAGGCTGTCGACGACGCTGCGGTACTGCCGCTCGCTGGCGCTGAGCGCCTGCGCCAGCTTCTTGTTTTCGGTGATGTCGGTGCGGATGGCGACGTACTGCACCGGCACGCCGCTTTTGTCGAGAAACGGCACGATGGTGGCGTCGACCCAGTAGTGGCGGCCCTGCTTGGTGACGTTGCGGATTTCGCCGTGCCACACCTCGCTGTTGGCAATCGTGCGCCACATATTGGCAAAAAACTCGGGCGCGTGTTCGCCCGAATTGATCATCTGGTGGCTGTGGCCGATCAGCTCTTCGCGGGTATAGCCGCTGATGGCGCAAAAGCGGTCATTGACGCTGACGATGCGGCCGGCGGTATCGGTGATGCTGATGATGGCATGCTGGTCCATCGCAAAGCGCTGGTTGGCCAGTTCCAGGCGCCGCAGTTCCTGCTGGCGCACCAGTTCGGCAAGCAGGCCCGACAGCGCTTCGATGTCGTCGTCGTCGGGCAGGGTGCGCTCGGCCTGTTCGGCCGTGAGCAGATTGTCGGCGGCGTCGCGCAGGCTCTCGAGCACGCGGTTGCGGCTGGCCAGGTCGTCGCGCATGCGCTGGTTGGCGCTGGTGAGTTCATCGGAACTCAGTTGCAGGCTCAGTGCCCGCAGTTCGAGGTCGCGGGCGCTCTGGTGGTAGGTGCTGTCGACCCGCTCGATCAATAACGGCAGGCCGTCGACGAAGTGCGCCGCCTGCGTCGACAGCAGGCCGCGCGCGGCCAGGCCGGCCAGCTCGGCCTGCACGGCGGCGAACTGCGCGCCGCTGTCGATCTGACAGTTGCGGCGTAACTGGCGCAGCAGGGTCGGATGCATCTCAGGACTCGCCGAGGACGGTGATCGTCATGGTCTGGTTGTGCAGCAGGCAGGGCGCGCCGGCGCGCGGCGGCGCCATTTCGCCATTTGAATAAAAGCCGGTCAGCACGGTGCCGGCGCCGAGGATGGCGCCGACCGCTTCGACTTCTTCATCGATGCGGTCGCCCATCACCAGCCGGCGGCCGATGCAGCTGACCAGGATGGCGAGCGCATCGCCGGCCGGCGCCGTCGCCGGCCGCGCGCCGCGGGCGGCCGATTCTGCGCCATCGATCAGTTTTTCGGTGTCGGCATGCATCAGGCGGACATCGCCATTGACCGGCACGTTGCCGGCCAGGATCAGCGAGCCGGCCGCTTCGTCGATGCCCAGAATGGTGCGGATGACGTTGCCGCCATCTGCGCTCTGGCCCTGCAGCTCGAACGGGAACAGCAGGCCCGAGGCGGGCAGGTCGGCGGCGTAGCTGCCCAGGTACAGTTTATAAATATCGAGCGCCCGTTCGCCATCGAGTTCGTAGAGCACATTGTCGACCGCGCGCGTGATCTTGCGCGACGGCCCGAACGGTTGCCAGCCGCCGAAACTGCCGTGGCTGATCACCAGCCGTTTGCCGTACAGGCCAATGGCCACCACCTGGTCGTCGGCGCGGCCGGCCGGACCCAGCGTCCAGGTGCGCTTGAAGGCGCCACCGTCGGCGGCCAGGCCTCCCGACACCGGCACGCCAGCGGGCAGGGCCTGTTCGAGGGCGGCCACCAGGGCGCTGCCGTTGATTGCCACGCCGACGCCGAACAGCAGCACGGCGGCCAGCCCGGCGCTGGGCAGCTGTGCGGCCAGGGCGGCGCCGGCGGCGGCCGAACCGGCCATCGACAGCAAGGTGGTGCTGGCTGCGCGCACTGCGGTGTGTTCGAAGTGCAGGGCGGTGAGCACGCAGCGCTCGTCATGCACCAGGTTGGCGGCGATTTCGCCGGCCGTCGAGCAGCCTGCCAGCACCGCGTCAGGATAGAGCGCGCGCAGGCGCGCCACCAGGCGGTCATCGGCAAAGAAGGCGGGCGCGGCAAACGCCAGCAGCAACTGCGGCGGCGCGCCGGCGGCGGCGGCAAAGGTGGCGACGTCGGCGCTGGCTAGGATGTTCTGGCGAATCTGCATGGGACCTCGGGGCGGCTCGGTGGTGAATCAGTGGTCAATCAATGGTGAATCGGTGGCGAATTGGTGGTGAATTGGTGGTGATTCAATACGCCGGGCTGCTGTCGGCGTCCGGATGGCTGTCGTGGATTGCCACCACTTCGTCCCAGGCGCGCAGGAAGGCTTGCACGCAATCGGGGCAAAAATGGCTGCCGCTGTTTTGTTCGATAAATTCGCGCGCCTCGCTCATCGACCAGGCGCGCTTGTAGGGCCGCGGTGAACTCAAGGCATCGAAGACGTCGGCGACGGCGACGATGCGCGCCGACAGCGGAATGGCGGTGCCGGCCAGTCCCTGCGGATAGCCGGCGCCGTCAAAGCGTTCGTGGTGGCTGCGGGCGATTTCTTCGCCCAGCTGCATCAGCGGCGAGTCGCTGCCGGCGAGGATGTGGGCGCCGTGGGCGGCGTGCTGGCGCATGATGGTCATTTCCGGCTCGGTCAGGCGGCCCGGCTTGAGCAGGATGTGGTCGGGGGTGCCCAGCTTGCCGATATCGTGCATCGGCGCCGCTTCCAGCAGGCGCTGGCAATACTGCTGCGGGCAGTCGAGCTGGCGCGCGATCAGCACCGAGTACTGCGCCATGCGCTGCAGGTGGGCGCCGGTTTCGGGATCGCGAAATTCGGCGGCGCGCGCCAGTCGCGTCACCAGTTCGCGCTCGCGGTCGGCGATATGGGCGGTGGCCGCCGCCACTTCGCGCTGCAGCAGCAGGGCGCGGTCGGCCAGCAACGTGCGTGCTTCGTTCAGTTGCAGCAGGTTGCGCACGCGCAGGCGAAATTCATTCGCTTCGACGGGCTTGGCGACAAAGTCGGTGGCGCCGGCGGTACGCGCCCTGGCGCGCACCTGGGCGTCGTTTTCGGTGGTGATCATGATGATCGGCACATCACCGAGTGCCGGCATGGTGCGAAACAGGCTGATGAACTCGACCCCGTCCAGCGTCGGCATGCGGTAATCGACCAGTACCAGCTCGGGAACGTGATCTTCGCACCACTCGAGGGCGTCGACCGGATCGTCAAAGGTCATGACGTCCAGATCGCTGGCGCCACGCACCAGCTGCGCAATGAGCAGCAGATTGGTAGCGTTGTCGTCGACGATCAGAATGGCCATGCGGGTCTCCGCGCCACGAAGGAAGTCGCGTGGAGTCGCGGCGTGTCTTCAGGCTTGACCCACATATTGCCACAAGAGAACTTATTCGGACTAAAAAATTGCGTTTCAACAAGCGGGGGGTGTGGCGAAAAGGGCGCAAAATTGGCCATCTAGTGCTTAAGTACTAGGTATATTTGAGCGAAAGTTAAAACTGACTGATAAGCAGTTACATAACTTCACAATTGCGGCAGCCCGCGCGGCGCGGCGCTGGCGTCCAGGTTGTCCCAGCGCGCCTTGATCTCTAACAGCGCTGGCAACACCGTCATGAAGCAGCGCACCAGGGCCGGGTCGAATTGCACGCCGCTGTTGTCGTTGATGTAGGCGGTGATCTGGGCCATCGACCATGGCGCCTTGTAGGGGCGCCGCATGCTCAGGGCGTCGAAGACGTCGGCCAGGGTGACGATGCGGGCAGCGAGCGGGATCGCTTCGCCGCGCAGGCCGTCCGGATAACCGCCGCCGTCCCAGCGTTCGTGATGGCGCAGCGCCACCTGGGCGGCCAGCTGGAACAGCGGCGCCTGGCTCTGGCTCAAGATGGCGTGGCCGATGGCGGGGTGGGTGCGCATGACGGCCCATTCGGCGGCGTCGAGCGGGCCCGGTTTGCGCAGGATGGCGTGGGGGATGCCCAGCTTGCCGGTGTCGTGCATGGGCGCGGCCAGTTCGAGCTGGTCGGCGTCGTCGACGTCCCAGCCGCAGGCCAGCGCCAGCACGCGGGCGTAGGCGGCCATGCGCCAGATGTGGGCACCGGTGTCGCTGTCGTTGTAGTGGCCGGCGTGCGCCAGCATCAGGATGGCGTCGCGGTGGCTGCGTTCGAGCGCGCTGGCGCGCACCTGTGCCAGTTGGGCAGCCACGCGCGCGCGCACCAGCGGTGGCGAGACCGGCTTGAAGATGTAATCGACGCAGCCAGCTTCAAAACCGGCCGCTTCGCTGTCGGCGTCGCGGTAGCTGGTGATGAAGATGATGCGCACCGCCTTGCCGGTGTCGAGGCTTTTCAGGCGCCGGCATAGCGCCACCCCATCGGTATCGGGCAGACCGATATCGAGCAGCACCATGTCGGGGTGGTGGCGCAGCAGCGCATCTTCCGCTTCGGCGCCCGAACGCGCGTACACCATACGGTACTGCTGGTGCAGCGCGGCGTGCAGGATTGCCAGGTTGGCTGGCTCGTCGTCGACGGCGAGGATGGTCAGTGCATTCATCGCGCCGCCTGCAACGCCAGCCCGAGCGTGGCAGCCAGCGCGCAGGTCTGGCTGGCCGCGCCGGGCCAGTCGAACTGCTCGACGCGCAGACGGATCGGCGCCAGCAGTGCGGGCGCCAAGTGCGGGGCCAGCGCCGCCAGCGCCAGTGCCGGTGGCGCCGGTGTGCTCGCTTCGAGCGCGTTCAAGACCCCTTGCAGCAGTGTTTCAATGGCTGCCGTCGGCGCGCTGGCCAGCGCCGTCGCCGGCAATGGCAGCGCGCACGGTGATGGCGCCAGCCGGGCAATCGCCGCCAGCGCCGGCCGCATCGCCGACGCCAGCAGCTCGAGGGTGGCGGCGCCGGCGTCGCCAGCGGCCAGTTCGCGCTCGAGGCGCAGCGCCAGCGCCGTCACCGCTGGCAGCGCCACACTGGCGGCGGCGCCGGCCAGCTTGTGGGCGGCGGCGGCGGCGGCGCTGAGATCACCGGCGGCGATGGTGGCGCGCATGGCCGGCACGGCATCGGCGAAGGCGGCAACGAATTGCGGCAGGTAGCTCTGGAAAATGCTCTGGCTGCCCCAGGTGTGTGCGCCCAGCGCTTCGTCGATGGCGCCCGTCGCTGTTACCTGGCGGCCGTCGTGGACCGCGGTCAGGCGGCCGATTAGGGCGATGGTGGCGGCGACATCGAAGGGCTTGGCGATGAAGTGGCTCATACCGGCATTGCGGGCGGCATCCTGGTGCGCGCTGAAGGCGCCGGCGGTGAGGGCGACAATCGGCAGCTCGGCAAATTGCGGCATGGCGCGCAGCCTGGTGGTCGCCTCGATGCCGTCCATGACCGGCATCTGCACATCCATCAGCACCAGGTCGATGCTGCTGCCATGGGCCAGCAGGTAATCGATGGCGGCGCGCCCATGCTCGGCCAGGACAACGCAGGCCCCTTCGCCTTCGAGAATGCGCTGGGCGACGTCGCGGTTGATCTCGCTGTCATCGACTACCAGCAGGCGCAGGCCGTGCAGGGCATTGCCGGCGCGCGCAGGCTTGACCGGCGCCACGGCGCGGCTGCTGCGCTTGTGCCGGGCCTCGAGCACGGCGTTGTACAGGGTCGAGCTGGTAACTGGCGTGGTGAGCACGGCGTCGGCCAGCGCACGTTCGCTGTCGGCCTCGAACGCGGCCGCCTGGTGGGTGCTGACCACCACCACGACCGGGCAGGCTGCGAAACCGGCGGCAGCGCGGATGGCGCGCGCGGTGGCGCGCCAGCCGCTGCCGGGCAGCTGGCAGTCGAGCACGATGGCAGCGGGCAGCGCGCCCGCGCTCCTGTGCAGGATGTCCAGCACGGCGCTGCCCGAACCGGCCTGGCGCACGCGCCAGCCGAGCGCCAGCGCGGTTGCCGGCAGGCTGGCGCTGGCGGTGTCGGCTTCGGCGATCAGCACCTCGAGTGCCAGCATGTCCGCCAGTGCGCCCACCGCGCTGGCGCGTACCGGCACCGTCAGCGCAATGGTAAAGGTGCTGCCGCTGCCGGCCACGCTGTCGACGCCGATGCGCCCGCCCATCAGGTCGACGATGCGCTTGCAGATGGTCAGGCCGAGGCCGGAGCCGCCGTAGCGCCGCGTGGTCGAGGTGTCGGCCTGGGTGAACGAGGAAAAAATATTCTGCTGCTCGGTGCTGGCAATGCCAATGCCGGTATCGCTGACGCGAAACACCAGTTCGGCCTGGCCGTCGGCCAGCACGGTGGCCGTAACCTCCAGGCTGACGCTGCCACGCTCGGTAAACTTGATGGCGTTGCTGGTCAGGTTGACCAGCAACTGCTCGAAGCGCAGGGCGTCGCCCAGCACATGGGCGGCGAGTGCCGGCAGTGGAACGATGCGCAGCGCGATCGGCTTGTCGGCCACCGCCACCCCCATGGTGGCAGCGACGACATCGATGACGTCCTGCAGGGCAAACCAGCTGCGCTCGATGGGCATGGCGCCCGCTTCGATCTTCGAAACATCGAGAATGTCGTTGATGATGCCCAGCAGCGAGCGGCCGGCGACACGGATTTTTTGCAGCATGGCGCCGCTGGCGCGGTCACGGTTGCCCTGTTCGAGCAGGTAGGCCATGCCGAGGATGGCATTGAGGGGCGTGCGGATTTCGTGGCTCATATTGGCCAGGAATTCGGCCTTGCTGCGGTTGGCCGCTTCGGCGGCATCGCGCGCTTCGAGCAGGTGACCCTCGGCGCTTTTTTGCGCCGAGATGTCCTGGACGAAGATCAGCGAGGCGGGGCCGTCGCTGAGCATGACGCGGGCGGTGGCCTTGAACACGGGGATGCTGGCGCCGCCGTTGCCGACACCGAGCGCTTCGAAGCGCTGTTCGATGGCGGCGTCGGCGTCGAGGCAGGCCAGCTGCTCGGCCAGCTGCTGTTGCGAGGCCGGCGCGATCATGGCGCGCCAGGTCATGCCGGTCAAGTCTTCGTCGGCGGCGTAGCCGTGCAGCAGGTTGTAGCGCCGGTTGGTGTAGATGAAACGGCCGTGGCGCGCCATCGCCACGGCCACCGGCGCCTCTTCGATCAGGGTGCGAAAGCGCGCCTCGCTGATGCTCAGGGCATCGGCCAGGCGCCGTTCGCGGCGCCGCTCGACCACGCTTTGCATCAGCAGGCGGCGCCGCGCCTGGTACCACAGCAAACCGCCGCACCACAGCAGCGCCAGCGCCGCGCAGGCGGCACCAAACACCTGCGCCTGGCGCCGCAGCGGCGCCAGCACCACCTGCGCCTGGCGCCGCAGGTGCAGCGTCAACACGCTGTCGCTGCGCAGGCCGGGCGGCGCGATGATGGCGTCGGCGCCCAGCAGGGCCGCCCGGTCCGCTGCAGTGTCGGCGCCGCTACTGGCGCCGGCACTGACGAAGGCGGCGCCGCTGCCGTGCGCGATGGTGGCGCGCATGTCGGGCGCATACAGCGCCACTTGCAGGATGGCGGAAAAATAGCCGGGGTCGAGTACCGCCGAAATCACCCCGTCGAAATCGCTGCCGCGGGCGATCACGCGGGTGGCGTTCATGACGGTGTCGCCGCGCAGCGAGCGAAACGGTGGCGACAGGTAGAGCAGGATGGCATCGCCGCCCTGGCGCGGGCCGACAAAATAGGGCCGCTGCGAAAAATCGCGTCCCGCCAGTGCTGGCGGCATCGCCGCTGTCACCACGC
Source organism: Massilia sp. PWRC2 (assembly GCF_049896725.1). Classification (NCBI taxonomy): domain Bacteria; kingdom Pseudomonadati; phylum Pseudomonadota; class Betaproteobacteria; order Burkholderiales; family Oxalobacteraceae; genus Massilia; species Massilia sp. PWRC2. Next base: position 596,929 of record NZ_JAFCUW010000002.1, read on the forward strand.
CGTTGGCATTGGTGACGACGATGGCGGCCAGGCCAGGCATGGCGTCGACCAGTGCGTGCAGGCGCAGCTTCAGTTGACCCTGGTCGGCGCTGCCACCCCTGACCAGGCGGTCGCGCACGACCCCGCCGAGGGCGCGGTCGACCGCGACCAGGTTGACGGTGATGTCCTTGACCAGGATGTTCGACAGCGCCGCCAGGCGCTCGGTTTCGGCCGCCTGCAGGCGTTTCGATTCGACCGCATACCATGTGGTCAGGCTGGCGCCGACGATGGCGAAGACGATGAGTGATAGCACCCAGCCGGCCAGATCAGCCCGCTTTTCTGTGAAATACTCGGGTTTAAGCATTTCACAACCTTAGTCGCATAAACAGCAACTGTCGACCAGTTTGTTCATGCAAGGAAAGATAGCTGGTCCGTTCTGCACGAACAGGCAGCGCCGGCGTGATTGCCGGCGATGAGGTCATCAGATGGGGTTAGGCGGGGGTAATTGTCACTTTCTGTCACCTTTTTGCGCGCTTGCGCAGGCGCTGCGAGAGCAGGCGGGACAGCAGGGGGTGTGCAAAAAGCGGGCGTGCGCTTTGCTGCACCGCGATGCTAGCAGGGGCCGCCGCAGCTGTCCATTGGCCTTTGTGACTACGCACAACGGCGTTCCTATGGCAGCGCAGAAAAGCGGGTCATTGGCTGATGTTTGGTTGCAACTTGGCAATTTATTGCTTCGCGGTACTCATTTGTACGTGTAACATTGTGTCGGCATCCATCGAAAGGTTTCATGTCTTCTACATTCCGATCCAGCCGGATTGCCTTCCTGGTCGCCGGTTTCCTTGTCGCGGCCGTCTTGTGCACGCTTGGCGCGGCCATTTTGATCGCGCGCGAACAAGCCGTGCAAGAGTGGCAGGGCCAGCTCGATAACCTGTCGCTGGTGATGGCCGAGCAGACAGCGCAGGAAGTCAAATCGGCGTTTCTGGTCCTCGAGAGCATTGCCGAGAGCGTCAAGGCGAACGATGTCGTCACGCCGGCCGACCTGCGCGCGAAGATGGGCTCCAATGCGCACTTTGCCAGCATGCGCGACAAGACCCAGGGCTTGCCGCAGGTTGACGTTGCCACCATCGTCGCCTCGAACGGCGACGTCATCAATTTCACCCGCTCCCATCCGGCGCCCCCGATCAATCTGGCGGACCGCGATTATTTCCAGGCGCACATCAAAAATCCGAAGCTGGGCGTGTATATTTCGCAACCCGTGCGCAACAAGGGCAATGGCCAGTGGACCTTTTATCTGAGCCGCCGCCTGAACGGGCCGCGCGGCGAGTTCATCGGCCTGGCACTGGTGGGGTTTTCCAGCACTTTTCTCAGCGATTTCTACGGCAAGATCAACCTGGGACGCGGCGCCACCGTCACCCTGTACCGGCGCGATTACACGGTGCTGGCGCGCTGGCCGCACCAGGACGAACTGATGGGCAAGCGCAACCCCAGCGGCACCAGCTTCCACATCATCGACGTTCTTAAGCTCAACCATGGGGTGGTGCGGGCCGAGACGCCCCGTTTTGCCGAGGCCGGTGCGCGCGTGTCGCGGCTGGGTGCGGCGCGCCTGATCGACCAGTTGCCGCTGATTCTGAACGTCACCGTGACGGACGAGCTGTACCTGGCCCAGTGGCGCAATTTTTCCGGCACCCTGTCGCTGGTGGGCGGGATCAGCGTACTGGCCATGCTGGTCGCCTTCGTGGTGCTGATCCGCGCCCTGCGGCGGCGCGAGAACGACATGGAAAAAACCGTGCAGCTGCAGGTGGTGGCGGAAGCGGCCAGCACCGCCAAGTCGGAATTTTTGGCCATGATGAGCCATGAAATCCGCACGCCGCTCACCGCCATCATCGGCTTTGCCGAGATCATCAAGAAAACCGCCGGTCCGGGGCCGGCGGGCGATGCCGGCGCCATCATCTTGCGCAATGGTCAGCATCTGCTGACCATCATCAATGACATCCTGGATATTTCGAAAATCGAAGCGGGCCGCCTGCACCTGGAGCGCATGCCGTTTTCGCCGGCCGATGTGGCCACCGGGGTCGAGACCATGATGGCGGCGCAGGCGGCCAGCAAGGGAGTCGGCTTTCACCTGACGGTGGTGCGGCCATTCCCGCAGCAGGTGATGGGCGACCCCACCCGCTGGAAGCAGATCCTGTTCAACCTGACCAGCAACGCCGTCAAATTCACCGAACTCGGTGCGGTCGAGCTGCAGCTGCATTACGACGCCGGCCGCAGCCGCCTGCTGGTGCGGGTGATCGACAGCGGCATCGGCATGTCGGCGCCGCAGCTGCAAAAGCTGTTCCAGCCGTTCACCCAGGCCGACAGCAGCGTGGCGCGGCGCTACGGCGGCACCGGTCTCGGCCTGCACCTGGTGCAGCAACTGGCGGTCAAGATGGGCGGTGAGGTCAGTGCCACCAGCACGCCGGCGGTCGGCTCGATCTTCGAGGCGGCCATTCGCGCCGATATGGTCGCAGCGTCCGGCTTTATGAATGCGGCGCCGACGCCGCGGCCGCACGTCGAGGCGGTGCTCGAGGTGGCGGACACCAGGCTGGCCGGCCATGTGCTGCTGGCCGAAGATGGTCCCGACAACCGCATCCTGATCGTCGCCCTGCTCACGCGCCTGGGACTGACCGTCGAGGTGGTCGAAGACGGCGCCCAGGCGGTGCAGGCGGCGCTGGCGGGCAGTTTCGACCTGGTGCTGATGGATATCCAGATGCCGGTGATGGACGGCCTGCGCGCCGCCACCATCCTCAAGGCGTCCGGCTACGCCCGCCCGCTGGTGGCACTGACGGCCAACGTCATGCAGGACGATATCGAGCGCTATGCCAAGGCCGGCTTTGCCTGCAGCGTCAGCAAACCGATCGACGTCGCCGAGTTGACGCGGGTGCTGGCCAATCTGCTCGAAGTCGAAGGCGCCAGCGCTGCCGGCGGCGGCGCCGGTTTCGAAGACTTGCCCGGTTACGCGGAGCTGCGCAGCGCCTATCAGGACAGCCTCGGTGGCAAGCTGCGCCAGTTGGGCGAGCTGCTCGCCAGCGGCGCGCTGGCGGCGGCGGCTGAATTGAGTCACACCCTGCGCGGCACTGGCGCGTCATTCGGTTACCCCGGCATGACTGCCGCCGCCCAGGACATCGAAGTGGCGGCCCGCCGCGGTGACGGCACCGGCGCCGGCGCCGCCTTCGTGCGCCTGATGGCGATGGAAGAACTGGCCAACCTGAAGGATGTTTGAGATGAGTAGCTTAAAAAAGACCACCCCCGTCATCATCGCCGATGACGATGCGCCCATGCGCGAGCTGCTCGCTTCACTGATGCGCAGCCATGACTACACCTTCATCGCCTTTGCCAGCGACGGTGCCCAGGCGGCCCAGCTGATGCAGGCGCCCGAGTATCAGCAGGCGCTGGTGTTTTTGGATATCCACATGCCGGGCAGCGATGGCCTGGCGGTGCTGGCGGAAGCGCGCACGCGCGGCAGCCGTGCCTTCGTCGTCATGGTCAGCGCCGACAGTGCGCTCGACAAGGTGATGGCAGCGCTCGGTGCCGGTGCCGGTGGCTTTGTCATCAAACCGTATTCGGCGCAGCGCATTGCCGACATGGTCGATAAATTCGAACGGGAGAATGGCTGATGGCGACCGCTGATGGTGCCGCGCGCCCGCTGATCCTGCTGGTCGACGACGATCCGCACCTGCTGGCACTGCTCGCCGGTTCCCTGCACGGCGCCGGCTTTGATGTGCGCCTGGCCGACTCGGTGCAAATGGCGGTCGACGTGCTCGACGAGGGCGTGCGCGCGCCCGACCTGGCGCTGATCGATATGCACATGCCTGAACTCAATGGCATGCAACTGGTGCACAGCCTGAAGTCGCGCGCGCCGCTGCCGTTTTTGATGATGTCGGCCAACTGCAACGAAATGCTGGTGCGGCGCGCTGCCGAACATGGCGCCGTCGGCTACCTGGTCAAGCCCATCGACCCGGCCCAGCTGTTACCAACGGTGATCACGGCGCTGGCGCGCGCGCGCGAAATTCGCGCCCTGCACGAGAGTGAAACCAAGCTGACTGCAGCGCTGCTGAGCGGCCGCGAAACCGCCATGGCGGTGGGTATGGCGATGGAGCGCTTCGATATCGATAGCGAATCGGCGTTCGGCGCGCTGCGCCAGCACGCGCGCTCGAACCAGCGGCCGCTGGCCGATGTGGCCGCTGAATTTCTCAAGTCGGGCAAGGGCGATGGCCTCGACGGTGGCGCTGGCGACGCTGCCGGCCACAACGACCTTAACGTTTGAACGGATTGCGGTCGTTCAGTTCATCGATGTAGTCGTCGATACCGCCTTTTTCGCGCTCGAGAAAGCGCTCGATGGCGTCAGCGAATGCCGGCTGCGCCAGCCAGTGCGCCGACCAGGTGCGGGTCGGCAGAAAGCCGCGCGCCATCTTGTGCTCGCCCTGGGCCCCCCCTTCAAAGACGGCAATACCCTGCTCGATGCAAAATTCCAGCGGTTGGTAGTAGGCCGCCTCAAAGTGCAGGCACGGCACATGTTCGAGCTCGCCCCAGTAGCGGCCATACAGCACCTGCGCTGAATGGATCACCAGGGAGGCGGCGATGGCTTGACCGTCGCGCTCGGCGATGACCAGTAAAATATTGTCCGGCATGTCGCGGCCGATGCGCTGGAAAAAATCGAGGTTCAGGTAGGGCGTCGAGCGGTGCGCGGCGTAGGTATGGCGGTAGCAGCGGTTAAACAGCTGCCAGTCGGCGTCGACGGCGTCGGCACCGCGCACGCGGCGCATGGTGACGCCGGCGTCGCGCACCTTGCGGCGCTCGGCGCGGATGTTCTTGCGCTTTTTGTGCTCCAGCGTGGCGAGAAATTCATCAAAATTCTTGTAGCCCTGGTTCAGCCAGTGAAACTGCACGCCGCTGCGCAGCAGGTAACCGGCGGCGGCCAGCAACTGCGCCTGTTCTTCGGGCGGATAGAGGATGTGGGTGGACGATACCGGGGTGGCCTGCTGGGTCGCCACCAGCACCTCGATCAGCGCGGCGCGGGCAGCGTCGTCGACCGCCAGCAGGCGCGGTCCAGTCACCGGGGTGAAGGGAATCGCCGACAGCAGCTTGGGATAGTAGTCGAGGCCATTGCGCTCGTAGGCGTCGGCCCAGGCCCAGTCGAACACGTATTCGCCATACGAATGCATCTTGACGTACATGGGCAGCGCAGCGGCGAGCTGCGCGCCATCGTAGAGGGCGATAAATTGCGGCTGCCAGCCCGCCTCGATGGCCGCGCTGCCCGATTCGTGCAGGGCGTCCAGAAACGCGTAGGAGAGGAAGGGATTCGGGCGCGGCTGCGCCAGCGCGAGGCCGTCCCAGGCGGCGCGGCCAATTTCGGACAAAGACGAGACGATATGCGTGCGATAATTCATTGTCCAAATTTTCCTAGATGATCACGGCCCGGCGGGGAGCGCAGATGCTCATGCGTTGCGCCTCATTTTACGCAAAACGGCGCGCACCGTTGGCCGGCCGCGGTTTTTGGCCGGCTGCTCTGTGCTGCTCTGTGCGTACTGTGCGCATTGTGCATATCGTGCGCATCGTGCGTGCGTACCGTGCACGTAGCCTGTGCGCCCCGCCGGCCGTGATCGACCGATCGCCGATGAACAAGCACTTTGCCAACCTGTACACGCACGATTTCGCCCGCGTCGCCGTCGCCACGCCGCGCTGCCGCGTGGCCGATCCCGCCTACAACGCCAGCGAGACCATCGCGCTGGCCCGGCAGGCTGCCAGCGAAGGCGCCGTGCTGGTGGCGTTTCCCGAGCTAGGCCTGTCGGCGTATACCTGCGACGACCTGTTTCACCAGCGCGCCCTGCTCGACGCTTGCGAGTCCGCCCTGCAAACGGTGATGGCGGCGACCGCCACGCTCGACATCGTGCTCATCGTCGGCATGCCGGTGCGCGTCGAGCAGCTGCTCTACAACTGCGCGCTGGTGGTCGCCGGCGGCCGCCTGCACGGCGTGGTGCCCAAGAGTTATCTGCCCAACTACGGCGAATTTTACGAGGCGCGCCAGTTCAGCGCCGCCGATTGCGCCAGCGCCACCAGCATCACCCTGTGCGGCCAGACGGCGCGCTTTGGCGCCGGCCTGCTGTTCGAACTGGCGGCGCTGCCGCTGCTGCGCTTTCACGTGGAGATCTGCGAAGACGTCTGGGTGCCGATTCCACCGTCGTCGTTTGCGGCGCTCGCCGGCGCCACCGTGCTGGTGAACCTGTCGGCCTCGAACGCGCTGGTCGGCAAGGCCGGCTACCGCCAGCAGCTGGTGACGCAGCAGTCGGCGCGCTGCATCGCCGCCTATCTGTACACCTCGGCCGGGGTGGGCGAATCGACCACCGACATGGCCTGGGACGGCCAGTCGCTGATCTGCGAAAACGGCGAGCTGCTCACGGCGACCCGCCGCTTCGTGCAAGATTCTCAACTTGGCTTTGCCGATATCGATCTCGAACGGCTCGCGCGCGAGCGCATGCGCCAGGGCACCTTTGGCGCTTCAAAACGGCGCCATGCGGGCGAGGTGGCGGCGTTTACCGTGGTGCCCATCGCGCTGCACATCCCCAGCGAGGGCGCGCTGCCGCTGGCACGCCACGTCGAGCGCTTCCCTTACGTGCCGTCCGACCCGGCGCGGCGCGACGAGCGCTGCACCGAGGTGGTCAACATCCAGGTGCAGGCGCTGGTGCAGCGGCTGGCCTCGAGCGGCATCAGCAAGGTGGTCATCGGCGTCTCCGGTGGCCTCGATTCGACCCATGCACTACTCATTTGTGCGCGGGCGTTCGACCAGCTGCAGCTGCCGCGCACCGACATTCTCGCTTACACCATGCCCGGCTTCGCCACCAGCGAACGGACCATCGCCCAGGCCCGTACCCTGATGGCGGTGGTCGGCTGCAGCGCCGCTGAAATCGATATCCGCCCCAGCTGCCGCCAGATGCTGGCCGACATCGGCCACCCGTACGCCGAGGGCAGCGCCGTCTATGACATCACGTTCGAAAACGTGCAGGCGGGCGAACGCACCAGCCACCTGTTCCGGCTGGCCAACCTGCACAATGCCATCGTCATCGGCACGGGTGATTTGTCCGAGCTGGCGCTGGGCTGGTGCACGTACGGCGTGGGCGACCATATGTCGCACTACAACGTCAACGGCAGCGTGCCGAAAACGCTGATTTCGCACCTGGTGCGCTGGATGGCCGAGACCGCCGTGGTCAAGGATGGCGCCGCCGTGCTGCTGGCCATTCTCGACACCGAGATCAGTCCGGAACTGGTGCCGGCGGGGGGCGGGGGCGCGGGTGAACAACACCGCAGCGCGGCGCCGGCGCAAAAAACCGAAGACGTCATCGGCCCCTACGAGCTGCAGGATTTTAATCTGTACTACATCGTGCGCTACGGTTTCGCGCCGGCCAAGGTGGCCTTCCTGGCGCTGTCGGCCTGGGGCGAGCGCGCACGCGGTGGCTGGCCGTACGAGGCGGCGGTTGGCCGCAACCAGTACAGCCTGGCCGACATCAAGCGCGTCCTGGGCATTTTCGTCTGGCGCTTCTTTAAAACCAGCCAGTTCAAGCGTTCCTGCGTGCCGAACGGGCCGAAGGTCGGCACCGGCGGTTCGCTGTCGCCACGGGGCGACTGGCGCGCGCCCAGCGATGGCGAAGCGCAGGTGTGGCTCGATGGCGTCAAGGCGATTCCCGATTCAATTGACTAAATGAAAATACTCGACAGCGCAAGCGGGCGGGTGGCTTTGCCCGCTTCGGTTAGAATTGTTGCGAAATATGACCGTATAGCCACCTGAGGATGACATGAAACAAATTACCTGCGTGATCAAGCCATTCAAGCTTGACGAAGTGCGCGAAGCGCTCGCTGAAGTGAACGTTACCGGCCTGACCGTGACGGAAGTAAAAGGATTCGGTCGCCAGAAGGGCCACACCGAGCTGTACCGTGGCGCCGAGTACGTGGTCGACTTTCTGCCAAAAATCAAGGTCGAAGTGGTGGTCGACGATGCCATGACGGACCAGGTGGTCGACGCCATCATCAAGGCTGCGCGCACCGGCAAGATTGGCGATGGCAAGATTTTTGTCCAGCACGTGGAGCAGGTGGTGCGCATCCGCACCGGCGAGACGGGACCCGAGGCAGTCTAGGTCAGCGGCCCAGCCGCATATCGAATTTCCAGCTGAGCAGGCGCAGCCCTGTGATCATGGTGGCGCTCGACCACAGGGCGAAATCATGGGGCAGCTCGAGTTTGCGCATGATGAGAAACATCCAGCTGCCGAAGAAGGCGCAAATGGCGTAGGGTTTGCCATCGCGAAATACCATCGGTACTTCGTTGCAGACGATGTCGCGCAGCACGCCGCCAAAAATTCCCGTGATCACGCCCATCATCGAGGCGATGAACAGCGGCATATGGGCGTCCAGTGCCGAAGCGACGCCGGCGATGGTAAACAGCCCCAGGCCAATCGCATCGGCGATGACGATCAGGCGTTCCGAGACGATCTGGCGCAGGGTGCGGATCAGCGGCGAGGCGCCCAGCGCCATCACGAAAATGAGAATGGCGTATTCCTGGTGGGTGACCCAGAACAGCGGCCGGTGATCGAGCAGGATGTCGCGCAGGGTGCCGCCGCCGAAGGCGGTGATGAAGGCAACCGTGAACACGCCCACCAGGTCCATGCGCTTGCGCCGCGCTTCGATAAAGCCGGAAAACGCACCGACCAGGATCGCCAGGATTTCAATCAGGGTGATAAGCGACATGCGGGGCGATTTGGCTGATGAGAAGCGCAACAGCCTATCATGGCTCGGGCGTGGTGTGCGTATTTATGCAAGCAGCGCGCCCACCCGCAGCTACTTGCAGCCACTTGCAGTGGCTTAGTCGAGCAGTACCGCCTTGAGCAGCACGATCAGGGCGCCATGGCCGCCATCTTTTTTGCCGGCCACGCAAAACGCGACCACTTCATCTTTTTCCATTTGCACCAGCCAGCTGTGCAGCATGGCGCGCAGCACCGGCTCGCCGTTCGGCGAACCGTAGCCACGGCCGTGCACGACGCGTACGCAGCGCACGCCGCGGCGGCTGGCGCGGTGCAGAAACTGCGCGACCTGTTCGCGGGCAATGTCGCGCGTCATGCCATGCAGGTCGAGTTCATCCTGCACCGGCCACACGCGTTTTTTCAGTTTGCGCACGACGTCGGGGCCGACCCCGGGACGCGCATAAGCGACGCTGGGATCATCCTCGACCAGGCCTTCGACGTCGAACTGGTCCGACAGCGATTCGCGCAGCACGGCGGCGTTGTCTTCGTCGCGCGAACGGGGCCGCGCTGGCGCGCCGCCACGCACGGCGATGGCGCGCATCGGTGCCACGTAGCGGTCCGATTCGGCGATCTTGGTGACGCCCTTGATGGCGCCGGTAAACACGCCGGCGTCTTCGCGCGCCTTTTGCTCGCGCGCGGCGCGTGCGGCCGCCTCGATGGCGCGTAGCCGTTCCTGCTCCTTGAGCGTCTCGCGCAGCAGCGCCAGGTCAGCGAACTGTTTCAGACCGGCCATGATGGGCTTAGTCTTCCAGCGCTTCCAGGTAGCGCTGGGCGTCGAGCGCGGCCATGCAACCGGTGCCCGAGCTGGTAATCGCCTGGCGGTAGATATGGTCCTGGACATCGCCGGCAGCAAATACGCCCGGCACATTGGTGGCGGTGGCCATGCCCTCGAGGCCGGTGCGGGTCTTGATGTAGCCGTTGTGCATGTCGAGCTGACCTTCGAAGATGCTGGTATTCGGTTTGTGGCCAATGGCCACGAACAGGCCGTGCACGGCCATCGGCGTGACCGTGTCGGACTCGGTCGAACGGATGTTGATGCCGGTGACGCCGCCATCGTCGCCGGTGACTTCGTCGAGCGTGTGGTTGTACTTGATGACGATCTTGCCTTCGGCTGCCTTGGCATTGAGGCGGTCAATCAGGATCGGCTCGGCGCGGAACTTGTCGCGGCGGTGGATGATCGTCACCTTGGTGGCGATGTTCGACAGGTACAGCGCTTCTTCGACGGCGGTGTTGCCGCCGCCGACCACGGCGACTTCCTGGCCGCGGTAGAAAAAGCCGTCGCAGGTGGCGCAAGCCGACACGCCGCGGCCCATGAAGGCCTGTTCTGACGGCAGACCGAGGTACTGCGCCGAGGCGCCGGTGGCAATGATCAGGGCGTCGCAGGTAAATTCATGGCTGTCGCCCACCAGGCGGATCGGCTTTTCATTCAGATAGGTCGTGTGAATGTGATCGAACACGATATCGGTGTTGAATCTTTCGGCGTGCTGCAGCAGGCGCTGCATCAGGTCGGGGCCTTGCACGCCGAGCGGATCGCCGGGCCAGTTTTCAACGTCGGTGGTGGTCATCAGCTGGCCGCCCTGTTCCACGCCCGTCACCAGCATGGGATTGAGGTTGGCGCGGGCCGCATAAATGGCCGCGCTGTAGCCGGCGGGGCCGGAACCGAGGATGAGAACTTTGGCGTGTTTTTTGGTGGTCATGAGCGGCTTACGTGATGGTCTGGGGGGAAATATGGGGCAGCCGGCAGCCAGATCAATAGCCTGGTGATTCCGCCTGTAGCGTCGCCGCTGCAATGCGCTGATTATAGACGATGATGCGTCACTGCATGAATGAAGGGCCTGTTGCTGGCAAGATGCCTTAGAATGGCCCCATCGCGTTATTTGCCGCTGCCACGCTGCTGCATGCAGAACCCAAGTATGGCCAAATCGAGTATGCCCAAACCCGCCCCGACCGAATCGAACAGTTATACCCGCAATCCCGCCTTGCGCGCGTCCGGCGCCCGGGCGCCATTGCCGAACCGGCTGGTGCGGCTGCTGTCGGAGGCGCGCTGGATCGCCCTGGCGGTGCTGTTTTTGTATTTTGTGCTGATCCTGCTCACCTATAACAAGGCCGATCCCGGTTGGTCGCACGATGTGGTGGTGCCGAAGGCGATCAATGTGGGCGGCCGCGCCGGCGCCTGGCTGGCCGATTTGATGTTGTTTATTTTTGGTTTTTCTGCCTGGTGGTGGTGCGTCTGCTTCGCCCGCCTGTTGTGGAAAGATTATCGCCAGCTGACCCACGCCAGCGACCAGCCGCAGCCCGAACCGGAAAACCAGCATGAAGTGCTGGCGCGCTGGATCGGCTTCGTGCTGCTGTTTGCCGGCAGCGTCGGCCTCGAATTTTTGCGCATGTACACCCTGCACGCGCAGCTGCCGCGCGCCCCTGGCGGCGTGCTGGGGCAACTGATCGGCCATGCTGCGCACGTCGCCTTTGGGTTTACCGGCGCCACGCTGTTGCTGCTGTTGTTGTTTGGCATCGGTTCCAGTCTGTTTTTCCATATTTCCTGGCTCTCCGTGGCCGAGCGCATCGGTGAAGTCATCGAAACCTCGATCGACTGGTTCCGCCTGCGCTACCAGGACCGCGAAGACCGCAAGCAGGGCGAAGTGGCGGCCGTGCGGCGCGACGAAGTGGTGGTGCAGGAACGCGCCAGGCACGTCGAAAAACATATCGCGGCGCCGCCGATGCGCATCGAACCGCAGGTGACGGCGCCGCTGATCGTCAAGTCCGAGCGCGTCGAAAAGGAAAAGCAGGCGCCGCTGTTCCGCGATTTGCCGGGCGACTCCGCCTTGCCACCGATCGGTCTGCTCGACGAAGCGGCCGAGTACCAGGAAACGGTATCGGTGGAAACGCTGGAATTTACCAGCCGCCTGATCGAAAAGAAACTGTCCGATTTCGGCGTCGATGCCAAGGTGGTGGCCGCCTATCCGGGCCCGGTGGTGACGCGCTACGAGATCGAGCCGGCCACCGGCGTGAAGGGCAGCCAGATCGTCGGCCTGGCGCGCGACCTGGCCCGTTCGCTGTCGCTGACCTCGATCCGGGTGGTCGAAACCATTCCCGGCAAAAATTATATGGCGCTGGAATTGCCGAACCAAAAGCGGCAAATCGTCCGCCTGACGGAAATCGTCGGCTCCAAGCTGTACCACGACAGCACGTCGCCGCTGACCATTGCACTGGGCAAGGATATCGCCGGCAAACCGGTCATCGCCGACCTCGCCAAGATGCCGCACCTGCTGGTGGCCGGTACCACCGGCTCCGGTAAATCGGTGGGCATCAATGCCACCATTTTGTCGCTGCTGTATAAAAGTGACCCGGCCGACGTGCGGCTGATCTTGATCGACCCGAAAATGCTGGAAATGTCGGTCTACGAGGGGATCCCCCATTTGCTCGCGCCGGTGGTGACGGACATGCGCCAGGCCGGTCATGCGCTCAACTGGGCGGTCAACGAAATGGAGCGCCGCTACAAGCTGATGAGCAAACTGGGCGTGCGCAACCTGGCCGGTTACAACACCAAGATTGCCGAAGCAGCCAAGCGCGAAGAACACATCCCCAATCCGTTTTCGCTCACACCCGACGCCCCCGAGCCGCTGGAAAAGCTGCCGACCATCGTCATCATCATCGACGAGCTGGCTGACCTCATGATGGTCGTTGGCAAGAAGGTGGAAGAATTGATCGCCCGGATCGCCCAGAAAGCGCGCGCCGCCGGCCTGCACCTGATCCTGGCGACGCAGCGGCCATCGGTCGATGTGATTACCGGCCTGATCAAGGCGAACATTCCCACCCGTATTGCTTTCCAGGTGTCGTCGAAAATTGACTCGCGCACCATCCTCGACCAGATGGGCGCCGAAGCGCTGCTGGGCATGGGTGACATGTTGTACATGCCGCCCGGTACCGGCCTGCCGGTGCGCGTGCACGGGGCGTTTGTGTCCGACGAAGAAGTGCATCGAGTTGTAAAACATTTACTGTCGACCGGCCAGCCGAATTACATTGACGGCATCCTCGAAGGCGGCACGCTCGAAGGCGAGGGCGGCAGCGCTGAAGGCGCGCCGGTGGGCGAAGCGGGCGGCGAGAGCGATGCCATGTACGATCAGGCGGTGCAGGTGGTGCTGAAAAACCGCCGCGCCTCCATTTCGCTGGTGCAGCGCCACCTGCGCATCGGCTATAACCGCGCCGCCCGCCTGCTCGAGCAGATGGAAAACAGTGGCGTCGTCTCGCCCATGCAGTCGAACGGCAACCGCGACATTTTGGTGCCGGCGACCAGTGCCGAGTAAGCGCCGTTGGCAGCATTTAGCGCAAAAATAAAATCAACAACAAGGAACCCGATGACCCGATTTTCAAGTTACATCGTTGCCGCCGCACTGAGCCTGGCCGGCGCCGCCCACGCCGGCGCCCTCGACCAGTTCAAGACCTTTGTCGCCAGCACCAAGGCCGCCAAGGGCGAGTTCACCCAGCAGCAGATCAAGACGTCGGACAGTGCCAAGGCGGTGCCGGTCTCGACGGGGACCTTCGTGTTCGCCCGTCCCGGCAAGTTCATCTGGACATACGTAAAACCGTACGAGCAACTGCTGCAAGCCGATGGCGAGCAGCTCTACATCTACGACAAGGACCTCAACCAGGTCACCATCAAAAAACTGGGCAATGCGCTCGGCTCATCGCCGGCCGCCATCCTGTTTGGCAGCAATGATCTGGAAAAGAATTTCACGCTGACGGAAGCGGCCAGCCGCAACGGCCTCGAATGGCTTGAAGCGAAGCCGAAGGCGGCCGATTCGACTTTCCAGATGATCAGCATTGGATTGCGCAATGGCACCCCGGAAGCGATGGAACTGCACGATGCCTTTGGCCAGACCTCGGTGCTGGCGTTTAAGAAATTCGAAAAGAATCCGCCTTTGTCGGCCAGCCAGTTTAAATTCGTCATGCCCAAGGGGGCGGACGTCTTCAACAATTAAGCGCGCGTGCGCGCCGCCGCGGGCCGCAGGGATGGCGTAAACTGGCGCCCAGCGTACATTGCGTACATCGCGTACAAGGCATCGGTTGATGGATTTCATTAAATACGCTTTCCCCAGGTCATCGCATGGATGACCTCTTTAAAAACGCCCCGGCAGCGCCGCTGGCCGAGGCGCTGCGCCCGCGCACCATCGATGAGGTGATCGGCCAGAGCCATTTGCTGGGGCCCGGCAAACCGCTCAATCTGGTGTTCAAATCGGGCCGGCCGCACTCGATGATCCTGTGGGGGCCGCCTGGCGTGGGCAAGACCACGCTGGCGCGGCTGACCGCGTTTGCCTTCGATTGCGAGTTCATTGCGCTGTCGGCCGTGTTGTCGGGCGTAAAAGATATCCGCGCCGCCATCGAGCAGGCCGAGCATTTCCTGGCCGGCGGCAAGCACACGATTTTATTCATCGACGAAATTCACCGCTTCAACAAGTCGCAGCAAGATGCCTTGCTGCCTTTCGTTGAATCGGGACTGGTGACCTTGATCGGTGCGACCACGGAAAACCCGTCCTTCGAAGTGAACTCGGCGTTGCTCTCGCGCGCCCAGGTGTATGTGCTCAAGGCGCTCACCGATGCCGAGTTGCTGCAATTGCTGGCGCGCGCACGCGCGCAGGTGCTGCAGCATTTGACGTTCGACGATGTCGCCATCGCCACCCTGATCGGTTATGCCGACGGCGATGCGCGCCGCTTTTTGAACCTGCTCGAGCAGACCAGCAGCTCGGCCGGGACGTCCGGCATCACCCGCATCACCGGCGAATTCGTCGACAACGCGCTGACCCTCAATTCGCGCCGCTTCGACAAGGGCGGCGACAATTTTTATGACCAGATTTCGGCCCTGCACAAGTCAGTGCGCGGCTCCCACCCGGACGCCGCCCTGTACTGGCTGTGCCGCATGCTCGATGGTGGCGCCGATCCCCAGTACCTGCTGCGTCGCATCGTGCGGATGGCGTGGGAAGACATCGGCATTGCCGACCCGCGCGCCATCCAGATTGCCAACGACGCCGCCGCCACTTTCGAGCGGCTCGGTTCGCCCGAGGGCGAGCTGGCACTGGGACAGGCGGTGATCTACCTGGCGATTGCCGCCAAGAGCAATGCCGGCTACAACGCCTACAACCGCGCAGTGGCCTTCATCAAGAAGGACAAGTCGCGCGAGGTGCCGGTGCATCTGCGCAACGCGCCGACCAAGCTCATGAAGGAACTGGGCTACGGCCACGCCTACCGCTACGCCCATGACGAACCGCATGCGTATGCGGCCGGCGAGACCTATCTGCCCGAGGGAATGGACGAGCCAGGCTGGTATGAGCCGGTAGCGCGCGGTATCGAGACGAAGATTGCTGAGAAGCTCGCATGGTTGCGTGGTCTCGACAGGGATGCCCACGGCGCTTCGTAAAGTACGTCGTCTTGTACGTTCGCTTGCACGTCCCCGACAATGGCTCCAGTGGCCATTTTTTGCTTCTCACTCCGCGTTTTCTGCACTCCATCGCAAGTCGATGGAGATGGTCGCTGCTGCTCGTTACAGTAGCACCATACCAAGCCGGATCGCCGGTTCACCCCAAGGAGAATCACCATGAAAACCATCAAAAATTTCGAAGCCCTGTTCCTCGTCGTCGCTGCCACGGCCACCTTTGCCACCTACGCCACGGCGGCCCTGCCCACCCGCGTGAACCAGGCAGCGGCGATCACCAAGGCCGTGCCTGTTGCAGCGCAGATGCAGGTGGTCGTCATCCAGGGGCATCGCTTGAGCGCCGCTGAAAAAGCAGCACTGTAGGGCGTCGGCGCGGGGCGGTCGCGCCAAAGTTCGCCAACAATGGCCTGTCGGTTGGTACAATTACCATTCACTCAAACCGGCATTCCAAAATGATAGATATTCAACTGCTGCGCAAAGACATCGACCTTGTCGCAACCCGGCTGGCAAGCCGCAAATTCCAGCTCGACGTGGCGGCCTTCAACGCCCTCGAAGCCGAACGCAAGGCCACCCAGACCCGTACCGAAGAACTGCAGGGCAAGCGCAACTCGCTGTCCAAGCAGATCGGCATGCTCAAGGGCAAAGGCGAAGACAGCAGCGCCCTGATGGCGGAAGTGGCCGCTATTGCCGACGAGCTCAAGGCCAACGAGCTGGCGCTGGCGGCCAACCGGGCGCAGGTGGCCCACTTCATGGAAGCGGTGCCGAACTTGCCGCACGCATCGGTGCCGGAGGGCCTGGATGAAACGGCCAACGTCGAAGTGCGCAAGGTCGGCACGCCGCCGCAATTTGATTTCGAAGTGAAAGACCACGTCGACCTGGGCGGGCCGCTGGGGCTGGACTTTGAAGTGGCGACCAAGCTGACCGGTTCGCGCTTTTCCGTCATGAAGGGTGGCATCGCCCGCCTGCACCGAGCGCTGGCGCAGTACATGCTCAACACCCACACCGACCAGCACGGCTACACCGAGTGCTACACGCCGTACATGGTCAATGCCGATTCGCTGCGCGGCACCGGCCAGTTGCCGAAATTTGAAGCGGACCTGTTTTCCGTGAAAAAAGGTGGCGTCGAAGGGGAGGGCGAAACGTTTTATCTGATTCCCACCTCGGAAGTACCGTTGACCAACCTGGTACGCGACGACATCGTCGCCCTCGACAGCCTGCCCATTAAGATGACGGCGCACACGCCGTGTTTTCGTTCAGAAGCGGGCAGCTATGGCCGCGACACCCGTGGCATGATCCGACAGCACCAGTTCGACAAGGTGGAAATGGTGCAGGTGGTCCATCCCGACACTTCCTACGAGGTGCTCGAACAGATGGTCGGCCATGCCGAAGCGATTTTGCAGGGCCTGGGATTGCCGTACCGGGTGATGTCGCTGTGCACGGGCGACATGGGCTTTGCCGCCACCAAGACCTATGATCTGGAAGTCTGGCTGCCGGCCCAAAACACCTATCGCGAAATTTCTTCGCTGTCGAACTGCGAAGCCTTCCAGGCCCGCCGCATGCAGGCGCGCTTTCGCAATGCCGCCGGCAAGCCGGAATTGCTGCACACCCTGAACGGCTCTGGCCTGGCGGTGGGGCGCACGCTGGTGGCGGTACTGGAAAATTATCAGCAGGCCGATGGCAGTGTGGTGATTCCGGCAGTGCTGCGTCCTTACATGGGCGGGCTCGAGCGTCTGAGCGCTTGAGGCATCCCAGGGCAGGGCGGTGAGAGAATTATTTCGTTAATTTCTCAAATTCACTCTTCCATTTATCTCAGGCTTTGCTATAATTTTGTCCTCGCAGCAGCATGCGAAAAGAATTTGAATACCACCCTTGCGCTACTTAACTGGCCAAGAGTTCAAATGAAACACCGGAGAGGTGGCAGAGTGGCCGAATGTACCTGACTCGAAATCAGGCGTAGGGTCAAACCTACCGTGGGTTCGAATCCCACCCTCTCCGCCAGGTAATACCAGCTAATTATGCGGCTTTCCCTAGCGCGAATTTGTTGGGCTGAAAAGTGGGGTGTGACGGAGATTGTGTCGTGATTTTTGACAACACTCCGTCCACCACCCCAGTGTACCCACGCAGGCTCTCCGCGCAGTGATGCGCGTACCGCTGAACCATGCTTGGCGTTTCCCACGCACCCAATGCCTGTAACGCATTGAGAGGTGTTCCACCCTGCAACATCATGGTCGCCCAGCAATGGCGCAAATCGTGCCACTTGAAGTCGACCAGGCCGGCCGCCTCACATGCGTTCTTCCATGTGTGATACCCAATGCGCGTCATCGGCTTTCCAGAATATGTAAATACAAACTGGTCATGCTTGCCGATCTGTTGACGCAAAATCACCATTGCTTCCTCGGGCAGCGGTAGCCCTAAGTCACAACCATTCTTCATGCTCGCGCCCTCAATGATGACGACGCGGTTCGCCATGTCGATCTGCTCCCACCGCAAGCCCGTGACGTTGCTACGCCGCAGTCCTGTGGCCAAGGCAAACACCGCCAGCGCGCGCGCATGCTCCGGCAAGGCCGCCAGCAGTCGTGCAATCTCCGCCGGCTTCAACCACCGCACACGCCCCTTCGGTTCATCGAAGAAGAAAAAGTGCGGGATAATCGCCAGCTCAATCCACTTGTGCTTCGTCGCCACCAGCCGCAACATCGCCTTCAACGCAGCCAGGTATCGGTTGCACGTCGCCGGCGCCGACTTCTCCACGTCACGTTTTTTTGTGATCGCTTTGATGATGTTCTCCTGGGTGATGTCCCGTAAAAGCGTCTTGCTGCCAAGCTCCCGGCGCCACCATTCCAACTGTTCCTCGTAGCACTTAACAGATTTGCGGTCTGCCTTCTCCTTGAGGAACAGCTTGATCGCTTCGTCGAGCGACTTGTCGCGCTTGATGCCCAACTGGATTTCCCGCCACAGCGCCACCTTGGTGCTGTCGTGGAACGCCGTCGCCAGTTGCTTGTTGCTTGTCTTGCTCGACTCCCTGTGACGGGAACCGTCTGGAAGGGTCAAATCGACCCACCAGATTTTCGATGGGCTTCGTTGATATAGTGCCATTTTGAGTTCTCCTTCTCTTATGGCTTACACTTGCGCCTGCCCGGACGCGGCTTTGAGTCTATGCGCATCCAGGAATTTCTGCACATCTTCTTCAAAAGCGTGCCATCGGCCGCAGTCGTTATAGCGGAATGCCGGGATACGTCCTGCTACTGCCCAGCGCCGTGCAGTCTCTACGTTGAGGTTCAGCCGCTCAGCTACTTGGCTCAGTGTCAAAATGTTATTCACCGGCTTCCGCTCTCGTTGTTCTTGATTCATGCCCTACTCCAGTATGGATAAGTGCGTGTAATTTCTAAAACTTACCCATCAGAATGGAATATCGTCATCGTCGTAACTTCGCCCTTGCGGCTGGCGGGACGGCGGTGGCTGGCGCGATGGTGCTTGGCTTCACCGGCCGGGCCATCGAATCTGTTGGCGCCGAACGGCTCTCTCCTGAAAACCGCATCAACCCTGGCACGTCGACGATCGGCAAGGCCGCGGGCGCAGTCAATGGCATGCTGGCCAATGCGATCTCCACGGCGACGGGCGTTGACCCCAACTCGCTGAAATTCTCTCCGATCCAGTACGATTATCTGTTGAAAGGCTATCTCGGCTGGGTCGGTTCGATGATCCTCGGTACATCGAACGTGCTGGCCGAGCCATTCAAGGAGGGAGAATCTGCCAGCCGGCGCGTCGACGACATGTTCGTGGTGGGGAATTTTGTTAAGTCACTGCCGGCGGCGCAGTCGGGATATGTGACCAGCTATTACGAGAATGCCAAAGCCGTCGCCCAGGCCCAGGCTGATTACAAATCCTACATCGCCACTGGCGACCTGGACAAAGCACGCGAGGTGATCGACGACAACCGGGACAAGCTGGCAATGGCGAAGGTCTATGCCTCAGTGTCGAAGAAGATGGCGGCGATTGGCCAGCAGGAGAAGCGCATCACGGCAGACAAGACGATGAACGGCGACGCAAAGCAGATGGAAATGGAGCGGCTGACGGCCATTCGGAATACCTATGCCAAGCGGGTCGAAGAAATCCGGATAGCGCGCCAGCAGGGCAGGGATGGTTAATCGCAATGGGTGCTGGTCATCCCAGCAGCGGTACTCGACGTGCAATTTATCGGCCCGCTCTCTCTGGCGCGGGCCGCTGCCTTCTCCGCATATTCGTCGGCTGCGCTCTTGCCGCGCGGCCGCGATGCGTCGAGGCGGGCTTGCGTGGCCAGATCTCTCTCGGCGACGCTCATGTAGGATTCATCGGCAGATCGCTGCCGGCCAAAAAACTGTTCGCGCGTGATCTGTCCATCCTCATAGGCCAGCGCATTTGTCCGCATCATGCCGAATATTTTCATGCGATCTGTTGACCCCGCCTCCGGCCGGCCATCAGCGATGGTCCGGTACATGGCGCCGTAATAGTCCGACCACTTCATCTGGCCAGCCTCGGCCTGCGGGCGCGCGCTCTGCGCAAATTCCTGTGCCTGGAGGCGTGGCGGCAGCATGGCAGTGCAGGCAGACAGCAGCACAGCGGCGGTGGTGGCAAGGATGATTCGGCGCATGGGGAACTCCAGTGATGTGTGATTTGTTTACGTTTGTGGAATTAACAAGCATACACCCCATCTAGTCAGTTTCAAGTGCGCGATAAAAAGCCGGGTTTCCCCGGCTGTTGTCACTATCCAAAATCCTTGACCAGCCTGCCGTCAGATTGGCGCCGGCCAGCCTCATACGCAGCCCTCCGCCGCCGGGCCTTTTGGTTAATGCGGAACAGGTTGTGAATAAATGCTGCCAGGACGGCAATATAAACCAGGGCAATAATGGCGATGTCTGAATTTTCCAATAGCGCTTCACACATGGCGGTCACCCTCGGCTGCGGCATGAGCTTCGCACTGCCGGCGCACCTCCCGCACAAAGATCGCTGCAAATAACTGCGGTGGGCCGACGATCATTTCCAGAATGGCCTGGTCGAGCGCTTCGTATTTACTCATGCTGCCCCCTTGCATTCCAGGTAGATGTGCCGGTACAGCGTCTTGCCGCTCATGAAGCCCAAGTCGCCGCCGGCTTTAACGCGCTGCACAGCGGCATCACGCTCGGCCGCTGTGAAAGGGTATGCGCAATCCGATACGGTTTCAAGGGCAGTACCTGGATGAAGAGACGGGGCTGCATTACAACCGGTATCGATACTATGATCCCGACACAGCAAGGTATCTGGCGCAGGATCCGATTGGAGTGGCGGGCGGCAACAATCTCTATGAGTACGCGCCTAATCCCACTGGATGGATGGACCCATTGGGGCTCACCACGTGCTCAGGATTTCCGATAAACAACAACTCCGCAAAAAAGTTACTGAGAGCACGAGGACTTTCAAAAATACAGCAGCAGGAAGTAGTAAAAAGCTTTGATGGTCAAATTTATGCTTCTCCAGGACTCGCCGGAGAGCAATTTACAATTACTGAATCCGCTGCAGGAGCTGCATCAGGAGTATTTGTGACACGATGCTCGGCTGGAGCAACATCTTCGGAAAGACGCCAGAGACTTGCGCTTCGACCAAATAATTCAGCAGAAGTTGAAAGTCCTGTTGTCTTAGCTCGAAACCAAATGCTTCTAGAAGGAAAAGTGGCGCCTCAGCCGCAATGGGGGCCTGACAAAATTGGCGGGGGCTGGCAAGTCGTAACTGCCGGAGGCAAATACACAGGAGCAATTAAAAGATGACGACATTATCAGAATTAATTACCACCATCATTTCTGAACTTAATCAAGCAGGCTTTATTGACGATGCTGGTGATTTGCAGCGCCTTGCAAACTTAGCGTCAGATCAAACTTTGTTGGCGGCGACTCGCAACGATGCTTTGAAGCAGATAGAGATGCGTTGTCATGTGAAGTGGCTTGGAGATTTATACTTGCCTCAGCTGTCGCAAAAAGATTGGTGGGGAATGCTTGAAAAACTTAGGCGATCGACCAAGAAGAATTTTCAATCAATTTGATATTACCAAGTACAGCGTTTCGATGTAGCGACAAAGCGTTATAAAATCCGATATCGGTATTAAAGTGCGGACGACGCGAGTCGTGGCGGTCTCAAGTATCAAGTGCAACACCGGGTTAATGAATCGAATCGGCCTGCAATTGTAGCCGAGCCATGTGTTCGGTATAAACCACCAGCGGGGACTTCCAGCCGAGCGTTTCACGTGGTCGCGTATTGAGCGATAGTGCGATGGCATCGAGGTCGTCCTGCGAGTAAATCGACAGGTCTGAGCCCTTTGGCATGTACTGGCGCAGCAAGCCGTTGGTGTTCTCATTGGAGCCGCGCTGCCATGGGCTGTGCGGGTCGGCAAAGTAGATCTGCACGCCGGTGCGCTCAGTGAGAATTTTGTGGCCATGCATCTCGCGGCCCTGGTCGTAGGTCATCGACTTGCGCAGTTCGGCGGGCTGACGGTTGAGCACGGCCGAAAAGCTGTCGACGACGGAGCGGGTGCCGGC
>NZ_JAFCUW010000003.1:0-436631 GCF_049896725.1 Massilia sp. PWRC2
AATGCATTAAGCTAACCAGTACTAATTGCCCGTACGGCTTGTCCCTATAACATTAGCAGTTGTAGAGAAAAGAAAGCGCGTTGTGCTTGTGAGGTACATACTCACTACCCGTGTTGAAAGACACAAAAATTAAAACTTACTTCTTCCAGATTCAAGGTGGTGCTGCCCGGTTGGGAGCATTTACCTGTACAAGTTATGCCTGATGACCATAGTAAATCGGTACCACCCCTTCCCATCCCGAACAGGACCGTGAAACGATATTACGCCGATGATAGTGCTGCAACCAGTGTGAAAGTAGGTTATCGTCAGGCTAGTTATAGTGAGAAAACCCCGTACAGTGATGTGCGGGGTTTTTTTACGTCTGCTGGTTTTGAGGCAGGGGTACCTTACGGTGCGTCGAGTTGTCCGGGGCCGTGCAGCCATTCGCGCACGGCAGTAAGCGCCAGCGCCGCATCGGGTTCATTGAAAATCTCGTGATACATGTGGGGAAACAGCTGCAGAGAGCGATATTCCGGCGGCAGCTTGTCAAAAAAGCACAGCGCGCCGGCGGGATCGACGGCACGGTCGCTGCCGGCCACCAGCAGCAGCGTTGGTAGAGACATGGATGCGGCGTACTGCTGGCAGTCGGCGATCGAATCGAGCATCGAGCGCAGCAGCCGGGCGCTGATGCGGCGGTGCACCAGTGGATCGGCACGGTAGGCATCGACTATCGCCGCAGAGTGGCACAGGTCGGCTGGATTGAGGCCATTGGGCAGGCCCAGCCATGGCACCAGCACTTCGGCAACTTTTAGTAATGCCAGTTGAGCGCGACCCAGGCGCAGCGCCAGCGCGGGTGAGGACAGGATCAGCCCGCGCAGCGGCGCGCGTGCCGACAAGGCAAAGCGGGCTGCGAACAGGCCGCCCATGCTATGGCCAAACAAAAATGGCGGCATGCTGTAACGGCTGGCGAAATCGTCAATGACAATCTGCGCATCCTGCAGCATGGGGTCGCCGTGGATGACGTCAGCGCGGCGCCCTTCCGAGCGACCATGACCGCGGTGATCGTAACAGCGCACGGACAGCCCGCAGCCGTTTAAAAACTGGGTGAGCGCCTGATAGCGACCGCTGTGTTCGCCAAGCCCGTGCATGATGACAATGCTACCCCGCGCCTGTCCTGGCGGCAGCATGGCGTCGAGCACATGCAGTCTGGTGCCGTCGGCGGCGCTGATGTGGTGACTGCGCAGCGCCACCAGCTGCGTCATTAAACGCCCCAGAGAATGTCGTTGCCGCCATCACGTGAGGCACGCAACATTTCCAGCAGGGGAAATGCGCGCGTGCTGAAGCTGACTAGCTGTGCGCCTTCATGATCGGCGTCTTCTGCCGCGTCGCCATGATGGGCGTTGACATCGCGCTGCATGTCGTCGGAGGCGGCGTGGGCGCGGGTATCGGCAATTTCTTTTTCCAGCACCTGCACGGCGTCGAGCGCCTCGGCGGCAGTGATCACTCCACGGGTGACGTCTTTGCCGAGCAGGTCGAGGATGCGCTTGGCGTGTTCCTTGTACATGGTGACGTCGGCAGCGGCTTTGGAGTGGAAGGTAATTAACATAAGATCAAGTCTTTCTATAAGAGTACGGCAATGGCGAAACGATAACACGAGTCACAGGTGCGCTGGCAGGGCAAGCGTGCGCGCTTGAATCGGTTCAGCGGCGGCGGCGCGTCCACGCTACCGCCATCAATCCCAGCAGCAGCGCCACCAAGGCGGCAACGGCGAAGATGGCCTTGGTATCGAGCCGGCCAGTTTGGGCAACGGTCAGCGCCAGCATCGCCAGGCCGGTCCAGGCCATGGCGGTGGCCAGCTCAAGAAAAGTATTCAAGAAATTGCCCTTGGCGCGCTGGCGAAAATCGCCGCGCGCTGCCGGTGGTGCACACCAGCGCACCACCAGCGCGGCGCCCACGCTGGCGCCGCTCGCGCACAGCGCCAGCGGCAGTGCCGTCAGCGGTGCCCGCCATAGCAGCCACAATAGCGGTGCGGCCAGCAACAACAGTGCGGGCGCCACCGCCGCCGCCAGCTTGGCGCGCGCCACCGTCGCCGCCGACGCCGGCGCAGCACGCAGTAAATCCGGCGCATCTTCGGCGGCAATCATCAGCCACGCCAGCGCGGTCGTCAGTGAGGCACACAGATAAGTGAGCGACGCGCCCAGTCCCGGCACGCTCGACGGTGACTTGACGACCACCAGAAAACACAGCGGCAGCAGGTAAAGTAGTTGCAGCAGCACCTGCGAGATCAGCTGGGGATCGCGGGCTATCAGCCGCCATTCCTTGACGAAGATGGTGCGCGCCAGGCTGCGGCCGAAGCGGTAGCGCTGGCCACCGGCTGGCGCCGCCGCATGCTTGACCAGGCTGGCAGCCTGCTGCACACCGCGCACAAAAAATCCGTGCGTCCAATGGGCGGTGAGGATGAACGCGAGCAGACCGAGCAGGGCAACCGTCAACAGGGCGCCGCCGTCGCCCTGGCTGGCGCGTGCGGGCAACCACAACGGGCTGTCGGCCGCGAAAGCGCCGCCTGCAGCGGAGTGGACCGCGAACCAGTTGGCGACCCGCTGGCGCAGCAGGCCACTGCTGTTGGCATACACTTGCGAGAGCAGGAAAAACAGCGCGCCCACCAGCGCCCCCAGGATCTGCGCCGCCACGCGCGTGCGGCGTATGCCGATCAGCCGCACCAGCGCCAGCGTCAACAGCATCGACAATGACGCGGCCAGCACCGCCGCGCCCAGCACCAACGGATAAATGGCCAGCCAGTGCGGCTGACCGAGCAGCACGCCGACATGGGCGAAGGGCGCCAGCAGAAAGAGATACAGGCTGGCGGTACCGATGGCGACGGCGCCAAGACGCACCACAAACAGGCTGCGCGACGGCAGCGGCGATGACAGCAACAGGTCCATGTCGCCCCGTTCAAACAGCACCTCGACGCTGGTTTTCAAACCCTGCGAAACCATCAGGCTGAAAGCTGCCGCGCACAGCATGCCAATGCCGATCAGCACGGCCGGCGCGCTGCCTTCGCCGGCCAGCGATGGCAGCAGTAAATAGGCAAACGCGTGCAGGCCGGCGCTGGCCAGCACGATCAACACGATGTTGCTGCGGCTGGACCCGCGACTGGCCCGTCCCTTGCTGGCACTGGCGCCGCCCATCCTGAAGTAGTACAGGCGCAGTTCATGGCGCAGCAGCCACAGCGCGCTGCCGGGCCGCAAGGTCACACCGGTCCCGTCAGCTGCAAGAAAATGTCTTCCAGCGTGGCGCCTTCCCTCGCCCGGCCGTCGGCCGCATGGGCGGTCTGGCCGCGCAACTGCTCGAGCGTGCCCTCGGCGATCAATTTGCCGTGCTGGATGATGCCGATGCGCTGGGCCATCCGTTCAGCCACCTCGAGGATGTGGGTGGTCAGCAGCACAGTGCCGCCATTGCGCGTGTGCTCGAGCAGCAAGTCCTTGACCTGGCGGGCGGCGGCGGCATCGAGGCCAGTGAGCGGTTCATCGAGGATCAGCAATTGCGGTTGGTGGATCAGCGCCCCGGCCAGTGCCAGCTTTTGTTTCATGCCGCGCGAAAAACCCTCGGTCAATTCATGTGCGTGCGCCGTTAGATCGAGCCAGTCGAGCAGCTTGCGCGCGCGCGCTTCCGCCGCGGTGGCGTCGACACCCCACAGGCCGGCAACAAATTCCAGGTACTCGGTCGGTTTGAGCTTGGCATACAGCATCGGTTCATCGGGCAGGTAAGCGATCTGTTGCTTGGCGCGCGCCGGCGCGTTGGCCAGGTCGACGCCCAGCACGTCGATGGTGCCGGCGTCGGGCGCCAGCAAACCGGCCACCATGCGCAAGGTGGTGGTCTTGCCGGCGCCATTCGGGCCCAGCAGGGCGTACAGTTCGCCGCGCTGCACGGTGAGGTCGAGGCGATCGACGGCGGGGCGGCCGAACTGCTTGCACAGGCCACGCAGGCGCAGGGCGGGAGAGGTGTCGGGCATGGCCGTCTTACAGCAATGTAAACGAATGCATGAACTGCTCGACCTGTTCGGCCGGCATCGCCTTCGCTTTGCCCATCACAACAACCTGGTAAAAGTGCCGGTCGCGCGCTTCGAAATGGGCGACCAGTTTCATCGGCGTGCCGTTTTGCATGCCAGTCGCTTCGACATCGAGGCTGGCGCGCTGGCCGCTGGCCGACGACGCTGCGCGCGATGCTTCGCGGTTGACGGTGGCGCCGATATTGCGTACCAGCGCCGTTTTCATCGCCGCCAGTGCTGCCTGCGCGCTGGCGGCATCGGGCGCTTCGGCGCTGCCGACGGCATACATGGTGCCGTCAAGATCGACCGCCGTCATCGTCATCGCCACTTTCATGCCGGCCAGATCGATGGTGCGCTGGTGGACCGATGGCTTATCGGGGAACATTACGCGAAAGGGCGCCTCCTGGCTGTTGTAATCGCGCCAGTTGGTGGCGTTGCCGCACGCGCTCAGACTCAGGGAGAGGGCCAGGACCAGCAGGCCAGGGCGCAGGGGGAGGTAACTTGTCATGGGATTGATGGTAGCAGGGCAGGGGCGGCGACGCCAGCGCGGCCACGGTGGCAGCAATCGCGCCTTGGAAAATCACCAAACGGGCTAATATAGGGAGGAACTCACCACAAGGATAATAATGACGACCACGACTGAAACTGCGATTCTTGCCGGCGGATGCTTCTGGGGCATGCAAGACCTGATCCGCCGCATGCCGGGCGTTAAAAGCACGCGCGTCGGCTATTCCGGCGGCGACGTGGCGCATGCCACCTACCGCAACCACGGCACCCATGCCGAGGCCATCGAAGTGGTCTTCGACCCGGCCATCATGAGTTATCGCCAGTTGCTTGAATTTTTCTTCCAGATTCACGATCCGTCGACCAGGAATCGGCAGGGCAACGACGTTGGCCTGAGCTACCGCTCGGCTATTTATTACACCAGCGAGGCGCAGAAAGCGACCGCGCTAGACACCATTGCTGACGTCGATGCCTCCGGTATCTGGCCCGGCAAGGTGGCGTCCGAACTGGCGCCCGCGGGCGACTTCTGGGAAGCCGAGCCGGAGCACCAGGATTATCTCGAGCGCATTCCCAACGGCTACACCTGCCACTACGTGCGGCCCGACTGGAAGTTGCCGAAACGGGCGTGATCGGCGCGATCTGCAGGGGTCTTACTGTTCCTGCAGCGTGCGACGGTAGCCAATCGCTTCCGCCACGTGGCCACGGGCGATCCGTTCGCTGCCGGCAAGGTCGGCAATGGTGCGCGCCACCTTGAGCACGCGGTGGTAGCCGCGCGCGGACCAGTGCCATTGGGCCATGGTGTCGCGCAGCAGGCGGGCGCCAGAGACGTCGAGCTGACAATATTGCTCGACCTGGCGCGGCGCCAGTTGCTGGTTGCTGCACCCCTGACGTTGACGCTGCCGCGTTGCTGCCTCGGCGACGCGGGCGGCGATGACGGCGCTGGCCTCGCCACTGGACGGCCCGGCGACCAGATCCGGGTCGAGGGTGGCGACATCGACTTGCAGGTCGATGCGGTCGAGCAGCGGCCCGGAAATCTTATGACGGTAACGCGCCACCAGTTCGGCGCTGCAATGGCATTTTCCGGAGGCATGGCCCAGATAGCCGCACGGGCACGGATTCATGGCCGCGATCAATTGAAAGCGCGCGGGAAAATCGGCCTGGTGGGCCGCCCGCGAAATGGTCACCATGCCCGATTCGAGCGGCTGGCGCAGTACCTCCAGCACGCGCCGGTCAAATTCCGGCAATTCATCGAGAAACAGCACGCCGCAGTGGGCCAGAGAAATTTCGCCCGGCCGCGGGATGGGGCCGCCACCGACCAGCGCCACCGCCGACGTGGTGTGATGGGGACTACGGTACGGTCGTACTTTCCAGCTGGCCACCGAAAACCCCCGCGTCAGTGATTGCACGGCGGCTGCCTCTAGGGCGTCGTCGTCCGTCATGGGGGGCAACAGGCCGGCAAAACGCGAGGCCAGCATGGTCTTGCCGGTGCCGGGCGGACCCATCATGAGTACATTGTGGGCGCCGGCGGCGGCCACTTCGAGGGCCCGCTTGGCTTGCGGCTGGCCCTTGACGTCGGCAAAGTCGGGACCAGGCGATGGCAAGATGGCGGCACTGGAGTGGTGGCGGCCAATGCGTGCAGCGCGGTCGCCGCCGGCGAAGTGGGCGCACACCTGTAGCAAGCTGTCGACCGCATAGATATGGGCGCTGGCCACCAGCGCCGCTTCATCAGCATTCGCGCTTGGCAACATGAAGGCACGCGGCGCCGGATCGCTGCGGTGCATGGCGAAGGTCATGGCCAGCGCGCCGCGGATGGGCCGCAATTGTCCCGACAGCGACAGCTCGCCGGCAAATTCATACTGGTCCAGTTCCTTGCCCGGCAGTTGGCCCGAGGCCGCCAGGATGCCCAGCGCAATGGGCAGATCGAAGCGTCCCGATTCCTTCGGCAAGTCGGCCGGCGCCAGGTTGACGGTCACGCGCCGGCTGGGCACTTTGAAGCCGGCAGTGGCGAGGGCGGCGCGCACGCGGTCTTTTGATTCGCGCACTTCGGTGTCCGCGAGGCCGACAATCGTAAAAGAAGGTAAACCTTTGGCCAGATGGACTTCGACGCTGACGGCGGGGGCGTCCATGCCGGCCAGGGCGCGGCTACGCAAAACGGCAAGGCCCATGGGCTTTCCAATCAAGTGGCTGCAGACCGTGCCGATACTAGGCGCGCCGCGCTGCACCACCTTGAGGGCGACCAAGCGGGCGCACTGCGCAGGCCAGGCAAAGCAGGTGCAGGAAAACCTCGCGCCGCTTCGGCCGTCATGCGCCATATCGCCGCCCTGGCTTGCGCGAGACCAGTACGGCGGCGGCGTTAACAACGCCGCCTGTCCGCCGCCGGCCTCATTGCCACCGACAATGTCACTCTAAACACTATTGAGCAATATTTATTAGACAAACAAATTTAGGTGTCGAAATTTCTTACAGTCAAAAAATTGAATGATTCAAAAGTTTCTTAACTACTTGATTTAATTTGAATTTTTAGAAATAAAAACATTGGCATGGATTTTGCTTACGAAGGTCAGTATTAAATTTAAAAATCATCACTAAGGATGTCACATGCGTATGCACCCACCAGCTTCACAGATCGTCAAAACCGCCGTCAGCGCCGCAATTGCGCTGGCGATGTTTGCATCAAACGCCAACGCAGTGGTCGTGACCACGGTTCCTGCAACTAGCACCGGCGTCACTGCCATGGCCGATGCCGTCCTGGCGTCGAACAGCGGTATCAGTATTGTTGCCAATACCGTCAAGATTCAGGGCACCAACTCGGCGGCCATCCAGCAATACGGCACTTACTCGAATTTTAACCTTGCGCCAAAAACCGGCACGACGCCAACGCTGACCATGGCCGATGGTGTCGTGCTCACCTCCGGCAAGGCAGTCGTACCATTGACTAACACCAGTCCTAACTTCTCTACAACTACCGGAAGCGGTGCCAACGCCCAGTTGTCAGCACTCTCGGGATCGGTTACCAACGATGCCAATACGCTCGGATTTGACTTCACCGTCGAAAGCGGCGTGTCATCGGTCTCTGCCAAATTCGTCTTTGGTACCGAAGAATTTCCTGACCAGGCCGTCACCGACATCTTTGGCTTCTTCATCGATGGTGTGAATTACGCCAAGTTCAGCAATGGCAGCCTGATTTCGAATGCTGTTGGCTCCAATAATTTCATTTCGAACGTCGCTGGCGCTTATGGTATCGAATACGATGGCCTGACCAATGTGCTGACCGTTACCGGCCTGCTCAATCAGGCGCTGCTGACCCACACCTTGATGTTCGGCGTGGCCGATACATCGGACTCCGTGTATGACAGTGCCGTCTACTTAAACTCGCTGACGGCTGGGCTGTCCGGCGTCGGCGGGCTCAGCAGCGACGTCCCGGAACCAAGCACCGTTTTCTTGTTAGGTATCGCGCTGGCCGGCGGCGCCCTGGCGCGCCGCAAGCAGTCGAGCAAGTAAGTCGATTCACCCGATCGGCGCGTTTGCTCAGGCATGCGCGGCGATGACGTGTTCAGGCAAGGGACCTCTTTTGAGGTCCCTTTGTTCGTGCAGCACCATGGTGTTGCATTGCTGCGATGGCAATTCAGTTGCCGCCTCGATGCTGTCGGTGACAGGACGCGGCCGGCACGGCCGACGCAATCCCAGATCAGATTCTTCCGGACCACGCCAGTCCGCCACGTTACCCGCAGCAGCGGCTGCGCAGCTGCTGGGAGTACGCGCCGGTTATTCAAGACAGCGGCTTGACGCCGGCTGTCGTTCGCACCATCATGGCCGCTCCCGACTGACGATAATCAATAGAAGGTCCGCCGCTTGTTTACCCGCCTTACCTCGTACGCCGCCACCGCCTTTCGCTGGCAACGGGGCCGCCAGGCTGGCGGCTACGACAAGATGCTGCTACTGACGGCGGCCTGGCCGCTGCGCTTTGACAGTTATCTGATCCGCTATCCGGTCGGCGCGCAGATTGCGCCGCACACCGACCCGGTCAAATCGGGCCGGCACTACCGGCTCAACGTGGTACTCAAGGCATCGCCCGCCGGTGGCCAATTCGTTTGCCATGCGCCGCTGTTTACCAGCGGCCGCATCAAGTTGTTCCGCCCCGACCTCAGCGAGCACAGCGTGACGCCGGTGATCGGTGGCAGCCGCTATGTGCTGTCGATCGGCTGGGTGCTGGGGCACGCGGTCACGCTCAAACCATGAGCGGCGCTGGCAGCCGGCTGGTGTATTCCACTGAAACGGGACGCCTGTGCGCCGGCTGTGGCGCGGCCATCGCGGCCTGTCGCTGCGCCCACATGGACCAGCAGACGGTGCTGGGCAATGGCCAGGTCAAGGTGAGCCGGCAAACCAAGGGGCGCGGCGGCAAGTGTGTCACCGTGGTAACCGGGGTGGCGCTGGCGGGCGACGCCCTGACCGCGCTGGGCAAACAGTTGCGCAGCCGCTGCGGGGCCGGCGGCACCGTCAAGGACGGCGTGATCGAAATCCAGGGCGATCATTGCGACGCCGTGCTGCAAGCCTTGCTGCAGGCAGGGCACGCCGCCAAACGCGGCGGCGGCTAACCAGTGCAGCCGCGCAGACGCTTGCTTGATTGCTTGATTACTTCGAAAAAATCACGGGTGGCACCGCGGCGGCCTGCGCTGCCAGCCGCGCTTCCAGGGAGCTGATCTGTAATTCCAGCGCGTCCAGCTTGGCGCGGGTCTTGGCCAGCACCTGCGCCTGGATATCGAATTCTTCGCGGGTAACCAGGTCGAGCTTGGAAAACCCCTGGGTCATCATCGCTTTGACATTTTTTTCCACGTCTTTGACGGGAGAATTGTCGATGGCCTGGCTGATTTTGCCCTGCAAGTCGTTGAAAAAACTATTCATATCCATGGGAATCCTTTTAATCGTCGAGTTGCGCACCAAAGCGGTGCGGTATTTGCCTTAATTGGGTGCGCCGGACAGGGGGCGCTGTGCACCACGGCGGCCAAACAGTTTATTAAATGCAAATTTGGGGTAAATGGGCGAAAAAACAAGCGTTGTCGTGCAACTTTGAGCTGGCATGCAATCTGCTAAAGCATTCATGTCCCGTCAATTTTGCCGTTTTCGACTGACCGATTTTAAACCGCCATTGCATCACACGATTCAATTACTAGGGATTGTCATGAAAAAACTGAATACACAGTTGAAACTTCTCGCAGCGCTCGGCCTGGTTTTTACAGCCCTGACGTCCACCACCGCCCGTGCCGAAGATGCTCCCAAGCCAGATAACGAAGTGAGCTTCAATGCCGCGCTGACCAGTGACTACCGCTACCGCGGTATTTCACAGTCGCGCCTGAACCCGGCACTGCAGGGCGGCGCCGACTATGTCAACAACCCGAGCGGCTTCTATGCGGGCACCTGGCTGTCGACCATTCACTGGATCAAGGATGCCGGCGGCGACGGCAACGTCGAGTGGGATATCTACGGCGGCAAGAAGGGCGAAATCGCCCCCGGCATCAGCTACGACGTCGGCGGCCTGTACTACCTGTACCCATCGAACGGCCTGTCGACCAGCGCCAACACCTTCGAACTGTATGGCCAGGTCGGTTACGGTCCTGCCTACCTGAAGTATTCGCATTCGACCACCAACCTGTTCGGCACCTCCGACAGCAAGGGCAGCGGCTACCTCGACCTGGGTGCGAATATCGACCTGATGGAAGGGCTGGTACTGAACCTGCACGCCGGCCATCAAAACGTCAAGCATAACGGCGCCTATTCGTACACCGACTACAAGGTGGGCGTCACCAAGGATTTCGGCATCGTCTCGGTCGCGCTGGCCGCCATCTATGCCGATACCAAGGCCTACGTCAGCCCGTCCGGCAAGAATCTTGCCCGTACCGGCGCCGTGTTGAGTGTGTCCAAAACTTTCTGAGCGAGCCAGTCATGAAACTAATTACTGCAATTATCAAACCGTTCAAGCTCGACGAGGTGCGTGAAGCCCTGTCGGCCATCAATGTGCAGGGTATCACCGTCACGGAAGTCAAGGGTTTCGGTCGCCAAAAGGGCCACACCGAGCTGTACCGTGGCGCCGAATATGTGGTCGACTTCCTGCCGAAAACCAAGATCGAAGCGGCGGTCGACGACGCCATCGTCGATCAGGCGATCGAAGCGATCGAAAAAGCTGCGCGCACCGGCAAGATTGGCGATGGAAAAATTTTCGTCTACAACCTCGAGCAGGTCATCCGTATCCGTACCGGCGAGACCGGCAACGACGCACTTTAAGGGGAAACTTCAATGAAATTTACGTTTAAAAAATGGCTGTCCGGCATGGCCGTGGCCGTTTCCCTGTGCGGCGCCCTGGGCGCTTCTGCGCAGGATGCCGCCAAGCCAGCCGATGCTGCAACGCCTGCCGCTGCCACCACTGCCGTTACCACCGCCCCGATCGCCGCCCCGACCGTCGCGCCGATGGTTGCCGCTGCGCCTGCCGCCGCTGCCGCCGCACCCGCTGCCCCGGCTGCGGCACCGGTGCCGAACAAGGGCGACACCGCCTGGATGTTCGTCGCCACCGTGCTCGTCATCATGATGACGATTCCCGGCCTGGCCCTGTTCTACGGCGGCCTGGTCCGCTCGAAAAACATGCTGTCCGTGTTGCTGCAAGTGTTTTTTATCTTCGCCGTCATCATTATTCTCTGGTGCATCTACGGTTACTCGATCGCCTTCACCGAGGGCAATGCGTTCTTCGGCAAGTTCGACCGTGCTTTCCTGTCGGGCATCTGGAATCCAGCCACCGCCACCTTCACCACTGCCGCCACCTTCAGCAAGGGTGTCGTGATTCCTGAATTTATCTATGTGGCCTTCCAGGGCACCTTCGCCGCCATTACCTGCGGCCTGATCGTCGGCGCTTTTGCCGAACGCGCCAAGTTCACCGCCGTACTGGCCTTCATGGTGCTGTGGTTCACCTTCGGCTACCTGCCGATCGCCCACATGGTGTGGTTCTGGACTGGCCCTGACGCCATCAAGGATGCCGCGACCCTGGCCACCGAAACGGCCAAAGCTGGCTGGTTGTGGCAAAAAGGCGCGCTCGACTTCGCCGGCGGCACCGTGGTGCACATCAACGCCGCAGTGGCCGGCCTGGTTGGCGCAATCATGATCGGCAAACGGGTCGGTTATGGCCGTGAGTCGATGGCACCGCACTCGCTGACGATGACGATGATCGGCGCATCCATGCTGTGGGTCGGCTGGTTCGGTTTCAACGCCGGTTCGGCGCTCGAAGCAGGCGACGTTGCTGCCCTGGCCTTCATTAATACCCTGCTCGCTACTGCCTGCGCTACCGTGTCATGGGTGTGCGGCGAATGGCTGACCAAGGGCAAGCCTTCGATGCTGGGCGGCGCCTCCGGCGCGGTGGCCGGTCTGGTTGCCATCACCCCGGCCTGCGGTTACGTCGGTCCAATGGGCGCCCTGGTCATCGGTCTGCTCGCCGGTGTGGTGTGCCTGTGGGGTGTGAATGGTCTGAAACGCCTGATCGGCGCCGATGATTCGCTCGACGTGTTCGGCGTGCACGGCGTCGGCGGTATCCTCGGTGCCCTGCTGACCGGCGTGTTTGCTGCGCCCCAGCTGGGCGGCCAGGGCGTGTTCGACTATGTCACCAACAAGATGTCGACCGATGCCTATTCAATCAGCTCGCAAGTGATCACCCAGGCAACCGCCATCGGTACCACCATCATCTGGTCGGCAGTGGTTTCCGTGATCGCCTATAAACTGGTCGACCTGGTCATCGGTCTGCGTGTACCTGAAGAGGAAGAACGCGAAGGCCTGGATATCTCCAGCCACGGTGAATCGGCGTATCATTCCTGATCGAGAAGTTGTAATGAAGGGCCCGCTTCGCGCGGGTCAGACAAGGCGCCCCCCGCGGGCGCCTTTTTTGCATTCAGGGCAAGCCAAGTCCTTTAAAATGGGACTTTCGTCCCGATTTAGTGTTTTCATAATTAACGAAGTTCCAAGGACATCATGGCTCCCCACCTCGTCACCGCATTGACCGGCCCGCTGCTCGACCTCGAAAAGAAGATTTTGGCAGCGACCCCTGCCATCGAGCGCTGGTTCCGTCTCGAGTGGCAAGAGCACACGCCGCCATTTTACTGCTCGGTCGACTTGCGCAACGCCGGCTACAAACTGGCGCCCGTCGACACCAATCTGTTCCCTGGCGGTTTTAATAATCTTGCCACCGAGATGTTGCCGCTGTCCGTGCAGGCGGCCATGGCGGCGATCGACAAATATTGTCCCGATGCGCGTAACCTGCTGCTGATCCCGGAAATCAACAACCGCCATCCCAGCTACATGCAAAACGTCGCCCGCCTGATGCAGATTTTCCGCCAGACGGGTTTGCATGTGCGGCTCGGCTCGCTGTCGCCCGAGATCACCGAGCCGACCCCGCTGGCGCTGCCCGACGGGAACATGCTGGTGATCGAGCCGCTGGTGCGCTCGGCCAATGGCCGCCGGCTGGGTTTGAAGGACTTCGATCCCTGCACCATTTTGCTTAACAACGATCTGTCGGCGGGCGTGCCCACCATCCTGGAAAATATCCACGAGCAGTCGCTGCTGCCGCCCGTGCATGCGGGCTGGGCGATTCGGCGCAAGAGCAATCATCTGGCCGCCTACGATGAAGTGGCGAAAAAATTCGGCAAGCTCATCGATGTCGATCCGTGGATGGTCAATCCCTTTCATGCGCGCTGTGGCGAAGTCGACTTCGCCCAGCCGGACGGCCTCGAGTGCCTCAGCGACAATGTTGCCTCGCTGCTGGCCAAGATCCGCAAGAAGTACAAGGAATACGGCATCAAGGACCAGAAGCCCTTCGTCATCCTCAAACCCGATGCCGGCACCTATGGCATGGGCATTCTCACCATCAAGGATGCCAACGAACTGAAAGACTTGAGCAGCGCCCAGCGCGAGCGCATGTCGATTGTCAAGGATGGCCGCCGCATCAGCGACATCATCATCCAGGAAGGTGTGCCGACCTACGAAAACATCAAGGATGCGGTGGCCGAACCGGTGGTCTACATGATCGACCGCTACGTGGTGGGCGGCTTTTACCGGGTCCATGCGGAAAAAGGCGTCGACCAGAATCTGAATGCGCCGGGCTCGCAATTTGTGCCGCTGGCCTTCGCCCAGCAGCATGCCGTGCCCGATTTGCGCGCCAAGCCGGGCACGGCAGCGCCGAACCGGTTTTATGTGTACGGGGTGGTGGCGCGGCTCGGTTTGCTGGCGGCGTCGCTCGAAATGGAACGTACCGATCCGAATCCCGAAGTCTATTAATCTGTCAGCGGCCGCCGCAAGCGGCCTGATCCCCGCGCCAGCGGCCAATTCGGGCTAAAATCAGGCATTAGCCAAGATGGATGTCCCATGAAAATCGCCTTTCTCGCCGACCCGCTGTCCAGTTTTAAAATCTACAAGGATTCGACCTTCGCCATGATGCGCGAAGCGGCGCGGCGCGGGCACACCCTGTACGCCTTCGAACAGCGCCACATGGCGCTGGAAAACGGCGTGGTCAGCGCCGAGGTGGTGCAGATCACCCTGACCGGCGCGGCCACCGACTGGTACAGCGTGGTGGCCGTAGCATCGATGGAACTGCGCGAATTTGACGCCATCATCGAGCGCAAGGACCCGCCGTTCGACATGGAGTACGTCTACCTGACCCAATTGCTGGAACTGGCCGAGAGCCAGGGTGCGCGCGTCTTCAACAGCCCGGCGGCGATCCGCTCGCACAACGAGAAGTTAGCGATCGCCCAGTTTTCGCAATTTACTTCGCCCACCCTGGTCACTTCCAGCGACACCCGCCTGCGCGCCTTCCACGCCGAGCATGGCGACGTCATTTTCAAGCCGCTCGACGGCATGGGCGGCGCCGGCATCTTCCGCATCATGGACGACGGCATGAATCTCGGTTCGGTCATCGAGATGCTCACCGAACTTGGTACCCGCACGATCATGGCGCAAAAATACATTCCCGCCATCGTCCACGGCGACAAGCGCGTGCTGGTCATCGATGGCAAACCGTTGCCGTTTGTGCTCGCGCGCATTCCGCAAGGCGGCGAAGTGCGCGGCAACCTGGCCGCCGGTGGCGTCGGCCGCGCCCAGCCGATTTCGCCGCGCGACCGCGAAATTGCCGAAACTCTCGGTCCACTCCTAGCGGCGCGTGGTCTTCTGCTGGTAGGATTGGACATCATTGGCGATTACCTGACCGAAGTGAACGTCACCAGCCCGACCTGCTTCCAGGAGATCTTCGACCAGACCGGCTTTGATGTCGCCGCGGTGTTCATCGACGCCGTCGAGGCGCGGGCACAGCGCTGATATGGTCGGCATCCTGCTGCTCACGCACGCGCCGCTGGGACAGGCTTTTATCGCTGCCGTGGCCCACGTCTTTCGCGGTACCACCGAACGCTTCGAGGCGATCGACGTTACCGCCGATCAGGACATCGCCGAGGTGCACGAGCTGGCACGCGCTGCCATCAGCCGCCTCGACGACGGCAATGGCGTGCTGGTGATCACCGATATCAAGGGTGGCACGCCATCGAACTGCTGCAATTCGCTGACGGTGCCCGGTCAGGTCGAAGTCATCGCCGGCATCAGCCTGCCCATGCTGCTGCGGGCGATCACCTACCGGCGCGACACGCTCGACGTGGTGGTGGAAATGGCGCTGGCCGGCGCCCAGAGTGGCGCGGTGCGGGTCGACAATCGCATCCGGGTATAAGTAAAACAAGCAGGCGCAGTACAACCAAGGGCGCCGGAGATGCTCCGGGGCGGTCAAGAGCCATTTATCCAAGACGACGAACATGATCCAACAAGAGCTGGAAATCATCAACAAGCTGGGCCTGCATGCGCGTGCCTCCGCCAAATTCACCCAGCTCGCTGCCAAGTACAAAAGCGAAATCTGGCTGACCCGTAACGGCCGCCGCATCAATGCCAAGTCGATCATGGGGGTGATGATGCTGGCCGCCGGCAAAGGCGCCAAGGTACTGCTCGAAGCCGATGGCGCCGACGAGGGCGATGCCCTCACGGCGCTGACGGCGCTGGTCAACGACAAATTCGGCGAAGGCGAGTAATGCCGGGCTACGGCATGCGCGCGCCACAGGGGCTTTCGATGGCATCGTTCACCTTGCATGGCATTCCCGTCTCGCGCGGCATTTCGATCGGCCGCGCCCATCTGTTGACGCCTGCGGCGCTCGACGTCAAGCACTACCTGGTGCCCGAAGAGCAGCTCGAAGCCGAAGTGCGGCGCCTGCAGGATGCCATCGCCGAAGTGCACCGCGGCCTGCAGCTGCTGTGGACCGAGCTGCCCAAAGACGCCCCCACCGAGCTGGGCGCCTTCATCGACGTCCACGCGCTGATTTTGTCGGACCCGATGATTTCGGAAGCGGCCATCGACATCATCCGCAGCCGTCACTACAACGCCGAATGGGCCCTGGTCACCCAGATCGATGAACTGTCGGCGCAGTTCGACGAGATCGAAGACGAGTATCTGCGCGAACGAAAAGCCGATATCCAGCAGGTGGCCGAGCGCGTCCTCAAGGTCTTGATGGGCAGCGCCCAGCTGGTGGTACCGCGCTTGCCGAACGACGAATACCAGCCGCAGATGATCGTCGTCGCCCACGATATTTCACCGGCCGACATGCTGCAGTTCCGCGACCGCTCCTTTATCGGTTTCGTCACCGACGTCGGCGGCCAGAACTCGCACACGGCGATCGTCGCCCGCAGTCTGGACATCCCGGCGGCGGTCGGCATGTCGCAGGCATCGCAGCTGATCGAGCAGGACGACTGGGTCATCATCGATGGCGACGCCGGTGTCGTCATCGCCAATCCCAGCCCGCTGGTACTCGAGCAGTACCGCGCGCGCCAGCTGGTGCTGCAAAAAACCCGCAAAAAGCTGCTCAAGCTGAAAAAAACCCCGGCCGTCACTCTCGATGGCACCGCCATCACGCTGCTGGCCAATATCGAGCTGCCCGACGACTGCGGCGCCGCGCTCGACGCCGGTGCCAATGGCGTGGGCCTGTTCCGCTCCGAGTTCCTGTTCATGGGCCGTGGTGGCCATGCCCACATGGTGCCCAGCGAAGAAGAGCAGTTCGAACAGTACAAAAAAGCGGTGCTCGCCATGAAGGGCCGGCCGGTGGTCATCCGCACCCTCGACATCGGCGCTGACAAGCCGCTCGACCAGACCGAACACACCGCCCTCAATCCGGCGCTGGGCTTGCGCGCGATCCGCTACTGCCTGGCCGAGCCGCAGCTGTTTTTGACGCAGCTGCGGGCGATCCTGCGCGCCTCGGCGTTCGGCAAGGTGCGCCTGCTGATCCCCATGCTGGCGCACGCCTTTGAAATCGACCAGACCCTGGCCATGATCGAGCAGGCCAAAACCCAGCTGCGCGACGCCGGCCACAAGTTCGATGAAGGGGTCGAAGTGGGCGCCATGATCGAAATTCCGGCGGCGGCGCTGGCGCTGCCCATGTTCGTGCGGCGCATGGATTTTCTGTCGATCGGCACCAACGACCTGATTCAATACACGCTGGCGATCGACCGCGTCGACTACGAAGTGGCGCACCTGTACAACCCGCTCCATCCTGCCATCTTGCAGCTGATCGCGATGACCATCGCCGCCGGCCACAAGGCCGGCATCGATGTCGCCGTGTGCGGCGAAATGGCCGGCGACGTCAAGCTCACCCGGCTGTTACTGGGCATGGGGCTGCGCGAATTTTCCATGCATCCGGCCCAGCTGCTGGCGGTCAAACAGGAAATCCTGCGCTGTGATCTGCCGACGCTGACCAGGCAGACAGCCAAGATCCTGCGCACCATGGAGCCGCAAGCGATTGCCGACGCCGTCGCCCAGATGCAAACGATGTAGGCGACGCAGCGGCGTCCCCCACCCACAACACAGTCAGCAAGCCCACACACAGATTCGAGTCTCATGGCGTCCATTGGAATAGTCTCACCGCAAACGATGTCGTTCGCCGAACCGCTGCGCCTGCAAAGCGGGGCGCAGCTGGCCGATTACACCCTCATGTATGAAACCTACGGTGCCCTCAATGCCGACCGTTCAAACGCCGTGCTGGTCTGCCACGCCCTGAACGCCTCGCACCACGTCGCCGGCATCTACGCCGACGACCCGAAAAAAGTCGGCTGGTGGGACAATATGGTCGGCCCCGGCAAGCCGCTCGATACCGACCGTTTTTTTGTCATCGGCGTCAACAACCTGGGTTCGTGTTTCGGTTCGACGGGGCCGATGGACATCAATCCCGCCACCGCTAAACCGTACGGCGCCGCCTTCCCGGTGGTGACGGTGGAAGACTGGGTGGCGGCGCAGGCGCGCCTGGCCGACCAGCTGGGCATCGAGCAGTTTGCCTGCGTGATGGGCGGCTCGCTCGGCGGCATGCAGGCTCTGGCCTGGTCGATCATGTACCCCAAGCGCCTGGCCAACTGCATGGTAATCGCCTCGACCCCCAAGCTGACGGCGCAAAACATCGCCTTCAACGACGTCGCCCGCCAGGCCATCCTGTCGGACCCCGATTACCATGGCGGCGATTTTTACGAGCATGGCGTGGTGCCGAAAAACGGCCTGCGGGTGGCGCGCATGGTCGGCCACATCACCTACCTGTCGGACGACGACATGGCCGAAAAATTCGGCCGCAAGCTGCGCAATGCGGCCGAATCGAACGAATACAAATTCGACTTCGGCATCGACTTCGAGATCGAGTCTTACCTGCGCTACCAGGGTGACAAGTTCAGCGAATATTTTGACGCCAACACCTACCTGTTGATCACCAAGGCGCTCGACTATTTCGATCCGGCGCTGGCCCACGATGGCAATCTGACGCGCGCGCTCGAAGGCACCGAAGCAGCTTTTTTCATCGCCTCGTTTTCCACCGACTGGCGCTTTTCTCCCGAGCGCTCGCGCGAAATCGTCGAGGCGCTCATTTCCAACCGCCGCCAGGTCACCTATGCCGAAATCGACGCCCCGCACGGCCACGACGCCTTTTTGCTGGAAGACTCCCGCTACATGAATATGGTGCGCGCCTGGTACCAGCGCATCTGGCACGGCGTCAATCAAGGAGCGAGCGCATGAACCTCGACCAGCTGCAAACCGTGCGGCCCGACCTGGCCTTCATCGCCCGCTGGGTCCAGCCCAGCGCCCATGTGCTCGACGTCGGTTGCGGCGACGGCGCCATGATGGGCTTTCTGCAGGCCGACAAGGGCTGCAGCGGCTACGGTATCGAGATCGCTGATGACAAGCTGCTCGAATCGGCCCAGCGCGGCATCAACGTCATCCAGCAAGACATGGAAAAGGGACTCGGCCTGTTCGGCGACAATGCCTTCGACACGGTGCTGTGCCTGCAATCGCTGCAAATGATGCAGCACGTCGAGCCGCTATTGCGCGACATCGTGCGGGTCGGTCATGAGGCGATCGTCTCGTTCCCCAATTTTGCCTACTGGCCGCACCGCGTGGCGCTGCTGCGCGGGCGCATGCCGGTCTCAAAATCGCTGCCTTACCAGTGGTTCGACACCCCCAACGTGCGCTGCGCCACCATCTACGACTTCGAAGAACTGGCGGCCGAATGCGGCCTCGAAGTGCTCGAACGGGTGGCGCTGGCCGCAGACGGCTCGGTGGTGTCGTGGCTGCCGAACCTGCGCGGCAGCCTCGCCGTGTTCAGGCTGCGCAAGAAAGCGCGGCCGCTGTGAGTGCGATGCAAAACGCGCCGTTCGAATGGCGCCACCTGTTCAGCACGCGCATGCTGGCGGTGCTGTTCCTCGGCTTTTCGTCCGGCCTGCCGCTGTTCATCATGCTGTACCTGATGCAGGCGTGGCTGGCCAAGGCCGGGGTCGACGTCAAGGCGCTGGGCCTGTTCGCGCTGGTCGGTTTTCCTTACACCTTCAAATTTTTGTGGGCACCGTTCATGGACCGCTACAGCCTGCCGCTGGGACGGCGGCGCGGCTGGATGGCGGTGACCCAGCTGGCGCTGTTCGGCGTCATCGGCGGCATGGGCGCGCTCGATCCGCGCACACAGCTGCCGCTGATCGTGCTGGCGGCCGGCGTCATGACGTTTTTGTCGGCCAGCCAGGACATCGTCATCGATGCCTATCGCCGCGAAATCCTCATCGATGCCGAGCAGGGCCTGGGCGCCGCGGTCAGCGTCAACGCCTATAAAGCAGCGGGACTGGTGCCCAGCGCGCTCGGTCTGGTGCTGGCCGATACGCTGCCGTGGGCGCTGGTGTTCTGGATCGTCGCTGCCTTCATGCTGCCCGGGTTGATCTGCACCCTGATCGCCCCCGAGCCGACCGTCTACGGCGCGCCGCCACGCAATATGCGCGAAGCGATCATCGAACCGTTCCGCGAATTCGTCAAACGCGACGGCTTCAAGCAGGCGGCCGTGATCCTTGGCTTCATTTTGCTGTATAAAATCGGCGACAGCATGGCCACCGCGCTGGCCACCAAGTTTTATCTCGATATCGGTTTTAGCACCACCCAGATCGGCCTGGCGGCAAATGCCACCGGCCTGTGGGCCAGCCTGGCCGGCGGCGTGGTGGGCGGGCTGTGGATGGTCAAGCTGGGCATTAACCGCGCGCTGTGGGTGTTCGGCGTGCTGCAGGCGGTGGCCATTCTCGGCTTTGCCTGGCTGGCGCAGGTGGGGGCGAACCAGTTCCTGCTGGCCGGCGTGATCGGTTTCGAATCGTTTGCCAGCCTGGGTTTGGGCGCTGCCGCTTTGGTCGCTTTTATTTCGCGCTCGACCGATCCGCGCTATACCGCCACCCAGTACGCGCTGTTTTCCAGCCTGGCCGCGGTGCCGCGCACCTTCATGAATTCGATCACCGGCTTTATCGTCGCCGAAACGGGCTGGTTCGTGTTTTTTATCATCTGCTTCGTGCTGGCCGTTCCTGCCATGCTGATGCTGCCAAAAATCGCGCCGTGGAACGCTGACGCGGCGCGGCACTAGCGCGATGGGCTGGCAAGCAGAAAAAAACGCCTTCGTGCCACTGCCGCTGGTCGCTGGTGTGGCGCCCAGCTATTTGTGGCTGCCGCCCGGACGCTGGGAGAACTTGCTGGCCTTCCTGCTGGCGCAGTTCCCCGCCGTTGATGCCCACTCGTGGCGGCGCCGCATGGCGCGTGGCGAAGTGGTCGATGGCGAGGGCCGGGTGCTGGCAGCGGACAGCGCTTTCCAGCCCGGCATGCGCATCTGGTACTACCGTGAAGTGGAGCGCGAGACCCCGATCCCTTTTGAGGAAACGGTGCTGTTCCAGGATGCGCACCTGGTGGTGGTCGACAAGCCCCATTTTCTGCCGATGACGCCCGCCGGCCGCTTTCTGCGCGAGACCCTGCTGGTGCGCCTGAAAGACAGACTGGGTCTGCCGGCGCTCACGCCCATCCACCGGCTCGACCGCGAGACGGCCGGCGTGGTAGTGTTTTCCAGCGAGCCAAGCTCGCGCGGCGCCTACCAGTCGCTGTTCCAGCAGCGTAGCGTCAGCAAAGTGTACGAGGCGCTGGCGGCGCCTTTGGCGCTCGACTTTCCGTATATTTACCGCAGCCGGATGGTCGACGCCGAACAGTTTTTCGTTATGCGCGAGGTCGAGGGTGCAGCCAATTCCGAGACCATCATCGAACTG
Source organism: Massilia sp. PWRC2 (assembly GCF_049896725.1). Lineage (NCBI taxonomy): Bacteria > Pseudomonadati > Pseudomonadota > Betaproteobacteria > Burkholderiales > Oxalobacteraceae > Massilia > Massilia sp. PWRC2. The sequence goes on from NZ_JAFCUW010000003.1 coordinate 21,164, forward strand.
ATCGAGCGGCGCGGCGCGCACGCCCTGTACCGCCTGCAGCCACACACGGGCCGCAAGCACCAGCTGCGCGTGCACATGGCCTCACTCGGCGCGCCGATTCTCAACGACGCATTTTACCCAGTGGCGCTGCCATGCAAGGGCGACGATTTTTCCGCGCCCCTGCAACTGCTGGCGCGCTCGATCGCGTTCGTCGATCCGCTCAGCGGGCAGCAGCGGGCGTTTTTCAGCCAGCGCCAGTTAATCGCGTGACAATTTGCTGGGGAGACGCTCGGTGCCGTCTGAATCATTGTGGGTCCAGCACGAAGACCGTAAGTCCAGCGTTGTTGATGGCTTCGCGCTCGGCGCCCCGCTGCTTCTTGAACTTGTCGATAGAAATGACACACCACGGACCATTGCCGGCAAGTTCACCGATCCACTCGACGTCAGGTGCATCGCGCGCAAAGCGCTCGCTGAGATGAATGACTGGATCGATGTCCGGAAAGACTTTTGATAACTCCCTGATACCACGCGCTAAATGTGGGAAAGATTGTTGTCAAAGAAAAAATTCAAGCGGCAAGCCTTTCTTCGAACGCAACGGCATCGGCGACCATTCTTGGTGTCAGGTCGTATACCCTTGCCACCATGCCCTTGTCGCGACCTTCCGCGAGGTAAGCGGCGTAGATCGTATCGGTTGGCACGCCGGTGTGCGAGATGATGGGGCTACCAAACCGCAATGCAGGGTCAAGCACAATACTTTTGCGCCGCCCCATGGGAAACCAGCGGACCGCGCCATCAGCGGTGTAATCGATGCTGGCATACAGCGAGGGCTTGATGATGTCCGAAAAAACAAACTGCTTATGCAAAACATCAAGCAAGTGCGGCTCGCCCGTCGCCTGCTCGACCGCTTCCAGGAAAATGCGTTTGCCACAGCGGCGCAGAGTGGACTTGTTTTCCCTTGTAGCTACGCGAGTACCCCAGCAGCCACCTGCGCAAGGCGCGCGGTTCTACACCAACCAGGCGAGCGGCCTGGTTGAGCGAGTAAATACCGGTGCCAAGAATGTCCATGTGCGCGCAATTCTCGGTTGTGAATGAAAAATCCGACGATAAGCCAGACTGCCGGTATGTGCAGGTGCAGTCAAATACGATGCAGTCGCTGGCGTGCTGCTGTAGCTCAGGTGCCAGTCAACACAGGGCGATAGTCAATCACCAGCGGCGCATGATCTGAAAAGCGCTCGTCCTTGTAGACCGCCACCGTGTGCGCCTGCGCCGCGATGGCCGGGGTGGCGACATGGTAATCGATGCGCCAGCCGACGTTCTTGGCGTACGCCTGGCCGCGGTTACTCCACCAGGTGTACTGTTCTTCACGCTTGTCGAGACCCCGGTGGACGTCGACAAAACCGACTTCGTCGAACACCTGCGTCAGCCAGGCCCGCTCTTCCGGCAGAAAGCCCGAGTTTTTGCGGTTGCCCTTGAAGTTTTTCAGGTCGATTTCCTGGTGGGCGATATTCCAGTCGCCGCAGATGACCAGTTCGCGGCCTTCTGCCTTCAAGGCCAGCAGGTGCGGCAGGAACTGCGCCATGAAGCGAAACTTGGCCAGCTGGCGTTCCGGTGACGCTGAACCCGACGGGCAGTACACCGACACAATGCTAACGTCGCCGCAGTCGACGCGCGTGTAGCGGCCCTCGGCGTCGAATTCGTCACTGCCGAAGCCAGTGACGACGGCGTCCGGCTTGACGCGGCTATACACGCCGGTGCCCGAATAGCCTTTTTTGGCAGCATAGTGAAAATGGCCGTGGTAGCCGTGCGGCGTCAGAAATTCCTCGGTCATGTCGTCCTGCTGCGCTTTTAACTCCTGCACGCAGATGAAATCGGCGTCCTGCGTGCCCATCCAGTTGAAAAAACCCTTCTTGTGGGCGGAGCGGATGCCATTGAGATTGGCGGAGATAATTTTGGGCATGGAGGCAGAGGAGGGGCAGCGGGTTTACAATACAGCCACTTATTTTTCGACAGGGGTCATAGTGGACAATTTACGGCAGCAGTTTATCGCGTTTTCGGTCTCGGCGGGCGTGCTGCGCTTCGGCGAGTTCACCACCAAGGCGGGGCGCCAGTCGCCGTATTTTTTTAATGCCGGCCTGTTTCACGAAGGGGCGACCCTGGCCCAGCTGGCGCAGTTCTATGCCCAGACCCTGCTCGATTCCAGCGTCGAATTCGACATGCTGTTCGGTCCCGCCTACAAGGGCATCACCCTGGCCAGCGCCACCGCGGTGGCGCTGGCCGGCAAGGGCCGCAATACCTCGTTCGCCTTCAACCGCAAGGAAGCCAAAGACCATGGCGAAGGCGGCACCATCGTCGGCGCCAAGCTGCAGGGCAAAGTGGTGATCATCGATGATGTCATCTCGGCCGGCACCTCGGTGCGCGAATCGGTGCAGATGATACGCGCCGCCGGCGCCGAGCCGTGCGCGGTGTTGATTGCGCTCGACCGCATGGAGCGCTCGGGGGCGGACGGTGCGTTATCGGCCGGGTCGGCGGTGCAGGCGGTCAGCGAAGAATTCGGGATTCCGGTGATCTCGATTGGCAATCTGGACGATTTGCTGACCTACCTGGGCGAGCAGGGCGGCGATGCCGCGCTGGCGGCCTCGCGCGAAAAAGTAGCGGCCTACCGGGCAAAGTACGGGGTGTGATGCACGGGGACCGGCACCGCAGGTACCAGTCCCCATGCTATCAGGCGCTCAGCTTCTTCTTCAGCAGTTCGGTCAGCTGGGCCGGATTGGCCTTGCCTTTCGATGCTTTCATGGCCTGGCCGATCAGCGCATTGATGGCCGCTTCCTTGCCGGCGCGGTACTGCTCGACCGACTTGGCGTTCGCCGCCAGCACCTCGTCGATGATCGCTTCGAGGGCGCCGCTGTCGGAGATTTGCCGTAAACCCTTCTGGTCGATGATGATGTCGGCAATCGCCGCATCGTTCGATGCGGCTTCCCACATGGCCGCGAAGACTTCCTTGGCAATCTTGTTGGAGATGGTGCCGTCGGCGATCCGCTTGAGCAGCAGCGCCAGTTGCGACGCTTCCACCGGCGACGCGGCAATCTCCACGCCAGCACTGTTTAAGGTCGACGCCACTTCGCCCATCAGCCAGTTGGCCGCCGTCTTGGCATTGCCCTGGCCGGCCTGCGCCACCACCGCTTCGAAATACGCCGCCATCTCGTGCGACGACGTCAAGATGAGGGCGTCGTATTCAGGCAGACCGTAATCGCTGACAAAGCGCGTGCGCATGGCTGCCGGCAGTTCGGGCATGTCGGCGCGCACGCGGGCGATCCACTCGGCCGAGATTTCCAGTGGTGGTAAATCGGGGTCGGGAAAATAGCGGTAATCCTGGGCGTCTTCTTTCGAACGCATCGAACGCGTTTCTTTTTTGTCCGGGTCCCACAGGCGCGTCGCTTGCTGCACCTTGCCGCCGTCTTCGATCAGTTCGATCTGGCGGCGCACTTCGTAGTTGACGGCTTCTTCGATGAAGCGGAAGGAGTTGAGGTTTTTGATCTCGCAACGGGTACCAAATTCGGTCTGGCCGAGCGGGCGCACGGAGACGTTGACGTCGCAGCGGAACGAGCCTTCCTGCATATTACCGTCGCACACACCGAGCCACACCACCAGCGAGTGCAGCGCCTTGGCGTAGGCCACCGCTTCCTGGGCGCTGCGCATTTCCGGCTCGGAGACGATTTCCAGCAGCGGCGTGCCGCAGCGATTGAGGTCGATGCCGGTCATGCCCTGGTAGTCTTCGTGCAGCGACTTGCCAGCGTCTTCTTCAAGGTGGGCGCGGGTCAGGTTGATGGTGCGCGTTTCGAACTTGCCGTCTTTTTCGAAGCCGAAGCTGACCTGGCCGCCGACCACCACCGGGTCTTCGAACTGGCTGATCTGGTAACCCTTGGGCGAATCGGGGTAAAAATAGTTTTTGCGCGCGAAAATCGAGTGCGGCGCGATGGTGGCGCCCACCGCCAGGCCGAAGCGGATGGCCCGCTCGACGGCGCCGCGGTTCATCACCGGCAGCACGCCGGGCAGGGCCAGGTCAACCGGGCTGGCCTGGGTGTTTGGCTCGGCGCCAAAACGGATGGCGCTGCCGCTGAAAATTTTCGAGTTGGTGGTGAGCTGCACGTGGTTCTCAAGACCGATGACGACTTCCCATTGCATGGTATTTCCTCTTTTTTTCTATTTTGTTCTGCTCTGTTTTTATTCTGCCACGGGCGCCGGCTTACACGCCGGCCGGCGCGCGCGCATGCCAGTCGGTGGCCAGCTGGTACTGGTGGGCGATGCCCAGCAGCTTCGCTTCGGCAAAATAATTACCGATGATTTGCAGGCCGACCGGGCGGCTGGCATTTTTCTCTCCCTGGCCAAAGCCGCACGGGACCGACAGGCCGGGCAGACCCGCCAGGCTGGTCGACAGCGTAAAGATGTCGGCCAGGTAGGCCGCTACCGGATCGTCGGTCTTTTCGCCCAGGTCCCAGGCGACGGTGGGCGCCACCGGTCCCATGATGACGTCGCAGCTGTGGCCCAGCACCGCCTGAAAATCTTCGGCGATCAGGCGGCGGATTTTTTGCGCCTTCAGGTAGTAGGCGTCGTAATAGCCGTGGCACAGCACATACGTGCCGACCATGATGCGGCGTTGGACCTCGGCGCCGAAGCCCTCGGCGCGGGTTTTTTTATACATGTCGGCCAGGTCCTTGTACGCGCTGGCGCGGTGGCCATAGCGTACGCCGTCAAAGCGCGACAGGTTCGATGATGCCTCGGCCGGGGCGATGATGTAATAGACGGGGATCGATTGCGCCGTTTTGGGCAGCGAGATATCGACCAGGCTGGCGCCCAGCTTGACGAACTGCGCCAGCGCTGCGCGCACGGCCGCTTCGACGTCAGCGGCCAGCCCGTCACCAAAATACTCTTTCGGTACACCGATGCGCAGACCCGCGAGAGGTGTTGCCAGCTCGCGTGTAAAATCTTCGCGCAGATTGCCCTGGGCCGCCGTCAAGCTGGTCGAATCGCGCTCATCGAAACCGACCATTTCATTTAACAGCATGGCGCAGTCTTCGGCCGTTTGCGCCATCGGGCCGCCCTGGTCGAGCGAGGAGGCAAAGGCGATCATGCCAAAGCGCGAGACGCGGCCGTAAGTCGGCTTGATGCCGGTGACGCCGCAAAAGGCGGCCGGCTGGCGGATCGAGCCGCCGGTGTCCGTGGCGGTGGCGGCCGGCGCCAGGCGGGCGGCAATCGCTGCCGCCGAGCCGCCCGACGAGCCACCTGGCACGGCCTGCAGGTCCCACGGATTTTTCACGGCGCCGAACGCCGAGTTCTGGTTCGACGAGCCCATGGCGAATTCGTCACAATTGAGTTTGCCCAGGGTGACCATGCCGGCAGCAGCAAATTTGTCGACCACGGTGGCATTGAAGGGGCTGACGTAATTGGCCAGCATCTTCGAGCCGGCCGTCGAGCGCCAGCCTTCGGTGACGAAAATATCTTTGTGGGCGATCGGGATGCCCGTCAGCGGGCCGCTGCTGCCCACGGCCAGGCGCGCATCGGCGGCGGCGGCCTGCGCCAGCGACAGCTCGGCATCGATGTGCAAAAAGGCGTTGAGCTCACTGGCCTGGGCGCGCGCCAGGTAGTGGCGGGTCAGTTCGGTGGCCGAGATGTCTTTCGCGTGCAGCATGGTGGAGAGCTGCTTGAGGGTCTTGCTGTGCATGGCGTTCAATTCGGGTCCTGATAAAGCGCCGGGGCGCCCGGTGGCGACAAATGGCGAAGGGATGCCTGACGGCGTAAAAGTTGAAAACTTATTCGATCACTTTCGGCACCAGGTACAAACCGTCGGCGGTGGCCGGCGCCGGCGCCTGGTAGGCCTCGCGGTGGTTCGATTCGGTCACCACGTCGTCGCGCAGGCGCAGCGGCAGATTGCCCAGCACCGCCGCCAGCGGTTGCGACAGCGGCGCCACGCCTTCCGTATCGATGGCCTGCATCTGCTCGGCCAGGGCGAAAATGCCGTTTAGTTCACCCAGCGCGACGGCGGCATGGGCGTCGTCCATATCGAGTTGGGCCAGGTTGGCGATCCGTTTCACATCGGCGAGAGTCAGGGACATAGAAGGTGCACGGCGCGGGCCGCGATAGAGTGATTGGAAAAATGAGAAGAAGTTTATACAACGCTGCCCTAAAAGAAGGCATACAGCCTTGGCAATCCCGTCAGTTGAGGCGTTGCGACACTCTGCAAATGAGGGGGTTTTCAGCGGATAACAGCCAAATTATAAGGTAGAATGGCGGGCTATTGCGTTGCCGCCGCCGTAACCATGCTGCCGCCGCTTTAATGACACCTCGCCCGCCGCCTCGCGCGCCCTCGCGCCCGCGCCCGGAACGAGCGCTTTCCGCAGTTCCCTATCAATGTTTTGCGCATTCGACTGCGCCTCAGGACACACATGTTTGGTTTTTTACGCAGCTATTTTTCCAACGACCTGGCCATCGACCTGGGCACCGCCAACACCCTCATTTATGTGCGCGGCCTCGGTATCGTGCTCGATGAACCTTCGGTAGTGGCGATCCGCCAGGAAGGCGGCCCGAATGGCAAGAAGACGATCCAGGCGGTCGGCAAAGAAGCCAAGCAAATGCTGGGCAAGGTACCTGGCAACATCGAGGCGATCCGCCCGATGAAAGACGGCGTGATCGCCGACTTCACCGTCACCGAGCAAATGCTCAAGCAGTTCATCCGCATGGTGCACGACTCGAAGTTCTTCCGGCCGTCGCCGCGCATCATCATTTGCGTGCCGTGCGGCTCGACCCAGGTCGAGCGGCGCGCCATTCGCGAGTCGGCGCTGGGTGCCGGTGCCTCGCAGGTGTACCTGATTGAAGAACCGATGGCCGCGGCCATTGGCGCCGGCCTGCCAGTGTCCGAAGCGACCGGCTCGATGGTGGTCGACATCGGCGGCGGTACCACCGAAGTGGGCATCATCTCGCTCGGCGGCATGGTGTATAAAGGTTCGGTGCGGGTCGGCGGCGACAAGTTCGACGAAGCCATCGTCAATTACATCCGCCGCAACTACGGCATGCTGATCGGCGAGCAGACCGCTGAAGCGATCAAGAAGGCCATCGGCTCGGCCTTCCCCGGTTCGGAAGTGAAGGAAATGGAAGTCAAGGGCCGCAATCTGTCCGAAGGCATTCCCCGTTCATTCACCATTTCGTCCAACGAGATCCTCGAAGCGCTGACCGACCCGCTCAACAACATCGTCTCGGCCGTCAAAAATGCCCTCGAGCAAACCCCGCCCGAACTGGGCGCCGACATCGCCGAAAAGGGCATGATGCTCACCGGCGGCGGCGCGCTGCTGCGTGACCTCGACCGCCTGCTGATGGAAGAGACGGGCCTGCCGGTGCTGGTGGCGGAAGACCCGCTCACCTGCGTGGTACGCGGCTCGGGCATGGCACTTGAACGCATGGACAAACTCGGCTCGATCTTCTCGTACGAATAAGCCATAGGCCGGGCCGCGCGCCCGGTCGCCGGCCGGGCCATGGTCCAGGGCCAGCCGGCCCACGTTCTACCTGGCAGGGCGCGCGGTTTGCGGCCCTGCGCTTTGCACGGGAATCATGGAATACAGTCCTCCACCGCTGTTCAAGCAAGGCGCGCCCGCACGGGTGAAGGTGACGGTGTTCGCATGCATTTCAGTGGCACTGCTGTTTCTCGACGCCCGCGTGCACATGCTTGACATGGTGCGCCAGGGCGCTGCCACCGTACTCTATCCGCTGCAGATGCTGGCGCTGGTGCCGCGCGATGCCAGCGCCAATATGGGCAGCTATTTTTCCACCCTGGCGTCGCTGCAAAAGCAGCTGCAGGAACTGCGCCACCAGCAGGTAAGTACTGCCCAGCAGCTCCAGCAGGCCCAGCTTCAGATCGCCGAGAACGTCCAACTGCGCAAACTGATGGGCGCGCGCGAGCACCTGCCGGTCAAGTCGATGATGAGCGAGATCCTGTACGACGCCCGCGATCCGGCCAGCCGCAAGGTGGTGCTCGACCGTGGCCTGCGCCAGGGGGTCGCCCTCGGCATGCCGGTGATCGACAATGCCGGCGTGGTCGGCCAGGTCACGCGGGTGTTTCCGTTCACCTCTGAGGTGACGCTGTTGACCGACCGCGAACAGGCCATTCCCGTCCAGGTTCTCAGAAATGGCCTGCGCAGCGTGGCCTATGGCCGCGGCCACTCGGGCGTGCTCGATCTGCGCTTCATGGCGCCGAACGCCGACATCGTCGTCGGCGACGTCCTGATCACTTCCGGCATGGACGGCGTCTATCCGGCCGGTCTGGCGGTGGCCCGGGTGATCCAGGTCGAGAGCAATGCCGGCGGCGTGTTCGGCCGCGTGGTGTGCCAGCCGCTCGCTGGCATCGACCGCAACCGCCAGCTCCTGATCCTGATGGAGGCGCCCGAGGTGCTGGCACGCCCACCGCTCGAAGCGCCCAAGGTGGCCGGCAAAAAAGCGGCGCTGCCGAAAATGACGCCGCTCGAGAACGTGGCGCCGCTGCCACCGAAGGAAGTGCCGGCGCTGCCAGCGGTCCCGGTCCCCGCTGTGCCACCTGCCGCCGTTGCCACCGCACCGAAAGCGCCATGAATCGTCCCCATTACATCCTGCAGCCGGTCAGTCCCCTGTTCATCGGCGTGAGCCTGCTGGCGGCCTTCATGCTCAACCTGCTGCCATGGGGGCACTGGGTCGGCGTGCCCGATTTTGTCGCGCTGGTGCTGGTATTCTGGGGTATCCACCAGCCGCGCAAGGTCGGCATCGGCATCGCCTTTTTCATGGGGCTGATGATGGACGTCCACGATTCGACCCTGCTGGGCGAAAACGCACTGGCCTATACGCTGCTGTCGTACCTGGCCATCATGATTCACCGCCGCGTGCTGTGGTTCCCCGTACTGACCCAGGCGCTGCATGTGTTCCCGCTGCTGCTGGCGACCCAGTTCGTGCAGCTGGTGGTGCGCTTTATCGTCTCGAACAAGTTCCCCGGCTGGGAGCAGCTGGTCGAGAGCGTGATTGCGGTCGCCCTGTGGCCCATCATCACCTGGATGCTGCTGGCGCCACAACGTCGCGCGGTCGACCGCGATCACACCCGGCCGATTTGACCGGCCCTTTGCCCCCTATGACTGAAATTAAAGACAACGACCGCGAAATTCACCTGTTCCGGATGCGCCTGACGGCGGTCGTGCTGTTCGTGTTTGTCTGTTTTGGCCTGCTGGTGGCGCGCTTCGTCTGGCTGCAGGTCATCAACCACAGTAAATACATGGCGCAGGCCGAGGAAAACCGCATTGCGGTGGTGCCGGTGGTACCCAACCGTGGCCTGATCCTCGACCGCAACGGCGTGGTTTTGGCACGCAATTATTCGGCTTACACGCTGGAGATCACGCCATCGAAGCTTGAGGCCAGTCTCGAATCGGTGATCGATGAGCTGGCGCGGCTGATCGAAATCGAGCCGAAAGACCGCAAACGTTTTAAGCGCCTGCTGGAAGAGTCGAAGTCGTTTACCGGCGTGCCGCTGCGCACCCGCCTGACCGACGATGAAGTGGCGCGCTTTTCCGCCCAGCGCTTCCGCTTTCCCGGCGTCGAAGTGCAGGCGCGCCTGTTTCGCCAGTATCCGCTGGGCGAAGTGGCCTCGCACGTGATCGGCTATATCGGCCGCATCAACACCAGCGAGGCCAGTGCCATCGAAGGGCTTGATGATGCTGCCAACTACAACGGCACCGACCATATCGGCAAGGAAGGCCTGGAAAAAAGCTACGAGCGCCAGCTGCACGGTCAGACCGGTTACGAGCAGGTCGAGCGCTCGGCCGGCGGCCGCGCCATCCGCACCCTGTCGCGCACGGCGGCGGTGCCGGGTGCGAACCTGATCCTGTCGATCGACATCGAACTGCAAAAGGTGATCGAAGAAGCGTTCGGCGACTTCCGCGGTGCCCTGGTGGCGATCGAACCGGAGACCGGCGACGTCCTCGCCTACGTCTCGCGTCCCGGTTTCGATCCCAACCTGTTCGTCGACGGTATCGACAGCGCCAGCTGGAACGAACTCAATACCTCGCTCGACCGGCCGTTGATGAACCGGCCGCTGTCGGGCACCTATCCGCCCGGCTCGACCTTCAAGCCGTACATGGCGCTGGCGGCGCTCGAACTGGGCCTGCGCCGTCCCGAACAGGGCTTCAACGATCCCGGCTTTTTCATGCTGGGCGGGCACCGCTTCAACGACGACAAAAAGGGCGGCCACGGTTATATCGATATGTATCGCTCGATCGTCGCGTCGTGCGACACCTATTACTACCAGCTCGGTAACGAAATGGGCATCGACCGCCTGCACGACTTCATGAAGCCGTTCGGCTTCGGTCAGATCACCGGTATCGATCTTGAACACGAAAAAATCGGCGTGCTGCCGTCGCAGGAATGGAAGCGCGAGCGCTTCCGAAAGGCCAAGCAGACCAGCAAGTGGGTCGGTGGCGACACCATCTCGATCAGCATCGGCAATGGCTACAACACGTATACGCCGATTCAGATGGCCCATGCCATCGCCACCCTGGCCAACAATGGCGTGGTGATGAAGCCGCACCTGGTGAAGATCATCGAAGACGGCGGCACCCGCGCGCGCGCGCTGACGGTGGCGAAAAGCAGCGGCCGCATCCCGCTCAAGCAAGAGAACATCGACATCATCAAGCGTGCCATGGTGGGGGTGATCACCGACCAGAGCGGCACCGGCTTCATCCCCTTCCGCAATGCCGGCTACACGGTCGGCGGCAAGACCGGCACGGCGCAGGTGGTGGGACTGCGTGGCGGTAAATACAATGCTGCCGCCACCCCCGAGCGCCTGCGCGACAATGCCCTGTTCACCGCCTTCGCGCCGGCCGACAAGCCGCGCATTGCGATTGCCGTGGTGGTGGAAAACGCCGGCTTCGGCGCCGCCATCGCTGCCCCCATCGTGCGCAAGGCGCTCGATTTTTATTTGCTGGGCAAACGCCCCGGCGACAAGACGCGCGTACCGGTGCCGCAAGAAGATCCGGCGGTGCTGCCGGTGGACTCGCCGGCCGGCGTGCCGAGCGACTTCCAGCCGGGCGGCGAGACGCCGGGGAACAAGGAATAATATGAGCGCTTTCCAGGAACGCCGTTCGCTGTGGCGCCGCACACGCCATTACTTCACCGTATTCGACGGTCCGCTGGCCATCATCCTGTTCCTGCTGCTGTCGACGGGATTACTGACCCTGAGTTCGGCCGGCATGGATTTCCCCGGCCGCGTCGAAGGGCAGGTGCGCAACATCGTGCTGGCCTTCGTCGTCATGTGGGTGGCGGCCAATGTGCCGCCGCAGACGCTGATGCGCTTTGCCGTGCCCATTTATACCTTTGGCGTGGCGCTGCTGCTGGCGGTATTCATGTTCGGCGTGATCAAGAAGGGCGCGCGCCGCTGGCTGCACATCGGCTTCGACATTCAACCGTCGGAGATCATGAAGATCGCCATGCCGCTGATGCTGGCCTGGTTTTTTCAGCAGCGCTCGGGCATGCTGCGCTGGCATTCCTTCGTGCTAGCGGCGGTGCTGGTGATGATCCCCGTCGGCCTGATCATGAAGCAGCCCGACCTTGGCACCGCGCTGCTGGTGCTGGCCTCGGGCTTTTACGTGATTTTCCTGGCCGGACTGTCGTGGAAGGCACTGCTTGGACTGGTGGCGGCGGCTGGCGCCAGCCTGCCGGTGGCGTGGTCGGTGATGCACGATTACCAGCGCGAGCGCGTGATGACGCTGATCGATCCCACCTCCGACCCGCTCGGCAAGGGCTTTCACATCATCCAGTCGACGATTGCCATCGGTTCCGGCGGCGTGCTGGGCAAGGGGTATCACAAGGGTACCCAGGCCTACCTCGAATTCATCCCCGAGCGCACCACCGACTTTATCTTTTCGGTGTTCGCCGAAGAGTACGGGCTGGTCGGCATCCTGTTCCTGCAGTTTCTCTACCTGTTGCTCATTGGCCGCGGCCTGATGATCGCCGCCAATGCGCCGACCCTGTTCACCCGCCTGCTGGCCGGTGCCATCACCATGATTTTTTTCACCTACGCCTTCGTCAACATGGGCATGGTCAGCGGCATTTTGCCGGTGGTTGGCGTACCGCTGCCGTTCATGAGCTATGGCGGCACCGCGCTGTGCACGCTGGGCCTGGGCGCCGGCATCCTGATGAGTATTCAGCACAACCGCAAGCTGGTGCAAACATGAGCCGCGCGCTGCCGCCCGTAGCGGCCATCATCGGCGTCGTCGCGCTGGTATTGAGTGGCTGCGCCAGCGATGGCCGTATCAAGATGGCGCCGGTGGCGGCGCCGGCGACGCCGTCGGCGCGCCACCCGGCGCTCGATCCGCGCCTGCCGGTGATGCCGTCGGCCGGCTCCGGCCGCGGCGGCTACTATCTGGACGACGGCCCTGGCGACAATCCGCCGCCGGGCCTGTACGACGTCCCCGACCCCATCGTCAAGAGCGAGCTGCCGTCGCGCTATGGCAACCGGCCTTACGTGGTGTTCGGTAAGACCTACACGCCGCTGGGCGTCGACAGCACGTTCAGTCAGCGCGGCGTGGCCAGCTGGTATGGCAAAAAATTTCATGGCCAGCGCACCTCGTCGGGCGAACCGTACGATATGTACCAGATGTCGGCAGCCCATCCGACCCTGCCGATTCCCTCGTATGCGCGGGTGACCAGCCTGGAGACGGGCAAATCGGTGGTGGTGCGGGTCAATGACCGCGGCCCCTTCCATTCGAGCCGCATCATCGACGTGTCGTACACGGCGGCCCTGAAACTGGGCTTGCTGGGCAAGGGCAGCCACGAAGTGCAGGTGGAACGCCTGCTGCCAGATGATCCGGCGCGGCGCGCCAGCACGCGCCGCAATGCGCCGGAACCGGAAGCGCTGGCGACCATGCCGCGCCAGCCGAGCAGCGTGCAGGTGGCGGCATTCGGCGAGGCGGCGCCATCGACGCTGGTGTCGGCGCCGGTGGCGATGGCGCAAGTGCAGACGATGGCGCCGGCCGTGGTGAGCAGCGGTAGCGCTGGCAGCACCGGTAGCAGCAGTAGCACCAGTAGCACCAGTAGCATCAGTAGCACCAGTAGCACCAGTAGTGCTGCCGGCACTGGCAGCGCCGCCGACGGTTTTTACCTGCAGCTGGGCGCCTTCAGCCAGGCGGCGAATGCCGCCGAAGCGCGCGCCCGCGTGCTCGCCACCGGCGTCGTCAGCGTGGTCGACATTGTCCAGGCGGGCGCCTTGCACCGCCTGTTTGGCGGCCCGTTTGCCAGCCGCGAAGAGGCGCAGAAGGCTGCCGCCGCGCTGCCGGCCGGGCTGGCAGTGAAGGCGCTGGTGGTACGCCGCACCAGCACGGCACCGGTCAACTGAACATCTGCCGACACATCGCTTGGCGGCAGATCCGCAATCCATCCGCAATCCATCAGGAGTCTGTTTTGAAAAAACTGTTTTTGCAGGTAACGCTCATCCTTGCCAGCAGTCTGGCGCTCAGTTCTGCGGCCAGCGCCGCCAGTGCCTTGCAGGCGGTGGCCACGGGTGCGCTGACCTATGGCGGCGATGACTGGCAGGTGGCCAAAACGGCCAGTGGCGCCCCGGTTCGCATCCACGGCGGTGGCCGTTTTGAAGCGGGCGGCGGCGTCGCCTGGCATGCGACCGACTATCCAGTGATGGCCACGCTGGTGGCAAGCTACCAGTTCGATCCCCGTGCCGGCAGCAACGCCCATGCCCGCTTCACGCGGGTGCCGCTCGATGCGATGGTCTATTACACCGGCATGGAAACGCTGCGCTTTGGCGTTGGCCTCGGCTATATTTTGTCGCCGACGGTGAAGGCCACCATCGATGGCAGCGACCAGACCATCAAGTTCAATAACGCCACCGGGAAATCCTTCGAAATCGGCTATCAGGTGGCGCCGCAGCTGTGGGCCAACCTGCGCCTGACGTCGGAAAAATTCACCCCCAAGTCACGGCCGGCGGCGCAGGATGCTTCGGTGTCGCACCTGGCGGTCAATCTGTCGTACCTGTTTTGAGGGCGCGCTGAGCGCAGCGGTCAGCAACGATCTTGGATGATCCTTGGCGAGGCTTATTTGCAGGCCTTGTTGGCCACATCCTGAAAACTGCCCGCCAGTTCAGCGATGCGGTCGCGCTCAACGGTGTCGATGTCCCGGAACTGGAACGCCAGCCGCGCCGGCACGCCGCCGCGTGGCAAAATGCGGGCGCTGTGCACGCCCTGTTTGACCAGGGTGGCCAGCAGCGTTTGCGCCAGCGTCTCTGATTTGAACACGCCCAGCGAGATGGCGTTTTTCATGGGCGAGGCGTCATTCATGATGAAATAATCGCTGACCCCCAGACTTTTTAGCTCGCTCGCCTTGCGCTCGGCCGCTTCCTTGTTCGCCTGCGCTGGAATGTAGACGATATAACTGGTGGGGTCGGCGCTTTCAAGGGCGAAGCGCTTGACATGCTGGCCCAGCTTGAGCGCCGCCAGCCGGTTTTCAAAGCGGCGCCCTTCGGCGGCGCCGAAGCTGCCCACTTCGATGCAGGCGATGGTCGTTGCTGGCGCTGGTGCAGGCTCGGGCGCTGGCGCGGTGCTCTCGGCGGGCGCCGTCGCCGCCGCCGTCACTGGCGCCGCGGTTGCCGCCGGCAGCAGCCGCAAGGCACCCCGATTGAGCTGGTTTTGCAGCCGCGCCGGCTCGTGTTCTTCGCCGCCGTAGCCAAGCAGGCCCTGGCTGTAGGCCAGCAGCGCCGCATTTAGTGCGAGCAAAAACCAGAGGGCGAATTTAAGCACGGTCTATTCTTTCGAAAGCGAGGCTGCGTGCAGGCCAAGCAGCACGATATTGTCGATCAGTTGGTAGGGCAGTCGCAGGGCCGGGGCGACGTAGGGGGCTGCACCGCCCGACAGCAGGCAGCAATCGGCCTGCAACAGCGCCACCGCCCGTTCGATGGCGCCAGCCTGGGCGCCGATGCAGCCGGCCACGATGGCGTCATCGGTGTTGTCGGCAAAGCCGCTCGGCATGGCGCGGTTTTCTGCCACTTGCGGCAGCTGCGCCGTATTGCGCGCCAGTGAACTGGCCATCAGGCCCAGCCCCGGCACGATCATACCGCCGATGAAGACGCCGTCGGCGTTGACGGCATCGATGGTGGTGGCGGTACCACAGGTGGCGATGATGACGGCGCGTCCGGGGTACAGGGTGTGCGCGCCGATGGCGGCGGCGAAACGGTCGCTGCCCAGCTGGGCCGGGTTGCGGTAGCCGTTGCGCAGGCCGGCGCAGGCTGGCAGCGAGACGAAGGCATCGAGCGCGATGGCGGGGGCGAACTGCTGCAATTGCGCGGTGACGGCGGCACCGATGGCGGCGCCGGCGACGTTCGACATCAGCGCGCGCAGCGCTTGCAGGCCGCTGGCGCGCCAGCATGCGGCCAGGGTGGCCAGCTCGGCGTGGAGGACGGCGCCGTGCGCCAGCCAGACACCTGCTTCGGCGTCAGTGCGCGCAAACGCCCACTTGACGCGGGTATTGCCGCAATCGATCAGCAGCAGCATCAGCGCACATCCAGTCGCAGCGAGACGTCGCCGGCGGAAATGGCCACGCGGCCGTCGGCGGTGTCGAGCAGCAGGCGACCGCTGTCGTCGACGCCGGCCGCCACACCCTGCTGCAAGGTGGCGCCATGGTCGACGATGCGCACCGGCTGGCCAGCCCACGCATGGTATTGATTCCAGCGCGCCGCAAAGGGCGCAAAACCGTGCAGCTCGAAGGCCGACAAGGCCTCCACCAGGGCGTCGAGCAGCGCGGCCATCAGGGTGTTGCGGTCCATGCGCGCCAGCCATGGGGCGGCGGCGACTGCGCGGCCGATCTGCTGCTCGAGCGCGGCCGGCACCAGCAAATTGAGACCGATGCCGATCACCGCCAGCGTGGCGCCGGCGGTGCTCTGCGTTTCAATCAGCATGCCGGCGAGCTTGCCGTCGTCTTTTAGAACGTCGTTCGGCCATTTGAGCTGCACCGGCACGTCGAGGCGGGCGAGAGCCTCGGCCACCGCCACGCCGACCGCCAGTGGCAAGCCGGCCAGGCGCTGGGCGCCACCGCTAAAGCGCCAGGCCAGCGAAAAGGTGAGGGCGTCGCCCGGCGCTGCCAGCCAGCTGCGGCCGGCGCGGCCGCGGCCAGCCGTCTGGTGTTCGGCGATCAGCAGCGCGGGCAGGGCGCCAGCCATAGCGCGCGCCATCAGGTCGGCGTTGGTCGATCCCGTCTCCTGCACCACCTCGATGTGGACGGCGCTGCTGGTGGCGCGCTGGGCGGCGATCGCCGGGGCGGACAGGCGCGCACCCATGTTTATTTCTTCTCTGTTTTCGCTTTGGTGATCAGAAAATCCATCACCCGCAGGGCGCCCAGCTGCATCTGGTCTTCCGATTGCAGGCTGGGGTCACCTTCGCTCGCTTGCGCGGGCGAGGTCATGAAGCGGCCATCGACCGCCACCATCGGCCACTGGTCGATACGGTAGGCCGCCATCATGGCGTTGGCGCGACGCAGCTTGGCCTGCACGCCGAATGAATTCCACGCATCGATAAATTTGGCGCGATCGATGCCGGCCTGCTGGGCCCAGTCGAAAGCGGCGCTGTCAGTGGCCAGGCGGTTGCGTTCGACGTGCATGGCGTCGAACACTTTCTGGTTGTTTTGTTCGAGGGTGCCGAGCGCTTCGAGGGTATAAAAAATGCGCTGCTGGATGGCGACCGGGCCGCCACCGGAGACGTGCACGCGGCGGAACACGATGTTGGCGGCGTTCTTCTTGACCCATGCCTGCAGCGGCGCTTCGAAGCGCGCGCAGTGCGGGCAGTAGTAAGCAAAAAACTCGGTTACTTCGATTTTGCCGGCGGCGTCCGTGTTTTGCGCTTCAGGCAGGGTGACATAGTCGGCGCCGTTCTTGAAATCGGCGGCGCCGGCCGACAGTGGCAGCAGGCTGGCCAGGGTCAGCATGGCGGCGCCTAGCAGATGAGGAAATAAGCGCATGGTCAGTCCTTAACGTTGGTTGCGTACGATGGCGACGTCGACACCGGCGTCGATCAGTTTGGCGCGTGCCTTGTTCATCGCTTCGACCTGGCCGTACGGGCCCACGCGCACGCGGTGCAGCACGCCGGCGTCGCTGGTGCGGTCGGAAATGGCCGCTTCAAAACCGAGCAGGGCCAGCTTGGCGCGGGTGCTTTCGGCGTCGCTCATTTCACGGAAGGCTCCGGCCTGCAGGAAGTAGGTGACCTTGCTGTCGTCCTGGGCATCGGCACGGGCGGCGGCCACGCGCGCCAGTTCGTGGTCAGCGGCGAGCGCTGCCCTGGATGGTTTGGCGTCGGCCGGGTCTTTCAGGCCGGCGATGACCTTGCCCAGCGGGTCCGCCTCGGCGGCGGCCGGCGCCGGCGCCGGCGCTGGCGCAGGGGTAACTTGTGGCGCGGCCTTGGGCTTGTCGGCGAACTGCTTGTTGGCCTCGCGCAGCGATTCCTTGTTGCCGTACATCGGCTTGTTGGGATCGCTCACCTGGCCGGGGGCGACGTCCAGCCGCGCCGGCTTGGCCTGCTTGTCGGTGAATGGCGTGGCTCCCTTGGTGATGGCGAGGGCGACGGCGACGGCAATCGCCAGGCCGATGATCAGACCGATGATCAGGCCGGTGAGGGTGGAGCCTTGCTGGCGCGCCGGTGGCGCGGCGATGGGTGCAATTCGCATGGGTGCCTTGACTGGGGTTAGGGTACGCGCGGACGCGGACTGTTTACATCTGCTCCGGCGCCGACACGCCGATCATCGCCAGGCCGTTGCGCAGCACCTGGCGCGTGGCCACCACCAGCGCCAGCCGCGCGCGCTTGATGTGCTCGTCGTCGACCAGTACTTTTTCGGCGAAATAAAAGCTGTGCAGATTCGCTGCCAGCTCGCGCAGATAAAACGCCACCTGGTGCGGGCTCAGTTCAAGCTGCGCGCGCGCGAGCATGTCGGGGTAGTCGGCCAGCGTTGCCAGCAGCGCCGTCTCGCTCGGTGCCGTCAATGGCGACAGGTCGGCGTCGACCAGCGTCGCTTCGTTCGCACCCGGTTCGGCGCTGTGCCAGTTGGCCAGCATCTTGCAGATACGTGCGTGCGCATACTGCACATACAGCACCGGGTTTTCGTCGCCTTCTTTCAGGGCGACGTCGACGTCGAAGGTGAATTCGGTGTCGGCCTTGCGCGAGATGAGGAAGAAGCGCACGGCGTCGCGGCCGCGGGCGATGTCGCCATTGCCGGACCACTCGATCAGGTCGCGCACCGTGACGTAAGAGCCGGCGCGCTTGGAGATCTTGACTTCTTCGCCGTCTTTCATGACGGTGACCATCTTGTGCAGCACATAGTCGGGATAGCCCTGCGGGATACCCATGCCGACTGCCTGCAGGCCGCCACGCACGCGGGCGATGGTGCCGTGGTGGTCGCTGCCCTGGACGTTGATGGCCTGGCTGAAGCCGCGCTGGAACTTGTTGACGTGGTAGGCGACGTCGGGCAAAAAGTAGGTGTAGGTGCCGTCGGACTTGCGCATCACGCGGTCCTTGTCGTCGCCGTAGTCGGTGCTGCGCAGCCACAGGGCGCCGCCATCTTCGAAGGTTTTGCCGGAGGCGATCAGGGCGGCGACGGTCTGCTCGACCTTGCCATCCTTGTACAGCGACGACTCGAGAAAATAATTGTCGAACTTGACGCCGAAGGCTTGCAGATCGATGTCCTGTTCGTTCCTCAGGTAGGTGACGGCAAACGCGCGGATCGATTCGAGGTCGTCGATGTCGCCGCTGGCGGTGACGGCGGCGCTGTCGCTGCAGGCGACCGTTTTGCCGGCCTTGAAGTCGGCGGCGATGTCGGCGATGTAGTCGCCGTTGTAGGCCGACTCGGGCCAGCCGGCGTCGCCTGGGCTAAAGCCTTTCAGGCGCGCCTGCACCGAATTGGCCAGGGTCTGGATTTGCACGCCGGCGTCGTTGTAATAAAACTCGCGGGTGACCTCGTAGCCCTGCGCGCTAAACAGCGAAGCCATGGCGTCGCCCAGCGCCGCCTGGCGGCCGTGGCCCACGTGCAGGGGGCCGGTCGGGTTGGCCGAGACGAATTCGATATTGACTTGCTGGCCGGCGCCGGCGTCGCTGCGGCCGTACTGTTCGCCCTGTTCGATGATGCTGCGCACCACCGCCTGCTTGGCGCTGGCGGCCACGCGCAGGTTGATAAAGCCGGGGCCGGCGACGTCGGCCGACTCGACCAGGCCGGCGGCGGCCGGGTTGGCCAGCACGGCGGCGACGATGTCGGCGGCCAGCTGGCGCGGGTTCATTTTCAGCTGCTTGGCCAGCTGCATGGCGATATTGCAGGCGGCGTCGCCGTGCGACGGGTCGCGCGGGCGCTCGAGCACCACGGTCGGGGTGGGGCCGCTGCCGGCAGTGACGGCAGCGAGGGCGGCCTGGATCAGGGCGACAATGGCATTTTTTTGTTGGGCGAGCATGGGCAAACAATCGGTCAGGGTGAGTCAGGGAACAGCGGCGACGCCGCTGTCAGCGCCAGCGTTGGAGCGGCGCACAAAACAACCCCATTATACTGGTTTGGCGGTGTGCATTTGTGTTGCCTAATATAAAACAGAGGAGGCGTGCTGCCCAATAAAACGCCTGTTTTGCGCGGCCGCCGTGGCAGACCCGGTAAAATGGCGCCTTTCTTCCCGCACGCTGTCCGTCAGGTCAGCGCGCCCATGCAAAGAC
Organism: Massilia sp. PWRC2; assembly: GCF_049896725.1. Lineage (NCBI taxonomy): Bacteria > Pseudomonadati > Pseudomonadota > Betaproteobacteria > Burkholderiales > Oxalobacteraceae > Massilia > Massilia sp. PWRC2. The sequence goes on from NZ_JAFCUW010000003.1 coordinate 40,876, forward strand.
ACCCATGACAGCCAAGCGCCCCACGTTATCGATCAAGCCTGCCGCCGCCGGCGCCACTCCAGCCGGGAGCGCCGCCAGCAAGTGGGGTGGACCGAAGCGGGCCGCGCCAGCACGGCCGTCAGCGCCGCGCACCAGCGCGCCGCCAGCGCGGCCACCCGCAGCGCAGCGCGCAGTGCAGCCGGCGGTGCAGCCGGCAGGGCAGCGCGCACCTGCGCCACCGGCGCCAGCGCAGTTCTCAGCCGATTCGCTGCGCGCCAGCTACGACGTCAAGCCGGTGCTGCAGCCCGGCTATCTGCCGCGCCTGAAAACCGATTCGCTGGCTCTGTGCCTGCTCGGCGCCGCCAATGCCGTCGCCCAGGTGCGCGGCGGCACCACGCTGCCGCAGGCGCTGACCACGGCCTTCGGTGTCACCCAGGCGACGCCGCAGGCGCGCGGCGCCATCCAGGATATCGCTTACCGCACCATGCGCCAGCTGGGCCGCTCGGAGACCCTGCTTGGCCTGATGACCACCAAGCAGCCGGAACCACCGATGTTAGCCGCCCTGCTATGCTGCGCGATCACCCTGATCGACCCCATCGATGGCGCCGAGGCGCCGTATGAAGCCTTCACCGTGGTCGACCAGGCCGTGACGGTGGCGACCGCCCACCCCGACATGGCGCACGCCAAAAACATGGTCAACGCCGTGCTGCGGCGCTTTTTGCGCGAGCGCGCGGCGCTGCTGGCCACCGCCCTGCAGCAGCCGGTGGCGCAGTGGAATTACCCGCAGTGGTGGATCGATGCGGCGCGCGCCGCCTATCCGCACCACTGGCAGGCGATCCTGGCCGCCGGTAACGCGCAGCCGCCACTGACCCTGCGGGTGAACCGCCGCAAGGTCAGCGTCGACGCTTACCTTGCCATGCTGGCGGCAGCCGGCATCGGCGCGGCGCGCATTGGCGTCTCGGCGGTGCGGCTCGACAAACCCATTGGTGTGCAGCTGATCCCCGGCTTCGAAGCGGGCCTGTGTTCGGTGCAGGATGCCGGCGCCCAGCTGGCCGCGCCGCTGCTCGACGTCGCTGACGGCATGCGCGTGCTCGACGCCTGCGCCGCCCCCGGCGGCAAGACCGGCCACCTGCTCGAACTGGCCGACCTCGCTCTGACCGCCATCGATGCCGATCCCAAGCGCCTGCTGCGCGTCGAAGACAATCTGCAGCGGCTCGGCTTGACGGCCACCCTGAAAGCGTTCGAAGCGCAAACCACCGTGTGGTGGGATGGCCAGGGCTATGACCGCATCCTCGCCGATGTGCCGTGCACGGCCTCGGGCATCGTCCGCCGCCACCCCGATATTCGCTGGCTGCGCCGCAAGGGTGACGCGCTCCAACTTGCAACACTTTCCGCCAAAATTCTCGACAATCTTTGGCAGATGCTACGACCCGATGGTAAATTGCTGTTCGTGACTTGTTCGCTCTGGCCCCAGGAGTCGGAGGCGCAAGCGGCGGCGTTCGCGGTCCGCCATGGCGCCGTGCGCCTTGAGGCGCCCGGCCAGCTGTTGCCGACCGGCGGCGCCACCGAGGATCACGACGGCTTGTTCTACGCCTTGTTCCAGAAGCGTGCTGCGTGACCGGTCTTGATTGATACGTATTTATTAAGGCTCCGGTCCCCTTGTGACAACCCGATTTCTTCGACTCCTCGCCTGCCAGCTGCTGTTGCTGTTCGCTTGTGCGCAGGCGCTGGCGGCCGATACGGTCGACATCGTCCATGCGCACATCGAGGCCACCGACGAGGGCTATAAACTGCAGTCGAGTTACAGCTTCGAGCTCACCCATGACCTCGAAGATGCCCTGCAGGCCGGCATCAAGCTGTCGTTTACCACCGAAGTCGAACTGACCCGGCCGCGCTGGTACTGGACCGACGACAAGGCGATTGCCGAGCGGCGCACCGTGAATATCTGGTACAACCCGCTGATGCGCAAATACAATGTGCAGGCGGCCGGCAGTATTTACCAGAGCTATGCCACACTCGACGAAGCACTGCTGACCATCCGCCGCCCCGGGCGCTGGGTGATCGGTCCGCGCGGCGCGCTCAAGCCCGGCGAGACCTACAATGTCAGCCTGCGCATGTTCATGGACCGCCAGGCGCTGCTCAAGCCGTTGCAGGTCAATGCGATCAATAACGCTGGCTGGCAGCTGAGCTCCGGCCGCAAAACCTTTACGTACAGGGCGGAATAGCCGGTGAAACAAACCCTGCGCTACGGCGTGATGGTGGGCGGTGCGATCGGCAGTATTCTGCTGTTTTTGCTGGCGTCGGCGTCCGACAACTCGGGATTTTTCGACCGCTATTATTCGTGGCTGCTGGGCCTGAACGCTGCGGTGGCCGCCATGCTGGTGGTGTTCGTGGTGGTGGCGCTGTGGCGCCTGTATTCACGCTACCGCGCCGGCAAGTTCGGCTCGCGCCTGATGTCGCGCCTGGTGCTGCTGTTCGGCGCCATCGGCATCCTGCCCGGACTGGTGATCTTCGTCGTCTCGGTGCAGTTCGTCTCCCACTCGATTGATTCGTGGTTCGACGTCAAGATCGAAGCGGCCCTCAAATCGGGCTTGAATCTGGGCGTGGCCGCGCTCGACCAGGCGCTCACCGAACTGGGGGCGCAGGCCAATGTCGCCGCGCTGACCATGTCGGGCCAGGACCGCCCGGCCACCCAGGTCATTCTCAACCGCGTGGTCGACGAACAGGATGGCATGCAAAGCGCCATGCTGGTCGATGCCAACGGCGTGCTGCTGGCGTCGTCGTCAGACAGCCGCAAGGTCGATCTGGTGGGCGATCTGCCGACCATGGCGATGCTCAAGCAGGCCACCATGCCGCGCGGCTTTGCCCAGTCCGAAGGGGGACTGGAGCGCGATTTTACGGACAGCGCTGCCGCCGCCAATGCGGCCAGTGCCGCCACTGCCGCCACTGCCGCCAGCGCTGCCAACGTCGCGCCGGACGCGCTCGACGCCGCCACCGGCCTGCGCCTGCGGGTGGTGCTGCTGGTGCCTGACCCACCGGGCATCGCGCCGCGTTACCTGCAACTGCTGCAATCGGTGCCGGTCAACCTGGCCACCAATGCCGAAGTGCTGCGCAACGCCTACTCGGAATACCAGACCCGCTTCGTCGCCCGCCTGGGTCTGCGCAAGATGTATATCGAAACGCTCAGCTTGACCTTGCTGCTGGCGATTTTCGGCGCCATCGCCAGCGCATTTTTGATCGCCTCGAATCTGGCCCAACCGTTGCTGGTGCTGGCCGAAGGCACGCGCGCGGTGGCCGAGGGCGACCTGTCGCCGCGCCCGATCGTGCAAACGCGCGATGAACTGGGCACCCTGACGCAGTCGTTCAACACCATGACGGGCCAGCTGTTCGAAGCGAGGAGCGCCGTCGAGCGCAACCGCGCCGACCTGCAAAGCGCCAAGGCCCACCTCGAATCGGTGCTGGCGAATATGTCGGCGGGGGTGCTCGTGCTCGATGCCGAATTCATTATCGTCAGCGCCAACGATGCCGCCGAGCGCATTCTGATGCACGCCAGCGGCCAGCGCTACCTGGGCCGCGCGCTGCACGACATCGATGGCCTGGGGGTGTTTGCCGACGCCGTCACGCGGGCCTTTTCGGCGCAGAGCGCGCAGACCGCCGGCGCCGCGGCCGCTGCAAAAAAAGCCCAGCGCAGCCACTGGCAACGGGAGATTGAAATCCCGCGTCGCCAGGGCACCAGCGACGACCATGACATCGCCCTGCTGGCGCGCGGCTCGCGCCTGCCGGTCGGCGCCGGTAACGGCTACATCGTGGTGTTTGACGATATCTCTGACGTCATCTCGGCGCAGCGCTCGGTGGCCTGGGGCGAAGTGGCGCGCCGGCTGGCCCATGAAATCAAGAACCCGCTCACGCCGATCCAGCTGTCGGCCGAGCGCCTGCAGATGAAACTCGAGCACAAGGTGGTTGGCGCCGATCTCGAATTACTCAACCGCGCCACCAACACCATCGTCCACCAGGTCGACGCCATGAAGCGCATGGTCGACGACTTCCGCGATTACGCCAAGGCGCCGCCGGCGGTACTCGAGCCGCTGCACTTAAATGGCCTGATCCGCCAGATTCTCGACCTCTACCTGGCCGGCGACGACAGCGACATCATCCACGTCTCGCTGGCGCGCGACTTGCCGGCGGTGATGGGCGACGCCACCCAGCTGCGCCAGGTGATCCACAACCTGCTGCAAAATGCCCAGGATGCGATGAACGAGCAGCTGCGCGAAGCGGGGGCGCCGCCGCCGCGCATCGATGTCAGCACCGAGACCATCCATTTCGATAGCGCCGAAGGCGGCCAGGCGAGCGCCGTGCGTCTTGCCATCGTCGACAATGGCCCGGGCTTCGCGCCGAAGATTTTGTCGCGCGCGTTTGAACCGTATGTGACATCAAAAGCGCGCGGCACCGGCCTGGGATTGCCGATGGTTAAAAAGATAATCGATGAGCATGGCGGCCGTATCGATATTCACAATCGCCAGGATGGAACTGGTGCGGCGGTGCTTATTTTGCTGTTAAAGTTAGCGCCTGAGCCTGCAAGTTTGCCTTAAAGGTAAAATCAACCATACAATCGCAGGTGACATGGCTTTTCGACGGCTGCGTTCCACGCAGCCTTTTCGGCGTTATATCGTGAAGGCAGGATAAGAGATGGCAAACATTCTTGTAGTTGATGATGAAATGGGGATCCGTGAATTGCTCTCGGAAATCCTCGGCGATGAAGGCCACGCAATTCAACTCGCCGAAAACGCCCAGCAAGCGCGTGATGCGCGCAATGCCGGCGCACCCGACCTGGTGCTGCTCGACATCTGGATGCCCGACACCGACGGCGTCACCCTGCTCAAGGAATGGCAGCGCGACGGCTTGTTGACGATGCCGGTGATCATGATGTCGGGCCACGCGACCATCGATACGGCGGTCGAGGCAACCCGCATCGGTGCCCTCAATTTCCTGGAAAAGCCGATTGCCCTGCAAAAGCTGCTCAAGGCAGTCCAGCAGGGCTTGACGCGGGCGCAGGAAGTGGCGCGCGCGCCGGTGGTGGCAGCGAGCCGCCTGCTGGCGCCAGCGCAACCGGAAGAACACCATGCGCCCAACAGCGTCGGCATGTTCGCCTCGCCGTCGATGCAAAGCGCCGCTCTGGCGCCGCGCATGGGCGGTGTTGCTGTCGGCGAGGCGCACGGCCATTCGCTCAGTTTCGATTTGCCCCTGCGCGAAGCGCGCGACGCCTTCGAGCGCATGTACTTCGAACACCACTTGGGGCGCGAAGGGGGCAGCATGACGCGGGTGGCGGAAAAAACCGGACTCGAACGCACCCACCTGTATCGCAAACTCAAGCAGCTTGGCGTCGAGCCGGGCAAGCTGGCCAAGAAAAACCTCTGATTTCCCCGCAGCCCGGCAGCGCCCCGACCTTGCGCGCCCCCGCTGTTACCACCCTTGTCACCGGCGCCGACGCCCGCGCGCGCGAGCACGCCATCCTGGCCGCAGCCCCTGCCGGCGCCGCCATCCTGCTCGAAGGCATGCCGAGTGGACACACCATACTTCCCGACACCTGCGGCGCCATCCGCATTGCGCCCGGTTGCCTGTGCTGCACCGGCAATCTGGTTTTGCGTGTAACATTAAACCGGCTGCTGCGACGCCAGCCGGAACGCTTGTTCATTGGCCTGGCGTCAACGGAGCACCTTGATCAGTTGCGATCGTGGCTGGCTGCACCGCCATACGATCAGCTGCTGGCACTGACGCCGGACCTCGCCGCTTGAATTCAAGCCGCTTGGCCCCACCTCGAAGGCAAGAGGCCGGAGCGCAGTGATCCCTCATTTCGTCTGGTCAAGCAAAGGAGTCAGCATGAACATGATCTATAACAGCGAGCAATACAGCGTCGTCGAATTCGGCGCCGACCGCGATCTCGAAGCACTGCGCTTTGGCGGCTATGAAATCGTCGACAAGTCGGGCCGGCGCGAAGCATTTATTGGCGGCAAGCTGGCGCAGTCTTTCCGGCGCGACGTCAACAACCTGATCGCCAGCGAACCGACCATGGAAGAAATCGACGACTTCCTCGGTTCTTACGACGTGTTGATGCAGCAGCCGGTGTTGCTGCACTAACCAGTTCGGCGTGGCGACAAGGGCGAGCCTGCGGGTTCGCCCTTTTTACGCCGGCATCATGCCCGCCTATGTTACGCTTTGCGCATGTGCCAACTTCTCGGAATGAACTGCAACGTCCCCACGGACATTGTTTTTAGCTTTACCGGCTTCGCCATGCGCGGCGGCCACACCGACACCCACCATGACGGCTGGGGCATCGCGTTTTTCGAAGGGGCCGGCGTGCGCTATTTTGTCGACCACCAGGCCGCCGTGGCCTCGCCAGTGGCCGAGCTGATCAAGCGCTTTCCCATCAAGTCGACCAACGTCATCGCCCACATCCGCAAGGCCACCCAGGGCCAGGTGGCGCTGGAAAACTGTCACCCCTTCGTGCGCGAACTGTGGGGCCGCTACTGGGTGTTTGCCCACAATGGCGACTTGAAGCAGTTCGCCCCCGTGCTCGACGGTGCCTTCCGTCCGGTCGGCAGTACCGACAGCGAGCTGGCTTTTTGCTACCTGCTGCAACAGTTGCGGCGCCGCTTTGGCGACAGCGCACCGGCCTTGCCAGCATTGCGCGAGGCGCTGGCCGAACTGGCGGCCGAGATCGCCACTCACGGCGTCTTCAACATGATGCTGTCGAACGGCAGCGCGCTGTTCGCCCACTGCGCGACCACGCTGTGCTACGTGGTGCGCCAGCATCCGTTCAACACGGCGCAGTTGTCCGACGAAGACGTCAGCGTCGACTTTGCCCAGCTGACCACGCCGGACGACCGGGTGGCGGTGATCGTCACCCAGCCCTTGACCACCAATGAGCGCTGGACCGAATTTCTGCCCGGCGAACTGAAAGTGTTCGTAGACGGTTTACCTTTGCCGTAAATTCGTCGCTTTTTACATCCTTTTCGGGCGCCATCCGATGGCAAAAATTCACTGGCCGGAAAGAATGCGGTACAGTACGTTATTGAATTTACCCAACATTATGCGACATGAATAATTCCGCCGCTCCCGCTTCCGCGGCCCATGAATTTGCTGTGCGCGACTTTTATTTGGGCCGCCAGCCGATTCTCGATGCCAACAATGCGTTGTTTGCTTACGAGCTGCTGTTTCGCAGCAGCAGCGTGGGGGGCGCCAGCTTTGTCTCTGGCCTGGCGGCCACTGCGGCCGTCATCGCCCATGCCGGACAACTGGGCCTGGACCGCGCCATCGGCGACGCCCTGGCGTTTTTGAATGTCGATGCCGATGTCTTGATGAGTGACATCTTCGCCTTCCTGCCGCGCGAAAAAGTGGTGCTCGAGCTGGTCGAGAGCGTCGAAGCGAGTGACGCCGTGCTCGAACGCATGGGCGAACTCAAAGGCCATGGTTTTCGCTTTGCCTTGAACGGCGTCGCTGCCATCACCGCCAACGTCGAACGGCTGCTGCCGCTGATCGACTTCGTCAAGTTCGACATGCTGCAAGTGATGCAGGTGTCGACCGCCGCGGTGGTGGCGCGCTGCCGCCGCGAGAACAAACAGCTGATGGCGGAAAAAGTGGAAACGCGCGCCCAGTACGAGCGCGTGCGCGACTTTGGCTTCGATTATTTTCAGGGCTATTATTTCGCCAAGCCGACGGTGATTGCCGGCCGCAAGCTGACGCCGTCGCAGCTGGCGGTGATGGAGTTGATGAAGCTGGTCACCTCGGATGCCGAAAACATCGAGATCGAGCGCGCCGTCAAACGCGACGTCACCCTGGCCATCAACCTGCTGCGGCTGGTGAACACGCCGGCGGTGGGCTTGCGCCACAAGATCGATTCGGTCAGCCAGGCGCTGATCGTGCTCGGTCGCCGCCAGCTCGAACGCTGGTTGCAGATTTTGCTGTACGCCGACCCGCAGCAGCGCAGCCACAGCGCCTCGCCCCTGCTGATGCTGGCCACCACGCGCGGCAAGCTGCTCGAGCTGCTGGCCAAGCGCTTGCGGCCGGCCCAGCGCAATGTCGCTGACATCGCCTTCACGGTGGGCATCATGTCGCTGATGGATGCGCTGTTTGGCATGAAGATGGAAGTGATCCTCGAACAGATTCCCGTCATCGATGAAGTCAAGGACGCGCTGCTCTCGCGCAGCGGCTTTTTCGGCGAATTGCTCAAGCTGGCCGAAGCGATCGAACAGATGGATGGCGATGACCTGGTGGTGCCGGCCCTGAAAGAGCTGGCCATTTCCAGCGACGAGCTGGTCGAATTCGAGGTGGCGGCGTTTTCGTGGAGTGATTCGGTGGCGAAATACGCGGTATGAAAACCAAACAAAAGTGCAGCCCAACTTTTGTTTGGTTTAGCCAGGTAAACATTGCTGGCGGAGCCGGGAATGTTTTAGGGGACGCAACACCGATTCTGTTCGACGTGCGCCTCGGTAATGGATGACGTGGGGCCGCTGCGGACTGTTGTATTTTGTCGCTTGGGTAACAATTCTCTGCAACAATTCTTCATCTTATTGGCTAATATATAATAATTGCCAATGAATGAACGCACCCATGACTTCCGTGTTATTGCAGGTGTTACACCTGAGCAAGGCGTATGGCGCCAGGCGCGCTGTCGATGATGTCAGTTTCAAGGTCGCAGCCGGCCAGACGGTGGGCTTGATCGGCCCGAATGGCGCTGGCAAATCGTCCACTGTCGGCATGCTCTGCGGGCTGCTCACGCCCGATGCCGGCAGCATCACCTTGAGTGGCAGCGCCATTACCACCGGTCCCTGCGCCGCCAAGCGCCAGATCGGCTTCGTGCCGCAAGACCTGGCCCTGTACGACGACCTGCCGGCGCGCGATAACCTGCTGCTGTTTGCCGCCCTGTATGGCATCAAGGGCGCCGAGGCGCGCCGCCGCTGCGACCAGGTGCTCGAGCTGGTGCAGCTGCATGAGCGCGCCCTCGACAAGCCGGCCACCTTTTCCGGCGGCATGAAGCGGCGCCTGAATATCGCCGCCGCCCTGATGCACGACCCGGCACTGCTGATCCTCGACGAACCGACCGTCGGCGTCGACCCGCAAAGCCGCAATGCCATCTTCGACACGCTCGAACAATGGCAGCGCCAGGGCCGCTCGCTGATCTACACCAGCCACTACATGGAAGAAGTCGAGCGACTGGCCGACCACATCGTCATCATCGACCATGGCAAGGTGCTGGCCGACGAAACCCCGGCGGCCCTGCACCGGCGCCTGCCGGCGCAGGCGGCGCTGCACGTGGAGCTCGCTGCAGCGGCGCCGGCTGCCTGGCTGGCGCCGATGGCTGCCTTGCCCGGGGTGACGGGCGTCGCCGCCAATGCCAACGCGCTCGAGGTCTTGCTGGCCGATGGCAGTGCCGCGCTCGGTGTGATGGCGTGGCTGCAGGGGCAGGGCGCGCACGCGCTGCACTTTGCCACCGCCCGCACCAAGCTCGAAGACATCTTCCTCAATCTGACCGGGCGCTCGCTGCGCGATTGATACCATGACCAAGTTGAACCTGACCCCGTTCCTGGCGCTGGTACGCAAGGACTTGCAGCTGTTTCTGCGCGACCGCCGCGCCCTGCTGATCAACCTGGTGCTGCCGATTGCCATCGCCACTTTTTTTGGCTACCTGTTCGGCGGCTCGGGCGATGCCAAAACCGGCACCATCGATGTCGCCCTGGTGCAGCAGGACAGTGGGCCGATCGGCCAGCGCATCGGCGCCGCCCTCAAGCTCGACGCCAGCCTGCACATCACCGACATGAGCGCCGCAGCGGCCCGCACTGCAGTTGGCAAGGGCAGCCAGAAAGCGGCCATCATCATCCCCGACGGCTTTGGTGAAGCGGCCGGCGCCGCCCTGTTCAACGCCGCCGACAAGCCACGCATCGAGGTGCTGTACGACCCGTCGCAGCAGGCGGTGCTGGCAATGGTCAAGGGCCTGTTGACGCAGCAGGTGATGCAGATCGTCAGCGCCGAAATGTTCGGTGGCGCCGGCGGCCAGGCGTTCACCGACAAGAGCATCAAAAAACTGGAAAGTGCGCTCGACGGCGACCCCGCGAAGGCATCGTTGCGCGAATTACTGGGCAGCCTGAAAAAATTCCAGGCCACGCCGGCCATGCAGGCCACGCCGCAGTCAGGCAAATCGGCTGGCCTGTCGATGCCGTTTACCACCAGCGACCAGCCGGTCACCTCGGGGCCGCGGCAGGCCGGCTACAACGGCTATGCCCACGCGTTTGCCGGCATGGGCGTGCAATTCATCCTGTTCCTCGGGGTCGACATGGGCATCGGCATCCTGCTGGCGCGCCGCAGCGGCATTTTCAATCGCCTGCTCGCCGCTCCCATTGGCCTGAACACGGTGCTGCTGGCGCGCGCCGCCTCGGCCGCCATCATCGCCCTGTTTCTGCTGTGCGTGATGTTTGGGTTTGCCGTGCTGGTGTTTGGTGTGCACATCGCCAATCCTGTCGGCTTCCTCGGGGTCGGCCTGTGCTTTGCCATGCTGACCGCCAGTTTTGGCCTGTTGATTGCCGCCTTCGGCAAAACCCCGGAAGCGGCGCGCGGCATCGCGGTGGCGGCCACCCTGATCATGGTGATGCTGGGCGGCGCCTGGGTGCCATCGTTCCTGTTTCCCGCCTGGGTACAACAGGTGGGGCTGGCGGTGCCGACCCGCTGGGCCATCGATGGCCTCGATGCCATGACCTGGCGCGGCCTGGGGATGGAGGCGGCGGCCACCGCGATGGCGGCGCAGCTGGCGTTTACGGTGCTGTTTGGCGTGCTGGCGCTGATCAAATTCCAGCGCGAGCGCGCCTGACTGTCCTGCCACCGGCTTACCGTCTAACCCGTCTACCCGTCGACCCGTCGACTTTGACAGCTGGCGCGCGGCGGCGCCCGCGCTAGGCTGGCGTTTCCATCCACATCGATACGCAGGAGGCGATCATGGCATCGGCTCAATCCTCAAGCGCCTTCGTCGGCGCTGCCTGGCTGGCGCTGATCATCGGCGTGGCCATGTACCTGACAGGGCTGTTCAACGCCACCATGGCTCTCAATGAAAAGGGCTGTTACCTGACCCTGCTGTTGTACGGCCTGTTTGCCGCCGTTTCCGTGCAAAAGTCGACCCGCGACCGTCTCGAGGGTATCGCTGTCACCCCGATGTACTACGGCCTGTGCTGGCTGTCGGTGATCGCCGCCATCGGCCTGCTCACCGTCGGCCTGGTCAACGCCACCATCGCCCCCAGCGAAAAGGGGTTGTATGCGATGTCGTTTGTTTTGAGCCTGTTCGCTGCCATCACGGTGCAAAAAAACGTGCGCGACAGCGGCGCGGCAGCGCACCACTGACGGCCACCATTGACGCGCTTACAGGTTCGGCGCCAGCCAGCTGGCCATCTGCTCGGGGTCGATTTGCCGGCGTGTGCTCATGTCGGCCAGCTGGTCGGCGCCGATTTTCCCCACCACGAAGTACTTCGATTCAGGGTGGGCAAAATAAAAGCCTGACACCGCGGCGCCCGGCGCCATCGCATACGATTCGGTCAGCGTGATGCCGACGTCCTCTGGCTGCAGCACCTCCCACATGGCCGCCTTGACGGTGTGCTCGGGGCAGGCCGGATAACCGGGGGCAGGGCGGATGCCGGCGTACTGCTCGGCGATCAGCGCCGTGCTGGTGAGCTGCTCGTCGGCCGCATAACCCCACAGGTCGGTGCGCACGCGCTCGTGCAGGTATTCGGCAAACGCTTCGGCCAGGCGGTCGGCCAGCGACTTCAACATGATCGAAGAATAGTCGTCGTGGGCCGCTTCAAAACGCTGCTCGTATTTTTCGATACCGAGACCAGTGGTGACGGCGAACATGCCGATGTAGTCCTGCACCCGCGAGTCTTTCGGCGCAATAAAATCGGACAGGCACTGGTTGGGGCGCTGGACGCCATCGACCAGCGGTTTGACGCCCTGCTGGCGCAGGCCGTACCAGGTCAGGGCGACCTGCGCGCGGCTGTCGTCGGTGTAGATCTCGATGTCATCGTCGTTGACGCTGTTGGCCGGCAGGAGCGCGATGACGCCGTTGGCGGTCAGCCAGCGCCCCTCGATGATTTTCTTCAGGAGCGCCTGACCCTCTTCGAATACCTTGGTGGCCGCTTCGCCGACGACGGCGTCGGTGAGGATGGCGGGGAAGGGGCCGGCCAGGTCCCAGGTCTGGAAGAACGGGCCCCAATCGATGTAGCGCGCCAGGGTCGCCAGCTCGACGTTCTTGATCAGGCGCCGGCCAATGAATTTTGGCCGCACCGGGGCGAAATCGAAGCGCGCCTTGTTGGCGCGCGCCTGCGCCAGCGGCAGGATGGGCAGCGCCTTCTTGCTGGCGTGCTGCTCGCGGATGCGCTCGTAGTCGAGGGCGATGTCATCGATATACTTCTCGCGCGTTTCCGGCGTCAACAGCGCCTGCGCCACCGACACCGAACGCGAAGCGTCCGGCACGTAGACTACCGGGCCATCGTAGTTGTGGGCGATTTTGACGGCCGTGTGGGCGCGGCTGGTGGTGGCGCCGCCGATCAGGAGGGGAATCTTGAGCATCCTGAAATGGGGATCGCGCTGCATCTCGCGCGCCACGTGGGCCATCTCTTCGAGCGAGGGCGTGATCAGGCCGGACAGGCCGACGATGTCGGCGTTTTCCACCTTGGCGCGCGCCAGGATCTCCGAGCAGGGCACCATCACGCCCATATTGACCACTTCAAAATTATTACACTGCAGGACCACCGAGACGATGTTCTTGCCGATGTCGTGGACGTCGCCCTTGACGGTGGCGATGACGATTTTGCCCTTCGGCTTGGCGACAATGCCGGTGCGCTGCTCTTCCAGCAGTTTTTCTTCTTCGATGTAGGGAATCAGGTGGGCCACCGCCTGCTTCATCACGCGCGCCGATTTGACCACCTGCGGCAAGAACATTTTGCCCTGGCCGAACAGGTCGCCGACCACGTTCATGCCGTCCATCAGCGGGCCTTCGATCACGTGGATGGGGCGTCCGCCATTGCCCAGCAGCTGCTGCCGCGCTTCTTCGGTGTCGTCGACGATCCACTGCGTGATGCCGTGCACCAGCGCGTGCGACAGGCGCTGCTGGACGGTGCCTTCGCGCCAGACCAGGTTTTGCGTGTCCTGGCGGCCGCCTGCTTTGAGGGTGCCGGCGATATCGATCATCCGTTCGGTGGCGTCGTCGCGGCGGTTGAGCACCACGTCTTCGGTGCGCTCGCGCAGTTCGGCCGGCAGGTCGTCGTAGACTCCCATCATGCCGGCGTTGACGATCCCCATCGTCATGCCGGCCTTGATGGCGTGGTACAGGAACACCGTGTGGATCGCTTCGCGCGCCGGGTCATTGCCGCGGAAGGAGAACGAGACGTTCGACACGCCGCCCGACACCCCCGCATGCGGCAGGTTCTGGCGGATCCAGCGCGTGGCATTGATAAAATCGACAGCGTAGTTGTTGTGCTCTTCGATGCCGGTGGCGATGGCGAAGATGTTCGGGTCAAAGATGATGTCTTCCGGCGGAAAGCCGATTTGCTGCGTCAGCAGCTTGTAGGCGCGCTGGCAGATTTCCGTCTTGCGGGCAAAGGTGTCGGCCTGACCTTGTTCGTCGAAGGCCATGACGATGACGGCGGCGCCATAACGGCGGCACAATTTCGCCTGCCGGATGAACTCTGCCTCGCCTTCCTTCATCGAGATCGAGTTGACGATGGCCTTGCCCTGCACGCACTTGAGGCCCGCTTCGATCACCGACCATTTCGACGAGTCGATCATGATTGGCACGCGCGAGATGTCCGGCTCGGAGGCGATCAGGTTCAAAAAGCGCGTCATCGCCGCCTGCGAATCGAGCATCGCTTCGTCCATATTGATGTCGATGATCTGGGCGCCGTTTTCCACCTGCTGGCGCGCCACCGACAGCGCTTCGTCGAACTGCTCGTTAAGGATCATGCGGGCAAACGCTTTCGAGCCCGTCACGTTGGTGCGCTCGCCGACGTTGACGAACAGCGAATCGGCATCGACCGTAAAGGGTTCGAGGCCCGACAGGCGCAGCGCGGTGGGCACCTGCGGCAGTGCGCGCGGCGGCGTCTCGGCCAGCAGGGCGGCAATCGCGGCGATGTGATCGGGCGTGGTGCCGCAGCAGCCACCGGCGATATTGATAAAGCCGGCATCGGCAAATTCGCGCAGCAGCGCCGAGGTGTCGGCCGGCAGTTCGTCGAAGCCGGTGTCGCTCATCGGGTTGGGCAGACCGGCATTCGGGTAGATACACACATAGGTATCGGCGATTTGCGAGAGCTCTTGCGCGTACGGGCGCATCAGCGCCGCGCCCAGCGCGCAATTGAGGCCGATCGTCAGCGGCCGCGCGTGGCGCACCGAATTCCAGAACGCTGGCACGGTCTGGCCCGACAGGATGCGGCCGGAGGCGTCGGTGACGGTACCGGAAATCATCAGCGGCAGGCGCGCCAGACCCGGGTGCTCGTCGAAATACAGGTCGATGGCAAACAGCGCCGCCTTGCAGTTGAGGGTATCGAAAATGGTTTCCACCAGCAGGACGTCGGCGCCGCCGTCGACCAGCCCGCGCACCTGCTCGTGATAGGCCGTCACCAGTTGATCAAAACTGACGTTGCGCGCCGCCGGGTCGTTGACGTCGGGTGAGATCGACGCCGTTTTTGGCGTCGGCCCGAGCGCGCCGGCCACAAAACGGGGCTTGTCGGCACTGCTGTACTTGTCGCAGGCGGCGCGCGCGATGCGGGCGGCGGCGACGTTCATTTCGTAGGCCAGGTGGCCCATGTGGTAATCGTCCTGGGCGATGCTGGTGGCACCGAAGGTATTCGTTTCGATCAGGTCGGCGCCGGCGGCCAGGTAGCGCTCGTGGATTTCCTGGATCACCTGGGGCCGCGTCAGCGTCAGCAGTTCGTTATTGCCTTTGACGAACAGTTCGCGGGCGCCGCTGCCCGCCGGCGCGGTGAAATCGGCGAAACGTTCACCCCGGTAATCTGCTTCATCGAGCTTGTATTGCTGGATGATGGTGCCCATGGCGCCGTCGAGAATCATGATGCGGCGCGCCAGGATCTCGCGCAGCAGGGTCTCGGTCGGGGATACGGCGGCGGCAGTGGTCATGGCAGGCTTTCAGAGGGCAGGTGGGTGCGGCAACAGCGGTACGGCGACGGCAGCAGGCGGCTTAAAATTATACGGCATCATGCGTGCCGAGTTTTCTGAGTGACAAGAAAGCGCTCCCCGTTCAAATCGTCCTGTATGTATCGCTGTGTTTCAATGGGGAATTTGTTACAGAGCGATACAATACAACCCTGCCCAGCAATCTTTAAGATACATACAGCGCCCAAAATTGTAACCAGGAGTGGCTAGATAGTCCGCTCCACCAACGACACAATCACTGGGAATGAATATGGACAAAGATTTCGCGCCACAATGGGATGCTGCACAGGGAATCGCTCCCCGCGCGGCGGTGGCCAAGCAGCAAAGCGCCGCCATCAAGCAGATCGTCACGATCCGCCTCGACACCGACATGCTCGACTGGTTCAAGGGCGCCGGACCCGGTTACCAGACCCGCATCAACCAGATCTTGCGCCAGTACATGGCCGATCACCGCGATGATGCGTTTGCTGCGAAAGCGAACTAAGCGACCTAAGCGAACTGAGCGAACTAAGCAAACTCTGGCAAACTAAGCCAGGGTTTTGCCTTCAAGGCTAAAACTCTTGAGAAATTCGGCGGCAGGCAAGCGCTTGCCGCCCGGTTTTTGCAGTACCTTCAGGCGCAGCGCGCCCGTGCCGCAAGCAACGACGATGCCGTCGGCGCCGCTGGCGGCGAGCACCTGGCCCGGCTGCGCACCAGCATCGGCGTCTGCCAGTTCGGCCTCCCACAGTTTGAGCACCACCCCGTCGACCACTGCCTGCGCCCCCGGAAACGGGTTGAAGGCGCGGATCTGCCGGTCGAGCGTTGGCGCCGGCTGCGTGAAATCCAGGCGCGCTTCGTTCTTGTCGATCTTGGCGGCGTAAGTCACCCCCAGCGCCGGTTGCGGCGTTGCCGTCAGCGGCCCTGCCGCCAGCTGCTGCAGGGTGGCCACGATCATGCGCGCGCCCAGCGCCGCCAGGGTGTCGTGCAGGCTGGCCGTGTTGTCATGTGGACCGATCGTCACACGCTCGCTCGCCAGCATGGGCCCGGTGTCGAGTCCTTCTTCCATCTCCATGATGGTAATGCCGGTGACGGCGTCGCCCGCTTCAATGGCGCGGTGGATGGGGGCGGCGCCGCGCCAGCGCGGCAGCAACGAGCCGTGGATGTTCAGGCAGGGACGGATATCGAGGGTGGCGCGCGGCAGGATCAAGCCGTAAGCGGCCACCACCATGACGTCGTAATCGAGCGCCAGCAGACGCGCGTGCGCCTGCTCGGCCTGGGCGGCGCGTTCGGGATCAAGGCTGTCGCGGCGCAGCGACAGCGGCTGCAACACCTCGATGCCATGGGCCACGGCGAACTGCTTGACGCTGGACGCTTGCAACTGCATGCCGCGCCCGGCCGGGCGGTCCGGCTGGGTCAGCACCAGGGCGATTGGAAAACCGGCCGCGTGGATGGCGGCCAGCGCAGTGGCCGCAAACTCGGGCGTGCCGGCGAAGACGACTTTCAAGGGAGGCTGCACGCTCACCGTATTAATAACGCCGCCCGGCCGCCTTGAGCGCCGCTTCGCGCTCGAGTCCACGCGTTTCCTTGACCATTTTTGCCTTGATGCGGTTGCGCTTGAGGGGTGACAGGTACTCGACGAAGACCTTGCCCAGCAAATGGTCCATCTCGTGCTGGATGCACACGGCCAGCAAGCCATCGGCTTCCACTTCAAAAAAACTACCGCTGGCATCCTGCGCCTTGACCTTGACGCGGGCGGCCCGTTCGACGCCATCGTAAATGCCGGGCACCGACAGGCAACCTTCGTCGTACACCTCGCGCTCCTCGCTGGCCCAGGTGATGACGGGATTGATAAATACCTGTAACTGGTCCTTGGCATCGGTAATGTCGATCACCAGCAGTTGCTGGTGGACGTCGACCTGGCTGGCGGCCAGGCCGACGCCGGGCGCTTCGTACATGGTCTCGGCCATGTCGGCGATCAGGGTGCGCAGCGCGGCGTCGAAGGCGATTACCGGCGTGGCCACCTTGTGCAGGCGGGGATCGGGATAACGCAGAATTGGAAGTAAGGCCATGGGACGCTCGAAATAATCAGTCGGTGAAAGATGATGGTAGACGCGGTGATAGACGCGGTGGTAAACCCAGTGAAACTAATAGTTATTCAGCAATGATTCGCGACTATTCGTATGAATAATGCCATGAATCAACAAAAACGCAACAGTCTTGGGGGGTAGCGCGGGGGAGTTTGCCTTGCTAGTTCACAGATTTATGGGCAGAATTTGATCCAGTACGGCAACCTTTATCCGCCCATCGGCGCCAAAGGCCGGTCCCGGTGACTGCCCCGCACAGGATGTCGGGGCCGACCTGCGGGCCGGACTGCCGTTTTGATGCCGCATTAACGGATCCTCCATCGGACACCCCATGAAAAATTTTATCACAGTCGGCACCCGTCTTGCAGTCGCCGCGCTGATTGCCGCCGCCAGCAGCACTGCCGTTCAGGCCGCCGAATGCGCCTTCCGTCCGAACGCCCCGGACCAGCATAAGGTGGTGCGCGGCGATACGCTGTGGGATATTTCCGGCAAGTTTCTCGAGCATCCCTGGTGCTGGCCGCAAGTGTGGGGCATGAACCGTGATGAGATTGCCAACCCGCACTGGATCTACCCGGGCCAGATCGTTTATTTCGACCGCAAGACGGGGCGCCTGTCGCTCAACAAGCCGGGCGAGGGCACCGCCGACGACCGCCTGTCGCCGCGCATGCGCACCGAGGGTGTGGGGGCGGACGCCATCAGTTCGATCCCGTCCGGCGCCATCGAGCCGTTCCTGACCATGCCGCTGATCGTCGACGACAAGCAGCTCGACAGCGCACCGCGCATCGCCGCCCATGAAGATGGCCATGTCTATCTGGCCAAGGGGGACAAGGTGTATGTGCGCGGCGCCCTCGACGGCGGCACCAGTTACCAGGTATTTCGTCCCGGCACGCCGCTGCGCGACCCCGACACCAACAAAGTGATCGCCTATGAAGCGGTGTACCTGGGGACCGTGGCGCTGCAGTCGGCGGCCCGGGCCGGTGTCGATGTGCACACCTTCACGGTGTCCGGTTCGGCGCAGGAAATGGGCGTGGGCGACCGCCTGGTGGCAGCGCCGCCGACGCCGCTGCGCAATTACGTGCCGCACGCGCCCGCGCGTGCTACCAGTGCGCGCATTCTCGGTATTTATTCAGGCGGCAGCTTCGCCGGCCAAAACCAGGTGGTCAGTGTCAACCGCGGCACGCTTGATGGACTCGATATCGGCGCCGTTTTGCAGCTGTACCATAAGGGCCAGACTATCGCTGACCCGGGCGGCAACAAAGGCTTCCTTGGCATGCAAAAGACGATGATCAAGTTGCCCGACGAACAGGTCGGGTCCCTGTTTATTTTCCGCGTGTTCAAAAACGTTTCGTACGGCTTGATCATGCAGGCAACGCAGCCAGTGCAAACGGGCGACGTCGCCGCCTCACCGGAGTAAAGCTTCCGTGCAGGACACGGCCACCCACCCTCCCAGTGCAGCGCAGCCGCCGGACCCCATGGCCGACTGGCTGCGGCTGATGCACACCGCCGGGGTGGGGCCGGCCAGCGCCCGCCTGCTGCTGGGGCAGTTTGAACGGCCAGCTGCCATCTTTACTGCAGCGGCGGCGCGCCTGCAGGCGCTGGTCGGCCCCGCGCTGGCTGCGGCCTTGCTGCACCCCGCCGCAAGCGTACTGCGCCAGGTCGACGCTGCGCTGGCCTGGGCCGGCCAGGCGGGCAACCGCCTGCTCACCATCGCCGACCCTGCCTATCCGGCGCTGCTGCGCCACATCGGCGACGCCCCGCCCCTGTTATACGTGAGCGGCCGCGCCGAACTGCTGGCCGGTCCTTGTCTGGCCATGGTCGGCAGCCGCAATGCCAGCGTGCAGGGGGCCAGCAATGCGCAGCAGTTCGCCCACAACCTCAGCCGCGCCGGCTTGACCATCGTCTCCGGGCTGGCGCTGGGCATCGATAGCGCCGCCCACGTCGGCGCGCTGGCCGGCGACGGCGCCACCGTGGCGGTGGTGGGCACCGGCCCTGACCTGGTCTACCCGGCGCGCAACCGTGCGCTGTGGCAGGCCATCCGCGAGGGCGGCTGCGTGGTCAGCGAATATGCACCGGGCACGCCGCCACTGGCCCACAATTTTCCGCAGCGTAACCGCATCATCAGTGGCCTGTCGGCCGGCGTGCTGGTGGTCGAGGCGGCTGCGCGCTCGGGCTCGCTGATCACGGCGCGGCTGGCGGCCAGCCAGGGCCGCGAAGTGTTCGCCATGCCCGGCTCGATCCACGCGGCGCTGGCCAAGGGCTGCCATCTATTGATCAAGGAGGGGGCCAAGCTGGTCGAGTCGGCCGCTGATGTGTTGCAAGAACTGGGCGGGGTGTTGCCAGCATCCGCGCCGGCCCGGCGCAGCTTGCAGGACGCTGCCGCGCAGGTGCTGCCGGGCGCGCCGCCGGCGCTGCTGGCAGCGCTCGGCCATGGTCCGGTCGCGCTCGACGCCATCGCCCTGACGTGCGGCTGCGCACCGCATGAATTGCAGGCGGCACTGCTCGAACTGGAACTGGCTGGCGCCGCCGAGCGCCTCGTCGATGGCCGTTATCAGCGGGTGCTGCGCGCGCCGCTATCGTGACGGATTTTCAGACGGTCCAGTTCCGCGAGGAAGGGCGCCGAGTGCACCGCCACCAGCGCGCCGATCGGATACACATACAGGCCACCGCGCTCGCTGCCGTAAGGCGCCGCCTCCTTGAGCATGGCTTCGGCTGCGCTCCACAGGCGCTGCAGATGGGCCAGCAACAGCGGACTGTTGCGGATGCGCGCATAGCTGTCCGGATAGCTGGTGCGCACCACTTTCAGATAGCTCAGCACATACAGCATCATGTCGGCCGCGCCGCCGATGTTGCCATCGAGCGCGGCATTGCCGTCGGCGCGAAAGCGTGCATACAGGGGCGAGCGGGTCAACTCGAGTTCGATGGCGGCGGCGCCCACGTAGGCGTTCAATTCGTCGAGCAGGGTGGTGAAATCGTTGGCCGGCACGCGCGGCGTTTGCACCAGGTAAGTCTGGTAGCGCAGTGCGGCGCCCGCCTTGATGGCGGCCGGCACGCCGGCGGCCGCCACCACGTACGGCGCGGTGCGTCCGCGCACCAGTTCGGTCACATAGGTCTGGCCGTCGAACACATACACGGCGCGGCCGCCGTGGCAGGAGGACAGCGCGATATCGATGGCGTGGTTGGCTTCGTGATAGGCGGTGGGCAGCGTCGACAGATTGAGCGCGCCCTGGCGGCGCAGCCACCACACCACGTCAGCGCCGAC
The DNA here is from genome assembly GCF_049896725.1 of Massilia sp. PWRC2. Taxonomy (NCBI): domain Bacteria; kingdom Pseudomonadati; phylum Pseudomonadota; class Betaproteobacteria; order Burkholderiales; family Oxalobacteraceae; genus Massilia; species Massilia sp. PWRC2. The sequence continues at coordinate 61,378 of NZ_JAFCUW010000003.1, forward strand.
CGCTCCGCGCAGACGCGCTGCCTGCGCTGAATTGAGCACTGGCAAAGAAGCCAGCACGGCGCTGTCGGCCGCGCTGCGCGCCGGCGCCGTGCTGCCGTGCAGGCGTGCGCAATCGGCCTCGGTGTAGGCGGACCGGGCACCGGGCTCGCCAAGCGGGTCGGCTGTGGCTGCGCCAACACTGGCCAGCAGTGCGGCCATCGTCAATACATATCTGTTCAAGGTGGTAGCGCTTGCGTGAGGGGAAAGTGGTGACATGGTATTGATCGCGGCAATTGTAGGCCATCGCCGCCACACCGCATGCCCGCTATGCGGGACAGCACTTGTACATGGCTAAACTTAGCTGATAGAGTAGAGCCATGTTCGATATCCTGGTCTACCTTTACGAAACCTACTACCGCCCGGACGCCTGTCCTGAACCGGCGGCGCTGGCGCGCAAGCTGTCGGCGGTCGGCTTCGACGAAGTGGAAATTTCCGAAGCCCTCGTGTGGCTGACCGATCTGACCGAAATGGCCGGCGCCGAACAGAGCGCCGTGCAGTCCTCGACCGGCACCCGGTTTTACGTGGCGCGCGAAGTCGACGCCCTCGGCGCGGCGGCCATCGGCTTCATCGCCTTTCTTGAAAGTGCCAAGGTCATCAGCGCACTGCAGCGCGAGATCGTGATCGAACGCGCGCTGGCGCTGGGTGAAACACCGGTCGGACTGGGCAAACTGAAAATCATCGTGCTGATGCTGTTGTGGAGCCAGGGCAAGGAGCCGGACGCCCTGATGTTCGACGACCTGTTCGGCGCCGACGACGAACAGGCGCCCCGTCTGCTGCACTAGCGCGCCAACCTGCTTCTGGCCACTTGAAAGCGCACTGAAAGCGCCTTATTATTTGGCGCGCCGGTGGCGCTTCCCCCATCGTCCTGTTTAGCTATCAGCATGGCAATTTGCCACGCTGCCGGGCAAGCCATGTATCATGCGGCTGCTCCATCCCTTTATTTGCCCCAGAATCCGTACCACGAGAACCCTATGACAAAAACCCTCATCATCGCCGAGAAGCCCTCCGTCGCGAACGACATCGCCAAGACGCTGGGCGGCTTCACCAAGCACGATGAGTACTTCGAGTCCGACGAATACGTGTTGTCGTCGGCGGTCGGTCACTTGCTTGAAATCGCCGTGCCGGAAGAGCACGACGTCAAGCGCGGCAAGTGGAGCTTTGCGCATTTGCCGATGATCCCGCCGTACTTCGCCTTAAATCCCATCGCCAAGACGGAAGCGCGTCTGAAGGTGCTCAACCGCCTGATCAAGCGCAAGGATGTCACCGCCCTGATCAATGCCTGCGATGCCGGCCGCGAAGGGGAACTGATTTTCCGTTTGATCGCGCAAAACGCCAAGGCCAAGCAACCGGTCAAGCGCCTGTGGCTGCAATCGATGACGCCGGGCGCCATCCGCGACGGCTTTCTGAATCTGCGCTCGGATGCCGAGATGCTGCCGCTGGCCGATGCCGCCCGCTGCCGTTCCGAAGCGGACTGGCTGATCGGCATTAACGGCACCCGTGCCATGACGGCGTTCAACTCGAAAGAGGGCGGCTTTTATTTGACCACGGTCGGCCGCGTGCAAACGCCGACCCTGTCGATCGTCGTCGAGCGCGAAGAAAAGATCAAAAAATTCGTCTCGCGCGATTATTGGGAAGTACGCGCCGAGTTCGTCTGCGCGGCCGGTATCTACGAAGGCCGCTGGCTCGACCAGTCGTTCAAGAAAGATGACAACGATCCGGAGAAGCGCCCCGAGCGCCTGTGGAGCAAGATCGCCGCCGACACCATCGCCATGGCCTGCAAGGGCCGCCAGGGCAGCGTGCGCGAAGAGAGCAAACCGACCACCTCGATGGCGCCAGCCCTGTTCGATCTGACCAGCCTGCAGCGCGAAGCCAACGGCCGCTTCGGTTTTTCGGCCAAGAACACCCTCGGCCTGGCGCAGGCGCTGTACGAAAAGCACAAGGTGCTGACTTACCCGCGTACCGATTCGCGCCATTTGCCGGAAGACTATATCGACACCGTCAAGGAAACCCTGACGGTGCTGGCGGAAAACAATAACTATTACCAGTTCGCCAAACAGATCAGCCAGCAAGGCTGGGTGAAACCGAATAAACGGATTTTTGATAACACCAAAATTTCCGACCACTTCGCCATCATCCCGACCAACGTCGCGCCGAAAAACCTGTCCGAGCCGGAACAAAAACTGTACGACCTGGTGACCCGCCGCTTCCTGGCGATTTTTTATCCAGCCGCCGAGTTCCAGGTCACCACCCGGTTTACCGACGTCTCCGGTCACCAGTTCAAGACCGAGGGCAAGGTCATGACCAACCCCGGCTGGCTGGCCGTGTATGGCCGCGAGTCGGCCACGGCCGACGACAAGGAAGGCAATGCCAACGGCAACCTGGTGCCGGTCGCTGCCGGTGAAAAAGTCCACACCGACAAGGTCACCGCCAACGGCCTGGTGACCAAGCCGCCGGCCCGCTATACCGAGGCGACGCTGCTGTCGGCCATGGAAGGCGCCGGCAAGCTGATCGAAGAAGATGAATTGCGCGACGCCATGGCCGGCAAGGGCCTGGGCACGCCAGCGACGCGCGCCGCCATCATCGAGGGTCTGCTGGGCGAGCGCTACCTGCTGCGCGAAGGACGCGAGCTGATGCCGACCGCCAAGGCATCGCAGCTGATGACCTTGCTGCGTGGCCTGGGCGTCAATGAATTGACGGCGCCCGAGCTGACCGGCGAGTGGGAATACAAGCTGTCGCAGATGGAAAAGGGCAAGATTTCGCGTGAAGAGTTCATGCTTGAGATCGAGAAGATGACCCAGATCATCGTCAAGCGTGCCAAGGAATACAACAACGACACCATTCCCGGCGACTACGCCACCTTGACCACGCCATGCCCGAATTGCGGTGGCGTGGTCAAGGAAAACTACCGCCGCTTCGCCTGTACCAAGTGCGAATTCAATATGAGCAAAACGCCGGGCAGCCGGCAGTTTGAAATTCCTGAAGTCGAGCAGTTGCTGTCGGCGCGCACCATCGGTCCGATGCAGGGCTTCCGCTCGAAAATGGGGCGGCCGTTTGCGGCCATCCTGCGCATCGTGCGCGACGAAGACATCAATAACTGCAAGCTTGAATTCGATTTCGGCCAGAACGACGAAGAAGGCGAAAACGGCGAAGGCGTCGATTTTACCGGGCAGACGGCGCTGGGACCGTGTCCGAAGTGCGCCGCTGGGGTCTTTGAAATGGGCCTGGCCTATGTGTGCGAACACAGCGTGGCCAAGCCGAAGACCTGCGACTTCCGCAGCGGGCGCATCATCTTGCAGCAGGAAGTATTGCCCGAGCAAATGGCCAAGCTGCTCAATGAAGGCAAGACTGACCTGTTGCCCGGTTTCGTATCGCAGCGCACGCGGCGGCCGTTCAAGGCCTTCCTGGTCAAGGGCAAGGACAGCAAGATCAGCTTCGAGTTCGAAGAGCGCAAGGCCAAGCCCGGCGCCAAGGTGAAAGCGGCGGCGGTGGTCGATCCGGTCGACGGTGCCGACGCCGCACCGGCGAAAAAAGCGCCGGCGAAAAAAGCGGTGGCGGCCAAAAAGCCGGCAGTGAAAAAAGCGGCAGCCAAAACGGCGGCAAGCAAAACGGCGGCAAGCAAAACGGCGGCAAGCAAAACGGTGGCCGTCAAAGCGGTGGCCGTCAAAGCGGTCGCAGTGAAAAAAGTGGCGGCCAAAAAACCGGCGGCCAAGAAAGCCGTGGCCAAGAAAGTCGTGGTGCTCTAAACATCAGGCGGCAATAAAAAACCGCTGCCAGCCCATGCGGGGTGGCAGCGGTTTTTGGTTTTTGCAGGGCGCCTGCCTCAGTCACTGCGCATGGCGCGCGCCATTGCCGGTGTTGCGGCCTTATTCTTCCCACTGATCCTGCAGGGCGCGGATGGCCGCTTCGCCATTGCGGATGGCTTTGACTCGGTGCACGATTTCGTTGCGCCACGCCTCTTCGGCATCGTCTTCGACGCCTTCGGCCCCTTCGCCATTCACGTCGAGCAGCAGCATGCGCAGCAAATCGCGCTTTTCCGCGCTGTCGAGCTGCTTGATGCGGGCCGCTATCTCTTCAACCAGTGCCGTCATATTACCCCTTGAAATTTTTATTTTTATATAGTTTTTTTTAGTTTAACGCATTTCGACGTCAATGAGGTTATCTGTTGGCTTGCGGTCAATTAATTTGTTATCGGGGTCGATGCCGGCCCTGGCTGGCCGGCCAGCCACCACCATCGTCACGCTGAGGTCCTTGCCGGTCACCAGGCGGCGCTCGCGCAGCAGGGGATTGCCGGCTTTGTCGTCGACGCCGAAGTCGATGCTGTCGTGCAGCGGTACCTCGTGCTCGTCGCCAGCGCCGCCAGCGCGCAGCCTGGCAGCGCTGGCCTTGATCGTCACCTGGTAGCGGCCGTCAGGCAGGCGGGTGCCCTGGGCGGCGGTGGCGCGGTTTTCATACAGCACGATATTGTCGAACGCATCGTCGACCAGCGCGGTGCCGCCGGCGCCTGCAGCCTGGCGCAGGGCGCTGGTCAGATCGCTGACGTTGGCATACGGCGCGCCCTTGAAAGCGTGGCTAACGAGCAACTGGCGCAGCACCGCGTTGACGGTGCGCTCGCCCAGTTCGTCCTGCAGGCGAAACATGACCAGGCCACCCTTGCGGTAGTAGATGTACTTTTGCTCTTCGTTGTCGGCCAACGACAATTCGCGGCGCGGCTCCTGCGCGCGGCCGCCCAGGTAGCGGTCGAGGTCGTAACGCAGGAAGCGCCGCATATTGCTCGCGCCCACTGCCTGCTTCATCACCATCAGCGCCGTGTATTCGGCCAGGGTGTCCGATAGTACCGTGCTGCCGCGCACGTTGGCGCCCACCAGCTGCTGGCCCCACCACTGCTGCGCCACGTCATGCGCCGTGATATACACGGGATAGTCGATGTCTTTCGGGTCGCGTTCGTCGACCCGGGCAATGAAGGCGGTGTTTTCCGGCAGGGTGACGGTGTTCGGGTAAGCCTGGGTGCTGCCGCTGCTGGCATTCCTCGGTACCTCGACAATGCGCAACACCTTGTGCTGGTAGGGACTGAAGTTGGCGGCCGCATAATCGAGCGCCAGGCGGGCGCCCTTGATCATCCGTTCGAGATTGGCATCATGACCCGGGTGGTAGTACAGGTCGATCGTCACATCCTGCCAGCGTTCGTGGCGCACTTCGTAGCGCGCCGACTGCACCGCGTACGAGTGCAGCATGGGGGTGTCCATCTTGTAGTGGAAATAGCGGCGCCCGTCCTGCAGCCATTCGCGCTCGAGGGTGCCAGCGGTGATGGCGATCTGGTCCGGGCTGGTGCTGACGACGGCGTCGAAATTGATCAAGTCCGCATCATTGGCCAGGGCATTGCTGGCGCTGCCAAGGGGATCGGTGGCGGCCAGCATGGGCGCGCGCGCGGCCAGCTGGTGACGTTGGCGGTCGCGCTCGTCGATCAGCTCGGTGCGCGGCTGGTAGCCGATGCGCGGCAGCGCCTGGTTGTCGAATGCCGTGCCATTGCCCAGCACCGGCGTGTCCAGGCCAAAGCCGAGGATGCCGCGCGGCGCCACGCGCAGGTCGAAGCTCATTGCCATGCGCTGGCCGGGTGCCAGCGCCTCGTTCAGGCGCCACGCATACATGCCGCGCTGCTGGTCGGCCAGCACCAGCCGGGCGCCGGCCGAGAGCTTGAAGTCGATGGTGCCAGCGGGCGCCTGGTGCACCACTAGCTCGACAATCGGCCGGCCACTGCGGTTTTCCAGCTGGTAGGCGCCGCGCACGTGCAGGCTGCGCTGCTCGGGCACCAGGTCGACCTGCAGATGAACGTCGCTGATGCGCGGCTGCGGCAGCGCGGCCAGCACCTTGTAGCGCCGTTCATACTCGGCGCGCACGGCATCCTTGCGCCAGGCAGTCTGGTAATCGTTGGCGATGTGCAGGTTGTAGTACAGCACGGCGCCACTGCCGGCAAACAGCGCCAGGCCGGCGCCAAAGGTGGCCAGCACGGGCAGGCTGAGCTGACGGCGCGCCAGTTGCAGGCGGCTGCCCGCTTCCGCGCTGTTACCACGCGGCCAGAACACGCCGGCCGCCACCAGCAGCATCAGCGCCGCGCCCGCCCAGTACAGCTCGAACCAGCGCTCGCGTGCCACGGTGTGGCCATAGCCGTTCATGGCCGAATAGATCAGATCGGGCGAGCTGCCATACAGCAGCAGCGGATGATCGAGGCCCAGCACACCGAAGCTGAGGGTGGCGGCGTAGTACAGGATCATGGCGAAATAGGCCAGGTACTTTTGATTGATCAGCACCTGCAGGGCGATGGCCAGCACCGCCAGCAGTGCGTACTGGGGCAGCTTGATGAGGAACAGGGTCGTCAGGTACAAGCCGGGCTCGATGGCGAAATAGCCCTTGAATACCTGGATCAGCACGCCGCACAGCATGGCGATGGCCAGCATCAGCGCCTGCAGCGCGATCAGGCTGAGCGTTTTACTCAGCAGCGGCAGCCAGTTCGGCAGCGGCATGGCGTCCAGCATCTGCGCCATGCGCGCCTCGCGTTCGCGCCAGATCAGTTCGCCCGCGTAAAAGGTGGTGATGACCATCATGATCAAGCCATAGGTCTCGTTGATCAGTTCGAGCACCTGGTAGGTGAGCGGGTAGGTGGCGGCCGCCATCGGCCCCATGTTGACGGCACTGGCGGCCAGCACCAGCACGCCGGCCAAGGCGATGACGACAAAATAGACGTTCTTGACCGATTCGCGCAGGTACAGCCAGCTGGTCCTGCACAGCAGCAGGGCGCTGTTGCGACCGCTGAAATCGGGCGTTTCGCGGGTGTCGAGGGCGGTTTGCATGAGCGCCGCGCGGTGGTCGTCGGCGCCCTCGGCACGGTGGGCGGCGCGGCTGTCCTGCATGCCGACAAAGTGGAAGCGCCAGTAACCCAGCAGCAGCACGCTGAGGGCAACGCCGGCCCAGATCAGCCGGTTGAGTAAATACACGCCCTCGAAGGCCACCACGCGGCTGTTCTTTTCAGTGATGGTCCAGTATTCGGTCAGGCGCACCAGCGCGGTGGTGCCGAACGGGTCGATCAGCGCCGCCAGCGTCTTGTAATCAAGGTCGCGCGCCAGCGAGGGCGCCACGATGTAGCCGATCATCATCACCACGCTGGCCACATACACGGGCAGCATGCGGCGGGTCAGCGCCGCCAGCGTAAAGAACAGGCCGCCGAAAATGAACAGGTTCGGCAACAAGGTAAATACATAGGGCCGCAGATACAGGCCCAGGCTGGCCGGGCCGATGCGGGCCGGCTCGATGCCGGGCAGCCAGGTGCCCAGCCAGGCGCCCAGCACGATGCTGGAAAACACCACCGCGAGGGTGACATAGGCGCCGATGAAGCGGCCGAACACATAGGCATGCTTGGGGATGGGCGCACTGAAGAAAAAATGGTGCATGTCGTATTCAAAATCCTGCTGCACCGAGCGGCCCATCACGGCGGCCATCACCACCACCCCCAGGCAACCGAGCCAGGCCACGGTAAATTCGACCGAGCGCGGGGCGTTGATGAAGACGCGGCCGCCGAACGACACCATGGCGTCCTTGAAAACGCCGCCGGCCGCCGCCATCCACAGCACGGCGAGCAGGAAAAACATGGTGAAGTACACCCAGGTCGACAGCAGTTGTAGCCGCTGTCGCGCTTCGAACAGGGCAATGGCCAGCATTTAGTTACCCTGGCCGAGACCGGCGATGGTGGCGAAATAGACGTCTTCCAGATCGGCCCGGGCCGGCGCGAAACCGTGGCCAGGGTCGCCCTCGTCGTAGACATGGATCAGGGTGCGCCCGCTGAGCAGGCGGCTGGAGATGACGCTGTGGCGCCGCTGAAAGGCCGGCAACTCGGGCTTGGCGACGAAGCGCGCCCAGATCTTGCCTTCGATGGCGTCGATCAGGCGGGCCGGCTCGCCCGCCAGCAGCACGCGGCCCTGGTGGATGATGGCCATGTTGGCGCACAGGTCGGCAACGTCGGCGACGATGTGGGTCGACAGCAGCACGGTCTTGTCGTCGCCAATGTCGGACAATAAATTGTGAAAGCGCACCCGTTCCTGCGGATCGAGGCCGGCGGTGGGCTCGTCGACGATGATCAGGCGCGGGTCGCCCAGCAGGGCCTGGGCGATGCCGAAGCGCTGGCGCATGCCGCCGGAAAAGCCGCCGAGGCGCTGGTGGCGCACGTCGAACAGATTGGTCTGCTGCAGCAGGCCATCGACCACCTCGCGTCGCCGTCCCTTCTGCGACAGGCCCTTGAGCACGGCAAAATGGTCGAGCAGTTCGTAGGCGGTCACTTTCGGGTACACGCCAAAATCCTGCGGCAGGTAGCCGAGCAGGCGGCGGATCGCGTCTTTTTCGTCGAGCACGTCGAAGTCGCCGAAAAACACCGAGCCGCTGTCGCACTCCTGCAAGGTGGCGAGGGTGCGCATCAGGGTCGATTTGCCGGCGCCGTTGGGGCCGAGCAAGCCGAACATCCCGGCCGGGATGCTCAGGCTGACGTTGTCGAGCGCGACCACGCCATTCGCGTAGGTCTTGCACAAATTTCGGATGCGTAACTCCATGAACCACTCCTGATACGTCACACTGCGGCAACGAGCGCAACTGCGCACGCACGCCCGACCTTGCCATTGTATGAAATTTGTTGCCAGCTCGGCGGTTCAGTGCGACAGTCGGTCCGATCGGGCAGCCAGAGTGCACAAACGGCGCCGCAGATTGTTGTGCCGGCGCCGCCAAAGCGTGGATAATGGCCGCATGGATACCGCCATTCAAGAGCGCGTGCTGCAGGTGGCGCGCGCCGCCCGCAACCGTGACGAGTCGCTCGCCTGGTTCCGTGTCGCCGTCGGCCTGCACTACCTGGCCGCGCTGGTGCGGCCCGAAGCGATCGACTTCAAGGTGGTCGACCGTGCTTACAACAAATTTATTTACCAGGCAATCGGCCGCGGCCACAGCATTGCCAGCGCCCTGCAGTTCATGAGCGGCGCCAAGGTGGTGCCGGTGGTCGATTCGCCGCGCTTCATGGCGGTGTTTGCCGAACACTGTCCCGAAGTGCCCACCGATACCATCGGCTTTTTGCTGTCGCTGAACCTCGGCGTGGCCAAGGCGATTTCGCGGCTCGACATCGGCGGCCCCGTGCTCGACTGGATCGAAAAGCAAAACCTGGCGGCGCAGCCGGGCGCGCCGGCCTTGCCTGGCATCTTATAATCAATTTTTGACTGCAGGAATTTCCCCATGTCCGCCATGTTTGCTCCCCGCTTAGGCGGTATCGATGGTTTTATTAGCGGTATCGACAAGGCCTTGCGCGTGGTCGCCGGCGTCGCCGTCGCCACCCGCGCCAATCCGGCCGTGCATATCGATGATGTCCATCTGGAAGGCGCCGAGCTGCGCCGTAGTGCCGGCCTGATGCGGGTTAATCACGTCGGCGAAGTGTGCGCCCAGGCGCTGTACGACGCCCAGGCCCGTTTCGCCGCCAGCGACGCCATGCGCGCGCAGTTCGTCCAGGCTGGCCGCGAAGAAGAAGACCACCTGGCGTGGACCGCGCAGCGCCTGGCCGAACTGGGCTCACAACCGAGCGTATTCAATCCCGTCTGGTATGCGGGCGCCTTTGCGCTGGGCACGCTGGCAGCGCAGCTGGGCGACCAGCGCAGCCTCGGGTTTGTCGTGGAGACAGAACGCCAGGTCGAAGCGCACCTCGACAGCCATTTGGTGTCGCTGCCCGCGCAGGACGCCAAATCGCGCGCCATCGTCACCCAGATGCGCGACGATGAAGTGGCGCACGGTGCCGCCGCGCAGGCGCTGGGGGCGATCAACGTGCCGGCGCCGGCGCGGATGGCGATGACGGCAATGGCCAAGGTGATGACGGCGACCGCCTATTACCTGTAAGCTGGCAGCGATCGCTCAGGCGTCGACGATCTCGAACGAGTGGGTAATCGCGGCCGTCTTGGCCAGCATGATCGATGCCGAGCAGTATTTGTCGTGCGACAGCTGAACGGCACGCTCGACCGCCAGCGGTTTCAGATTGCTGCCGCTGACGACGAAGTGAAAATGAATCTTCGTAAATACCTTGGGATCGGTGTCTGCCCGCTCGGCCTGCAGCGTGACGTCGCAACCGCTGACCGCCTCGCGACTGCGTTTAAGAATGAGCACGACGTCGTAGGCGGTGCAGCCGCCGGTGCCCAGTAACACCATTTCCATCGGCCGCGGCGCCGTGTTGTGGCCGCCGCCGTCGAGAGCGCCGTCCATGTGCACCACGTGACCGGATCCCGTCGTTGCCTTGAAACTCATGCCCGACGGGCCATTCCAGCTCACTTTTGCTTCCATGATTCCTCCGTTGTACGAGGCGCTATTGTAAGTGGTGTGGCCACGGGCTACACGCCCAGCACATACTGCTCGCTCTTCATGCGCCAGGCGGCGAAGGCGGCAAACGCCAGCGCCGGCAGCAGCGCACTCAAAAACGTCAGCAGGTAAGGCAGGGCGCCGAGCGCCTCGCCGCGCGCCACTTCCTTCAGTAAAGTCTGGTTCGACAGGATCGGCACCGCGTACATCCACAGCGCCGTCTTCAGTTCCATCATCGACACCACCAGGCCGGGTGCCATTGGCAGCAGCATCAGAAAGCTCAGCGTGCTCTGCGCTTCCTTGAACGATTTGGCATTCATCGCCACCGCCACCTGCATGGCACCGGCGAACAGCGACAGGGGAACCGATACCAGGCAGACAGTGGCCAGGTCGGCATTGGTGACGCGCCAGGCCATGCCGATTTCTTCCAGCGGCAGCCAGGCCAGCACGGCGTGGGCCACCGCCAGGCCGATCACCAGGCCGATCAGCGACAGGGTGGCGGCGGCCAGCCATTTGCCCGTCACCAGTTCCCACGCATGGGCCGGCTGCGACATCAGCACTTCCAGCGAGCGCCGCTCGCGCTCGCCGGCGGTGCTGTCGATGGCGGCCGACAGGCCGCACAGGAAAGCGGGAAAAAACAGCAGGCCCAGCACGCTGCCGATCAGGCCGGCCGAGCGCGCCGCCGTGCTGCCGGTGTCGTAGCGCTGCACCAGCACCGGCGAGACCAGCGCCGGCGAGACGCCGTGCGCCAGCAGGCGCGCGCTGGTGACGCCGGCGCCGTAGGTGCGCAGCACGTCTTCGATGTCGCGCTGGCGCTGGCCGTTGTCGGCGGCCGAGTCGAACCATAACTCCACCCGCGCCGGCCGCAGCGCCTGGTAGTTGTCGGTGAATTTGTCGGGGATGCGCAGCAGCGCCACCACCTTGCGCGCCTGCAGCAGCCTGGTGATGGCGGCCTCGTTCATCGGCCCGACTTGCTGCACCAGGATGTTTTTTTGCTTGAACTGGGCCATCAGGTTGGGCGCCTGGGCGGCGCCGATGACGGCCAGTTCGATGCCTTCGCGTTCGGGCTTGGTGGCGCGCTTGATCGACTGGTTCAGGATGATCCCCAGCATCAGCGGATACATCAGCGTAAACAGCCCCAGCAGCATCAGCGAGCGGCGGTCGCGCAACGACTCGCGCAATTCCTTGCGCAGCACAACGGTCCAGATGGCCATCAGGCGATTCCTTCTTCGGTTCCAACCAGGCTGACGAAGGCGTCTTCCAGGTTGGCGATGCCGGTGCGTTCGCACAATTGTTGGGGCGAGCCTTGCGCCACCGTGCGGCCGCGGGCGATGACGATGACGTCGTCGCACAGGTGGCTCACTTCCTGCATCACGTGGGTGGCCATGATGACGCAGCAGCCATCCTGGCGCAGTGCCTGCAGGGCGGTGCGCAGGGCGCGCGTGCTCATGACGTCGAGGCCGCGGCTGGGCTCGTCGAGCAGCAGGTGGCGCGGGCGGTGCAGCAGGGTGCGCGCCAGCGCCACCTTGATGCGCTGGCCCTGCGAAAAACCTTTCGAGCGGCGCTCGACGATGTCGGCCATGTCGAGCAGCGCGCAGACGGCATCGATGCGGCCGTCGAGCGCACCTGCATCCATGCCGTTCAGCTGGCCAAAATAGCGCAGGTATTCGCGCGTGCTCAGCTTTTCATACAGGCCGAACTGGTCGGTCAAAAAGCCGATGTCGCGGCGCACCGCCATCGGGTCGACGGCCGGATCGACGCCACCGACGCGGATGCTGCCGTGGTCGCGCTTGAGCAGGCCGACCAGCAGGCGCAGCAGGGTGGTCTTGCCGGCGCCATTCGGGCCCAGCAGGGCGGTGATATGGCCGTCGCGGGCGCACAGGCTGACGCCGCCAAGGGCGTGCACGGCGCCGAACTGTTTGCGGACGTCGACGGTCTCAATCATGATGATCCTGGCGGTGAAGGTAAGCAGGTGCGAGCTTCATGGCTGCGGCCCGGCGCTGCCCAGCTGAAAGCCGGGGATCGGGATTTCCTTGAGACACTGGGCGGCCACCGGCTTGTCGGGCTGGTCGATGAATTCGCGCAGCAGGCGCGGCGCGCAGCCCAGCTGCGAAATGCCGTGGCCGGCGCTGTCGACCACCAGCTGCTGCGGCTGCCGCATGAATCTGGCAGCCGCTGCGGCGCGCCGTGGCGGCGTCACCGGATCGAGCGCGCCCGACAGCAGCAGGGCGGGGGCGCCGATCTCGGTCGGCGCCAGGAGCGGCACCGGCGGCACCGCCACCGCCTGGCACAGCACCGGCAAGCGCATCAGCATGGGCGCCACCAGCGCAGCCGCATCGTCGGCGCGCAGGGCTGGTGTCAGGCGCGGCAGGTCTTCGGCGCACACCACCGCCAGGTACAGCAACATGGCGGCGCTGCCATCGGCGGCGAAATCGGCCGCCACATTGCGGCGCGCCATGAAGGGTTCCCAGCGGCCCTGCACGGCGCTGTGGATCAGGAAGGGCAGGCGGCGGCTGTCGACCGGCGAATACAGGATGCTGTGGACGGTGCCGAAAAAGCGGCCGCTGGTCATCGGCAGGGTCACTGGCAGGCCGGTGCGCGGATCGGCAATATTGACGATCACCTTGCCGGCGGCGATGCGCGCGCTGAGCGTGTCGAATTCGGCGCGGATCTGCGGAAAAGCCCGCTGGCACTGGGGCTCGGCGGCGCACTGGCGAAACAGCGCATCGAGCGCCGCCTGGCCGTCGCGCCCGCCGGCCGGAATGACCTGGTCGGGCGCCGCCACGCCATCGAGCATGAGCGAGCGCACCTGCGCCGGATAGGCGCGCGCATACGCTTGCGCCAGCCGGGTGCCGTAAGAACCGCCCCACAGATTGATGCGGCGGTAGCCGAGCGCCACGCGCACCGATTCGATGTCGGCGGCGGCGGCGGCGGTGCCGTAGGCGCGCAACGGGGTTTTCAGGCGCGCCACGCAGGCGACCAGTTCGGCGTCGAGTTGCTGCTCAGTCATGGTTTCTTGCGCTGGCGTGGTTTCGCAGTCGAGCTTGCCAGACAGGCCGGTGCCGCGCTGGTCGATAAAGACGATGTCGCGGGTCGCGCGGATCCGGCGAAAGCTGGTGTTCAATAATGGCAGCACATCCGAGCCGGCCTGGCCGGGGCCGCCAGCGAGCACGAACAGGGGATCGGGCCGCGCCGCTTCGCGAAACGCTGGCGCCACCGTCACGTGCAAGCCGAGGCTGGCGCTGGCGTTGCCGGCGCCGCGTTCGAGGGGCACGCTCAAGGTCATGCAGCGCAACGGTTCTTCGACGCCCGGCAAGTGGCACGGGTGGGTGGCCGCCGCCGCCGCAGCGGCCGCAGCGGCCGCAGCGGCCGCAGCGGCGCTGGCGGCCAGCAGCGCAGAAAAAAGCGCCGCCAGCATGGGCGCGGTACGGAACAAACGAAGTGTCACAGGCTCTCCAGTGCGGCGGATCGACGCGGTCAGTGAACATCAGTCTAGATTGGCAATGTTTTACTGGTCAATCGTTAGTTTCATTTTTGAATGATGTCGCCAGGAAAGGCGTTGCGGCTGCTTTTTTCTGTTGCGCGGGGTGATTGGCAATTGACGCCAGAGCGAGGAAGGCGTTATACTTGCCGGCTTTCCGTTTGCTCAGGAAAGACAATAAGGCAGAGTCCGCGGCAGCAGAGCGGAACCACCATTTGAGCGATGTATTGAATTAGGAAGTCATCATGAAAACTTTTTCCGCTAAAGGACATGAAGTCCAGCGCGACTGGTTGGTGATTGACGCGACGGACTTGATCCTCGGACGTGTTGCCAGCGAAGTGGCACTCCGACTGCGCGGCAAACACAAGCCAGAATTTACTCCCCACGTCGACACCGGCGACTTTATCGTCGTCATCAACGCAGGCAAACTGCGCGTCACGGGTACCAAAGCCACCGAGAAGACGTACTACCGTCACTCTGGCTACCCAGGCGGCATCTACGAAACCAATTTCCTGAAAATGCAACAGCGTTTTCCGGGTCGCGCGCTGGAAAAAGCGGTCAAGGGCATGCTGCCTAAGGGCCCGCTTGGCTACGCGATGATCAAGAAGCTCAAAGTGTACGCGGAAGGTTCCCATCCGCACGCTGCGCAGCAACCTAAAGCACTCGTTCTCTAAGGAGCTGACATGATCGGTAACTACAATTACGGCACCGGCCGTCGCAAGAGTGCAGTCGCTCGCGTCTTCATCAAAGTTGGCACTGGCCAAATTATCGTCAACGGCAAGCCAGCGTCTGACTACTTTTCGCGCGAAACCGGCCTGATGGTCATTCGCCAGCCGCTGGAACTGACCGGCAACGTCGAGCGTTTTGACATCAAAGTCAACGTGCACGGCGGCGGCGAGTCGGGCCAGGCAGGTGCAGTGCGCCACGGTATCACCCGCGCCCTGATCGACTACGATGCATCGTTGAAGCCAGACCTGGCCAAAGCCGGTTTCGTGACCCGCGATGCGCGTGAAGTTGAGCGTAAAAAAGTTGGTCTGCGCAAAGCACGTCGCGCAAAGCAATTCTCGAAGCGTTAATGCGCTTCCTGCGGCGCCTTCGGGCGTCGTGCGAAAAAACCGCCGCGCGCCAGCCCGGCGGTTTTTTTACGTGCGGCAGGCGGCGCGTCATTCCTGCGCTGCTGGTAAAATCGCGCTTCACTGCAAGCGCTCATTTTTAATTCAAAGGAACAGACATGATCAAAGTTGGCATCGTTGGCGGCACCGGATACACGGGCGTGGAATTGCTGCGACTGCTGTCGGCCCACCCCGGCGCAGAGCTGACCGCGATCACCTCGCGCAAGGAAGACGGTGTGCCGGTGGCCGACATGTTCCCGTCGCTGCGCGGCCACGTTGATCTGGCCTTTTGCGCCCCCGACAAGGTCGACCTGGCGGCCTGCGACGTGGTGTTCTTCGCCACCCCGCACGGCGTTGCCATGGCGCAGGCGCCGGCACTGCTGGCAGCCGGCGTCAAGGTGATCGACCTGGCGGCCGACTTCCGCCTGAAAGACCAGGCGCTCTTTGAACAGTGGTACAAGATTCCCCACACGGCGCCAGAGCTGATCGAGCAGGCGGTCTACGGTTTGCCGGAGCTAAACCGGGAAGCGATCGCCGCCGCCAGCCTGATCGCCAATCCCGGTTGCTATCCGACCACCATGCAAATCGGTTTTTACCCGCTGCTCAAGGCCGGCATCGTCGATGCGGCCCACCTGATCGCCGACGCCAAGTCGGGCGTCTCGGGCGCCGGCCGCAAAGCCGAGATCGGCACCCTGTTTTCCGAGGCGAGCGACAATTTCAAGGCGTATGGCGTGTCCGGCCACCGCCACACGCCGGAAACGGTGGCGCAGCTGCAGCGTTTTACGGAGCAGAAGGTGGGCCTGACGTTTACGCCGCACCTGGTGCCGATGATTCGCGGCATGCACGCCACCCTGTATGCGCGCCTGACGTCGGACATCAGCAACGAGGCGCTGCAAGCCTTGTTCGAAGAGCAATACAAGGATGACCAGTTCGTCGATGTGATGCCGTTCGGCGCGCACCCGGAAACCCGCTCGACGCGCGGCGCCAACATGCTGCGCCTGGCGTTGCACCGCCCGTCCGGTGGCGATACCGTGGTTATCCTGGTGGTCCAGGATAACCTGGTCAAGGGCGCTGCCGGCCAGGCGGTGCAGTGCATGAACCTGATGTTTGGCTTGCCTGAAGGGCAGGGCTTGCAGCAGATTGCGCTGTTGCCCTAAGGAGAGGGCGTGGCACGATGCCAGTAGTGCTTGCATTAGCGGAAAACGCCCGCATAGTAATGGCCACTGCTGCAGATGCAAGATGGCGCCGCAGTCACTGGTGTGGTACAACATCAGCCCGACCAGCGCAAGCGTCTGCAGCGTGAGTTCCCCCAACAGTCTATAATGGCTGCAACCGTTTCCAGCCAGGAGTCCCCCATGAATGCCGTAGAACTGACCATGCCAGCCGCCGCCGATGCCATGCCGTCGCCGATCGTGTTTACCGACAGCGCCGCCCAGAAGGTGGCCCAGCTGATCGAAGAAGAAGGCAATCCCGACCTGAAATTGCGCGTGTTCGTGCAGGGTGGCGGTTGCTCCGGCTTCCAGTACGGCTTCACGTTTGACGAAATCGTCAATGAAGACGACACCACCATGGTCAAAAACGGCGTCCAGCTGCTGATTGATTCGATGAGCTACCAGTACCTGGTGGGCGCCGAGATCGACTACAAGGACGACCTCGAAGGTGCCCAGTTCGTCATCAAGAACCCGACCGCCACGTCCACCTGTGGCTGCGGCTCGTCGTTCTCGGTCTGAGGCAGCTGCAGTAACAGCCGCTGTAGTAACAGCCGCTGTAGTAACAGCCGCTGTAGTAACAGCCGCTGTACTAACAGCCGCGGTACTAGCAGCACTACGCGGGATAAAGCGCGCCTAATATTCGGCTGCCGCTCGCTCCCGTCACAGCGGGCAGATTGCCCGCTTTTCTTTGGTCGAAGCGATATGCCAGCCAGGCGAAAGCGAGGGCCTCGACCTGCTGTGGCGCCACGCCCAGGGCCGCCGTCGAGGCGACCACGGTCGCCTGGCCCACTGCCGCCTGCAGTGCCGCCTGCAACGCTGCCATCAGCGCACCATTGCTGGCGCCGCCGCCGCACACATACACCGCCTCGATCGGCCCCGGACACGCTTGCGCGATCGCGCCAGCGATGCTGGTCGCTGTCAGTTGCGTCAGGGTCGCCTGCACATCGGCGGCCGCCAGCGGTTGCGGGGCGCTGGCGCCAGCAACCATGCCAGTCACCGCGCCAGTAACCGCGCCAGCAAGCACGCCATCGAGCCAGTCGAGGTGAAACAGGTCGCGCCCGGTGCTTTTGGGCGGTGCCAGCGAAAAATACGGTTCAGCCAGCAGCGCAGCGAGCAGTGGCTGGTCAACATTGCCGCTGGCGGCCCAGGCGCCGTCGGCATCGTAGGGATGACCGTGGTGGCGGCCGATCCAGCCATCCATCAGCACATTGCCGGGCCCCGTATCAAAACCGCTCACGGCACCATCGGCGTGCAGTACGCTGATGTTGGCAACGCCGCCGATATTGACCAGCACCCGGTTGATGCCCGGTTTGCCAAACACGGCCGCGTGATAGGCCGGTACCAGCGGCGCGCCGTGGCCGCCGGCGGCCACGTCGCGGCTGCGGAAGTCGCAGATGACGTCGATACCGGCCAGCTCGGCCAGGCGGGCGCCATTGATGCTTTGCCAGGTAAAACCCAGCTCGGGACGGTGGCGCAGGGTCTGGCCATGGGCGCCGATCGCGCGTACGTCGCTGGCGCCCACGCCGAGGGCGGCGACGCAGTCGGCGTACAGCGCCGCCACGCCATTGGCGGCAATCGCCTCGCGCTCGAGTTCATTCGATCCGGCCGCCTGCAGTGCCATCAACTCGGCGCGCAGGGCGGGATCGAACGGCAGGCTGGCGGTGGCCAGGGTGGTGATGGCGCCGTCGGCGGCGAAGCGGGCCAGCACGGCGTCGACGCCATCGAGGCTGGTGCCGGACATCATGCCGATAAAAAGAGGGCTGTTCATAGATAGGTCAGTGCTTTTCCAATTCTTTAGACGTAAAAAAGGCGGCCCGTAGCGGCGCCGCCTTTTGTCGAGCAGGCTGCGGCCAAGCGCTTAGCGCGCTGCCATGGCCTGACCGGCACCGCTGCCGGGACGCAGTAGGGCGAAGCGGTGCGTCATGTCGGCCGCGGCCACCTTGAAGCGCGCCAGTTCGGCCGACGACAGTGGCGCCTGGGCGATCACGTTGAGGCTGTTGGGATCGCGCGCTTCGTTGTTGACACGGAATTCGTAATGGAGGTGGGCGCCGGTCGACCAGCCGGTCGAGCCGACGTAGCCGATGATGTCGCCCTGGCTGACCTTGGCGCCCTTGCGCAGGTTCGACGAGAAGCGGCTCATGTGGGCGTAGGCGGTGCTGTAATTGGCCCAGTGCTTGATCACCACCATGTTGCCGTAGCCACCAGAGACGCCCTGGAAGTCGATCACGCCATCGCCCGAGGCGCGGATTGGGGTGCCCAGCGCGGCGGCGAAATCGACGCCCTTGTGCGCTTTCCAGTTACCGGAAATCGGGTGCACGCGCATCGAAAAGCCCGACGAAATCCGCGAAAATTCCAGTGGTGACTTGAGAAAGCCCCGTTTCAAGGCCTTGCCATCGAAGGTGTAGTAACCGCCGCCGGCCTTGCTGGCTGGATCCTCGAACCACACCGACTGGTATGTCACGCCACGGTTGACGAATTCGCCAGCGAGGATGCGGCCCGACTTGACCATTTCGCCATCTTGCCAAAACGTTTCGTAGACCACGTTGAAATGGTCGCCGCGCTTGAGGTCGGAGCGGAAGTCGATGCTGGTCGAGAACATCTCGATGATTTGGGCGACGATGGCGTCGGGCAGCTTGCCGCCGTCGGTGGACGCATCGGTGGCGGAATAGAGAGAATTGGTGATGGTGCGGGCGCGCATTTCCACGCGGCGTTCAAGCTTGGGGGCCGCTTCCTGGGCCACCAGCTTGTTATTCTTGCGGCTGATCGAGATGGTCTTGACCGGCATGTCCTGGTTATCGACCACGGTGGCGTGCAGCCATTCAAGGCGGCCATCGTCGTCGGTCTGAGCTTGCACGCGTTTGCCGGTTTTCAGCTGCATGACGCCCTTGGCGATGCGGTCGGTCTTGATAAAGGTGGCCGCTTCCTGGTCATCGACGCCGAGGCGGTTGAGCAGGGAGGCGAGCGAGTCGCCCGGACGCACTTTTTCTTCGTGGATGAATTGCTGTGGCTCTTGCTGCAGCGCGCTGATCTGATCGGCCAGGTTCGGCAGGGCCAGATCTTGCGCGATCGACTTCACCGGCAGGTCGGACGCATCCGGCAGCGGCGCGATGGCCGCAGCGCCGAATGCGCACACTGCAAGAAAGACGGCACCAGCGCCGATGATGCGCGCCTTTCGCGATAGTACTGGCAGGCCGGTCAAGCGCGTGCGTCGGGTTTTTTGGGTAGGGTTCATGCAATCAGTTAAAATTTGCCGCTTGAACTTCCAATTGAAGACTATGTATTTTTGTTGTAATTGCGTTTAGTTTTCATCGGGCAACGTTAATAGGATCGTGGATTATATCAAACTCCCGCCGCAACTCTGCCTTTTTTAATTTCAGTTGATAAAGTTATCATGACCACGACCACCCCTTCCAAGCAGAGTTTTGCTGCAGCTGCACATGCCCCTTTGCCCTTGACGGACCGCGTGCGCGAAGCGCTGGCGATCACCAAACGCGGCGTCGACGAACTGCTGATCGAAGCCGAATTTGCCCAGAAACTGGCGCGCTCCGAGCAAAGCGGCCAGCCGCTGCGGATCAAGCTGGGCCTCGACCCCACCGCGCCCGACCTGCACCTGGGCCACACGGTGGTGCTCAATAAAATGCGCCAGCTGCAAGACCTGGGCCACCAGGTGATCTTTTTGATCGGCGACTTTACCTCGATGATCGGCGATCCGTCGGGCCGCAACGTCACGCGTCCACCGCTGACGCGCGAACAGATCGAGCAAAACGCCACCACCTACTTTAAGCAGGCGGCCATGGTGCTCGACGCCGCCCGCACGGAAATTCGCTACAACTCCGAATGGTCCGATCCGCTGGGCGCCCGCGGCATGATCGAATTGTCGTCACGCTACACGGTGGCACGCATGATGGAACGCGACGATTTTACCAAGCGCTTCAAGAGTGGGACCCCGATCAGCGTGCACGAGTTCCTTTACCCTTTGATGCAGGGCTACGATTCGGTCGCCTTGAAAGCCGACCTTGAGCTGGGTGGAACCGACCAAAAATTCAATTTGCTCGTTGGCAGGGAACTGCAGAAGGATTACGGCCAGGAGCAACAGTGCATTTTGACCATGCCGTTGCTGGAAGGTCTGGACGGCGTCGACAAGATGTCCAAGTCAAAAAACAACTACATCGGCATCACCGAGCCGGCCAACACCATGTTCGCCAAGCTGATGAGTATTTCCGACGTCATGATGTGGCGCTATTTTGAATTGCTGTCGTTCCGCTCGATTGCCGAGCTGGCAGCGCTGAAGGCCGCCGTCGATGGCGGCGGCAATCCGCGCGACGCCAAGGTCGCGCTGGCGCAGGAAATCGTCACCCGCTTTCACTCGGCGCCGGCGGCCGACAGCGCGCTGGCCGATTTCGTCAACCGTTCGAAGGGCGGCATTCCCGATGACGTGCCTGAACTGGCGCTCGCTGGCGCCCCGCTGGGCGTGCCGCAACTGTGCAAGCTGGCCAATCTGTGCGCCTCCACCTCGGAAGCGATGCGCCTGATCGACCAGGGTGGCGTGCGCATCGATGGCGCCGTGGTGGCCGACAAGGGCTTGAAACTCGACACCGGCGTCTACGTGTTGCAAGTGGGCAAGCGCAAGTTTGCGCGCGTCACCTTGCGGCCATGATCGCGCTGTTGCAACGGGTGCGCCACGCCCACGTGGTGGTCGACGGCGTCACCATCGGCGCCATCGAAGCGGGTTTGCTGGTGTTGCTGTGCGCCGAAAAAGGCGATACCGACAAGCAGGCCGACGCCCTGTTGAATAAACTGCTGGCGTACCGCGTGTTTGCCGATGGCGCCGGCAAGATGAACCTGAGCTTGACAGACAGCGGCGGCGGCCTGCTGCTGGTGCCGCAGTTCACGCTGGCGGCCGACACCAACTCCGGCACGCGGCCGTCGTTCACCCCGGCCGCGCCGCCGCTCGAGGCGGCGCGCCTGTTCGATCACGTGGTGGCGCAGGCGCGCGCACGCCACCGGCCGGTGGCGACCGGCCGCTTCGGCGCCGACATGCAGGTGACGCTGACCAATGACGGGCCGGTGACGTTGTGGCTGCAGGTGGCACCGCCGCGCCCGTCCGGCAGTGACTGACGCAGAGGACATGGACGAGATTGAGCGCGCCTTGTGGTGCGAGGCCTGGCGTCTGCTGCTGCAGCACGGTGACGACTGCTGGTCGTTCATCGAGTCGAACCTGCAACGGTGCGTCCTGCAGGGCGACAACGCCGCCAGCACCCGCTGACACTTCCCGACATCGCCCCCCGCCGGCGATTTCGCCGGCCGGTGTGAACCTCCGTCGATGTGCGCTGTCCAATTGGGGAGGTGGAGGCAGACATGCGACTGTGGAGCGACTCATTTAGCGAAGGCGGGCTGTTGCCGGCACGCTGCGCGTTTTCCTGCATCGATGGGGCGCAAAAAACGCGGTTGGCAGAAAATCGCAACCCCCATCTGGCCTGGGACGACGTGCCGGCGGCGGCCCATTCGCTGGCGCTGTTCTGCCGCGATGTCGACGCCCTCGCCAGCGCCTTCGCGCCCAAGCCGCGTGGCGGGCCGGCAGCGCGCGCGCATGCGCAGGCGGCCAGCGTGCCGCGCGTCGATTTTTATCACTGGACCCTGGTCGACATTCCCGTCGCACTGCACGCGCTCACTGAGGGGCAGTTTTCCGAACTGGTCACCCCGCACGGCAAGCCGGGTCCGCTGCTACCGTTTGTCATCAAGAACGGCACCGAACACCAGTTGCGCCAGGGCTTGAACGACTACACGCAGTCGCTGGCGGCCGATCCCAACATGGTCGGTGCCTACTTTGGTTATGATGGCCCCTGTCCGCCGCGCGACGACCAGCGCCCCCACGCTTACGTGTTCAACCTGTACGCGCTCGATGTGGCCCGCTTCCCCCTCGAAGGGCCATTTTCCGGCGCCCAGGCGCGCCACGCACTGCGCGGCCACATCCTCGATGAGGCGCAAATGTACTGTTTTTATTCGCTCAATCCGCAGGTTGTCGCTGCGCTGTAACGCTGCACTGCAGTGCTGGATTGTTGTGCCTGTATCATGGCGGCCATGCCCTTGCCCATCCTACCAACCCAACTGACCCTGATCCGCCACGGCGAAACCGCCTGGAATGCTGAACGGCGCCTGCAAGGCCATCTCGACATCGCCCTCAATGCGCACGGCCTGGCGCAGGCGCAGGCGCTGGGGCGTGCGCTCGCCGCCACCGCCTTCGATGCCGTCATCGCCAGCGACCTGCAGCGTGCCTGGCAGACGGCGGCCGCCATCGCTGCCGGCCGCCAGTTGACGGTGCAGCAGGATCCAGCCCTGCGCGAACGGGGTTATGGCAGTTTCGAGGGCTTGCTGTACGCCGATATCGAGGCGGCCTACCCGGCCGAGTTTGCCGCCTGGCAGGCGCGCGACATCGATGCCGTCATGCCTGCCGGCAGCCGCGTGGCCGAGAGTTTTCGGCAGTTTTATACGCGCGCGCTGGCGGCCATCGTCGCCTGGGCGGCGCGCTATGCGGGCGGCCGCATCGCCATCGTCGCCCACGGTGGCGTGCTCGAATGCGCCTACCGCGCCGCCCGTGGCCTGGCGCCGGACACCCCGCGCGATTTTTCTGTGCTCAACTGCAGCATCAATACCTTCAGCGTCGACGCCGGCGTGCTGACCCTGCACAGCTGGGGGCAGGTCGCGCACCTGGCGCCGGCCACCCTCGATGAACTACCGTAACAAATTAGTGCTGATTAAATGAGCAGCTTGTAGGGTAAAATCGCAGGTTCCCTTGATCACTTATTGGCGAGCCCAGTGCAAATCGGCCCTTATCTGCTGCGTAATAATGTGTTCGTCGCGCCGATGGCCGGCGTCACCGACCGGCCGTTCCGGCAACTGTGCAAGCAGCTCGGCGCCGGCTACGCCGTCTCCGAGATGGCGGCATCGAACCGGCGCCTGTGGGCCAGCGAAAAGAGT
This sequence comes from Massilia sp. PWRC2, assembly GCF_049896725.1. NCBI lineage: Bacteria > Pseudomonadati > Pseudomonadota > Betaproteobacteria > Burkholderiales > Oxalobacteraceae > Massilia > Massilia sp. PWRC2. The sequence continues at coordinate 84,561 of NZ_JAFCUW010000003.1, forward strand.
GCGCGGCGCACCGACCATGCGGGAGAGATGGCGCCGAAAGCGGTGCAAATCGCCGGCGCCGATCCGCAGGAGCTGGCCGATTGCGCCCGCTTTAACGTCGAGCGCGGTGCCCAGATCATCGACATCAACATGGGCTGTCCCGTCAAAAAAGTGTGCAACAACTGGTGCGGCTCAGCCCTGCTGCAGCACGAAGACCTGGTCGAGCGCATTCTCGACACCGTGGTGGCCGCCGTCGACGTCCCCGTCACCCTCAAATTTCGCACCGGCTGGAACCGCGAAAACAAGAACGCCTTGAGGATTGCCCGCCTGGCCGAACAGGCCGGCATCGCCATGCTGACCCTGCACGGCCGCACGCGTGCCGACGGCTATAGCGGCGAAGCCGAGTACGACACCATTGCCGCCGTCAAGGCGGCGGTGTCGATTCCGGTGGTGGCCAATGGCGATATCACCACGCCCGCCAAGGCCCGCATGGTGCTTGATGCAACGGCCGCCGATGCCGTCATGATCGGCCGCGCGGCCCAGGGCCGGCCATGGATTTGCCGCGAAATCGACCACTATTTGCGCACCGGCACCTACCTGCCGGCGCCGCTGGTGGACGAAGTGCGCGGCTTGATGCACGAACACCTCGAAGCCCATTACGCCTTTTATGGCGAATTTCTGGGCGTGCGCACGGCGCGCAAGCACATCGGCTGGTATGTGCGCGAACTCGACGGTGGCGAAGCATTTCGACAGCGCATGAACCTGCTTGAATCGACGGCTGCGCAGTTGCACGCCGTCGACCGGTTTTTCAAAATGCAGGCAGAGCAGGGCGAGCGGTTACAATACCGGCCCGTCATTGCCGCCGGCGACGCCCTGGCGGCGTAGCACGGACAGCACGACAGGCGCATGACGACAGGCCACGGCACTGCGGAGACAGCCAGGCGCCTGCGACGACAACAAGAACATCAGCCGGACGAAGTCATTACATGAGCAAAGAAAGTATCCAGGAAGTAGTCCAGAAAAGTCTTGAAGAGTATTTCAATGACCTGGGCGAACAGCAGCCGTCAAATATCTACGATATGGTGGTGATGACGGTCGAAAAACCCATCCTCGAGGTGGTGATGCTGCGCGCCGAAGGCAACCAGTCGCACGCCGCGCAGATGCTGGGCATCAACCGCAATACCTTGCGCAAAAAATTGCAGGAACACGGGCTGCTGTAAACCGTCTTGCCGAACGCCGGCGTGCGCGCCGGTGAACCACGACTGCCGCTGCGCCAACCAGAATTTATTTCCCGACCGGACCATCCCATGATCAAACAAGCGCTTATTTCCGTTTCCGACAAAACCGGTGTTCTCGACTTCGCCCGCGCCCTGGCGGCGAAAGGGGTGGCCATCCTGTCCACTGGTGGCACTGCCAAGCTGCTGGCCGATAACGGCGTGGCTGTCACCGAAGTGGCCGATTACACCGGCTTTCCTGAAATGCTAGATGGCCGCGTCAAGACCCTGCACCCGAAGGTGCACGGCGGCATCCTGGCACGCCGCGATTTCCCCGATCACGTCGCCAAGCTGGCCGAGCACGCCATTCCCACCATCGACATGGTGGTGGTCAATCTGTACCCGTTCCAGCAGACCGTGGCGAAAGAGACCTGCTCGCTGGAAGATGCGATTGAAAACATCGATATCGGCGGCCCCACCATGCTGCGTTCGGCCGCCAAGAACCACCGCGACGTGGTGGTGGTGTGCGACCCGCTCGACTACGCCACCGTGCTGGCTGAAATGGACAGCGGCATTGGCTACGACACCCGCTTCATGCTGGCCAAAAAAGTGTTTGCCCACACCGCCCAGTACGATGGTGCGATCACCAACTATCTGACCAGCCTGGGCGCCGACCGTGCCCATGCCACCCGCGCCGCCTTTCCGCAGACCCTTAACATGACGGTGGAAAAGGTGCAGGACATGCGCTACGGCGAAAACCCGCACCAGGCGGCCGCCTTTTACCGCGACCTGGCGCCGGCCGCCGGCGCGCTGGCCAGCTACACCCAGCTGCAGGGCAAAGAGCTGTCATACAACAATATCGCCGATGCCGATGCTGCTTGGGAATGCGTGAAAACCCTGGGCGGCTTCGAGCACAGCGCCGGTTGCGTCATCGTCAAGCACGCCAATCCGTGCGGCGTGGCGATCGGCGTCGATGCCTTCGATGCCTATGGCCGCGCGCTGCAAACCGACCCGACGTCGGCATTCGGCGGCATTATCGCCTTTAACGTCGAAGTCGATGCCAACACCGCCCGCGAAATTGCCAAGTTATTTGTCGAAGTGCTCATCGCGCCGGCGTTTACGGCCGAAGCCTTGCAGGTGATGGCCGCCAAGCAAAATGTGCGCGTGCTGAAAATCGCGCTGGGCAATGGCCACAATCCCTACGACGTCAAGCGCGTCGGTGGCGGCCTGTTGGTGCAAACCCCGGACGCCAAAAATATCGGCCTGGGCGAATTGCGCGTGGTGAGCAAGCTGCAGCCTACCCAGCAGCAGTTGCAGGACCTGATGTTCGCCTGGCGCGTGGCCAAGTTCGTCAAATCGAACGCCATCGTGTTCTGTGCCGGCGGCATGACGCTGGGCGTGGGCGCCGGCCAGATGAGCCGCATCGATTCGGCCCGCATCGCCGCCATCAAGGCGCACAACGCCGGCCTGTCGCTGGCCGGTTCGGCGGTCGCCTCGGATGCCTTTTTCCCGTTCCGCGACGGCCTCGATGTGGTTGTCGACGCCGGCGCTACCAGCGTGATTCATCCAGGTGGTTCGATGCGTGACCAGGAAGTGATCGATGCGGCCGACGAGCGCGGCATCGTCATGCTGTACACGGGTACCCGCCACTTCCGCCATTAAGAACAAAATCTTCGCCACGGCGCAGACCTGCGGTATACCATGCGCTCATGATTATTCTTGGTATCGACCCCGGCCTGCGCACCACCGGCTTCGGGGTGATTGAAAAGCAGGGCAACAAGCTGCGCTACATCGCCTCGGGCACCATCAAGACCGGCAGCGAGACGGCGCTGCCGCCCCGCTTAAAACTGATCCTCGCCGGCATCAGCGAGGTGGTGCGCACCTACCGGCCCGATTGCGCGGCGATTGAAAAAGTGTTCGTCAACGTCAATCCGCAATCGACTCTGCTGCTGGGCCAGGCGCGCGGGGCAGCGATCACCGCGCTGGTCGGTGCCGAACTCGACGTCGCCGAATATACCGCCCTGCAAGTAAAGCAGGCGGTGGTCGGCACCGGGCGTGCCGCCAAGGAACAGGTGCAGGACATGGTGGCGCGCCTGCTGGTGCTGCCCGGCTTGCCGGGCACGGACGCTGCCGACGCCCTCGGCGTGGCGATCTGCCATGCCCACAGCCACGATGCGCTGGCGCTGCTGGGCGCGCTGGCGCCCGCGCTGGGCACGCTGCGCATGAAAAACGGCCGGCTGGTGTAAACCTCTCTCTCATAAAGGCTGCCGATGATCGGTCGACTCTCAGGAATTTTGCTGGAAAAAAATCCGCCGCAACTGCTGGTGGAATGTGCCGGCGTCGGCTATGAAGTCGACGTTTCCATGAGCACGTATTACAACCTGCCGGGCCTGGGCGAAAAAGTGGTGCTATTTACCCACCAGGCGATCCGCGAAGATGCCCATCTGCTGTTTGGCTTCGGCAATGCCGAGGAACGCGCCGTGTTTCGCCTGTTGATCAAGATTACCGGGGTGGGTGCACGCACCGCCTTGTCGATCCTGTCGGGCATGACGATTGCCGATCTGGCGCAGGCGGTGACGTTGCAAGAGTCGGGCCGCCTGATCAAGGTGCCCGGCATTGGCAAGAAAACGGCCGAGCGCCTGCTGCTCGAACTGAAGGGCAAGCTCGGTGCCGACCTCGGCGCCGGTGGCGCCGTCGCCGTGCCGGACGCAAAATCGGATATCCTCAATGCCTTGATGGCGCTCGGTTATTCCGACAAGGAAGCGCTGATGGCGATCAAGAGCATGCCGGCCGCCAGCAGCGTCTCCGACGGCATCAAATATGCCCTCAAAGCGCTTTCACGAGGCTAAGCGGGCGGTGTTATTGCCTACCAAAGGATTGCATTGAGTATCCAGACCGACGATTTCAGCGAGCAACGCATCATTGCCGCCGCGCCCGCCTCGCCCAACGAAGAGGCGATCGAACGGGCCTTGCGGCCGAAGCACCTGGACGAGTACGTCGGCCAGGAAAAAATCCGCGACCAGCTGGAGATTTTTATTACCGCTGCGCGCCGCCGTGGCGAAGCGCTCGACCACACCTTGCTGTTCGGCCCGCCGGGGCTGGGCAAGACTACGCTGGCCCACATCATTGCCCGCGAGATGGGCGTCAATTTGCGCCAGACGTCCGGTCCGGTACTCGAGCGGCCCGGCGACCTGGCTGCCATTCTGACCAATCTGGAAGCGAACGACGTCCTCTTCATCGACGAAATTCACCGTCTCTCGCCGGTGGTCGAAGAGATCCTCTACCCGGCGCTGGAAGACTACCAGATCGATATCATGATCGGCGAAGGGCCGGCCGCCCGTTCCGTCAAGCTCGACTTGCAGCCGTTCACCCTGGTCGGCGCCACCACCCGCGCCGGCATGCTGACCAACCCGTTGCGCGACCGCTTCGGCATCGTCGCCCGCCTCGAGTTTTATACCACGCCCGAGCTGACCCGCATCGTCACCCGCAGCGCCGACCTGCTCGGCGCGCCCATCGTCGAAGATGGCGCCCGCGAGATCGCCCTGCGCGCACGCGGCACGCCGCGCATCGCCAACCGCCTGCTGCGGCGCGTGCGCGATTACGCCGAAGTCAAGGGCAATGGCGAGATCACCCGGCTGACGGCCGATGCCGCCCTCAAAATGCTCGATGTCGACAGCGTCGGTTTCGACGTCATGGACCGCAAGTTGCTCGAAGCGGTGCTGTTCAAGTTTGGCGGCGGGCCGGTCGGCATCGGCAACCTCGCCGCCGCCATTGGCGAAGAGAGCGACACCATCGAAGACGTGCTCGAACCGTTCCTGATCCAGCAGGGCTATCTGCAGCGCACGCCGCGCGGGCGCATCGCCACGCCGCTGGCGTACCGCCACTTCGGCGTGGCCGCGCCACGCACCAGTCCGACCGGTGATCTATGGGACAACGTCCCTGAGTGACGCTGGGACGTGGCGCCCGTTCAGGGCAGCACGCTGGAGGCGTCGCGCGGGCGCAGGCGGCGCGTGTGCGAGGGCCGGCCGGGAAACACGAAGGCAATGAACATCATCACCGCGCTGCAAAACAGCGGCGCCACCAGCCACACCGACTCCGGCAGGTTATCCTGCAGCAGGATGGCGATGGAACCGAATACGGGCACCGCCAGTAATACGCCGGCAAGAATGCGCGCGCGCAGGGACCGCTTGAAATGGTTTCCGGATACACCCACCATCAAAAAACCGGAGGCCGCCAGGCCGATGGCGATGCAGGCGCTGACGGCGCCGTCGACATTGATCGCCCGCGTGGGTGACTCCGGCAACAGAAAGAACGGTGCGCCCATGATGATGGCAACGCCAATCAGAAACGAAATACATCGAAGGAAAATCATGCAAAGCTCCAGACTGCACGTGCAATCTTGCTGATCATGCTACATATAGGAAATAAATGGTTTTTTTCAACAATAGCACAGCTGGCCTTTATGTTCTGAAAAGCAATGTCTGCTGTGGCGAAATCCAACACATTGCCTGGGTGGCAGAGGCAGGCGCGCATGCAATTACTGGTTGATGGGGATGCCTGTCCCGGCGTCTGCAAGGAGATCCTGTACCGCGTCGCTGACAAGCGGCAACTGCAGCTGACCCTGGTGGCCAATACTCTGTTGCGGGTGCCGCCGTCGCGTTTTATTCGCGCCGTGCAGGTGCCGGCCGGGCTCGATGCCGCCGATGCCGAAATTGTCCGGATGGTGGCGCCCGGCGACCTGGTGATCACGGCCGATATTCCGCTGGCCAGCCTGGTGCTCGACAAGGGCGGCGTCGCCCTCCATCCGCGCGGCGATTTTTTTACGGCAGATAATATCGCGCAACAATTGACGATGCGCGCCTTCATGGAAGAACTCAGAAGTGGTGGCGTCGACACGGGCGGGCCGGCGCCGTATGGCAATGCGGACCGGCAGAACTTTGCCAATCAGCTCGACCGGCATCTGGCGCGTCACCTGAAGTAGGGGGGATGCGGTTCGCTGAAGGAAAAATGGGACAGGCACCGCAGGGTGCCTGTCCCATTCGTCAACATGGGCGCAGGGCGCTTCGCTCAGGCACTGGCCAGTTTGTCAAACTGCTCGCGCAGCTTGGCGATGGTGGCCGAGAAATTGACCAGTCGCTCGTTTTCCTGCGCCACCACGGCAGCCGGGGCGCGGGCGACGAAACTGTCGTTGCCCAGCTTGCCGTTGACCTTGGCGATTTCGCCATCGATGCGGGTAATTTCCTTGGCCAGCCGTTCGCGCTCGGCCTTGACGTCGATTTCCACCTTGAGCATCAGCTTGGTCGTGCCGACAATCGCCACCGCTGCCGGCGACTCTGGCAAGGCGTCGACGATCTGCACTTCCGACAGTTTGCCGAGCGCCTGCACGTACGGCGCAAAGGCGGGCAGGGCCGCATGTGCTTCGCCGCCCGGTTCGATGATCAGCGGCACCCGCAGCGACGGCGAAATCTGCATTTCGCCGCGCAGGTTGCGGGTGGCGTCGACCAGCGACTTCAATTGCACCATCCAGGCTTCGGCGCCTGCATCGATATTGGCCGGATTGGCCACCGGATACGGCTGGCGCATGATCGAATCGCCTTCGGCAGCGAGCGTCTTGCCGGCCAGCGGCGCCACGCTTTGCCACAGCGCTTCGGTGACAAACGGGATGATGGGATGGGCCAGGCGCAGCACCACTTCGAGCACCCGCAGCAGCGTGTGACGGGTGGCTTTTTGCTGCTCGGGGGTGCCGTGTTGTACTTGCACCTTGGCCAGTTCCAGGTACCAGTCGCAATACTCGTCCCAGACGAATTTGTAGATGGTCGAGGCGATATTGTCGAAGCGGTAGTCCTCAAAACCTTTTGCCACATCCTGCTCGGCGCGCTGCAGCAGCGAGATGATCCAGCGGTCGGCCTGCGACAGGTGCTCGGGGGCGGCGCTGCAATCGTGCCCTTCGGTATTCATCAGCACGAAGCGGGTGGCGTTCCACAGCTTGTTGCAAAAGTTGCGATAGCCCTCGGCGCGGCCGAGGTCGAAATTGATCGAGCGGCCCAGCGAGGCATAACTGGCCATGGTAAAGCGCACGGCATCGGTGCCGTAGGCGGCGATCCCGCTGGGGAACTCTTTACGGGTGGCCTTGTCAATCTTGGCCGCATCTTTCGGATTCATCAGTCCGCTGGTGCGCTTGGCCACCAGGGTTTCCAGGTCGATGCCATCGATGAGGTCGATGGGGTCGAGCGTGTTGCCCTTCGACTTGGACATTTTCTGGCCCTGGGCATCGCGCACCAGGCCGTGCACGTACACGGTGTCGAACGGCACCTTGCCGGTAAAGTGGGTGGTCATCATGACCATCCGCGCGACCCAGAAGAAAATGATGTCAAAGCCTGTCACCAGCACGGAGGAGGGCAGGAACAGTGTTGCATCGAGCGTTTGTTCGGGCCAGCCCATGGTGGAAAACGGCACCAGCGCCGACGAGAACCAGGTGTCGAGGACGTCGTCATCACGGCGCAGCACGCCGGTGATGCCGGCCGCCGCCGCTTTTTGCTGGGCTTCGGCATCGTCGCGGGCGACGATGATGTTGCCGGCCTCGTCGTACCAGGCAGGGATGCGGTGCCCCCACCATAGCTGGCGTGAGACGCACCAGTCCTGGATATTGCCCAGCCACTGGTTGTAGGTGGTACTCCAGTTTTCCGGCACGAATTTAATTTCGCCATTGGCGACTTTTTCCAGCGCCACTTCGGCAATCGACTGGCCGGGAAAGCGCGTGCCTTCGGGCGCCGGTTTGCTCATGGCGACGAACCACTGGTCGGTCAGCATCGGCTCGATGACGACACCGGTGCGGTCGCCCCGTGGTACTTGCAGCTTGTGCGGCTTGACCGCTTCGAGCAGGCCAATCGCATCGAGGTCGGCGACGATCTGCTTGCGTGCGGCGAAGCGGTCCAGGCCCTGGTAGACGGCGGGGGCGTTCTCGTTGATCTTGGCGTCGAGCGTGAGCACGCTGATCAACGGCAGGCCGTTGCGCTGGCCGACGGCGTAATCGTTGAAATCGTGGGCCGGGGTGATTTTCACGCAGCCGGTGCCGAAGGCCTTGTCGGCGTACTCGTCGGCGATCAGGGGAATTTCGCGGCCGGTCAGCGGCAGTTGCAGCATCTTGCCGACGTGGGCGGCATAGCGCTCGTCAGTGGGGTCGACGGCGACGGCGACGTCACCGAGCAGCGTTTCCGGCCGCGTGGTGGCGACCGTCAGGTGGCCGCTGCCATCGGCGAACGGGTAGCGGATGTACCACATGCTGCCGTCTTCTTCTTCCTGCGCCACTTCCAGATCGGACACCGCCGTGCCCAGCACGGGATCCCAGTTGACCAGCCGCTTGCCGCGGTAAATCAAGCCCTGTTCGAACAGGCGCACGAACACCTCGGTGACGGTCTTCGAACGCGGCTCGTCCATCGTGAAATATTCACGGTCCCAGTCGGGCGAGGTCCCCAGCCGGCGCATCTGGCCAGTGATGATGTTGCCGGATTTTTCTTTCCACTCCCACACTTTTTGCACGAACTGTTCACGTCCGAGGTCGTGGCGCGAGATTTTTTGTGCATCGAGCTGGCGTTCGACGACGATCTGGGTGGCGATGCCGGCGTGGTCGGTGCCTGGCACCCACGCCGTGTTGTAGCCGCGCATGCGGTAGTAGCGCGCCAAGCCATCCATGATGGTCTGGTTGAAAGCGTGCCCCATGTGCAAGGTGCCGGTGACGTTGGGCGGCGGCAGCTGGATGCTGAACGAGGGCTTGTCGGCGTCCATGGTGGCGGCAAAATAGCCGCGCTGTTCCCAGGTGGTGCGCCAGAATTGTTCAATGTCGGCGGGCTCGAAAGACTTGGCTAATTCCATGGTGTGGGCAGAGGTGAGAGTGAGTGAAGCGACCAGTAGATCGGGATAGCACCATTATAGATGACGCACGCTGGCGGCCGTATCTACGGCAGTTGCCGCCGGCCAGCAGGGCGCCTGCAACGGCGGCGCTGGCGGGCCGTGGGCGGCGCCGTCAACAGCGTTTTTGGAGGTCTGTAAGACCCACACTTAATCACAAATACATAGTGATTATCGATCATAATTTGGTGGTTTAAATGTTACCTATAGTCACAAACTGGTCGTATAATTATTCGCAATTGTACAACCATCCAGCGTTCACTTATGACCCCTGCCGCTCCTGTCAAACGCCTGATCCTGCTGGTTGACGACGACCCCTTGTTGCTCGAATTTCTTGCTGAAGTGCTGGCGCACGCGGGCTATGACACCGTCAGCGCGCCGTCGGCGGCCGGGGCCATCCGGCAGATCGCCGTGCGCGAACCGGATCTGGCGCTGCTCGACATCACCATGCCCGGCATGTCCGGCCTCGAACTGGCGCGCCACCTGCATGAAAACACGTCGGTCGGTTTCATGTTTCTGTCAGCCAGCGCCGATGCCGAATCAGCGCGCCTGGCGGCCCAGTATGGCGCGGTCGGGTTTTTGTTAAAGCCGATCGACGCTGCGCGCCTGTTGCCCGCCTTTGAAGCGGCGCTGGCGCGCGCCGATGAGATCCGCCAGCTGCGCCGCACCGAAGTGAACCTCAATGCGGCGCTGGCGGCTGGCCGTGAGACCAGCGTGGCGGTAGGCCTGCTGATGAGCCGCTTCCAGTCCGACCGCAACACCGCTTTCGAGGTGCTGCGCGACCACGCGCGTTCGAGCCGGCGCAAGATCAACGAGGTAGCTGACCAGTTGCTGAGCGCCGAAGAAATGCTCAACGCCCTGCACGCCGGTTTCGTCAGCCGCAACAAGGGCAAATAAGCGCCTCCTGCTGCCCTAAGTTCTCTCGCTCCCGCGCTCGCCCGGCAGATCTCGCGCCGCCGTCTGCGGGATCGGTGCGCGCGTGGCTAGTGCTTAGTGAAGTGTAGATTCACGGCAACTTTCCAGCTATCATCAATTCTCCGCAGCGCCTTCCACGCTGGCATCAGCGAACCTTGCTGCACGGCGGCGCGTCAGCGGCGTCGTCGCGCTGCGCTGACGTCGTTGTGCGGCTTACTGCGCCGAAGCTGTGTCAGTGTGCCCAATATTGCCGTGTGCGCGGCATCCCTGTTTCGTCGGAGTTTAGTCATGCCACTCACCAACACCGATCTGCGCTACATCCTTTACGTTGAAGACGATTTACATGTGCGCACCACGGCCAAGCTGGTGCTCGAAGTGATCGGCAATTTTACGGTGCGCGAGTGCAGCTCGGGCCGCCAGGCGGTGCTGGCGGCCGCCAATTTTCAGCCGGATCTGATCTTGCTCGACGTTATGATGCCGGAACTCGATGGTCTGGCCACCCTGAAAGCGCTGCGCCAGCTGCCCCATCTGGCCGACACCCCAGCCGTGTTCATGACCGGCCTGACCATGCCGGAAGACCTCGCCCGCTACGTCGGCGTCGGCGCCATCGGCGTGATTGCCAAGCCGCTGGTGCCGCTGCGCCTGGCCAGCCAGGTCAGCCAGATGTGGGAGCAGCGTTTGCTGCCGGCCTGACCGATCGGCCTGGGCCGATTTCACGGCTGTTCGGCAGGTTTTCCAGTGTCGCGGTTATCATGCTGCTTATTATCCCGATACAGGAGCATCATGAAAACCAAAGCCGCAGTCGCCTGGAAGGCCGGCGCCCCGCTGACGATCGAAGAAGTCGACCTGGAAGGCCCGAAGGCCGGTGAAGTACTGGTCGAAATCAAGGCCACCGGCATTTGCCATACCGATTATTACACCCTGTCCGGCGCGGATCCGGAAGGTATTTTTCCGGCCATCCTCGGCCATGAGGGCGCAGGCGTGGTGGTCGACGTCGGTCCCGGCGTGACCAGCCTGCGCCGCGACGATCACGTCATTCCCCTGTACACCCCCGAATGCCGCCAGTGCAAATACTGCCTGTCGCAAAAAACCAATCTGTGCCAGGCGATCCGCTCGACCCAGGGCCGCGGCTTGATGCCCGACGCCACCAGCCGCTTTTCGCTCGATGGCAAGCCACTGTTTCACTACATGGGCACGTCGACCTTTTCGAATTACATCGTGGTGCCGGAAATCGCCCTGGCCAAGGTGCGCGCCGATGCGCCGTTCGACAAGATCTGCTACATCGGCTGCGGCGTCACCACCGGTGTGGGCGCGGTGCTGTTTACCGCCAAGGTTGAGGCGGGCGCCAATGTGGTGGTGTTCGGCCTGGGCGGCATTGGCTTGAACGTGATCCAGGCGGCCAAGATGGTGGGCGCGAATAAAATCATCGGCGTCGACCTGAACCCGGCGCGCGAAGCGATGGCGCGCAAGTTCGGCATGACTGATTTCATCAATCCTTCCACCGCTGGCAATGTCGTCGATGCCATCATCGGCCTCACCGATGGCGGCGCCGATTACAGTTTCGAGTGCATCGGCAACACCACCACCATGCGCCAGTCGCTCGAGTGCTGCCACAAGGGCTGGGGCCAGTCGATCATCATCGGCGTTGCGGAAGGGGGCGCGGAAATTTCCACGCGGCCGTTCCAGCTGGTCACCGGGCGCGTCTGGAAAGGCTCCGCTTTCGGCGGCGCGCGCGGGCGCACCGATGTGCCGAAGATCGTCGACTGGTACATGGACGGCAAGCTCAATATCGACGACTTGATTACCCACCGTCTGCCCCTCGAGCGCATCAATGAAGGTTTTGACTTGATGAAGGCGGGCGAGTCGATCCGCTCGGTCGTCATTTTTTAAATTGTCTTTTACGGGAGCGGCACGCGCCGCTCCCGCTGTGCGCCTTTGTTCCGCCCCTCTGCTGTCCACTCCCCGTTTTTCACCGCCCATCGCATCGTGCTATCGCCCATTGCGGGGCCGGCCTATGCTCATTTTCATGGGCGCCGTCGAACGCGCGCCTAACTAGAAAAAATATTCTAGACTTTATAATCTAGATATTTTATTCTACTTCCACGCCCATTTAACTGCAGCAAGGAAGCATTCGATGCGCATCTCATTGTTGTCCGCCCTGGCCTGGTCACTCCTCGATTTCCTCTGGCAGGGTGCGCTGATCGCCTGTGCCAGCGCCGTGCTGCTGGCGCTGATGCGCCGCGCCAGTGCGCAAGCGCGCTATGCGCTGGTGGGCGGCGCCCTGCTGCTCTGCGCCGCCGCGCCAGTGGCGGGCCTGGTGACGCGTCTGCAGGCGCCGCTGGCGGCGCCCGTGTCCTCGCTGGCGCCGGACGCCGCGGTTGCCGTTGTTGCCATGTTCATCACGGTGCCGGTGCCGGCGCAGTTGCCCCCCTGGCGCGACGCCGTGCAGGCGCGCCTGTCCTTGCTGCTATTGATCTGGTCGGCTGGAGCGGGCGCGCTGGCGCTGCGGCTGTTGCTGGGGCTGTGGTGGGTGCGACGCCGTACCGACCCTGCGCGTGCTGCCGCCGAGCCATTCTGGCAGGCGCGCGCCAGCGTGCTGGCGCGGCGCCTTGGCATCGGCCGCGCCGTGCGGGTGGGCGTGGTCGATGATCTGGCCAGTCCGCTGACAGCACGCTGGCTGCGGCCGGTGGTCCTGTTGCCGGCGGCGCTGGTGAGCGGCATGCCGGTGGCGCTGCTCGAAGCCTTGCTGGCCCACGAACTGGCGCATATTTGTCGCCACGATTACCTGTTCAACCTGTTGCAAAGCGCGCTAGAAATCGTGCTGTTCTATCACCCGGCCGTGTGGTGGCTGTCGCGCCGCCTGCGGCTGTTGCGCGAGGAGGTCGCCGACGACATCGCCGCCACCTTGCTGGGCGACCGGCGGCGGCTGGCGCTGGCGCTTGCCGAGCTGGACCGATTGCAATTCACCCACCCCCTTTACACCCAACATCGACTGGCCCACGCGGCCCACGGAGGACATCTCATGCATCGCATCAAACAACTGTTGCGCAGCGAAGCGCAAGCACTGAGCTGGAAATTGCTGCTGCCGCTGGCCGGCCTGCTGGCGGCCGGCGTCACCATGGTCGCCAGCGCTGGCGTGCAAGCGCTGCTGCCGCCGCCGCCGCCACTGGTGTTGCCGGCATTACCGACATTACCGACCTTACCGGCACCACCGGCGAGCCCACCCACCCCAGCCACCCCAGCCACCCCGGCACTGCCAGCGCTACCGGCATCACCGGCACCACCGGCATTACCGGCATTACCCGCACCACCGGCACCACCGGCATCACCGGCAGCACCGGCACCACCGGCCACGGCCGCCAGCGCCGCGCATCGCAGCGACGCCGAACCTTATTCTCTGGTGCGCCCCGGTCATGCCGCCATCCATGCCAGTACCTCGCGCGCCGACTGGCAACACCTGGAGGCGGCCCAGCGGCGCATCGATGGCGAGTTCCTCTGGTTTGTCAACGATGGCACGCCGTATGTGGTGACCGACCGCGCCATTGTCGGCCGGGTGGCGCAGGCATGGGCGCCGGTCGATGTCTTGACTGAACAGATGCAGGCTTACAGCCAGCAGATGGATGTTCACGGCCGCAAGATGGCCGCGCTGGGCCGGCAGCTCGAGCAGCAGGTCGGCAAAGACCAGCGCCCCGGCGAAGGTGCGCTGCGACGGCTCGCGCAGCAGCAGGACAAGCTCGGCCAGCAAGTCGATGCGCTGGCGCGCCAGATGGTCGATGCGGACGGCGCGCGGCGCGCGCAGTTACGGGCGCAAATGGATGCGCTGGGCGCGCGCATGGGCAAGCTCGGCGAACAGCTTGCTAAGCAACATGCGCACAGCGCGCAGCTGGCGCTGGCGCAGCAGCCGGTCGAGGCGCTCGGCGCCCAAATGGAAGTCGCCGGCGCACCGATGGACGCCCTCGGTAAAACCATGGAAGCGCTGGGCCAGCGCATCGAGGCGCAGGTGCACTTGTCGGAGCAAGCCACGCGGCGCGCCATCGCCGATGCCGTCGCCCAGGGATTGGCGCAGCGCTCGCCGTAACGGCGGCGCGGTTGCCTTGCCAATTTAACTATGGCACGATGGGCATTTTGGAGTGCCCGCCGATGCGCCAGCTTGCCCGATTTGTCGTCGCCGTTTCCTTGGCCAGCGGGGCCACGCTGGCCGCCGCCCAAAGTGCTGCCACCGATCAGCCCGTCACCAGTTTTCCCTACACCCCCGGCCTCGATGTCAAGGCCATGGATCGCAGCGCCGATCCGTGCGTCGATTTTTACCAGTTCGCCTGCGGCGGCTGGATGAAAAACAATCCGCTGCCGGCCGACCAGGCGCGCTGGTCGGTGTACGCCAAGCTGACCGACGACAATCAGCGCTACCTGTGGGGCATTCTCGACGGCCTGGCGCAAGGGGGCGCGGCGCGCAGCAGCAACGACCAGAAGACCGGTGATTATTTTGCCGCCTGCATGGATGAACGGGCGATCGAGGCGCGTGGCGCCGCCCCGCTCGATGGCTATTTCGCCGACATCGACGCCATCGGCAGCTTGCGCGATGTGCCGCCGGTACTGGCGCGCTTGCAGCTGGCGCTGGCCGACGACGGCCTGTTTTTTGCGTTCGGCGCCAACCAGGATTTCGGCAATTCCGAGCAGGTGATCGCCTTCGCCAATGGCGGCGGCCTCGGCTTGCCCGACCGCGACGCTTATCTCAAGCAGGATGCCAAAGCGGTCGCCATCCGCCAACAATATGTGGCCCATATCGGCAACACCTTTGTCTTGCTGGGCCAGTCGCCGCAAGCGGCCCAGCGCAGCGCCGCCACCGTCATGCGCATCGAAACGGCGCTGGCGCGCGCCACCCTGTCGCGCGTTGACAAGCGCGATCCCTACAAGCTGTATCACAAGATGTCAGCGCGCGCGCTGCAAGCCTTGACCCCCGGTTTCAACTGGAACGTGTATCTGCAGGCGCTCGGCGCGGGCCGACCGGCCACCATCAATGTGAGCGAGCCAGCGTTTTACCGCGCGCTGGGCCGCCAGTGGCGCGACGCCAGCCTGGCCGACCTGAAGACCTATCTGCGCTGGCACGTCACGCGCGCCAGTGCGCCGGCACTGGCATCGCGCTTCGACAATGAACACTTTGATTTTTTCAGCCGCATCCTGCGCGGCGTGCAAGAGCAAAAGCCGCGCTGGAAGCGCTGCGTCACCCTGGTCGATGCCCAGCTCGGTGAAGCGCTGGGGCAGGCGTTCGTGAGCCGGGCCTTTTCGCCCGCGCTCAAGGAGCAGGCGCTGCACATGACGCGCCAGGTGGAGCAGGCGATGCAGGACGACATCGCCGGGCTCGACTGGATGAGCGCGCAAACCAAGGCGCGCGCGCAAGAAAAATTAAAAACCATCGTCAATAAAATCGGCTATCCCGACCACTGGCGCGATTACAGCAATTACACCGTGCAGCGCGACGATTTTGCCGGCAACATCGAACGGGGCAACCGTTTCGAAGCGCGCCGCCAGCTCGATAAAATCGGCAAGCCGCTCGACCGCAGCGAATGGGGCATGACGCCGCCGACGGTGAACGCCTATTACAACCCGCAAATGAATGACATCAACTTCCCGGCCGGCGTGCTGCAGCCACCCCTGTTCGACGGCAAGATGGACGACGCTCCCAACTACGGCAACACGGGCGGCACCATCGGCCACGAACTGACCCATGCATTTGACGATGAAGGCCGCCAGTTCGATGCCCACGGCAACCTGAAAGACTGGTGGACGCGCAAGGATGCCGCCGCCTTCAACGAGCGTGCCCAGTGCATCGTCGACCAGTACGCGCAGTACGTGGTGGTCGACGATATCAAGATCAACAGCAAGCTGACGCTGGGCGAAGATGTCGCCGACCTGGGCGGCCTGATTCTCGGCTGGATGGCCTGGCAGACGCAGATGGCCAGCATGCCGCAGCAGGCGGCCGGCCTGCGCGACGGCTTGACGCCGGCGCAGCGCTTCTTTGTCGGCAATGCGCAATGGGCGTGCGAGAACGACCGTCCGGAAAATCAGCGCGTCACCGCCATGACCGATCCCCATTCGCCTGGCAAATACCGGGTCAACGGCCTGGTGGTCAACATGCCGCAGTTCGAGCAGGCATTTTCTTGCAAGCCCGGGCAGCCGATGGTTGCCGCCAAGCGTTGCCGCGTGTGGTGAGCCACCCCGGCGCGGCGCTGCACAGTATTTAATGTGCGTCGTGGTGCCGGCTGCCGCTGCGCCCGATAATGCGCTTTGCATGAACTTCGCAGCGGTGACCGATCGTGGCATTGCACCTTGTTGTCCATTTGCGCTGGCGCCGCCTGGTCGCCGGTCTGGCCCTGCTGGCGGTGCTGGCCTGGCTGATCGTTGCCGAATCGACTGGCGGCAGCGGCCAGCAGGCGCGCCTGACCGCCCGCGCGGCGCCGCTGCGGAGCGCCGCTGCGCCAGCGCTGCCCGCCGCGCTGCCCACGGCCGCTTTGCTTGACAGGCGCAGCGCGCTGCTGGCGCAAGTGCAACTGAGCGCCGCCACCTATTGCCATTATCGCGACAGCAGCAAGTACCCGTTCAATTCACGACCCATCAGCGAGCAGCCTGATCAGGTCTATCCGAACGCCGCCATCAATCAACTCAATCCCATGCGCCTGCAGGGTGGCACCAGCGATCCCAGGGTGCTGATCCAGACCGCGCAGACGCGCGTTTTTCTGGCCGCCGGTGAGACGGTGTCGTTCTCCGTGCGCGCCGTCGACGGCAACGGCGTGGTGTTGCCGCTGGTGGTGCTGGGCGCCACCGCCGAAGCGCTCACCAGCGGCAAGCAGCGTCCGCTGGCGCCAATCAGCCTGCCGTTTGCCGACGATGGCAGCGGCGCCGACCCGGTCGCTGGCGACGGTGCCTATGCCGCCACCCTCGTTCCCGTCAACAGCGCGCTGGCCGGCTTTCATGGCACCATCCGCACGCGCGTGCGCTACAGCGTCGGCGGCGAGGCGGGCAGCGTCGAATTCGACGTCATCTACAGCCCCGAGCTGCCCGCCGTGTGGAGCGGGCCGCCGCGCGAAGTGGTGGCCGACGGCGCCTTGTCCTTTTATTTGCCGCTGCAGGTGCACCAGCGCGGCCGCTACGTGGTCAGCGGCCGCGTCGACGATGCCAGCGGCGCGCCGCTGGCGCTGCTCAGCTTTAATGAGGTGCTGCCCAGCGGCCCCAACGAAGTCAAGCTGACCGTGTTCGGCAAGCTGCTGCGCGATCAGCAGGCGGCGCTGCCGTTGACGCTGCGCGATGTCGACGCCTACCTGTTGCGCGAAAACAGCGACCCCGACCGCGCCCTGATGGCGCGCCGCGAAGGGGCCGTGTTGACCGGCAAGGTCTATCCCTTGAGTCGCTTTGCCGATAGCGAGTGGCACAGCGAAGAACGCAGCCGTCACCTGACCGAGTTCGCTGGCGACGCCAAGGCGGCGCGGGCGGCGCTGGCCCGCCTCGCCGGTGCTGCCGCCGTGCCGGAACCGCCGTGTGCGCTACCGCCATAGAGGATGGGCGTTCGCTACGGAACAGGCTGCGCTGCCCGTATAATGAGCGCATGCAGAAACTCCTCCACAATCTCAATCCCGAACAACTCGCCGCCGTCACCTTGCCGGCCCAGAGCGCCCTGATCCTGGCGGGCGCCGGCTCCGGCAAGACCCGGGTGTTGACCACCCGCATCGCCTGGCTGATCCAGACAGGCCAGGTCTCGCCCGCCGGTATCATGGCCGTCACCTTCACCAACAAGGCGGCCAAGGAAATGCTCACGCGGCTGTCGGCAATGTTGCCGGTATCGACGCGCGGCATGTGGATCGGCACCTTCCACGGTTTGTGCAACCGCTTTCTGCGCACCCATTACCGCGACGCCGCCTTGCCGCAAACCTTTCAGATTCTCGACTCGCAAGACCAGCTGTCGATGATCAAGCGCCTGCTCAAGGCAAACAACGTCGATGATGAAAAATACCCGGCCAAGGCGCTGATGTATTTCATCAACAACGCCAAGGACCAGGGCTTGCGCGCCAACCAGGTCGAAGCCTTCGATCCCATCGAGCGCAAGATGGTCGAGCTGTACGATCTGTACGACCAGCAATGCCAGCGCGAAGGGGTGGTCGATTTTGCCGAACTGCTGCTGCGCGCCTTCGAGCTGTTGCAGCGTAACCAGCCGCTGCGCGAACATTATCAGCAGCGCTTCCGCCACATCCTGGTCGACGAGTTTCAGGACACCAATGATCTGCAATACGGTTTACTGAAAATGCTGGCCGGTCACGGCACCAGCATAGGCGGCGCCCTGTTTGCTGTCGGCGACGATGACCAGAGCATCTATGCGTTTCGCGGTGCCAATGTGGGCAATATGAGTGCCTTCGAACGCGAATTCCGCGTCGAAAATCTCATCAAGCTCGAGCAGAACTACCGCTCGCACGGCCACATTCTCGACAGCGCCAACACGCTGATCGCCAACAATGCCAAGCGGCTGGGCAAAAACTTGCGCACCGATGCGGGCCATGGCGAACAGGTGCGCATCTACGAAGCCTCGTCCGATCTGGAAGAAGCGCAGTGGATCGTCGAAGAATCGAAGGGCCTGGTGGCCGATGGCGGCATGCGCCGCGACATTGCCATCCTCTACCGCTCGAATGCCCAGTCGCGCGTGATCGAACACGCGCTGTTCGCCGCCGGCATTGCCTATACCGTGTATGGCGGCCAGCGTTACTTTCAGCGCGCCGAGGTCAAGCATGTGATCGCCTATCTGCAATTGATGGACAATCCGAATAATGACCAGGCCTTCCTGCGCGTGGTCAATTTCCCGACCCGCGGCATCGGCATGCGCTCGATTGAAACGCTGCAGGCCGCTGCCGAGCAGTACGGCATTTCGCTGTACGCAGCGGTGCCCTATGTGAGCGGCAAATCGGGTTCTTCGCTGGGCAGTTTCGTCAAGCTGATCGAAGCTGCCCGCTTTGAAACGCAGCAGCTGGCGCTGCCCGAAATGGTGCGCGTGGTGCTCGAGGCGAGCGGTTTATTAACCCATTACGCCAATGAAAAAGAGGGCGCCGACCGCATCGAAAACATCGAGCAAATGGTCAGTGCCGCTGCCCAGTTCGTGCAGGAAGAAGGGTTTGGTCAGGGCGCGCCCGCGCACCTGGGACCGCCCGCGCAGGCGCAGGCGGGCGAGGCGCTGCTGTTCCAGGACGGCATCGAAATTCTCGATGCGGCCGCGCCGCTGGCGACCATCATGTCGCCGTTGTCGGCCTTCCTCTCGCACGCCTCGCTCGAAGCGGGCGATTCGCAGGCGCAGGCGGGACAGGACGCGTTGCAACTGATGACGGTGCACTCGGCCAAGGGCCTCGAATTTGACGCTGTCTTCATTACCGGCCTGGAAGAGGGTCTGTTCCCGCACGAATCGAGTTCACGCGAACTCGATGGCGTCGATGAAGAGCGCCGCCTGATGTACGTGGCGATCACGCGCGCCAGAAAACGTCTGTACATGAGTTTCACGCAAACGCGCATGTTGCACGGCCAGACCCGGTATAACGCCAAGTCGCGCTTTTTCGACGAGTTGCCGGAAGCCTCACTCAAGTGGCTGTCGCCGCGCGTGCAGTCGCACTGGTTCGCCAAGAAAAATTCGGCATGGGATGAACCGGCCTTTGGTGGCGTCGGCTCGGACAACAAGATCGCCCAGGCAATCACGCAAAAGCAGTCCGGTCCTGGCTGGCGCATCGGCGAGACGGTGGCCCACGCCAAGTTTGGCGAAGGGGTGATCGTTAACATCGAAGGCAGTGGCAGCTCGGCGCGCGCGCACATCAATTTTGGGCGCGCCGGCATGAAGATGCTGGACCTGTCGGTGGCCAAGCTGGAGCGGCCGGGGCGCTAATGCACTGCGCCGGTCAGGGCTTGGCCAGGTTGACCGTCAGTGCCGGGGTGCCAAAAATCTGCCGGTAACTGGCAAACATCGCGCACTGCAGCAGCAAGATAAAAATAAATCCCACCCAGGCCATGATCACAAAGCCCACCGTCGAGTTGCCCAGCAACAGGCGGGGGACGGTGCTGATCAGCATGAACAGGCCCAGCCACGCCAGCAGCATCACCACGAACACCCGGGCCGAGCGCCAGACGGCAAAAAAGCTGTAGAACAGCGCCTTGGCCGGTGCCATTTTTTGCCAGGTGGCCAGCGGGGCGGCGAACGACAGTGCGATGATAAAGAAAATCTGCAGCAGGCTGCAGGTCAGCAAGATCAGGGCGTCGCTGCCGCTGATGTTGGCGGGATTGAGCTGGGCGCGGGTGAGCAGGCCATCGCCCAGCAACAGCAGGCCGGGCAGGGTGGTCAGAATCACCACCGTCAAGTGGGCCACTCCGATTTTGCACAGCGTAAACACCAGCGGCTTTTGAAAGCCAGTCAGCAGCACCGGCAAGGTGACCCGCTGCTTGTGGTCGATCAGCAGGCAGGCTTGCATCAGCGCCATGCTCAGCGAGGGAATCAGCAGCACGGCAATAAACTGTCCCAGCAGGGGAATCGCGTGCAGCAGCAGCACCAGCAGCACGTTGGCAAACAGGATCGTGGTGAGGGCCGCCGGTTGCTGACGAAACAGGGCCAGGCCCTGCTTGAGCCACAACCAGCCCGTCTTGGCGGCGATCTTGCCGTCGGTGGTGCTCATGGTAACTCCGGTGCCGAAACAGTGATACGTTCGCGCAAAATGCGCTCGAAATGGGTGGGGTCGTGGGGCGTGAGCATTTCTGCCGCGCGCGGCTGGTGCAAGTCGTGCAGGCGCGACAGCCAGAAGCGCAGCGCCGCCGCCCGCAACATCGCTTGCCAGACGCTGCGCTCGGCGGCGACGAATGGCCGCACTGCGTGGTAGGCGTCGACCATGGCGTGCAGGCGCGCCAGGTCGAGGGCGCCGCTATCCTGGTCGACACACCAGTCGTTGACGGTGACGGCGAGGTCGAACAGCCAGGCATCGCAGCCGGCAAAATAAAAATCGAAAAAGCCCGTCAGCTGCTCGCCGTCGAACATGACGTTGTTGCGAAACAGATCGGCGTGGATGGGCCCGCAGGGCAGGGCCCGGTGGGCGGCGCCGTCGGCCGTTTCGATCTGGTAACGCATTTCGCTGCACAGCAGGGTGGCGCTGGCGTCGTCCATGTTGGGCAGCACTTGCGGCGTGGCCCAGATCCACCACGACAGGCCGCGCAGGTTCGGCTGGCTCAGGGGAAAGTCGCGACCGACCAGGTGCATGCGCGCCAGCATGGCGCCGACGGCGGCGCAGTGGACCGGCGTCGGCGCCATCTGCGAGCGCCCTTCGAGTTTGCTGACGATGGCGGCCGGTTTGCCGTGCAGGTCGGCCACCAGTGTCCCGCTGCGGGTCGCCACCGGCGCTGGCACCAGCACGCCGCCGCTGGCCAGGTGGCGCATCAGTTCCAGATAAAACGGCAATTGTTCGAAGCTGAGGTTTTCAAAGAGCGTCAGCACGAATTCGCCACTGTCCGTACTGAGAAAGAAATTGCTGTTTTCAATGCCCGAAGCAATGCCTTGCAGGGCGCTTGCTTTACCTAAGGGGAATTGCTCGATCCAGGGGGTGAGGTCGTCCAGGCTGACCGCGGTAAAAACTGCCATGTGCGAGCGATGATGGGTAAGGTAATACAGTCGGAATACGGGGACCAGGCAGGGCGGCGCCAGGCGCCGGCCCGCCCGCGCGGGACATTACTTGACCGTTTGCGGCGGTGGAGCGTTGACGGTGGTGTCGGCGCCAGCGCCTTCCGGATCGATTTTTTTCTTTTTATTGAAATCGAATTCCAGCACCTTCCACTGGGGCGGCCGCACGGTCGAGCCGTTCTGGCTGTTCAAATCTGCAGTCGATCCCGGTTGTACACCTTTCATGGTGTAGTTGCTGCCGCCCGCGCTCACTTGCACTTCCTTGACGCGGCCGCCATCCTTGGTCTGCGAAATCTTGTTCTTGTCACGCTTCTGGGGGGTGATCGTCACCGGCGCATCGCTACCCGGTTCGATCGGCTCGAGCTTTTGCTGGGGCGGCGGTGGCGCCGCGCTGGGGGCTTGCTGGGCCAGGACGAGGCCGGTTGATGCCAGCATGCTGAGCAAAAAAACGGTCTTGGTAGAAATACTGCAAGGAATGCGCGCCATGGTAGTTCGCCTTGTGAGTCGATAAGCATCATTGTAACAAACGGGTACCAGCGCAACATCAGCGGACCCCTGGTGCCGGTGGTGCGCCCAATTCGTCGTCCTGCCGACAGCATACAGACTTGTCGGCCGTGGTGTTTTCTTCAAGGGGACGCCGGCGGTGATTCTGCGATAATGGCAGCCATCTTGCCGTCCCGTGGGCGGCCATCACGCCTTTCTTAAAGCACAGTCCCACCATGCAAAATACCCTGCTGTTAGTCGACGGTTCCAGTTACCTGTACCGCGCGTTCCACGCCTTGCCCGACTTGCGCAGTGCCGAGGGGCACCCCACCGGCGCCATGCACGGCATGGTCAACATGCTGCGCCGCCTGCGCGCCGATTACCCGGCCGCCTACATCGCCTGCGTCTTCGATGCCAAGGGCAAGACCTTCCGCGACGACATGTATGCCGACTACAAGGCGACGCGCGCCTCGATGCCCGACGACCTGCGCCTGCAGATCGAACCGATCCACGAAGCGGTGCGCTACATGGGCTGGCCGATCCTGATGGTCGATGGTGTCGAGGCCGATGATGTGATCGGTACCCTGTCGGTCGAGGCGACCCGGCTGGGCATGAACACCGTGGTGTCGACCGGCGACAAGGACCTGGCCCAGCTGGTCAACGAGAAGGTCATGTTGATCAACACGATGAGCAATGAAAAGCTCGACGAGGCGGGCGTGCGCGACAAATTCGGCGTGCCGCCCAACCGCATCATCGATTACCTGACCCTGATCGGCGACACCGTCGACAATATCCCGGGCGTGGCCAAGTGCGGTCCGAAGACCGCCCTCAAGTGGCTCGCCGCGCACGACAGCTTGGATGGCGTCATGCAAAACGCCGCCAGCATCGGCGGCGCGGTGGGCGAGAACCTGCGCCAGGCGCTCGACTGGCTGCCCAAGGGCCGCGAGCTGATCACGGTGAAACTCGATTGCGACCTGTCGGCCCACATGGTCAGCATCAGCGAGTCGCTGGTCGCCCAGCCCGAAAACAAGGACGCGCTGGCCGGCTTTTTCCAGCGCTTCGGTTTTAAAACGCTGCTGCGCGAAATCGTCGCTAATCCGGATGGCGGGCGCGCCGCGGTGCCCGCCCTCAACTCGCCCGAGGGCGACAAGTTCGCCGAACCGCAATTGCTGCCCGTCATCCGCGGCGATTACGAGATGGTCAGCACCGTCGCACAGCTGGCCAAGTGGCTGGCCCTGATCGATCAGGCGGCGCTGACGGCGATCGATACGGAAACGACCTCGCTGGAACCGATGACGGCGCAACTGGTCGGCATCTCCTTGTCGGTCGAGCCCGGTCAAGGCTGTTATATCCCGCTGGCGCACCGCTATGCGGGCGTGCCCGAGCAGCTGCCGCGGGAACTGGTGCTGGAAAAAATGCGCGGGTGGCTGGAAGATCCCGCCAAACCCAAGCTGGGCCAGAACCTCAAGTACGACAGCCACATCTTCGCCAACCAGGGCATCACCCTGCGCGGCATTGTCGAAGACACCCTGCTCGAATCGTATGTGTTCGAGTCGCACAAGCCGCACGACATGGACAACCTGGCCCTGCGTCACCTGGGCTACACCACCATCGCCTTTGCCGACGTGTGCGGCAAGGGCGCCGGCCAGATCTGTTTCGACCAGGTCGAGCTGGCGCGCGCCACCGAGTACGCCGCGGAAGACGCCGACATCACCCTGCGCCTGCACGGCGCCATCAAGGGGCACGTCGACGGCGACCCGCAACTGCGCTATATCTACCGGCAGATCGAGTTGCCCACCTCGGTGGTGCTGCAAAAAATTGAACGCAACGGCGTGCTGGTCGACGCCGAGCTGCTCAACGTGCAATCGGCCGAGTTGGGCAAGCGCATCATGGAACTCGAACAGCAAGCCTATGAACTGGCCGGCGGCCCCTTCAACCTCGGTTCCCCCAAGCAAATCGGCGAAATTTTTTTCGTCAAGCTGCAACTGCCGGTGATCAAAAAAACCCCCACCGGGGCGCCGTCAACCGATGAAGAAGTGCTGCAAAAGCTGGCCGAGGATTTTCCGCTGCCAAAAATTTTGCTGGAATACCGCGGCATGTCGAAACTCAAATCGACCTACACCGACAAGTTGCCGCGCATGGTCAACCGCGACACTGGCCGCGTCCACACCAATTACGCCCAGGCGGTGGCAGTGACGGGGCGGCTGTCGTCGAATGATCCGAATCTGCAAAACATTCCCATCCGCACCAAGGAAGGGCGCCGCATTCGCGAAGCATTTATTGCCGGCCCCGGCAATGTGATCGTCTCGGCCGACTATTCGCAGATCGAGTTGCGCATCATGGCCCATATCTCGGGCGATGAAGCGATGCTGCGCGCGTTTGCCGAGGGCGAAGATATTCACCGGGCGACGGCGGCGGAAATTTTTGGCGTGCTGGCAAGTGAAGTCGATAGCGAGCAGCGCCGCTACGCCAAGGTCATCAATTTTGGGCTGATCTACGGCATGAGTGCGTTTGGCCTGGCCGGCAACCTGGCGATTGAGCGGGCGGCCGCGCAAAACTATATCGACCGTTATTTTGCCCGCTTCGCCGGCGTGCGCCAGTACATGGAAGACACCCGCGTGCAGGCAAAGGCGCGCGGCTACGTGGAAACCGTGTTTGGCCGCCGCTTGTGGCTGCCGGAAATCAATTCGCCGAACGGCCCGCGCCGCCAGGGCGCTGAGCGGGCCGCCATCAATGCGCCCATGCAGGGCACCGCCGCTGATCTGATCAAACTGGCCATGATCGCCGTGCAGGACTGGCTTGAAGCCGATCAGCTCGCCACCCGCATGATCATGCAGGTGCACGATGAACTGGTGCTGGAAGTACCGATGAGCGAACTGGAACTGGTCAAGGTCAGGCTGCCGGCGCTGATGGCGGGCGTTGCCAGTCTGCGGGTGCCGCTGCTGGCCGAAGTGGGCGTGGGCAAGAACTGGGACGAGGCGCACTGACCAACAACGGCCCAGTTTGCAATCAAGCAACCCTGACAACCCTGGCAATTCTGGCGGGCTGCCAGGGTTGCTTTTTTTTTGATAAAACAATTACAATTAAATAATGTTGCTTTAGATTCACATTGTATTTTCCATATGTGAAGTGCCGTACTGTGTTTCAAATTGCCATCTATAAGATTGCTTCACTCACTGAACAGTTCCCGCTGTTTATAAATTAAATGATGCAAGGCACTGACATGAACACACGCTTTTTCCACCTCGTCGCCACCTCGGCCCTGGCCGCTGCCTGCCTGTCTGCCTGTGGCGGCGGTGGCGGTGGCACTGCGTCGTCAACCTCAACGCCAGCGACGGGCGCGCCCGTCACCGTCACCCCGAACACGCCATCGCAGCCATCGCAACCATCGCAGCCAGGGGCTTCGTTCGGCACGGTGGCGCTGGCCATGACAGCCGAACCGGGTTGCGGCTATGACGCCATCAATGTGACGGTGACAAAAATCCGCTTTCACGCCAGTGCCAGCGCGGCCGCCAGTGACGCCGGCTGGACCGAGATTGCGCTGCAACCGGCACGCCGTATCAACCTGGCGCAACTGAACAATGGCATCGTCACCGCGCTCGGCAGCGCGGCCCTGCTGCCTGGCCACTACGCGCAGGCCCGTCTGGTGCTCGACCAGAACAGCGCCAACACCACTATCAACAGTGTGGTCGCTGCCGGTGCAACGGCCGAAACTCCCCTGCTGACCCAGGCGGCCGCCCCCGATGGCGTCGCCATTGACCTGGGCAATGGCTTCGATGTGGTCAACGGCCAGTCGCTCAAGCTGGTCGCCGATTTCGACGGTTGCCGTTCGGTGGCCCCCAGCGGCGCCAATGTGGTGTTGCGCCCGCTTATCAGCATACTTCCTGCGATCAAGAATGGCATCGATGGCGTGGTCGATCCAGCCCTGCTGGGCAGCAATGTGCGGGTCAGTGCCCAGCAAAACGGTGTGGTCGTGCGCGCCGCGCTGCCGGTGGCGGGCAGTGGGGCTTTTTCGCTGTCGTACCTGCCGCCTGGCAGCTACGAAGTGGTGATCACGGCCGACGGCCACGCCGCTGCGGTAATCGCCGGCGTCAAGGTGGCTGACAGTAGCGCCGTGCTGGCCCTGAACAGTGCCGCCGCGCCGATTGCCTTGCCCGCCAGTGCCACCGGCGCCATCACCGCCGTGCTGGTGCTGCAACCGGCCAGCACCATCGATGCCGCCTACGGCAGCGCCTACCAGACGTTCGCGAATGGCCCGCGGGCCAGTATGCGTGACCGCATGGCCGGTATCGGAGGTGGTTTCGTGCGCTTTGATAACTTGCCGCTGAGCCGACCTTCGCTGGCCGTGTGGAACGGCCAGCCACTGCAGTTTACTGAACAGGCCGCCATCGTCGAGGGCGCCGCCACCTACACCATTTTGTCGACGGCGCCCGGTTATGTGACCACCAGCGCCACCACGGCGGTAGCGAGGTAGGCGCGCGCTGGCAAAGCGCCGTCGATGGCGGGCCTTCGCTGATTGTCGCCAGATACTGGCGGTGCAGTACAATGCCCGCTCGCATTGAGCGACCGTATTCACGAGGCTACCCATCGATCCCGTTCTTATTTCCATTTTGCTGGCGACCACGCTCGCTGGTGTCGTCAGCATCACCGCCGCGGCGGTGTTTTCGTTTACATTGCTGTCGAAAGTGGTCGAACGCATGGTCAGCCTGTCGGTTGGCATCATGCTGTCGACCTCGCTGCTGCACGCGCTGCCGGAAGCGTTCGAGTCGAAGGCCAACCCGCGCACCCTGTTCGCCACCCTGCTGGGCGGCCTGCTATGCTTTTTTGTGCTGGAAAAGCTGGCCATCCTGCGCCACTCCCATCACCACGAGGGCGATGGCCACCACCATGCGCACGGCCACGATGCCATCGAAGCGGGCCGCGCCGGCTGGATGATCCTGATCGGCGACGGCATGCACAATTTTACCGACGGCATCCTGATCGCCGCCGCCTTCCTGGCCGATCCCAAGCTGGGGCTGGTCACCGGGGTCGCCATCATCGCCCACGAAATTCCGCAGGAAATCGGCGACTTCATCGTGCTGCTCAACGCCGGCTTTTCGCGCACGCGCGCCTACCT
The DNA here is from genome assembly GCF_049896725.1 of Massilia sp. PWRC2. Classification (NCBI taxonomy): domain Bacteria; kingdom Pseudomonadati; phylum Pseudomonadota; class Betaproteobacteria; order Burkholderiales; family Oxalobacteraceae; genus Massilia; species Massilia sp. PWRC2. Next base: position 111,856 of record NZ_JAFCUW010000003.1, read on the forward strand.
GTTCAATTTGCTGTGCAGCCTGCTGGCAGTCGCCGGCGGCTTGCTCGGCTATTTCACGCTGGACCGCGCCAGCGGCTTGATTCCCTACGTGCTGGTGTTTGCCGCTTCCGGCTTCATTTATATTGCCGTCAGCGATTTGATGCCGCAGATGCAGCGCCGCGCCACCGTCAGGGAATCGGTGCCGCAGGTGTTGTTGATCGGCCTCGGTGTCATCATCGTGCTGGTGCTCACCGGCGGCCATTAAAACAGCGTCGTCAGCGCGATCAGCAAGCCCACGGACGCGCTCAATAGCGCGCTCCACCACAGCCAGCGGCGCCGCGTCAGCACCGTGATGGCCGCCAGGGCAATCGCAATTTGCAGAAACGTCAAGGCCATGGCCAGGTGCTCATGGGGGCGCAGCTTGGCCTCGGACTGCCGGCCCAGGCTGCGCGACTCTTCCTGCAAGCGCTGCGCTTCGTGCTGCACCAGCGCTTTATCGCTGGCTTGTTTGGCCCGGTCTTCCAGAAAATGTCGCCTGGTATCGGCATCGACGGCCAGCGCGCCGACCGCATCGTCGAGGTGCTCTTTCATCGACTTGGCCTGATAGTAGGCCCACTGGTCGCTCGCTTCGGCCTGCTTCAAGATGCTCTGGTTCTTCAAGAACATCGCTTCATTTTGCGCACTGCCACTGGCGTAACTGAGCAGGGCGGCAATGGTTGCCAGCACGGCCGTCATCAGCGAAATGCGCTGCGCCAGGCCATCGCTGCCCTGCCCGGCCAGTTCTTCGATGCGCTGTTCGTGCGGGCTCGGTACTTCGTAGTCGTCGTCCATCTGGCTCAGGGGGCTTCGTATTGGGCGACGATCAGGGCGACGTTGCTGCCGCCAAAAGCAAACGAGTTCGACAGCGCGGCCTTCACCGTACGGCCATGCAGCGCCTGCCCGGCAATATGCTGCAGATCGCAGGCCGGGTCGGCCCGGTCGAGAAACGCCGTCGGCGGCAGCGCGCCGCTGCGCAAGGCTTGCACGGTGATGACGAATTCGAGTGCACCGGCCGCGCCCAGCGTGTGGCCGTGCATCGACTTGGTCGAACTGACGGGAATGGCATCGGTTGCCGCGCCAAACGCCAGCCGGATCGATTGCGATTCGGCCAGGTCGCCCGCCGGCGTGCCGGCGCCGTGCGCATTGATGTAGCCGATGGCGGCGCCATCGAGGCCAGACTGCTGCAAGGCCATGCGCATCGCTCGGGCCTGGCCGCTGGCGTCGGGGCGGGTGATGTGGGTGGCGTCGTTGCTGCTGCCGTAAGCGACCAGCTCGGCAAGAATGGTGGCACCGCGCGCCTGCGCCGATGCCAGCGACTCGAGCATCACGGCAGCGGCCCCTTCGCCCAGCACCAGTCCGCTGCGGCTGGCGGCAAACGGCCGGCACGAGCGTTCGCCGGTTTGACCATCGGCCGGCGCCAGCACGCGCAGCGCTTCCCACGCGCTGACCACGGCGTAACTGAGCAGGGCTTCCGAGCCGCCCGCCAGCACCCGTGCGCCGTAGCCGTGGTGAATGTGACGGTAAGCTTCGCCGATCGCTTGCGCCGACGATACGCAGGCGCTGCTGTAATTGTTGACGGTGCCGCCAAAGCCGCAGCGCAGGGCGATGTGGGCGGCGGCGGCGTTGTTCATCGCGGCCACCACGGTCATCGGCCGCACCCGTTTTTTACCATCGATAAACAGATCGGTGTAGCCCGCCTCGACGGTGGTGGCGCCGCCCATGCCGGTGCCCCAGAACACGCCGCTGTCCATGCTCGGTTCCATCGCGCTGCTCAAACCGGCTTGCTGCAAGGCTTCACTGGCGGCGATCCACGCCAGCACCGCGTGACGGTCGAACTGCGCCAGTTCGGCGCCGGTGATCACCGGTGGCAGGGGAAAGGTGATTTGCGCGGCCGGCACGCCGGGACGCTGCAGGGCGCCGGCCAGTTCCAGCATGCCGATGGCGCTGCGGCCACCGAGCACCTGGGCAAAATTATGGTCGGCACCGGTCCCCAGCGCCGAGATGGCGCCGATGCCGGTGATGACGACCCGCTGGCCGCTCATGCGGTGGCGGTGCGCTGTTCCAGGTAACGGTCGACGTGATCGGCAATGTCTTGCACCACGACCAGGCTGGGCCGCTCGTCGCCGATCTGGATGTCGAACGCTTCTTCGAGATCGAAAATCAATTCAATCACAGTGAGCGAATCGGCGCCCAGGTCGAGCAGCACGGTGCTGGCGCTGATGCTGTCGGCGGGAATGCTCAGGCTTTTGGCCAGCAGGGTAATGACGGTAGGCAGGGATGTGTTCATATCAGGCAATCGCTTCAGAATAGGGGGAGGGCATGGCGGCCGGCAGCAGCTGGCGGTTGAAAAAATCGATGGTCTCGTTGGCGACGATCTCTTTCTCGTTGTCCAGCGTGATGATGTGATAGCTGTCTTGTAAGATCAGCTTGCGGCGGATCGCCGAGCTGATGTGGCTGTCGACGAAATCGGCGCTGCGCGTGCTGGCAACGTCGTCTTCCTGCGCATGGATGATCAAGGCCGGCGTGTGCACCAGCGCCAGCTGTTTCCTGACCTGGCGGATCAGCCGGTGCGCCTGAAAAATGCCTTCGGCCGACAGCCGCGCCGCGCCCGCCGCCGACGAGCCGGTGACGGCCATTTCGCGGGCGATCCAGCGCTGCAGGTTGTTGTTCTTGATGCCGTAGGGCGCCCGTTCCTGGTAGGAGTACAGGTGGCGCAGCGGCGTGTAATAGGCCAGCGGCAAAAGAAAGCGGTACCACGGCAGGCTCCAGCCATCGTAGGCGAGGGTGGTCGCCAGCAGCGACAGCGCCGCCACTTCGTCGCCGCGGTCGATGGCCAGGCGCAGCGCCAGCACGGCGCCGATGCACAAGCCCGTCACCGACACGCTCACGTGGGTGCGTTTGAGCTGCTCGAACTGGCGCACCACCTCGGCGTACCAGCTCTCGCAGTCAGCGGTGCGATACGACGCGCCGCTACCCGTACCAGCGGCAAAACCATAGCCCTCGATGAGGGGAATGTGCACGGTATAGCCGGCGCTTTGCAGTTTCTTGCCCAGGTATTGCATTTCGAGTGGATTGCCCAGCAATCCATGCAATGCCAGGACCGCGTGTTCGCCGCCGGGCAGCGTCATCGTCTTCATCAAAGTTGTTACCTTTTCTTGTGCCCGGTACAGCGGCGCGCATTTGCGCTATCGATGGCGGGTGCTGCTGGCGCAGGCCGCTGCAGGGGAGGGCGTCGGCACGGCGATCTGGCCGCTTCGGTTAAAATGCCAGCGCGACCCCGGTCCGGTGGGTGCTCTCATGATACTGGCCCAACCTTGACTGAACCTTGCTGCGGGAAACCGAGACATGACTTTGTTGCTCGTCGAAGACGACCGTGAACTGGCCCATGGCCTGTCCAGTTCGCTGGCGCAATCGCACTACCAGACCGACGTGGTCTACGACGGCCAGGCGGCGATTGCCGCCTGCAAGCACACCAGCTACGACCTGCTGATCCTCGACCTGGGCTTGCCCGATCTGGATGGCCTGGAAGTGCTGCGGCGCCTGCGCCTGGGAGGCCTGACGGCGCCGGTGCTGATTCTGACCGCGCGCTTCGACCTCGACGACCGCGTCTCCGGCCTCGATGCGGGCGGCGACGATTACCTGGCCAAGCCGTTCGATCTGCCCGAGCTGGAAGCGCGCATCCGCGCCCTGCTGCGCAGAAGCGCCGGCACCGGCTTGCATCACTACGGCGACATCGCCTTCGAGCTGGCCACCATGCAAGCGAGCGTGCTGGGCCGCGCGGTCGAGCTGACCGCGGCCGAGGCGACCGTGCTGGGCCTGCTGCTGCGGCGCCCGGGCCGGGTGGTGAGCAAATCGCAATTCATCGACGCGCTGTACGACCACGCCGCGCAAAAAAATCCGGCCATGATCGAAGTGTTCATCAGCCGCCTGCGCCGCAAGCTGGCGCAGGCACAGTCGCAGGTGTCGATCCGCGCGCTGCGCGGGCTTGGTTACCGGCTCGAAGAGCATGCGCCGCTCTGAAGCGGTAGCGGTAGCGACAGCGACAGCGCCGCGCAGCCTGCGCCGTCAGCTGCTGCTGCACCTGTCGGCGCCGCTGCTGGCAGTGCTGGTGTTCGGCGCCTTCGGCGGCATGATCATCGCCCGTCACGTCGGCTACCAGGTGCATGACCAGTGGCTGCTCGACTCGGCCATGACCCTCAACTCGCAGGTGCGGCTGGTGGACGGTCGGGCCAGCCTGGCGCTGCCGCAGGTGGCCATCGACATGTTCCGCTACGACCGCGTCGACCGCATTTACTGGCAAGCATCGACGGCGCGCCATGGCGTGCTGCTGGCCAATGCCAGCATCGCGCCGCCGCCGGCGCTGGCCATGCGCGCCGACAAGCCGCTGTTTTTCGATGCCATCATCGAGGGCGCGCCCGTGCGCGTGGTGGCCGTCGAAGTGGCGCTGGCATCGGCGCCGGCCGATACCCTGCGCATCATGGTGGCCGAAACCATGCACAAGCGCGAAGCGCTGGCCGGCAAGATCGTGGCGCAGTCGGCACCCCTGCAAGCGGCTGTTTTATTTCTCGCGGGTATGTTCGTGTGGCTGGCCGTCAGCCGCAACCTGCGCCAGCTCGACCGCGTCGCTGCGCAGCTGGGCAGTTACGACACCGGCAGCCTGACGCCGGTGGCCGACAGTGCCCGCATGCCGGCCGAGATTGCGCCGCTGGTGGGGGCGATCAACCGCCTGCTCGCTAAACTGAGCGACGAGCAGCATTCGCAACAGCGTTTCATTGCCAATGCCGCCCACCAGTTGCGCACGCCGCTGGCGACGCTGCAGGTGCAAACCGCGCGCGTCTCGCGCGAGACGGATCCCGCCAAACAGCAGCAGGCGCTGGGCGACGTCTATGGCGCCGTCACCCGCCTGCACCACGTCACCCACCAGCTGCTCACGCTGATGCGCTCGGAAGCGCAGGTGCACCCCCATTTGACACTGGGCAGCGTCGATCTGGCCGTGCTGGCGCGCGACGAGGTCGAGCGCTGGACTGACCGCGCCCTGAAAAAACACATCGATCTCGGTTATGACGGCGCCGAGCACGGCGTCATGGTGCTCGGCGACAGCCACCTGCTGCGCGAACTGCTCAGCAATCTGCTCGACAATGCAATCCGCTACAGCGACGCCGGTGGCACCGTCACCTTGAGTATCGCTGCCGATCCGCTGCGCCTGACGGTCGACGATGACGGCCCCGGCATTGCCGAACACGAGCGCGGCCTGGTGCTGGAACGGTTCTTCCGCGGCAGCGCCAGCGAAGGCACCAGCGGCTGCGGGCTGGGTTTGCCGATCGCCTTTGAAATTGCGGCTCGCCATGGCGCGCACCTGAGCATAGCGGCCGCACCGGGCCGGCGCGGCGCCCGTATCGCGGTGGCGTTTCCCCTGCCGGCATGAGGCCGGGATGACTGTCGTATTTCGGCCAGCGGGTAAAAAAATTGCCACATCGGTGCTTGACGGCCCGGCAAGCGCGCACTTACACTTCGCCTGTTTTTATAGCATGGAAATTCCGTACATGGGCACTTGCCTGAGTGATTGTTGTTGCCAGAGTGATTCTGGTTCTGCCTCGGCACGCTAACGCAGCGGGTTCCTCCTGCCGTCATCGCGCCGCTGGCCGATGATGGTATTCCGATGTCCCGGGCGCTCGCCCGGTCCGTCAGCATTCCTCTAACATACCGAACATACCGCGTTGAACTGGCCTGCCGCCGACATGGCGTGCGCTGTCACGACCCGGTCATGCGCAGCAGTCATCATCAAGCGCCCGCCGTTACGGCCCGTGGCCCGTGCTCGCGCACGCCATCAAGATTGCGGTTTTGGCCGTCATCGTCGATTCAACGAGGTAGCAATGCATTACATGAATGAGCTGCAGGGCGCCGTGCTGGCGGCAGCGCTGCTGGCGGCCCTGCCGGTTCAGGCGCAGACGCCGGCAGGCAGCGAGGAAGCGTGGAACCTGCACGCGCAGTCGACCTATATCTGGCAAAAGAAAGCGTCCTTTGCTGCCCCTTACAGTGGCATCAACAGCTTGAGCACGGCGGCCGAGACCTCGTATTCGTTCAGCGCCACGGCGGCGCTGGGCTGGCGCGCCTGGTCCGGCGGCGAGCTGTACGTCAATCCCGAGCTGGTGCAGGGTGTGCCCTTGTCCAATCTGACGGGGCTGGGCGGCATGAGCAATGGCGAGCAGCAAAAGACCGGCGGCCCCCATCCGACCCTGTATCGCGCGCGCCTGTTCGCCCGCCACAGCATCGCCCTCGGTGGCGCGCGCGTGCAGGTGGAGTCTGACAGCAACCAGCTCGCTGGCATGGTCGACCAGCGCCGCATCGTCGTCACCGCCGGCAATCTGGCGCTCATCGATATTTTCGACAACAACGCGCTGGCGCATGACCCGCGCACGCAGTTCATGAACTGGGCCCTGCTGGCGCACGGCGCCTATGATTTTGCCGCCGATGCCCGTGGCTACAGCAACGGTGCCGCCGTCGAATGGTACTGGGACGCCTGGGTGCTGCGCGCCGGCCGCTTCATGCAGCCGGCACAATCGAACGGCCTGGCACTCGACCGCCAGCTGCGGCATCACTTTGGCGACCAGCTCGAAGTGAGCCACAGCCATGCCATCGCCGGCCGCGCCGGCAGCGTGCGCCTGCTGGCATTTCACAACCAGGCGGTCATGGGCAGTTTCAAGGATGCCCTCGCCGCTGCCGCGCGCGACGGTGGCAGCCCCGACGTCGCCCTGGTGCGCCACCAGCAAAGCAAGCGCGGCGCCGGCATCAGCGTCGACCAGGAAGTGACCGCCGCTATCGGCGTGTTCGCCCGCGCCAGCGCCAACGATGGCGCCACCGAGACCTACGCCTTTGCCGAAATCGACCGCTCGCTCTCGGCCGGCGCCGTCTTCAAGGGCGAACTGTGGCAGCGCAGCGCCGACACGGCGGGCGTGGCGCTGGTGCGCGATGGCCTCTCGGGCGCCCACCGCGCTTATCTGGCCGCCGGCGGCCACGGCGCCTTTGTCGGCGACGGCCGTCTCGCCTACCGGCCTGAAGCGATCGCCGAAACGTATTACAGCGTCGCGCTGGGCGGCCACGCCTGGCTGACGTTCGACTACCAGCACATTGCCAACCCCGCGTACAACCGCGCGCGCGGTCCCGTCAACGTCGGCGCCATCCGCCTGCACGCGCAGATGTAAGGAAATCGTATGTTCGAACTGTTTCACGGGCGCCGCAGCGTCAGCGCGCTGCGCAGCCGCCCGAATCGCTGGGACTGGATCCTGCTGCCGCTGGTGCTGGCCCTGCTCGCCGCACTCGCTTACGGCGCCATGCAAATGACGCGCCCGTTCACGGTGGGGCAGCCGACGCCGATCTCGCTCGACCCGGTGCATTTGCCGTATTACCTGCTGCGCACCATGTTGCGCATGTTCACAGCGCTCGGCTTTTCACTGGTGTTCAGCTTTGTGTTTGCCGCCGTCGCCGCCAAGTACCGGGCTGCCGAAAAGCTGATGATCCCGTTGCTCGACATCCTGCAATCGGTGCCGATTCTCGGTTTTCAGGCGATCGCCATTGCGCCCTTCATCGCGCTGTTTCCCGGCAATCTGCTGGGCGTCGAATGCGCCGCCATTTTCGCCATTTTTACTTCGCAGGCGTGGAATATGGCGTTCAGCCTGTACCAGTCGATGCGCACCGTGCCGGTCGAACTGAGCGAAGCATCGCGGGTATTTTGCCAGTCGGCCTGGCAGCGCTTCTGGCGCCTCGATTTGCCGTTTGCCATTCCCGGCCTGCTGTGGAACATGATGATGTCGATGTCGGGCGGCTGGTTCTTCCTGGTGGCGGCCGAAGCGATCTCGGTGGGTGGCCAGGACATCAAGCTGCCCGGCATCGGCGCCTATATCGCGCTGGCGATCGAGGCGGAAAACGGCGCCGCGATTGCCTGGGCGATTTTGGCCATGCTGGCCGGCATCGTCATCTACGACCAGCTGTTCTTCCGTCCCCTGCTGGCGTGGGCCGACAAGTTCCGCTTCGAAGAATCGCAGGGCGACACCGCGCAAGGCTCATGGCTGCTCGACTGGGGCCGCCGCAGCCGCTGGATCCGCGCCCTCACCGAGCGCTTCTGGCGCCTGATGGGACGGGCGCTGGGCTGGTTCAGCCATGGTGGCGGCCGCGCCGTCGCCCGCCCGCGCGCGCACGCGCTGGCCAGTTACGCCGCGCGCGGCTGGAGCGTGCTGCTGCCGGCCGCCTCGCTGCTGGCCGTGTATGAACTGGTGCGCTTCGTCCACAGCGTGGTGGGCTGGGCCGAAGCGGGTCACGTGGTGGTGCTGGGCCTGCTCACCCTGACCCGCGTGATGGTGCTGATCGGTCTGGCCTCGCTGGTGTGGGTGCCGGTTGCCGTCTGGATCGGCCTGCGCCCCCGCTACGCCCAGCGGGTGCAGGCGCTGGCGCAGTTCTTCGCCGCCTTTCCCGTCAACCTGATGTTTCCGGTGGTGGTGTATCTGCTGCTGACGCTGCGGCTCAATCCGAATATCTGGCTCAGTCCGCTGATGGTATTTGGCACCCAGTGGTACATCCTGTTCAACGTCGTCGCCGGTGCCTCGACCATTCCCAACGAGCTACGGCTGGCCGCCGACAATCTCGGCCTGAAGGGCTGGCTCAAGTGGAAGCGGGTGTATTTGCCGGCGGTGTTTCCCGCCTATGTGACGGGCGCCATCACTGCCAGCGGCGGCTCGTGGAATGCCAGCATCGTGGCCGAGTATGTCACCTGGGGCAAGACCACGCTGGTCGCCGATGGCCTTGGCAGTTACATCAAGCGCATGACCGATGCCGGCGACTTTCACCGCATTGCGCTGGGCATCGGTGTGATGTGCGTGTTCGTGATGCTGCTGAACCGCTTTTTCTGGCGCACACTGTATGCGCGTGCCGAACAGCGCGGCCTGTAATAAAAGAAATGGACAAGGAATGAGCATGAGCGAAGCTGTATTGATGGAACTGCAGGGCGTCGTAAAATCCTTTCGCAGTGCCGACGGCGCCCCCCGCCTGATTCTCGACGACGTCAATTTCACCCTCAACAAGGGAGAAATTGTTGCCCTGCTGGGCAAATCGGGTTCCGGCAAATCGACCCTGCTGCGCATCATGGCCGGCCTGATCGGTGCCGATGCCGGCCAGGCGCATTACCGTGGCCGGCCGATCGCCGGTCCGGCGCTGGGCGTGGCCATGGTGTTCCAGTCGTTCGCCCTGTTTCCGTGGCTGACGGTGCAGCAAAACGTCGAGCTGGGCCTGGAGGCGCAGGGAATCGCCGCGGCCGAACGCGAACGGCGCGCCGATGCCATGCTCGACCTGATGGGCCTGGCCGGCTTTGGCGGCGCGCTGCCGCGTGAACTGTCGGGCGGCATGCGTCAGCGCGTCGGCATCGCCCGTGCGCTGGTCACCAATCCCGATGTGCTGTTGATGGATGAAGCGTTTTCCGCCCTCGACGTGCTCACTGGCGAAACACTGCGCAACGATATTTTAGAGCTGTGGGACAGCCAGCGCATTCCCACCAAGGGCATCCTGATCGTCTCGCACAATATCGAGGAAGCGGTGATGATGGCGGACCGCATCATCATCCTGTCGAGCGGGCCGGGGCGCATCCGCCAGCAGGTGGCGATCGACTTGCCGCGTCCCCGTTCGCTCGATTCGCCCGCCGTGCGCGCGCTGATCGACCAGGTGTATGCGCTGATGACCATGCGCCCGGCAGGCGAAGCGCACACGGCGGCGACCGCAGCCAAACAGATCGATTACCGCTTGCCCGAGACCGACGTCAGCCGCATCGAAGCGATTCTCGAACTGCTGGCCGAGGCGCCATTTAATGGCCGCGCCGATTTGCCGCAACTGTCCGAAGTGGCCGAGCTGCAAGACGACGAATTGCTGCCGACCTATGAAGCGCTCGGTCAGCTGGGGCTGGCACTGATCGAAGATGGCGACATTTCTCTGACGGCACTGGGTCACAGCTACGTGCAGGCGGCGCAGACCTTGCGGCAGGAAATTTTTGGGCGCCAGTTACTCAGTCAGGTGCCGCTGGCGGCGCGCATCCGCCAGCATCTCGACAACGAGCCCGGTGGCTCCTTGCCGGAGCAACCCTTCCTCGATCTGCTGGAAGAATTCGTCGAGAAAGAAGAGGCGCAGCGCATGCTGGAAGTGGCGGTGGAGTGGGGCCGGTATGGTGAGGCGTACGAGTACGACTTTCACACCGGGCGGCTGACTCTGCCTGACAAGTAAGACGCAGGGGGGGCTGGCGCCGCCAGGTGCCTGTCCCATTTTTCCGTCAGCCGACGCTATCAGCGCCTAGCCCCGCTGCACCGGCCGTGCCGCATCGGCACTCCACTCGCTCCACGAGCCCGGATACAAACGCGCCCCGGTTAAACCAGCGATCTCGAACGCCAGCAGATTGTGGCAGGCAGTCACGCCCGAGCCGCACTGCATCACCGCGCTGGCGGCGTCGCCCAGCGGCGCCAGTTCGGCGCGCAGCAGTTCGGCGCTTTTAAAGCGGCCATCGGCGTCCAGATTATTTTTGAAAAAGCGATTAATTGCCCCCGGAATATGACCAGCGACCGCATCAATGGTTTCGTTCTCGCCCCGAAAGCGGTCAGGAGCACGGGCATCGACCACCGTCAGTTCTTCGCTGCTCAGATTGGCCACCAGCGTGGCCGCATCGACGCTGCCGGCCAGGGCAGGGCGCGCGCTGATGTTGCCGGGCGCTCTGTCGGCTGCCGCCGCGGTGCTTAACGGCCCGCTCCACGCCTGCAAGCCGCCATCGAGCACCGCCACCGCCGGGTGGCCCAGCCAGCGCAGCAGCCACCACAGGCGCGCTGCATACATGCCGCCGTGGGCATCATACGCCACCACCTGGGTGCCATCGTTGACGCCCCAGCGGCGCAGCAGGTCCAGCAAATCTGCTGGCGCCGGCAGCGGGTGGCGGCCAAGGAACACGCCGGCGCCGTCGCGCTTGGCTCCGGCCAGTTCCTGCTCCATGTCGGCAAACACGGCGCCAGCGATGTGGCCGGCCTCGAAGGCGGCGCGGCCGGCCGTCAGCAATTGCAAGTCATGGCGGCAGTCGACGATCACGAGGTCGTCGTCGGGCATGGCGCGGGCCAGCTCGCTGGCGCTGATCAGGGTGGTGAACATGGCAGTCTCCTCAGGTTTCGCTGGCGATCGGGTCGGTTTTTTCGACCGCGGTGCCGCGTGCGGTGCTGCGGGTATTGTAATAGGTGACGGCCAGCCCCGAGCCGAAAATGATGGCCATGCCCAGCCACACGTGCCAGCCGAAGCGGTCGCCCCACAGCAGCATGCTCCAGATGCTGGAGAAAATAATGCCGGTGTACTGCAAATTGGCCACCACCAGCGTGTTGCCGACGGCATAGGCGCGCGTCATTGCCAGTTGCGCCAGGGTGGCGCAGGTGCCCATCAGCAGCAGCAAGCCGCCGCTATACCAGTCGAGCGGGTGAAAGGTGACGACGGCCGGATCGAACACGGTGGTGGCGCTGCCGGCCAGGCCGGCCGCCAGGTTGACGCACGAAAAGAAGAACACCACGCGGTATTCCGGTTCGCCCAGTTGCGACAGCTTGCGTACCTGCAGGTAGGCAGCGGCGGAAAACAGGCCGGAGCCCAGCGTGGTCAGCGCGCCGACCCACTGTTTCGCTTCAAAGGCTGGCTGCAGTACCAGGGTGACGCCGACAAAACTGCATAAAATGGCGACCACCAGCGGCCAGGCGACGTGGTCTTTCGCATGCCACCAGCCGGCGCAAAACAGGAAGGCGGCCATCCAGATGGGCGACATGTAGTTGAGGGTGACGGCGGTGGCCAGCGGCAGCTTGGAAATGCCATAAAACCACAGCCACAGCGACAGCACGCCCACCGCACCGCGCCACAGGTGGTCCTTGACGTGCGGCGTGCGCAGCGTGCCCCTCTGCTGGCGCACCAGCAGGGCCACCAGCACCACCCCCGTCAAGCCGCGGTACAGGACGATTTCGGCGATCGAGAAATGGGCGGAGGCGAGCTTGACGCAGGCGCTCATCACGGAAAACAGCAGCGCCGCTACCAGCATCCACAGTGAACCCACTTAAAATTCCCGGCCGGTCAGATCAATTTTGCTGCGGTACCACTCGTGAAAATGCTGCATGCCATCTTCCATCGGCGACTGGTAGGGGCCGCTTTCGCTGATCCCGCGCGCCAGCAGGGCGCGCCGGCCGGCATCCATGCGCAGGGCGATTTCATCGTCCTCGACGCAGGTTTCCATGTAGGCGGCGCGCTCGGCGTCGACGAACTCGCGCTCGAACAGCACGATTTCTTCGGGATAATAAAACTCGACGACGTTGCGGGTTTTTTGCGGGCCGTCCGGCCACAGGGTGGAGACGATCAGCACGTGCGGATACCACTCGACCATGATGTTCGGGTACAGGGTGAACCAGATCGCGCCCTTGTCCGGTGGCACGCCGCCGTTAAACTGCAGCACCTGTTGCTGCCAGCGCTGGTAGACGGCCGAACCGGATTGCTGCAGGCCGCGGTTGACGCCCACCGTTTGCACCGAGTAATCGCGGCCGAATTCCCAGCGCAAGTCAGCGCAGCTGACAAAGCCACCGAGGCCGGCGTGAAACGGCTCGACGTGGTAATCCTCGAGGTAGACTTCGATGAAGGTTTTCCAGTTGTAATTGCAGTGCTGCACTTCGACGTGGTCGAGCTGGTAGCCGGAAAAATCAAAATCCTTGGTCACCGACAGTTCGTTGAGCTGCTCCATCACGTGATACCCGTTTTGCTCGAACAACAGGCCGTTCCAGTTCTGCAGCGGCGTCTGCGCCAGGTGCAGGCACGGCGTTTCGGCGAAGTGGGGCGCGCCCAGCAGCTCGCCCTGCAAGTCGTAGGTCCAGCGGTGCAGGGGGCAGACGATGTTGGCGGCGTTGCCGCGGCCATTGAACATCAGCGCCTGGCGGTGCCGGCACACATTCGACAGCAACGCGATGCCCTCGGCATTGCGCACCAGCATGCGGCCTTCGTGCTCGGCCGTCAGGGTGGCAAAGTCGCCCACATTCGGCACCATCAGTTCGTGGCCCACATAGCGGGGGCCCGCCCTGAACAGCGTCTGCAATTCGCGCTGCAGCAGCGCTTCATCAAAATACACATCTACCGGAAGCTGCGCGTTTGGTCGCGCCAGCTTGGCGTGGGTAGCCAGATCGGACATCCCAACCCCCAATCAAAGTTGCATCGCGCCGTCAGCGGCGTCGAGCACAGCAAAAAGAAGAAATCCAGACGCCGTCAGCCGGGCTGCGCACGACGGGTTTTTGGACATAACCGGCGATTATACCTTCTAACGGGCCCTGCAGTCTTGCGGCGCTGCCGCCGGTCCAGCCCAAAGCTTAATTGATCAACAATTTTTTACACGCCATGCATGGACCCAAGCGGCGCTTGCGATAAAATGGGCCCTTTGGCCGCCATGGCAAACTGCCAACCGTGGTCACGACTGCGTGGGATTGTTCTAGAATAAGGAATTGGACAGGCCGTTGACGGCGAAGTTGCGCACTGTGTTTGCTCGCATGGTGCGGAAGACCTCGCCCGCGGCCATGCCACACAAGAAAAGCATCTATGGCAAAGAAATTATTAGCGGGTGACACGGCCGGCCCCGGCGCGCCGGTCTCGTTTGAAGAAGCAATGGCGGAACTGGCGCAGCTGGTGGCGCAGATGGAATCGGGCGCGCTGGCGCTGGAAGCGTCGGTGGTCGCCTATGCGCGCGGCGCCGAGCTGGTCAAGTATTGTGCCGCCCAGCTGGAAAAAGTCGAGGCCCAGGTCAAGGTGCTCGAAGGTGACATGCTCAAGCCGTTTGCCGCCGCCTTCGACGGTGCGGGCGCCGGCGTCAATAGCGACAGCGACGCCGCATGAGCCTGTTCGCTTCCTTCGAAGGCTGGATGCAAACCGTCCAGGTGCACGTGGAAGAGGCGCTCGAGCAATTGTTGCCGCCGGCTGCCAGCGAGCCGGCGCGCCTGCACGAAGCGATGCGCTACACCGTGCTCGGCGGTGGCAAGCGCGTGCGCCCCTTGCTGGTGTTTGCCGCCGGCGTCGTCAGCGGCGCCGAACTCGATGTGCTGGCACGCGCCGCCGCCGCCGTCGAAATGATCCACGCCTATTCGCTGGTGCACGACGACATGCCGTGCATGGACGACGACGCCCTGCGGCGCGGCCAGCCCACCGTGCACATCGCCTACGATGAAGCGACCGCCCTGCTGGTGGGCGACGCCCTGCAGGCGCAAGCCTTCGACGTGCTCGCCGGCGACACCAGCGTGCCGCCGGCGCGGCTGCTGGCGATGCTGCGCGTGCTGGCCGGCGCGGCCGGTTCGCACGGCATGTGCGGCGGCCAGGCCATCGATCTGGCCAGTGTCGGCGTGAGCCTGACCCTGGCGCAGCTCGAACGCATGCACCAGCTGAAAACCGGCGCGCTGTTAAAAGCGGCCGTGATGCTGGGCGCGCTGGCCGGGCGCACCATCAGCGAGGCCGAAAGCGCCGCGCTGGCGACCTATTCGAACGCCATCGGCCTGGCCTTCCAGGTGGTCGACGACATCCTCGACGCCACCGCCGATTCGGCCACGCTGGGCAAAACCGCCGGCAAGGACGCCGCCGCCAACAAGCCGACCTATGTGTCGATCCTTGGCCTGGACGAGTCGCGCGCGCTGGCCCACACACTGAGGCAAACGGCGCATGATGCGCTGGTGCCATTTGGCGAACAGGGACGGCGGCTGCGCGAGCTGGCCGACCTGATCGTGCAGCGGAAAGCATAAATGAACCTGCTAGAGACCATCAACGAACCGGCCCAGATGCGCAAGCTGGCGCGGGCCCAACTGACCCCGCTGGCCGCTGAACTGCGCCAGTACCTGCTCGAGTCGGTGTCGAAAACGGGCGGCCACCTGTCATCGAACCTGGGCACGGTGGAGTTATCGATCGCGCTGCACTACGTGTTTAATACGCCGTATGACCGCATCGTCTGGGACGTCGGCCACCAGACCTACTCGCATAAAATTCTCACCGGCCGGCGCGAGCGCATGCACACGCTGCGCCAGTTCGAAGGCCTGTCGGGCTTCCCCAAGCGCGACGAGAGCGAGTACGACACCTTCGGCACGGCGCACTCGTCGACCTCGATTTCGGCGGCACTGGGCATGGCGCAGGCAGCCAAAATCAAGGGCGAACACCGGCATGCCATCGCCGTCATCGGCGACGGCTCGATGACCGCCGGGATGGCGTTTGAAGCGCTCAATAACGCCGGCGTGCAGGAAGACCTCAATTTGCTGGTCATCCTCAACGACAATGACATGTCGATCTCGCCGCCGGTCGGTGCGCTCAACCGCTACCTGGCGCGCCTGATGTCGGGGCAGTTCTACGCCGCCGCCAAGAACGTCGGCAAATCGGTGCTGCCGCCACCCGTGCTGGAGCTGGCCAAGCGCTTCGAAGAACACGCCAAGGGCATGGTGGTGCCGGCCACCATGTTCGAAGAATTCGGTTTCAATTACATCGGCCCCATCGATGGTCACGACCTCGATTCGCTGATCCCGACGCTGGAAAACATCAAGAAATTGAAGGGGCCGCAGTTCCTTCACGTGGTCACCAAGAAGGGCCAGGGTTACAAGCTGGCCGAGGCTGAGCCGATTCTGTATCACGGCACCGGCAAGTTCAATCCCAGCGAAGGCATCAAGCCGGCCGCCGCCGGCAAGACCACCTACACCGAAGTATTTGGCAACTGGCTGTGCGACATGGCCGCGAGCGATGGGCGCCTGGTCGGCATCACCCCGGCGATGCGCGAAGGCTCGGGCATGGTGCGTTTCGAGAGCCTGTATCCGGACCGGTATTTTGACGTCGGCATCGCCGAGCAGCACGCGGTGACGTTCGCCGGTGGCCTCGCCACCGAAGGTTTAAAGCCCGTCGTGGCGATCTACTCGACCTTCCTGCAGCGCGCCTACGATCAGCTGATCCACGACGTCGCCCTGCAAAACCTCGATGTCGTTTTTGCCCTCGACCGTGCCGGCCTGGTCGGCGCCGATGGCGCCACCCACGCCGGCAATTACGATATGGCGTATCTGCGCTGCATTCCGAACATGGTGGTGATGGCGGCGTCGGACGAAAACGAATGCCGTCGCATGCTCACCACGGCGTTTCATTACGCCGGGCCGGCAGCGGTGCGTTATCCGCGCGGCGCTGGCGTCGGCGCGGCCATCGAGACGACCCTGACCTCGCTCGAAATGGGCAAAGGCGAAGTGCGCCTGCAGGGCAGCAAAGTGGCCATCCTCGCCTTCGGCTCGATGGTCGCGCCGAGTATCAAGGCCGGTGAAGAGCTCGGCGCCACGGTGGCGAACATGCGTTTTGTGAAGCCGCTCGACGTCGCCCTGGTGCGCCAGCTGGCGGCCAGCCACGATTACCTGGTGACGGTGGAGGAGGGCTGCATCATGGGTGGCGCCGGCGCTGCGGTGGCCGAAGCGCTCGCTGCCGAAGGCATCGTCAAGCCGATCCTGATGCTCGGTTTGCCGGATGCGTTTATTGACCATGGCGATCCGGCCACGCTGCTAGCCGGGGTTGGGCTCGATGCGCGTGGGATTGGCGCGTCGATCATCCGCCGCTTTGGGCCGCTGCGGGGACTGGCACGCGCGTAGCGCGGTGGCCGTCCCCGTCAGCGCGGGCTGTTATCTTTTCCGCTCGTGCTGCCACAAGACGTCGCTGCCCCCCGCAAAGCGGTTCAGCACCCGCGCCAGCACGAACATCAAATCCGACAGCCGGTTGACATACTGGCGCGGGTGCTCGTTGATCGCTTCGTGTTTGCCCAGCGTGACGATGGCCCGTTCGGCGCGCCGGCACACGGTGCGGCACACATGCGCAATCGACGCCGCCCTTGAACCGGCCGGCAAAATAAACTCTTGCAGCACCGGCAAGGTGGCGTTGTACTTGGCCAGCAGCGCATCGAGCCGCTCGACATGGGCCTCGGTGATCATCTGGTAGCCAGGGATGCACAATTCGCCGCCCAGATCGAACAGGTCGTGCTGGATGGTGACCAGTTCTTCGCGCAAGTCGTCGGGCATCGCTTCGCACAGCAGCAATCCCACAAAACAGTTCAATTCGTCGACGTCGCCCAGCGAGATGATGCGGTCGCTGTCCTTGTCAGTGCGGCTGCCGTCGCCCAGTCCGGTGGTGCCGTTGTCGCCGGTGCGGGTGGCGATTTTCGATAACCTGTTGCCCATGATGCTCCTGTGGTTTTTTTAGCTGAAATGGTCCGTGATAAGGCGCGAGGATACGGCAAAACCAACATCCAGTACAATCGTTACATGTCCGAATCCACCGCCATCGATCCCGTCCGCCGCCAGCAGGTGGCCAGCGCCCTGCGCGCCGCCCTGCCAGCACGCGTCGTCCTGTCTGATCCCGAGGACACCCGCCCCTATGAGTGCGACGGTCTGGCCGCCTACCGCCAGCTGCCGATGGTGGTGTGCCTGCCCGATTCGGAAGCGCAGATTCTCACCATTCTGGCCATCTGCCGTGAGCTGCAGGTGCCGATCGTGCCGCGCGGCGCCGGCACCGGCCTGTCGGGCGGCGCGCTGCCGCTGGCCGACGGCGTGGTGCTGTCGACCGCGCGCCTGAACCGCATCGTGCGCATGGAACCGTATTCGCGCACGGCGGTGGTGCAGCCGGGCGTGCGCAACCTGGCCATCTCAGAAGCGGCCGCCGTGCACGGCCTGTATTATGCCCCCGACCCGTCCTCGCAAATCGCCTGTACCATCGGCGGCAATGTGGCCGAAAATTCGGGCGGCGTGCACTGCCTCAAATATGGCCTGACCGTGCACAACGTGCTGCGCGTGCGGGTGGCCACCATCGATGGCGAGATCATCGAACTGGGCAGCGAAGCGCTCGATGCGCCCGGCCTGGACCTGCTGGCCGTATTCATCGGCTCCGAAGGCATGCTCGGCATCGTCACCGAAGTGACCGTCAAGCTGGTGCCGAAACCGGCGGCGGCGCGCGTGATCATGGCCTCGTTTGCTGACGTCGTCACCGGCGGCAATGCCGTGGCCAGCGTGATCGCTGCCGGCATCATCCCGGCCGGTCTGGAAATGATGGACCGTACTTCCGCGCGCATGGTCGAGCCGTTTGTCAAAGCCGGCTACGACACCGACGCCGCCGCCATCCTGCTGTGCGAAGCCGATGGCACCCATGAGGAAGTGGAAGAAGAAATCGCCCGCATGACGGCGGTGCTGGAAACGGCCGGCGCCAGCGCCATCGAGGTGTCGCAGTCCGACCAAGAGCGCATGAAGTTCTGGTCCGGCCGCAAGAACGCGTTTCCGGCAGCCGGCCGCATTTCGCCCGACTACTACTGCATGGACGGCACCATTCCGCGAAAACGGCTGGCCGAAGTGCTCACCGGGATCGAGCTGATGGAAGCCGAATACGGCCTGCGCTGCGCCAATGTGTTCCATGCCGGCGACGGCAATCTGCATCCGCTGATCCTGTTCGACGCCAACCAGAGCGGCGAATTTCTGCGCGCCGAAGCATTCGGTGAGGCCATCCTGGCGCTGTGCGTGGCGGTCGGCGGCACCATCACGGGAGAACATGGCGTCGGCAAGGAAAAAATCAACTCGATGTGCCTGCAGTTCACGCGCGCCGAGCTCGACGCCTTCTTCGCCGTCAAGCGCGCCTTCGACGTGCCCTTCCTGCTCAACCCCGATAAAGCCATCCCTACCCTGAACCGCTGCGCCGAATTCGGCAAGATGCGCGTGACGGCCGGCCTGCTGCCGTTTGCCGATCTGCCCCGTTTTTAAAAGCGCGTTGACCATGACCCACGAGCAGCACATCGACTCATTGCGCCAGCAGGTGCTCGCCGCCGCCGCCGCCAGGCGCCCCCTGCGCATCCGCGGCGGTGGTACCAAGGACTGGTATGGCGCCGCCGCCGCCGCCGCCGACACGCTGCTCGACATGCGTTCGCTGTCAGGCATCATCGACTACGAACCGACCGAGCTGGTGATCACCGCCCGCAGCGGCACCCCGCTGGTCGAGATCGAGGCGGCGCTGCGTGAACACAATCAAATGCTCGCGTTCGAGCCGCCCCATTTCGGCGCCGGCGCGACGCTGGGAGGGGTGGTGGCGGCCGGCCTGTCCGGCCCGCGCCGCGCCAGCAGTGGCGCCGTGCGCGACTTCGTGCTGGGCGCGGTGCTGATGGATGGTCGCGGCGAGGTGCTCAATTTCGGTGGCCAGGTGATGAAAAACGTCGCCGGTTACGATGTGTCCCGCCTGCTGGCTGGCTCCATGGGCACGCTCGGCGTCATGCTGCAGCATTCGATCAAGGTGCTGCCACGGCCGGTGGCGACAGCGACCCTGCGCTTTGCCATGAGCGAAATCGATGCGCTCGCGCGTTTGAATACCTGGGCCGGCCAGCCGCTGCCGGTGTCGGCCAGCTGCTGGCACGATGGCGTGCTGACGGTGCGCCTGGAGGGCGCTGCCGCTGCCGTCGATGCCGCCATTGCTTCGTTCGGCGGCGAGCGCCTGTCAGCCGATGGGGCCGACGCCTTCTGGACCGCCCTGCGCGAGCACAGCGATCCTTATTTTAAGGACGCCAGCCAGCTGTGGCGTTTGTCGGTGCCGCCGGCCGCCGGTGCCCTGGTGCTCGACGGCGAGCAGCTGATCGAGTGGGGCGGTGCCCAGCGCTGGTTGAAGTTACCCGCCATCGATAGCGCCGATACCACTGACAACGCGCTGGCGCGCGCCGCGCGCATCCGCGCCAGCGTGCGCGCCGCCGGTGGTCACGCCACCCTGTTCCGCCAGGGCGCGGCAGGCCGCGCCGGCGTGCCCGTATTCGAGCCGCTCGCCCCTGCCATCGCCCGCGTCCACGAGCGCCTCCAGCAGGCTTTCGATCCCGCCCACATCTTCAATCCCGGACGACTGTTCTGATCCATGCAAACCAATCTCGCCGATTTCATCAAGGGCAGCGCCGACGGCATCGAAGCCGAAGCCATCCTGCGCGCCTGTGTCCATTGCGGCTTTTGCACGGCCACCTGTCCCACATACCAGATTCTCGGTGACGAACTCGATGGCCCGCGCGGGCGCATCTACCTGATCAAGCAGGTGCTCGAAGGCGCCACCGCAACCCGCAAGACCCAGCTGCACCTCGATCGCTGCCTGACCTGCCGTAACTGCGAAAGCACCTGTCCGTCGGGGGTCCAGTATGGCCGCCTGATCGACATTGGCCGCCGCGTGGTGGAACAGCAGGTGCCGCGCCCGGCGGCCGAGCGGCTCACCCGCGCAGCGCTCAAGGCAACCCTGCCGCGCGCCTGGATTTTCAAGCCGGCCTTCAAAATGGGCCAGCTGGCGCGCCCCCTGCTCTCGCCCGCACTGCAGGACAAATTGCCGCGCACGGCGCCGGCCGGCCACTGGCCGCAGCGCAGCCACGCGCGTAAGATGCTGGTGCTGGCCGGCTGCGTGCAGCCTGCGATGGCGCCGAATATCAACGCCGCCACCGCCCGCGTGCTCGACGCCTTTGGCGTGCAGTTGCTGGTGGCGCCCAGGGCCGGCTGCTGCGGCGCACTGCGCCACCACCTCAACGACCAGGACGCGGCGCTTGACGACATGCGCCGCAATATCGATGCCTGGTGGCCGCTGATCGGGCACGACGATTCCACGGTCGAGGCAATCGTCATGACCGCCTCCGGCTGCGGCGTCACGGTCAAGGAATACGGCCACCTGCTGGCGCACGACCCGGCCTACGCGGCGAAGGCGGCGCGGGTGTCGCAGCTCACGCGCGACCTTGCCGAAATCATGCCCGAGTTTGAAGCGGAGCTGGCCGGCCTGGCGCGCAGCAAAGCCAGTGGGCGCGTGGCCTGGCATCCGCCGTGCACGCTGCAGCACGGCCAGCAAATTCGCGGCAAGGTCGAAGCCGTGCTGCGCGCGGCCGGCGTCGACGTCACCCTCTGCGCCGACAGCCATTTGTGCTGCGGCTCGGCCGGCACCTACTCGGTGCTGCAGCCGGAACTGTCGCACCAGCTGCGCGAGCGCAAGCTGGCCAGCCTGGCCGCCACCGGCGCCGACGAAATCGTCTCGGCCAATATCGGCTGCCTGATTCACCTGCAGTCAGGCACCAGCACCCCGGTGACCCACTGGATCGAGCTGATCGATCGCCTGCTGGCATGAACACCGGGGTGAGCAGCGCCGCCAGCGCCCGCGAGGCGGCGCTGCTGGCGCGCATCGAGCGGCTCGAGGCGGAGCTGGCGCTGCAGCGCCATGCCGCCGCCGCCATCGCCACCGACGACCGCGTGTCGCGCTCGCACGAACTGCGCCAGCAGTTGCGCGACTCGATCGATTTTGCCAGCCTGGCGCTCGACGCCGTCAGTGGCGTTGGCGTCTGGACCTATGAAGTGGCCACTGACCGCTTCAGCTGCGACAGCGCGATCGCTGCGCTGTACGGCATCGACCCGGCCGACGGCGCCGCTGGCGTCACCCGCCAGCGCTTCATGGCCAACATCCACCCCGACGACCTGGCAGTGCTGCGCCAGACCATGGCCGCCGGCATGATCCACAGTGGTGATGTCGAAGCCGAATACCGCATCTGCCACCCAGACGGCAGCACCCGCTGGGTGCTCTCGCGCGCCCACACCTATGTCGACGCTGCCGGCAAACCGGTGCGCCGCACTGGCGTCGGCATCGACATGACGGCCACGCGCGA
This sequence comes from Massilia sp. PWRC2, assembly GCF_049896725.1. Lineage (NCBI taxonomy): Bacteria > Pseudomonadati > Pseudomonadota > Betaproteobacteria > Burkholderiales > Oxalobacteraceae > Massilia > Massilia sp. PWRC2. Next base: position 133,580 of record NZ_JAFCUW010000003.1, read on the forward strand.
GATGGCGCAGCAGCTGCGCCAGGCGCAAAAGATGGAAGCGGTGGGCCAGCTGACGGGCGGCCTGGCGCACGACTTCAATAATATGCTGCAGGGGATCATGGGGCCGTTGGAGATGGTGCGCCACCTGATGACGCCGGCCGACAGTACCCGCATGGGCCGCTTCATCGACATGGCGCTGGGCTCGACCGGCCGCGCCGCCACGTTGACGCACCGGCTGCTGGCCTTTTCACGGCGGCAGACCCTCGCTCCCAGCCTGCTCGACGCCAATGAACTGGTGCGCTCGATGGCCGAGCTGCTGCGCCGCACCACCGGCGCGCAGATTGCCCTGCTGCTGCAACTCGATGCGGCGTCATGCATCACCCGCTGCGACGCCAACCAGCTCGAAAGCGCGCTACTGAACCTGGCGATCAATGCCCGCGACGCCATGCCGGGCGGCGGTGTTTTGACCATCGCCACCGCCCGCGCGTGCCTCGACGAGCGCCAGGTGCGTGCGTTCGGCGGCAGCAGCGCCGCCGCTGCCGGCGATTATATTTGCATCGGGGTGGCCGATACCGGCGTCGGCATGCCGGCGGCCGTACTGGAGCAGGCCTTCGAACCGTTCTTTACCACCAAGCCGCTGGGCCAGGGCACCGGGCTGGGACTGTCGATGGTGTACGGCTTTGCCGGTCAGTCGGGCGGCTTTGCCCATATCGACAGCCAGGCCGGGGTCGGCACCACCATTCGCCTGTGGCTGCCGCAGCACAAGCATAGCGCCGCATTGACGTCGCTGGCGCCGCTGACCGCGGCGGCGCCGCGCCTGCACGGTAGCAGCGCCGGCGTCGGCAAAACCGTGCTGGTGGTGGAAGACGATGCGGCGGTCCTGCAGCTGCTGCGCGAGCTGTTGCAGGCGGCCGGTTATCGGGTGCTCGGTGCCAGTGAAGGGTTTGCCGGCCTGGCCACGCTCGAATCGGACGCCGTCATCGACCTCCTGGTGACCGATATCGGCCTGCCCGGCATCAATGGCCGGCAGATGGCCGAGGCGGGGCGCGCCTTGCGCCCACAGCTGCCGGTGCTGTTCATGACGGGGTATGCCGAAATGACGACAGCGGCCGGTGGTGCGCTGGCCACTGGCATGCAACTGATCGCCAAGCCGTTCCAGGTGGCCGATATGCTGGCGCGCATCGAGGCGATGCTCTGGCCCGCCTGACCGCGTTCTACGATGACGGCGCCGCCTGCGGCAGCACCTGGTCGAGCAGGCGCGCCAGCTGGCCGGCGTCGACCGGCTTGGTCAGGTGATGATCGATGCCGGCCGCGCTGCTGCTGGCGCGGTCGGCCGCGCTGCCGTAGCCGGTGATGGCGATGATGGTGGCATCGGCGCCGCCGGGCAGGCGGCGCAGGCGGCGCGCCAGTTCGTAGCCGCTCATGTCGGGCAAACCGACATCGAGCAAGTAGACGTCGGGCCGCACGCGCAGCGCCTGGGCGATGGCGTCGCCGGCATTGAACACCAGGTCGATATGGTGGCCGCCGGTGGCCAGTACCATGCCCAGCATTTCGGCGGCATCGCGGTTGTCGTCGACGATCAATACGCGCAGTGCCTCGGCCGCCAGCGGCGGCGCCAGCGCTGCCAGCGCCTGCGGCGCGCGCGCGCCGCCACTGGCGCCCACTAAGTCCAGCATCACCACCAGGGCGCTGCCGCGCCCCTTGCCGGCGCTGTGCGCGGTGACGCTGCCGCCATGCCGCTCGACCAGCGTTTTGACCAGCGCCAGACCGAGACCGAGACCGCCGGCGGTGCGGTCGGACGAGCGCGCGGCCTGGCTGAACAGGGTAAAGGCACTGGCCAGGGTCAGGGCATCCATGCCGACCCCGTTGTCGCTGACGGTGATGCGGGCCTGCGCGCCGATGCATTCGAGGCGCACGTTGATGGTGCCGCCGGCAGGGCTGTAGCGGGCGGCGTTGTTGAGCAAATTGACCAGCACCTGCACCAGCCGCTTGGCATCGCCACTGACCTCGGCATTGCAGGGGTCGAGCTGCACGCTCAGATGATGGTGCAGCTGCTCGATCAGCGGGCGCGCCTGTTCGACGGCGTCGGCGATGATGTGCTTGAGGTCGACGCGCTGCATGTCGAGGGTGACCAGGCCCTGGGTGACGCGGGCGGTATCGAGCAGGTCGTCGAGCAGGTGGTTCATGTGGCGCGCCTGGCGGTCGATGACGGCGCCGGCCTTTTGCATCATGCGGGCGTCGCCGCGCCCGAGTGCGAGCAGCTGGGCGGCGGCGCTGATCGGCGCCAGCGGATTGCGCAACTCGTGCGCCAGCATGGCCAGAAATTCATCCTTCTTGCGGCCGGCGTCGTGCAGCGCTTCGCTTAGCAGCATGCGCTCGGTGATGTCGGCGACGATGCCGATCAGGCGGTCATTGCGCTCGGGCCAGTGGGTGTTGCGGTAGCAGCTGCCCTGCATATTGATCCAGTGCACGCTGCCATCGGGCCAGCACACGCGGGCGTCGAACTGCAGCGCCGCATGGCTGACGATGGCGCCATCGAACAGGGCGGTTACGCGCGCGCGGTCGTCGCCATGGATGTGCGCCAGCAGGATCGCCAGGGTCCACGCCGGCGCTCCCTGCGGGTGGCCAAAGCACTGGTCATGGCGCAGGTTGCGCTCCCAGCTGCCGTTGGCGAGGTCGAGCCCCCATTCGCCAAGACTGGTTGCCGCCAGTGTAAATTGCAGGCGCGCGGAAGTTTCGAGTTCCTTGTCGATCGCCTGGCGCACCGCCGAAATGTCGCGCGAGACGGCCAGCAGGCGCACCACGGTGCCGTCGGCACCGTAAATCGGTGTGACCACCACATCCCACCACTTGGGGGTGCCGCGGCTGGTCGGGCATAGCGCATCGAAGCGCGCCGCCGTGCCACCGAGCGCAGTGGCGATCGCGGCCAGCACGGCGGGACGCGACGCTGCCGGCCACAGGCTGTCCCAGCTGGTACCGTAGTAGCTGCTGATGTTGTCGATTTCGAGGGCCAGCTGGCCATTGCGGTTCATCGCCAGCAAGCTGCCGCACGGCGCCATCAGCTTGACGCAGTCGGGACTTTGCTCGAACGCCCATTCCAGATTATTCGGGGCGGCGCAGGAGAAATCAGGGTGCTCGGGCGGGTGGGGAGCGTTCATGTACAGCGCTTTGCGGGGATGCGATGCACCGATCATACGCGAGGCACCCCCCGCGCCCGCTTGCCAGAGGTGTTTCGCCATTAAGTGTACTTGACAGCACGTTACCGATGGTAATTGTCAGCTTGCAGCGAGGGCAGCGATGTCGTCCAGCAGGGCGGCCGGCATGGTGGCCGGGGCGTAGCGCTTGACCACGCGGCCGTTGCGGTCGACCAGGAACTTGGTGAAGTTCCACTTGATCGCCTGCGTGCCCAGCACACCGCGGGCGTCCTGCTTGAGCTGCTTGAACAGGGGATGGGTGTGCGCGCCGTTGACTTCGATCTTGGCGAACAGGGGAAAGGTGACGCCGAAATTTTTTTCGCAAAAAGCGCCGATCTCGGCCGCGCTGCCCTTTTCCTGGGCGCCGAACTGGTTGCACGGAAAACCCAGCACTGCCACGCCCTGCGCCTGAAACTGTTGATACAGCGCTTCCAGGCCCTGGTATTGCGGCGTAAAACCGCAGGCGCTGGCGGTGTTGACGATCAACAGCACCTTGCCCCGGTAGCGCGCCAGCTCGACCGGCTCGCCTGCCAGCGATAGCGCCTGGTGGCCGTAAATGTCCATCAGACGATGCCCAGGTGGTGGGTGCCGGCGGCCAGGTCGCGGTTCTTGGCATCCTTGCCGTGCAACTTGATGGCCAGGCGTAAATCGTTGACCGAGTCGGCATTTCTCAGCGCATCTTCGTAACTGATCTTGTCGGCCTCGTGCAAGTCGAACAGGGCCTGGTCGAAGGTCTGCATGCCCAGCTCGCGCGACTTTTTCATGATCTCCTTGATCTCGTGGACATTGCCCTTGAAGATCAAGTCGGAAATCAGCGGTGAATTGAGCATGATCTCGATCGCCACCACGCGGCCTTTCGACTCCTTGCGGGGAATCAGGCGCTGCGACACCATGCCCTTCAGGTTCAGCGACAGGTCCATCAGCAGCTGCGCGCGCCGCTCTTCGGGGAAGAAGTTGATGATGCGGTCGATGGCCTGGTTGGAACTGTTGGCGTGCAAGGTCGCCAGGCACAGGTGACCCGTCTCGGCGAAGGCGATCGCATGTTCCATCGTTTCGCGGTCGCGGATTTCGCCGATCTGGATGACGTCGGGCGCCTGGCGCAGCGAGTTTTTCAGGGCCGCTTCGAAGCTGTCGGTATCGACCCCCACTTCACGCTGGGTGATCACGCAGTTCTTGTGCGGGTGCACGTATTCGACCGGGTCTTCGATGGTGATGATGTGGCCGTAGCTGTGTTCATTGCGGTAGCCGACCATCGCCGCCATGGTCGTCGATTTGCCCGAGCCGGTGGCACCCACCATGATCACCAGGCCGCGCTTGGTCATGATGACGTCGGCCAGGATGGCCGGCAGTTCGAGCTCTTCCAGTTTCGGGATCGTGCTGGTGATGGTGCGCAAGACCATGCCCACGCAGCTCATCTGCACGAAGGCGGACACGCGAAAGCGCCCCAGCTCGCCGGGGCTGATGGCGAAGTTGGCTTCTTTCGATAATTCAAAACCGGCCGTCTGCTTGTCGTTCATGATCGCGCGGGCCAGGTCGGCCGTGTGGGCGGCGGTGAGCGGCTGGCTCGACACGGGTGTCATCTTGCCGTCGATTTTGATGGCAGGCGGAAAGCCGGCAGTGATGAACAAGTCCGAGCCACCCTTGCTGGTCATCAGGCGCAGCAGGTCGAACATGAATTTTGAGGCTTGATCGCGTTCCATAATGTGCTCGCTTCTGGTTGACTCGTTTTAGCCCGGGAAATTTTCAGCCGTTTTCGCCGCCGACCGCGCAGCGGCATTCGAAATGACGTTGCGGCGGACCAGTTCCGTCAGGTTCTGGTCGAGCGTTTGCATGCCAACGTTCGAGCCGGTCTGGATTGCCGAATACATCTGGGCGATCTTCGATTCGCGGATCAGGTTGCGGATCGCCGGCGTGCCGATCATGATTTCATGGGCTGCCACGCGGCCGTTGCCATCCTTGGTTTTCAACAGGGTTTGCGAAATCACCGCTTGCAGCGATTCGGACAGCATCGCGCGCACCATTTCTTTTTCGTCGGAGGGGAAGACGTCGACGATACGGTCGATGGTCTTGGCCGCCGACGAGGTGTGCAGGGTACCAAATACCAGGTGACCGGTTTCGGCCGCCGTCAGCGCCAGGCGGATCGTTTCGAGGTCGCGCAATTCGCCCACCAGGATGCAGTCGGGATCTTCGCGCAGCGCCGAGCGCAGGGCGTTATTGAACGACAGCGTGTGCGGGCCCACTTCGCGCTGATTGATCAGGCATTTTTTGGAGTCGTGGACGAACTCGATGGGGTCTTCGACGGTCAAAATATGGCCGTATTCGTTTTCGTTGAGGTGGTTGACCATGGCAGCGAGCGTGGTCGATTTGCCCGAGCCGGTTGGCCCCGTCACCAGCACCAGGCCGCGCGGGCGCATCGCCAGGTCGGCGAAAATACGCGGCGCATTGAGGTCTTCGAGCGACAGGATTTTCGAGGGAATGGTGCGCAGCACGGCGGCGGCGCCGCGTTCCTGGTTGAAGGCATTGACGCGAAAGCGCGCCAGGCCCGGAATGGCAAACGAAAAGTCACATTCGAGCACTTCTTCGTACTGCTTGCGCTGGCCGTCGTTCATGATGTCATAGATCATGCCGTGGACGTCTTTGTGCTCGAGCGGCGGCAAGTTGATGCGGCGCACGTCGCCGTGCACGCGGATCATCGGCGGCAGGCCAGAGGACAGGTGCAGGTCGGAAGCTTTGTTCTTGACGGAAAAAGCGAGTAATTCGGAGATGTCCATTTATAATCCCTGAGCCGTAAAAAAGGGCGCGTTCGGGAAGCATGCGCGTGTGCATCACCTCGTTTCGCTTTTAATTGCCCGCTGACAAGATTATGTCCACAATCCTCTCCAAACTGCAAGCTGTCGATTCAACCATACAGGCCGCCTGTACGGCCTCCCAACGTCCGCGCGCGGACGTCCATTTGCTTGCCGTTTCCAAAACATTTGGCGCCGATGCCGTGCTCGAAGCGTTCGCCGCCGGCCAGTCCGCCTTCGGCGAAAATTATTTGCAGGAAGCGCTCGACAAACAGGTAGCGGTGGCGGCGGCGCGCCCCGATGCGGCCGTCGAATGGCATTTTATTGGCCCCATTCAGAGTAACAAGACGCGCCCGCTGGCGACCCACTTCGATTGGGTGCACACGGTCGAGCGTTTGAAAATCGCCCAGCGCCTGTCTGAACAGCGGCCGCCGACGTTGCCGCCTTTAAATGTTTGTTTGCAAGTGAATATCAGCGGCGAAGCGACCAAAAGTGGCGTGGCGCCGGCCGATCTGGTGGCGCTGGCGCAGCAAGTCGCCCTGTTGCCGCAGCTCAAATTGCGGGGATTGATGGCCATTCCCGAGCCGGAAACTGACGTTTCAAAACAACGGCAAGCGTTTGCGGCGGTGCGCGCGCTGTTCGATCAACTCAATGCCGACGGTTTTGGCCTCGACACTTTGTCGATGGGCATGTCCGCCGACCTCGGCGCCGCGATTGCCGAAGGCGCCACCATCGTGCGCGTCGGCAGCGCCATTTTTGGAGCACGCCATGGCGCCTGACGCTGCGCTTTCACTGACCTTCATAGGCGGTGGCAATATGGCCGGCGCCCTGATTGCCGGCCTGGCCGGTCGCCTCACTGCCGGTGCCCATATCCACGTGGTCGATCCGAACGACGCGCAGCTGGCGCGGCTGGCCGACAGTTTTGGCGTCAGCACCGCCAGCGCCATCGATGCGCGCGTCCTCGCCAGCAAGGTCATCGTGCTGGCCGTCAAGCCACAGCAGATGCGCGCGGTGGCGGCGGCGCTGGCGCCGTTGCTCGCGCCTGTGCTCTCTGGCGGCCCGCTGCTGCTGTCGATCGCCGCCGGCATCGGCAGCGCCGACCTGGCGCGCTGGCTGGGCGGCTACGGCGCCATCGTGCGCTGCATGCCCAACACGCCGGCGCTGATCGGCCAGGGCATTACCGGCATGGTGGCAACGATCGCCGTGTCGGCGGCGCAGCGGGCGCTGGCCGATGGCATCCTGCAAGCGGTCGGTCAGACCGTGTGGCTGGCTGACGAAGCGCTGATCGATCCGGTGACGGCGGTGTCGGGCAGCGGGCCGGCCTACGTGTTTTATTTTATCGAGGCAATGGCGCAGGCGGCCGTCGAACTGGGGCTGACGGCCGAGCAGGGCAAGCAGCTGGCGCTGGCAACATTTACCGGCGCGGCGCAACTGGCGGCGCAGTCGGCCGACGAAGTCGCCGTGCTGCGCGACAAGGTGACGTCCAAAGGCGGCACCACCTACGCCGCCTTGCAGAGCATGGAAGCGTCTGGCGTCAAGCAGGCAATCATCGACGCCGTCAAGGCGGCCGCCGCGCGCGGACGCGAACTCGGTGTGGAACTGGGGCGCGATTAGATTCCCCTCGGATGCAGATAAAAAAGGGCTGGCACGCGAACGCGGGCCAGCCCTTTTTTTAAGCGAGCGAGATTAGTCCTTGCGCGAAATCGCCACGCCCAGCAGCAGGCCGATGGTGGCGCCGATGGCCACCGAGCGCCAAGGGTTTTCGTGCACGTACTGGTCGGTGGCCTTGGCCGCTTCCCTGGTTTTTTCCACCACGGCGCCCTGGTAGTACAGCACGTTGTCCTTGGCACTGGACAGGGTGCGTTCGAATTTTTCTTTGGCAGCGCGCAGATCCTCGCCGGTCAGCGAGCTGTTGCGCAGCCAGCCTTCGGCATCGGCGATGACTGACTTCAAATCGCTCATCAATTGATCGCGGGTACCGGACTGGGTGGGGATTTTTTCCATCATAAAAAGCCTCGTGGTTGTTCGTTGAAAATGACTACAACATTATCTGAACGCATAGTCTAACGCCACTCCGCCAAAAAGGGCCGCACCCAACCAATTGTTGTGACGAAAGGCGGCGAAACAGCGCAGCCGGTCGCGGCCGGCGATCAGGGTGTAATGGTAGAGGGCGATGGCGGCAGCCACGGCAACGCCGCCGACGAAGCACCAGCGCAGGCCCAGCAGCCAGCCGCACACCAGGTCGATCGCCAGCGCCGCCCCGTAGCACAGCATGACGGCGGCAACGTCGAAGCGGCCGAAGGTGATGGCCGAGGTGCGCATACCGATCTTGAGGTCATCGTCGCGGTCGACCATGGCATATTCGGTGTCGTAGGCCACTGCCCAGAACACATTGGCCAGCAGCAGCGCCCAGGCCAGCGCCGGCACTTGCTGCTGCACGGCGGCGAAGGCCATCGGTATGCCGAAACCGAAGGCGATCCCCAGATAGGCCTGGGGAATGGCGAAGAAGCGCTTGAAATACGGGTAGCTGGCGGCAATGAGCAATGCTGCCACCGACAGCTGTTTGGTCAGGGTATTTAATGGCAAGACCAGCAGGAAGGCCAGCGCGGCCAGCACGCCGGCCACGGCCAGCGCTTCCCATCCTGCAATCTTGCCGCTGGTGAGGGGACGCTCGGCGGTGCGCTTGACGTGCTTGTCGAAGTTGCGGTCGGCGTAGTCGTTGATGGCGCAGCCGGCCGAGCGCATCAGCGCGGTGCCCACCGTAAAAATGAGCAGCAGCAGCGGGTCGGGTGTGCCATCCGAGGCCAGCCACAGGGCGATCAGGGTGGGCCACAGCAGCAGCAGGATGCCGATCGGCTTGTCGGCGCGAATCAGTTTGAAATACAGGGCCAGTCGGGTCATGATCGCTTTCGAGCAGTGGCGCCGCCGCCTGGTCGAAGCCAGCAACAGGGGGGCGCGCCGTGTGATTGTTGTTTGACATGGCGCCAGCCCGGGCGCCGTCGGCGGCCTATACTTGTGTGCCTTTTATATACGGATCGACATCATGCAACCCAAGCATTTTACTGTGTGTGCGGCGTTTTTTGCAGCCTCGACCGGTGCCGCCGCCGCACCCCAGGCCACTTTCGTGCAGGCCAACTCGCTGCGCCAGCTGCCGCTGGCCGTGCAGCAGCAGCTCGGCGTCGGCAACGGCGACGACGCCATCGCCGACAGCGGCGAGCGTTTCAATGGCGGCTGCGTCGGCGGCAGCGGCGTGCCGCGCAAGCGCTTCCTGCTGGGGGCGGTGTCCAGCGACGTCGTCGTGGTGGCCATCGAGGTGGGCGGTATCGCCCTGTATTCGCGCACGCTCGAATGGCGCCGCCAGGGCGACGCCTGGGTCAAATCGGAGCGGCGCAATGCCCTGCCGTTTCCCAAAAATCTGCAGGAATTGCTGGCCGAGGGCCAGCCGGCGGGCCTGCAGCGCGCAGCCTTGCTGCTCGATTGAGGAAAAATGGGACTGGTACCGCAGGTGAACTGCATCCCTAAAGTTGGACAGCATTTGGCGCCTGGCACGCCATACCGCACGCTGACGTCGACACCCCGGTGCCTCACTCTGCGCTAAAATGGTGGCTATCGTTTCAACAAGCTGAGGTGCCATGAAACCTGCCGTCTCGCCCGCTGCAATTGCGCAATCGCTCACCGAAACCTGGTCGCCCCGCGTCGTCGCCGAGTTCGATGATTCCTATGTCAAGGTGGCCAAGGTACACGGCTCGCTTGCCTGGCACAGCCATGACCATGAGGATGAGCTGTTCTTCATTCTCAAAGGGCGCCTGAGGATCGAAATGGACGCCGCCGTGGTGGAATTGAGCGAGGGGCAAACCTTTGTGGTGCCTCGAGGTGTGCGACACAACCCGGTCGCCGAAGAAGAGTGTCACATCATGCTGATCGAGCGCAAGAGCACGCTCCACACAGGCAGCGAGATCACCGACAAGTCGCGTTCCATCGACGACCAGCTGCGCCCGCTTTTTGAACACCGAGCACCGGCATGATCGCCAGCACTCTCATCCACGGTGCCGTCGAACTCGAACAGACCGCCGATGGATTGCGGCCACACCGTCTTCCGGCACGGGCGCGCGCAGGTGACGAAACTTGAGCAGCGTTGTCGCGTCCGGTGCCGATTGCGTTCCAAGACCGGTGCCAGCAAAAGCGCGAATAGACCGGCTGTCGTAGATCGCCTCCGCGACGCCTTCGTCAGACCAACCCAAGCATTGCCGGGCCCCGTACATGCGCAGCATGCGCGCCAATCTGATCAGGCCGCCCGCGCCGGTGCGCCGATGACGACGCCATCGTCTTCATCGGCCATCTGCACACCGGGCAAATCGCAGGCGGCCACGGCTGCGCAGATGGCGTCGATGGCGGCGCGGCGGGTAAAACTCTTGCGCCACACCAGCACCACGCGGCGCGACGGCACTGGCGCACTGAACGGCACGAAACGCAGCAGGGCGCGGCTGTCCTGCTTGTCGCTGTCCATGTCAGGCACCGAGGCGCGCGGCAGCACGGTCAGGCCGATGCCGCTGGCGACCATGTGGCGGATGGTTTCCAGCGATGAGCCTTCGAAAGTGCGCTGCATGCCATTGCCGGGCGTCGAAAAGCGCGCCATTTCCGGGCACACTTCCAGCACCTGGTCGCGAAAGCAGTGGCCATTGCCGAGCAGCAGCATGGTTTCTGTCTTCAAGTCTTCCGCGGTGATGGCGGCGCGGTTGGCCCAGGGGTGGCTTTTTGGCATGGCAACCACGAACGGCTCGTCGTACAGGGTTTGCATCGACATGCCATGGTCGGGGAGCGGCAAGGCCATGATGGCGGCGTCGAGCTCGCCCTGGCGCAGCAGTTCGAGCAGGCGCACGGTAAAATTTTCCTGCAAAATGAGCGGCATCTGCGGCACGTTGTCGATGATGTTTTTCACCAGTGGCGGCAGCAGGTAGGGGCCGATGGTGTAAATCACGCCAAGGCGCAGGGGGCCGGCCAGCGGGTCCTTGTTTTGCTTGGCCAGTTCCTTGATGGCGGCGGTCTGTTCCAGCACCCGTTCGGCCTGGGCGACGATTTGCTGGCCCAGCGGCGTCACCGATACTTCGGCGCCGCCCCGTTCGAACAGCACCACCCCCAGCTCATCTTCAAGTTTCTTGATCGCCACCGACAGTGTCGGTTGGGCCACGAAACAGGCCTCGGCGGCGTGGCCAAAGTGGCGCGCGCGGGCAACAGCGACGATGTATTTGAGTTCGGTGAGGGTCATGGTGATTGAACCAGCGAGGCCGGCGAAGTGGGACTGGCGCGCAGACGGCAGCGCGCTGCGTGGAAAACACTTGCAATATTTCCAGCAAAGTTTTTGTATTTTACCGGAAGCCCAGTCGATATAATTGCCGGGCCGGCGATTTTTGTCGATTCATTTCCGAGAGAACTCATGTCCACCCAGTTTGGTCCCGTCGAAGCGCAAGCGTATATCCACAAGCTGCTCACCGTCATGCAGCACCAGGGTGGCTCCGACCTGTTTATCTCTGCCGACTTCCCGCCCAGCATGAAGCAGCAGGGCGCCATGAAGCCCTTGAGCCAGCAAAAGCTGACCGGCGAGGTGACGCGCGCACTGGCCCTGTCGATCATGAATGACAAGCAAAAGCGCGAATTCGAGGCGGAGATGGAATGCAATTTCGCCATTTCGCTGCCGAATGTGTGCCGCTTTCGCGTCAATGTCTTCGTCCAGCAACAATCGGTCAGCATGGTGGTGCGCACGATTGCGTCGGAAATTCCGAATTTCGACAAACTCGACCTGCCCGAGGTGCTCAAGGATGTCATCATGAGCAAACGGGGGCTGGTGCTGGTGGTGGGCGGCACCGGTTCGGGCAAGTCGACCACGCTGGCGGCCATGATCGATTACCGCAACACCCATTCGGCCGGCCACATCATCACCGTCGAAGATCCGGTCGAATACGTTCACAAGAACAAGGCGTGCCTGGTGACCCACCGCGAAGTGGGAGTCGATACCCTGTCGTGGCACAGCGCCCTGAAAAACACCCTGCGCCAGGCGCCCGACGTCATCCTGATCGGCGAGATCCGCGACACCGAAACGATGGAACACGCGATCGCCTTTGCCGAGACGGGCCACCTGTGCCTCGGCACTTTGCACGCGAACAATTCGAACCAAACCATGGACCGCATCATCAACTTCTTCCCGGAAGAGCGGCGCAACCAGTTGCTGATGGACCTGTCGTCGAATTTGCGCGCCATCGTCTCGCAACGGCTGGTGCGCACGGGCGATGGCAAGGGCCGCAAGGCGGCCATCGAGATTTTGCTGAACACCCCCACCATCGCCGAGATGATCTTGAAAGGCAATTTCAACTCGATCAAGGAAATCATGCACAAGTCGCGCGAACTGGGCATGTGCACCTTCGACCAGGCGCTCTACGAGTTGTATAACAAGGGCTTCATCGATTACGACGAGGCCATCCGCAACGCCGATTCGGCCAACGGCCTGCGCCTGCAGATCAAGCTGCGCGGCGAGCGCAAGGAGCCCGGCGGCAGCGCCGGGGCCCGCAGCAACGACTTGTCGATGCTGGCTGACGCCCCCCCGGACGAATAGATTTTTCGGTTTTTACCTGTTTACCTTTTAGCCTTTAGCTTTTACCTCAGCCCTGCCACCATGCCCACTTTCGAACAAAAAATCTGCAGCCGCGCCGACCTGGCCGCACGGGTCGCGCAACTGCCGCAACCGGTGGTGCTGACCAATGGCGTCTTCGACATCCTGCACCGCGGTCACGTCACTTACCTGGCGCAGGCGCGCGCGCTGGGCGCCTCGCTGGTGGTGGCAGCCAATACCGATGCCTCCGTCAAGCGGCTGGGCAAGGGCGACGACCGTCCCCTCAACACGGCGGCCGACCGCATGGCGGTGCTGGCGGCGCTCGAAGCGGTCAGCCTGGTGGTGGCATTTGACGAAGATACGGCGCTCGAGGTGGTGCTCGAAGCGCGTCCCGCGATTTATGCCAAGGGCGGCGATTACGACATGACTGCCATCCCCGAGGGGCAGGCGGTGCTCGCTTATGGCGGCCAGGCCATCGCCATCGATTTTGCGCATGACCGTTCGACCACCAAGCTGCTCACCAAGGTGCGCCAGCAGGCGCGGCCTTAAAAGGTAAGCGCCTCAGGCGCCGCCGGCGTAACCATGCTGGCGCCACGCCTCGTAGACCACCACCGCCACCGTGTTCGATAAATTCAGGCTGCGATTGTCAGGCCGCATGGGCAGGCGAATGCGCTGGCTCACTGGAAAACTGTCGCGCAGCGCGGGCGCCAGGCCGCGCGTTTCCGAACCGAACACGAACACATCGCCGGGCTGAAAGGTCGTCTCGGCGAACGGTGCGGATCCATGCGTGGTCAGGGCGAACATGCGCGCCGGATCAGGCTGGGTGGCCGCCATGAAGGCATCCCAGTTGCGGTGCACCTGCATGGTGGCGTAATCGTGGTAATCGAGACCGGCGCGCTTCATCTTGCTGTCATCGAGGGGAAAGCCGAGCGGCTCGATCAGGTGCAGCTGGGCCCCCGTGTTGGCGCACAGGCGGATGATGTTGCCCGTATTGGGCGGAATTTCTGGTTCGACAAGGACAACGTGAAACAAGCGGACTCCTCGAAAGTGGCTAGCCGCCATGGTACAGCACCGGGCTATTTGGGCGGCGTGCGCGCCACCACATAATTGGTGACGCGGACGGCGCCGGCCCCCTTGAGGGCGGCCGCCAGCGCGTCGAGGGTGCGCCCGCTGGTCATGACGTCGTCGACCACGGCCACGTGCAGGCCGGCGGCAGCGTCGCTGGCGGCAAATGCGGCGCGCACATTGGCCAGCCGCGCCGCCGCCGCTACGGCCGACTGCGGCGCCGTTTCGCGCACCCGCGTGAGCAGGCGCGGCGCCAGCGGCACTCCCAGCATGCGCGAGAGGGGCCGCGCCACCTCGAGCGCCTGATTAAAGCCCCGTTCGGCCAGGCGGGCGCGGCCCAGCGGTACGGGCGCGATGACATCGGGCAGGCGCGCACCAATGGCCGTCTGGCGCAGCACCTGGTCGCGCAGCTGCGCCGCACACCATGGCGCCAGCTGCAGGCGTGCTGCAAATTTCAGTTGCAGCAGCAGTTGATCGAGCGGCGCGGCGTAGTCGCCAGCGGCGATGGTGGCGTCGAAGGCGGGCGGTCTGGCCAGGCACAGGCCGCAGTGGCGGCCGGCGTCGGCATCTTCGCAGGGGAGCGGATTGGCGCAGATCTGGCAGCGCGGGCCGGCCGCCACCGCATCGAAGCGGCAACCCTCGCACACCACGCCGGCGCAGCGCTGGCCGCACAGCGCGCACGACGACGGCAACAGCGTTGCCAGCGAACGCATTGAAAACCGCAGCGAAAACCGTCGCGAAACCATCCCTGTCCCATTCGAAAAGACGGCACGTTGTACACTGCCGCCATTATCGTATTTTTGTGATCTCTGCCATGGCCACACCCCAAGCCCCGTCCAGAATGAGTGCGCCCATTGATGGCCGCCAGGTCCGCCGCCTGTTCGCCGATCCGGCGCGCGTGGCGGACGCCGATTTTTTGCGGCGCGAAATCGCCAGCCGCATGCATGAGCGCCTTGAACTGGTCAAAATTGCCCCCCGCCGCGTGCTCGACGCCGGCTGCGGCGCCGGCGCCGACCTCGCCGTGCTGCAAAAAGACTATCCGGCCGCGCAAGTGATCGGCATCGATGGTGCCGCCGCCATGGCCGCCGCCGCGCGCGCGCCGGCGCCCGCCCTGCGCGCCCTCAACCAGATGCTCAGCCGGCTGTTGCCGGCCAAGGCGGGCGTCGATGTGCTGGCGGGCGACTTCGGCAATTTGCCGTTGCCGCCGAACTCGGTCGACCTGGTGTGGTCGAACCTGGCGCTGCACTGGCATCCGCAGCCCGACCGCGTGTTTGCCGAATGGCGGCGGGTGCTGGGCGTCGATGGCTTGCTGATGTTTTCCATTTTCGGCCCCGACAGCCTGCGCGAGCTGCGCAGTGCCTATGCCGAGGTGGACGAGCATCCGCATGTGTTGCCCTTCGTCGACATGCACGATTTTGGCGACCAGCTGGTCGCCGCCGGTTTCAGTACACCGGTGATGGATATGGAAGTGATCAAGGTGACTTACGACACGGCCGCCGCTTTGCTGGCCGATGTGCGCGCCCTGGGCGGCAACCCGCTGGCGACGCGCGCGCGCGGCTTGCGCGGCCGGGCGGCGCAGGCGCGCCTGCTGGCCGCGCTCGAGCGCGGGCGCGACGCCAGCGGCAAACTGGTGCTCAGCTTCGAAGTCATTTATGGCCACGCCTTTCGACCAGCGCCGCGCGCCACCGCCGCCGGCGAGGCGATCGTGCGCTTTCAGCCGCGGCGGCCCTGAGGCCGTCCTGCCCTGAGGCCCTGCAGCGCGCGCCGCCGCAAGTTTCTTGATGCTTTTGCTAAGCAATGAGTATAATCGAAGAGGAATTTTGTCGACTTACGCATGCATGTAAAAAAACATCATGGCAGTACTGAGTTGACAGCCGCAACAGCAAGTCGTCGTTCATCGGTGTGCTTTGCTCATCCTTGACCGGGGACCCGGCGCCGATGCAGGCGTGGTGGCTGGACGGCAGGGAGACGCGGCGAACTGTGTTTGGCTCGCTGACTATAAAAATACGTATTTTTTTGTTGGTTGGGGAAAACATGACTTATGTGAAGCGACTTCAGGCCTTGTTGTTCGGGCTGGCGATTGCGGCCAGTCTTGCAGTAAGCACGACGGCCCTTGCCGCACAAGAAACCGCTGGCCACGCCACCGTCCGCCAGCTCAACCTGCAGCCGCCGGTCACCCGCATCGCCGCTGAAATCAACAACCTGCACACCTGGATGATGGTGGTGTGCCTGGCCATCTTCGTGGCCGTGTTCGGCGTCATGTTTTACTCCATCATCAAGCACCGCCGCTCGGTCGGCCACAAGGCCGCCACGTTCCACGAGTCGACCGCCGTCGAGCTGGCCTGGACCATTGTTCCCTTCCTGATCGTGATCGTCATGGCCTTGCCGGCCACCAAGACCGTGGTGGCCATGAAGGACACCTCGAATGCCGACCTGACCATCAAGGTCACCGGCATGCAGTGGAAGTGGGGCTACGATTATCTGAAAGGCGAGGGCGAGGGCATTTCCTTCCTCGCTAACCTGGCCACACCGCGCTCGCAAATCGGCGCGCCCGGCGTCGCTCCCACCGCCGCGCGCGGCGAGTTTTATTTGATGGAGACTGACAACGAGGTAGTCGTCCCGGTCAACAAGAAAATCCGCCTGGTTCTCACCGCCAACGACGTTATCCACTCGTGGTCGATTCCCGCCTTTGGCGTCAAGCAGGACGCCATTCCCGGTTTCGTGCGCGATACCTGGTTTCGCGCCGATGCGCTTGGCACTTACCGCGGTTATTGCTCCGAGCTGTGCGGCAAGGAGCACGCCTTCATGCCGATCGTCGTCAAGGTGGTATCGGATGCCGATTACTCGGCCTGGGTGGCGGTTAAACAAAAAGAAATGGCGGCGCTGGCCGACGATCCGGCCAAGGTCTGGACCATCGACGAACTGAAAACCAAGGGCGAAAAACTCTACACCAGCAATTGCGTGGTGTGCCACCAGGCCACCGGCAAGGGGGTGCCGGGTGCCTTCGCCGCCCTCGACGGTTCGCCGGTGGTGAATGGGCCGAAGGCGGAACAGATCAACGTATTACTCAATGGTAAGAAGAGCGGCAAGTACCCATCCGAAATGGCGTCCTGGAAGCAGTTGTCCGATTCCGACATCGCTGCGCTGATCACTTACACGCGCAACAGCTGGTCGAACAAGGCTGCGGAAAACATCGTTCAACCGGCCGAAGTTTTGGCCGCACGCAAGTAATCGGGAGTAGAAGATGAGCACAAGCACCACCATCGATCACACCGTCGGCCACGGCGCACACGACCATTCGCACGACCACCCGCATGGCTACCAGCGCTGGCTGTTCGCCACCAACCACAAGGATATCGGCACCCTGTACCTGTGGTTTTCGCTGATCATGCTGATGTCGGGCGGCGTGCTGGCCCTGATGATCCGCAGCGAACTGTTCCAGCCCGGTCTGCAGTTTTTCCAGCCCGAGTTTTTTAACCAGCTCACCACCATGCATGGCCTGGTGATGGTGTTCGGCGCCATCATGCCGGCCTTCGTCGGCTTCGCCAACTGGATGATTCCCCTGCAGGTGGGTTGCGCCGACATGGCGTTCGCCCGCATGAACAATTTCTCGTTCTGGCTGCTGCCACCGGCGGCGCTGCTGCTGGGCGGTTCCTTCTTCGCCCCCGGTGGCGCCACCGCCGCCGGCTGGACCCTGTACGCACCGCTGTCGACGCAGATGGGTCCGGGCATGGACATGGCCATTTTTGCCATGCACCTGATGGGGGCGTCGTCGATCATGGGTTCGATCAACATCATCGTCACCATCCTCAACATGCGCGCGCCCGGCATGACCCTGATGAAAATGCCGATGTTTTGCTGGACCTGGCTGATCACTGCCTATTTGCTCATTGCCGTGATGCCGGTGCTGGCCGGTGCCATCACCATGACCCTGACCGACCGCCACTTCGGCACCTCGTTCTTTAACGCCGCCGCCGGTGGTGACCCCGTCATGTACCAGCACATCTTCTGGTTCTTCGGTCACCCCGAGGTCTATATCATGATCTTGCCGGCGTTCGGCATCGTCTCGCAGATCCTGCCGGCGTTCGCCCGCAAACCCCTGTTTGGCTATGCCTCGATGGTGTACGCCACCGCCTCGATCGCCATCCTGTCGTTTATCGTCTGGGCCCACCACATGTTCACCACCGGCATGCCGGTGACTTCGCAGCTGTTCTTCATGTACGCCACCATGCTCATCGCCGTGCCGACCGGCGTCAAAGTGTTCAACTGGGTCGCCACCATGTGGAAGGGCTCGATGACCTTCGAGACGCCGATGCTGTTTGCGGTTGGCTTCATCTTCGTGTTCACCATGGGCGGGTTTACCGGCCTGATCCTGGCGGTCACCCCCATCGATATCCAGCTGCAGGACACCTATTACGTCGTCGCCCACTTCCACTATGTGCTGGTGGCCGGCTCGCTGTTTGCCCTGTTCGCCGGCTTTTACTACTGGTCGCCCAAATGGACCGGCCATATGTACAAGGAAGGGCGTGGCAAATTCCACTTCTGGGCGTCGCTGATCACGTTTAATATTACCTTCTTCCCCATGCACTTCCTGGGCCTGGCCGGCATGCCGCGCCGCTACGCCGACTATTCGGCGCAGTTCACCGACTTCAACGCCATCGCCACCATCGGCGCCTTCGGCTTTGGCCTGTCGCAGGTGTACTTCCTGTTCTTCGTGATTCTGCCGACCATCCGTGGCGGTGCCAAGGCCGCAGCCAAGCCATGGGATGGTGCCGAGGGCCTTGAATGGACCGTGCCGAGCCCGGCGCCGTTCCACACCTTCGAGGTGCCGCCCACGGTCAAGTAAGCCACTGGTTTGATGTTGCAGCATCGGCAAGCGGATCAGCTTGCCGCCTGGGAGTAACGGCTATGTCTGAAGGTAAGAAACCAAACAATTCGCGGCTGGCGCTCATGTTGGCCGGGGTCGCGCTGTTTTTCTTCGCGATGGTGTTCGTCAAGCGGATCTGGCTGTGACATGAGCGGCACCCCCACCCGGGTATTGCGGCTCAACCGCGCCATGCTGGGCAAGCTGCTGGTGGTGACGGTGGTGATGTTTGGCTTTGGCTATGCGCTGGTGCCGGTCTACCGGCAGATGTGCGAGCTGCTGGGCATTAATGTGCTGACGCAAAAAGATGGCACGGTCACGCGTCCCGCCAACACCCAGGTCGACGCCAGCCGCACGATTACGGTTGAACTCGATGGCAATGCCCAGGGCCCGTGGCGCTTTCGTCCCACCACCCGCAGCATCGAGGTCCATCCGGGCGAGCTGGCCACCGTGATGTATGAAGTGGTCAATACCCAGGATCGCACGGTGCAGGCGCAGGCCATTCCCAGTTATGCGCCGCAGTCGGCCACACCGCATTTCAAGAAGGTCGAGTGTTTTTGTTTCAGGCAGCAAACCATGCAAGCCCATGAAGCGCGGCAAATGCCGGTGGTGTTTTTTATCGACCCGGCGCTGCCCCGTGAAGTGAAAACCATCACGCTGTCGTACACGTTTTTTGAAGTGGGCGGTACTACCGGCAATCCCCTGAGAACGGTGGCGGCAAGGTGAGCAAGGAAAATGAGGTCAAGCGCAAAGCCCACCTGGGCGCCACCATCAAGGCGGTGCTCTGGTCGTTTTTCGGCATTCGCAAAAAAAGTGATTACGAAAGTGATGCAGCCAACCTCAATCCGGTGCACCTGGTCATTGCCGGCATTCTGGGGGCGGCCCTGTTCATCGGGGTCCTGGTGACCATCGTCCACTTCGTGGTGGCGAAATAAATTGTACATAGCTTGAAATTTAATAATAGAGCAGACAGGAGATCAAGATGAGTGCACCACACGGCGTCGCGCCCCATTATTTCGTCCCAGGCCCTTCGCGCTGGCCCATGCTGGCCGGGCTGTCCCTGCTGGTGACGATGATCGGCGCCTCCGGCTGGGTCAACGGCCAGGCCTGGGGGCCGGGCGTCAACCTGGCCGGCATCGCCGCCGTATTGATCGTGTTGTACTTCTGGTTCGGTGACGCCATCGGCGAATCGGAAAGTGGCCAGTACGGCGCCAGTGTCGACCTGTCGTATCGCTGGTCGATGAGCTGGTTTATCTTCTCCGAAATCATGTTCTTCGGTGCCTTTTTTGGCGCGCTGTTCTATGCCCGCACCATCAGCATGCCGTGGCTGGGTGACCTCGACCACAAAGTGATCTGGCCCGATTTTGCTGCCCACTGGGGCAATACGGGACCGGCGGCGCTGGTCGAATCGTTCCAGACCATGGGGCCGTTTCCGATCCCCACCATCAACACGGCGCTGCTGCTCACTTCCGGCGTGACGCTGACGATTGCCCATCACGCGCTGCTCGCCGGCCAGCGCAGCAAGACGGCCGTGTGGCTGTTCGCCACCATCTTGCTGGGCGCTACCTTCATGGGCTTCCAGGCCTATGAATACATGCACGCTTATAGCGAACTGAACCTTAAACTGACGTCCGGCATTTACGGCTCGACCTTCTTTTTGCTCACCGGTTTCCACGGCTTTCACGTCACCGTCGGCGCCATCATGCTGTCGGTGATGCTGTACCGCGTGCTCAAGGGCCACTTCACGCCCGACCACCATTTCGGCTTCGAGGGCGCGGCCTGGTACTGGCACTTTGTCGACGTCGTCTGGCTGGGCCTGTACGTCGTCATCTACTGGCTGTAAGGGGCGACTAGGGCGGGCTGCGGTCCGCCGTCGATGGCCAGCACGAAGCCGCACCGGGTGGGACCACCGGTGCGGCTTTTTTCTGTTAAGTTGTCAGGGGTTGTGCAACGCTCAGTGCAAGCCGGTCGGCGCGATCCAGCCCATGTGGTACGACCCCAGCAAAATCAGGAACAGGGTGATCGACAGCGCCACGCGCATGGCCAGCGCCTGCACGGTACGGTTGCTCTTGCCCTTGTCGCGCATGAGAAAAAACAGGGCGATGCCCAGGCTCGACAGGATCAGGATAAACGCGATGGCGATCAGGGATTTCATGGGAATGAATGTGGATGCACGAGTGAGAGCGCGGGTGGCGGCGGAAGTGATCAGGAACCTTGATTGTAATGCGTATGCGTAGCAGGATCGCACGTTTCGCATGGCGTCCGGTGGCGCTGGCCGCCACCATCGTGCTGGTGACGCTGGGCATCGTGCTGGGCAACTGGCAAGCCGGTCGCGCCACCGAAAAACTGGCGCTCCAACAAAAACTCAGCGATGCCGCTACACTGGTGCCCATGCCGGTGCAGGCGGCGGACCTGGCCGGCGGTGGTCTGGAGTTTCGCAAGGTGCGCCTGCGCGGCCATTTTATTGACTGGCCGCTGGCGCTGAACAACCGCCCGTACCACGGCCAGGCGGGCTTTTATCTGGTGATGCCGTTTCAACTGGAAAATTCGACCACCCATGTGCTGGTGGCGCGCGGCTGGTTGCCGCGCAATCGAGCCGATCCCTCCAGCTTGCCGCCGTACCAGACCCCGGCTGGCATCGTCACCATCGATGGCGTCGTCAAGACCACGCTGGGCCACATCATGGAACTGGGCGGCGCTGGCGCGCTCAAGCGGGGCGCCATCGTGCAAAACCTGACGCCGGCGCAGTTTGCCAGCGCCAGCGGCTTGAGCACGGCGCCCGTGCTGCTCGAGCAAACGGGGCAACTGGCTGACGGCCTGGTGCGCGACTGGCCGGCGCCTTCGCTGGGCGTCGAGAAGCACCAGGGTTACGCTTTTCAGTGGTACGCGCTGGCCGTGATGGCTGCGCTGTTTTTTGTCATGACAGGATTTCGACGTGCAAGCACCCGCTAAACCCCTCCCCATCAGCGAGCAGCAACGCGCGCGCGGCCGCTGGAAACTGCTGGCCGTGCTGGCCGTGTGCGCGGCGCCGCTGATTTTTTCCTATCTGACCTATTACGTCATCAAGCCGGGCGGGCGCACCAATTACGGCGCGCTGATCGACCCGCGGGAACACCCCATGCCCGTGCTGCAGGCCAGCAGCCTGGATGGCAAACCGACCGAACTGTCGGCCTACCAGGGCAAGTGGCTGATGCTCAAGGCGGGACCGTCGAGCTGCCCGAAAAGCTGCATGGACCAGCTGTTTGCCATGCGCCAGGTGCGTGCCATGCAGGGCAAGGACATGGAGCGCATCGAGCGCGTCTGGCTGATCCTCGATCCGGCGCCGCTCGATACCATGCTGATCCGCGAGCTCGACGGCATGCGCATGTTGCGCGCGCCGGCCGCCGCCGTGACCGCCTGGCTGCCGCCGGCGGCCGATGCCCCGCTGGCCAGTTCGATCTACCTGGTCGATCCGCTGGGCAACCTGATGATGCGCTTCCCGCCACCGCCGGCCGGCGCCACCGAGGCGCAGACAGTCGAGCACTACGCCAAAATCAAGAAAGATATCGCCAAGCTGCTCAAAGCCTCGGCGATCGGATAAGGATCTATGCAAATTGCAACATTGGCCCAACTGGCCGTGACTGGTTTACTGGTGGCCAGCCTGCCCCTCTCGATGGTGTGGCTGTCCTCCGATCCCAACAAATATCGCAAGCTGGTCTGGCTGGCCGCCTTTCTCACCTTTGATCTGATCGTCTTTGGCGCGTTTACCCGCCTGACCGATTCGGGCCTGGGCTGCCCCGACTGGCCCGGCTGCTATGGTTTGGCCAACCCGTTCCAGGCGCATGCACAGATCACCGCCGCCGAGGCGCTGCTGCCAAGCGGCCCGGTCACCGTGCTCAAGGCCTGGATCGAGATGATCCACCGCTACCTGGCGATGTCGATCGGCATCCTGATCGTCGCCCTGATGGCCAGCAGCTACCTGCAATGGCGGCGCAATCCACGGCCGGAATTTGCGCCCGGCCTGCCGACCGCGCTGTTTTTATTCGTCTGCCTGCAGGGCGCGTTCGGCGCCTGGACCGTGACGCTCAAGCTGCAACCCGTTATCGTCACCATCCACCTGCTGCTGGGCATGGGTTTACTGGCGCTGCTGGTGTGGCTCGGTGGTCGCCAGGATTATCTGGCCGGCAAGGGCAGGGCGGACAGTCCCGTCGCCGGCTTGCAAGCCGTGCGCGTGATGGCGCTGCTCACCGCCATGGTGCTGGCGCTGCAAATTGCCCTCGGTGGCTGGGTCAGCACCAATTACGCCACCCTGGCCTGCAGCGAATACCCGCTGTGCGGCGGCGTGTGGATCCCGCCGATGGATGTCGAGCATGGCTTTACCCTGTGGCGCGAGCTGGGCAAAACCGCTGCCGGCCATTATTTGCCGTTTGCCGCGCTGACCGCCATCCACTGGGTGCACCGCAATTTTGCGCTGGTGCTGGTGCTGGTGGCAGGGGCGACGGCGGCGCTGTCGTGGCGCCATGCCGCCCTGCGGCCGACCGCGCGGGCGCTCTTGGCGCTGCTGGTGCTGCAGGCGGCGAGCGGGCTGGCCACCATCTATCTGAGCTTTCCGCTGGCCATTGCTGTATTGCACAACGCCGGGGCGGCCCTGATGGTGCTGGTGGTGACCATGTTAAACTACAAGGCAAAGTACCTCTCCAAGCTTCCATGACCAGCCACACAGCAACGCACGAATCCCCGCAAGCACCCAAGCCGGCCAGTCGGATCGCCCAGTACTGGGCGCTGACCAAGCCGCGGGTGACGCAGCTGGCGGTATTCTGCGCCATCATCGGCATGTTTCTCGCCACCGACGGCTTGCCGCCGTGGCGCACGGTGCTGGCGGCCACCGTCGGCATCTGGCTGCTCACCAGCGCCGCCTTTGCCTTCAATTGCCTGATCGAAGCGTCGATCGATGCGCGCATGGCCCGCACGGCGCGGCGCGCCACCGCCAGCGGCGAACTGACCCGTAACCAGACGCTGCTGTTCTCCAGCGTGGTGGGCGGGCTCGGCATGGCGGTGCTGTATTGGCTGGTCAATCCACTCACCATGTGGCTCACCTTCGTCACCTTCGTCGGTTACGCCATCATTTATACGATGATCTTAAAGCCGGCGACGCCGCAAAACATCGTCATCGGTGGCCTGTCGGGCGCCATGCCGCCGGCGCTGGGCTGGGCGGCCATCGCCAACGATGTGCCGATGCAGGCGTGGCTGCTGGTGCTGATCATTTTTGTGTGGACGCCGCCGCACTTCTGGGCGCTGGCGATGTACCGCCGCGACGATTACGCCCGCTCCGGCCTGCCCATGCTGCCGATTACTCACGGCATGCAATTTACCGGCTACCACGTCTGGCTGTACTCGATTGCGCTCGCTGCCACCACGCTGCTGCCGTTCGCCGTGCAAATGAGCGGCCTGATTTACCTGGTCGCTGCGGTCATCCTCAATGCCGTGTTCTTGATGCACGGCTGGAAAGTGCACCGCCATTATTCCGACCAGGTCGCCCGCAAGGCGTTTGCCTGGTCGATCATGTACCTGGGCCTGCTGTTCGCTGCGCTGCTGGTCGACCATTACCTGCCGTTTTAATCAGACTGCCCCATGAAAAAACTGTGTGCCGTTCTGGCCATGCTGCTGACCCTGGTACTGGCCGCTTGCAGCAAGCCGGCCAGTTTCGACAATACCGACGTCACCGGCCTGCGCTACGCCGAGGATTTTGCCCTCACCGATCACCACGGCCAGCCGCGCAATCTGGCCAGTTTCAAGGGCAAGGTGGTGCTGGTGTTTTTTGGTTATACCCAGTGCCCCGACGTCTGCCCCACCACGATGGTCGAGCTCGCCGGGGTGATGAAAGAGCTGGGGCCGCTGGCCGACCAGCTACAAGTGCTGTTCATTACCGTCGATCCCGAGCGTGACACCCAGCAGTTACTGGCCGAATACGTCCCCGCCTTCGATCCCCGCTTCCTCGGCCTGCGCGGCGACGCCGCCGCCACCGCCAAGGTGGCCAAGGAATTCAAGGTGTTCTACGCCAAGGTGCCGGGCAAGCAGCCCGGCAGCTATTCGATGGACCACACCGCCGGCAGTTATGTGTTTGATAAAAACGGCAAGGTGCGGCTATTCGTGCGCCACGGCCAGGGCACGGCGCCGCTGGTCCACGATCTGCAGCAATTACTGCGCTGATGGACGGCTTCGGCAAGCGTGCCGCCCGCCTGGGCGCCATCGTATTGCTGATCGTCGGCTGCACCCTGGTGCTGCGGCCGTTTATTTCGGCGATTCTGTTTGCCGGCGTGGTGGTGGTGTCGTCGTGGCCGCTGCACCAGCGCCTGCTGGCGCGCCTGCGCGGGCGCCGCAATCTGGCCGCCCTGACCATGACGCTGTGCCTGACCCTGCTGGTGATTGTCCCTCTCAGCCTGGTTGCCTGGAATATGGCCGACGACGTCAAGCGTGTCATCGACTTGCTGCGCGCCGCCATCGACGGCGCCAACCTGCGCTCGCCGCGCTGGCTGGCCGGCTTGCCGCTGGTCGGGCCGATGCTCGACGGCTATCTGAACAATCTGCTGGGGAACCGCGAAGAACTGACCCTGCTGGCCAGGCGCCTGATCGAACCGACCCGTTACCTCGTCACCAGCGGCGGCTTGCTGCTCGGCGGCGGCGTGGTGCAATTGACGATGGCCACCTTCGTCAGCTTTTTTCTGTACCGCGACGGCGCTGGCGCCATGCGGGTGATCGGCGTCGGCGCTGCCCGCATGTTTGGCGAGCACGCCGCGCGCGTCTCGATCACCATCAGCCTGACCGTGCGCGGGGTCATGCTCGGTCTGATCGGCACCGCGCTGGCGCAAGCGATCGTGGCGGCCATCGGCTTTGCCATTGCCGGCGTGCCTGCGGTGCCGCTGCTGGCGGTGCTGACCTTCGTGCTGTCACTGGTGCCGGTGGGACCGCCGCTGGTGTGGGGCGGCGCCGCCCTCTGGCTGTTCGTCCACGATCAGAGTGGCTGGGGCATCTTCATGCTGGTGTGGGGCGTGCTGCTCATTTCCGGCGTCGACAATGTGGTGCGTCCCATGCTCATTTCACGCGGTACCACCCTGCCGTTTTTGCTGACGTTTCTGGGTGTGCTCGGTGGGGTGGTGGCGTTCGGCTTTGTCGGCCTGTTCATTGGTCCCACCTTGCTGGCGATTGCGTATTCCCTGATCAATGAGTGGACTGGCAGTAATGCCGAGATTGCCGCCGAAAGCGATCACATTGGCGACGCCAACGGCGCCGTCGCAACACCTCCAGCGCCGCTCTGATCGGCTTTTTTGCGATGCGCTGGCGCGCCCCTGCGCGCCGATTTTTTACTATCTCATTCGCATCAATCTGACTTGATGCACATCAAATTTTTTCATTACTTTCATTAAAAAACTGCAATTTGCTGTGAATTGCACGTTTTTATTCGTTAACTCGAAAACACTGCTTAATTTAACAATTGATGTGTTACGATGACCCCACTGACTGTAGGTCTATTCTTACATAGCTAGTCTCGGTCAAGCGCCCTCCGCTGGCTCGTAGAAATCGTAGCAACTCTTCAGGCGACCCCCATGAACTCACCCTGGTCCGAACTCCGGCGATTGCTGTCCCTGCTGCGCTGCGTGCCGCTGGCGGCCACGCTGTGCGTCGCCGCCCACCTGGCCCATGGCCAGGATGTCGCCACGCCAGCGCCGCCGACGGCGGCGCAGATCGTCGTGCATGCCAATGCCATTCCCGCTTTCAAAACCCTCGATTCGATCGAGGCGCGCATGCAGGGCTGCGTCACCTGCCACGGGCAGAACGGGCAGGGCACCACCAGCGGCTATTTTCCCCGCATTGCCGGCAAGCCGGCCGGTTACCTGTACAACCAACTGGTCGCCTTCCGCGACGGTACCCGCAGCTATCCATCGATGAATTACCTGGTGGCGTACATGCCTGACCCCTATCTGAAGGAAATCGCCGCCTATTTTTCTGCGCAGCGCCCGCCCTATGGGGTGCGCGAAGCGGTCACCGCCAGTGCGGCTTCACTGACGCGTGGTCAGCAACTTGCTACCGTCGGTGACGCGGCCAAGGGCATCCCTGCCTGCATCGCCTGCCATGGAAGCAAGCTGTCCGGCATGGAGCCGGGCATCCCTGGCCTGGCCGGTCTGCACACGGCGTACATTGCCGGCCAGCTCACGCGCTGGCGCGTGGGCGAGCGTCGCGCCGCCGAGCCCGATTGCATGAAGCGGATTGCCACCCGCCTGACCGACAGCGATGTGGCAGCCGTCTCGGCCTGGCTGTCGCAGCAGGTGCCGTCCTCGGTGGCGGCGCCAGAACCGTCCAATCTCGTCCGCATGCCGCTCGCTTGCGGCAGCCAAAGGTGAAGCCCATGCGTAAGATTGTTGTAGTTGCCGGCGCACTTGCCGGCCTGGCGCTGGTGGCAGTCGCTGCCCTGTATCTACTGCGACCGGGCATGTTGCCGCAGCCGGCGGGCGCGCCGCTGGCGGTCAGCCCGTCGACCCAGTTGATCAACCGCGGCGAATATCTGGCGCGCGCCGGTGACTGCGTCGCTTGCCACACGGTGCCAAACGGCGCCATGTTTGCCGGTGGCCGCGCCATGGCCACCCCGTTCGGCAACTTGTATGTGCCGAATATCACCCCGGACGACGACACTGGCATCGGTCACTGGAACGCCGACGAGTTCTACCGCATGCTGCACACCGGTGTCTCGCGCGACGGCAAGCTGCTGTACCCGGCCATGCCGTTCGCCTCCTACACCCAGGTCACGCGCGCCGATTCCGATGCCATGTATGCGTACTTGATGTCGAATCCGCCCGTCAAGCAAAAGAACCGTGAGCACGAATTGCGCTTTCCGTTTAATAACCGCGATCTGCTGATCGGCTGGCGCAGCCTGTATTTCCGTGAAGGCGAGTACGAGGCGGTCGCCTCCCAGAGCGTCGAGTGGAACCGCGGCGCCTACCTGGTCAAGGGACTCGGCCATTGCTCGATGTGCCACACAGCCATCAATGCGCTGGGCGGCTCGTCCGAATCGAAGGCCTTTGAAGGCGGCATGATTCCGAACCAAAACTGGTACGCGCCCTCGCTCACTTCGAGCCGCGAAGCCGGACTGGGTGACTGGGACATCAAGGATATTACCGACCTGCTGCAGGTGGGAGCGTCGCACCGTGGCACCGTCTACGGGCCGATGGCCGAAGTGGTCTACGACAGCCTGCAGTACATGACCGATGCCGACGTCAAGGCGATGGCGGTGTACCTGAAAGCACTGCCGCAAAAAGACGCGGCGGCGCCGCTGGCCTCGCAGGCAGCGCTGGTCAGCCCGAACGTGATGGAAGTCGGCCGCAAGACCTATGTGGCGCAGTGCACCGTCTGCCATGGCGCCGAAGGGCGCGGTCAGACGCCAGCCTATCCCCCGCTGGCTGGCAACAACTCGATCACCATGGCCTCGCCCGTCAATGCCGTGCGCATGGTGCTGTACGGCGGCTATGCGCCGGGCACCGCCAAGAATCCCCGTCCGCACGGCATGCCGCCGTTCGCCCACATTCTCAGCGATGACGAAGTGGCCGCCACGGTCACTTATATTCGTGTGTCGTGGGGCAACAACGGCACGCCCGTCACGGGCAAACAGGTCAACAACCTGCGTCCGCTTTTACCGGAGTAAGCAAGCATGACCCATCCAGACGATGACCCCGTTTCGGTCGACGCCCAGCGCAAGATCGACGATATTGTCGCCCAGGGACCCGGCGGCGCTTTCGCTGTCGCCGGTGTTGCCACCGTAATCGTGATCGGCATGTTCGTGCTGTTCTATCTGCTGGTTTATCTGCCGCGCGGGGCCGTCCAATGACGCCGTCACCAGGCAATACCGACAAGCACCAGCTATCGGCTGACGTCGCCAACGCCGCCGAGCGCCGCTGGGCGTTTGTGGTCGGCGCCATCACCGTGGTCATCCTGGGCATGATGATTTTTACGGGACTGCACTACGCCGCCATGCCGCCGTCGCGGGTCGAAACGGTGGACGTCAAGACGCTGCACCTGCGCGGCGAATTTGTCGAGAATAATCTGGGCACGGCAGTCGAAGCGGACGGCCGTGTGGTGGTGCGGCTGGTTGCGCAGCAATACTCGTTCACGCCCCAGTGCATCGTCGTTCCGGCCGGCAGCCCGGTCACTTTCCGCGGCACCAGCAGCGACGCCATCCACGGCTTCGTGGTGGGGCGCACCAACGCCAATACCATGTTGATCCCCGGTTTTGTTTCCACCTTCACGACGACATTTACGAAAACAGGTGAACAGCTCATGCCTTGCCACGAATACTGCGGTACCGGCCACGAGGCCATGTGGGCCCGCGTGCAAGTGATCCCCCGCGAAGAATTTCTGGCGCGCGCCGCCAGCACCGAAAGGATGAGCTGTGTTTCACGCTAAGCGCCTCGTCCTGGCCCACTTCTGGGTCGCCTTCGTTGCCTTCTTCGCCGCCATCGTGCTGGGCGAATGGCAAATGTACGTGCGCAGTCCGCTGGCCACCTGGGTCAACAATCCCGAGCATTACTACCGCTCCGTCACTGCCCATGGCACCGTGATGGCGTATGTGCTGCCGACCCTGGTGGCGATGGGCTTCGGTTATGCGATTACCGAAATTACCCTCAAGCGCCCGTTGACCGGGCTGCGCTGGGCCTGGGCCGCCTTCGGCCTGGTGATTGCCGGCACCTTGATGGCGGCTGTCACCATGGCCACCGGCAACGCGTCGGTGCTCTACACCTTCTATCCACCGATGCTGGCCAATCCCTTCTATTACCTCGGCGTGGTGCTGGTGGTGGTCGGTTCGTGGATCTGGGTGGCCCTGATGTCGATCAATCTGTACCGATGGCGCCAGGCCAACAAGGGTGGCACCGTGCCGCTGGCCATGTACGGCAACCTGGCCGGCGCCTACCTGTGGGCCTGGACCTCGATCGGCGCCGCCGTCGAAATCCTGGTGCTGATCTTGCCGGCCTCGCTGGGCTTGACCGACACCATCAACGCCGGTCTGGCGCGGGTGCTGTTTTCGTGGACCCTGCACGCCATCGTCTACTTCTGGCTGATGCCGGCCTACATCGTGTTCTACACCATGTTTCCGTCTGCCATAGGCGGCCGTCTGTATAGCGATACCATGGGCCGCGTCGCGTTTGCCCTGTTCCTGGTGTTCTCCATGCCGATCGGTATCCACCACCTGTTTGGCGACCCGCAGGTGGGCGCCGGCTTCAAGTTCATGCACGCGGCGATGACGGCGATGGTGTCGATTCCCACCCTGCTGACGGTGTTTACCATCGTCGCCTCGGCCGAGATCGTCGGCCGCCTGCGCGGCGGACGCGGTGTGTTTGGCTGGGTGCGGGCGCTGCCGTGGGGCAATCCGATGATGCTCGCCGTCACCTTCGCGTTTGTCATGCTGGGCTTCGGTGGTGCCGGTGGCATCATCAACATGAGCTACCAGATGAACGAGACCATCCACAATACCCAGTGGGTGACGGCGCACTTCCACCTGATTTTCGGTGGCGCCATCGTCATCATGTACTTCATGATCGCCTATGAATTGTGGCCGAACCTGCGCAATTGCCTGCCGCTGTCGGCGCGCCTGATCAAGACGCAGCTGAGCCTGTGGTTTGCCGGCATGCTCATTCTCACCATGCCGTGGCACCTGGTCGGCCTGATGGGCGCGCCGCGCCGCATGGCGTATTACGACTACACCCATCCGGCCCTGCAGTCGCAGGCGCTGGGCGTGATTCTGTCCGTCATTGGCGGGCTGATCCTGGTGGTGTCGGCGGCGCTGTTCATCTACATCCTGGCGACGGCGAAAAAGGCCAGCGCGCCGGTGCCGGCTTACGTGTTCAGCCGCGCCGTGCACCCGGACGCCAAAACGCCGAAGGTGCTCAATGAATTCCGCCTGTGGATCGCCATGATGATCGCCCTGACCGTGGTCAATTACGGTTATCCGGTGGTGCAACTGGCGATGACACCCCAGGCCTATGTGCCGGTCATTCCGATTGGAGCCCGTTAATGCAAGCTGATCTCAACAAGGGCAGCAGTCTGGCTCGCCTGTGCATCATCGCCCTGATCGTCGTCACCGCGCTGTCGGCCGCCGTCGGTTTCCTCTGGCTGCCGTCGGTGAAAGCGGACTTTAACGCCCGCGGCGTGTGGGACTCGATCTGCCGCGCCGCCGGCGCCCCGCGCAGCTGGGGTGGTGCCAGTGGCGGCGTGCAGACGCCGCAAGTGGCCACCAATGTGATCTTGCTGCCAGCGATGGCGCGCACGGCCGACTCCGCCGTGCTGGGCCGTGGCGCCACCCTCGCACTGAACTGCACCATGTGCCATGGCGCGCTGGGCAACAGCCGCTCGAACGCGCCCAACCTGGCCGGCCAGTATCCGGAAGTGATCGCCAAGCAGCTGCATGATTACAAAACAGGCAAGCGCAGCCATGCGCTGATGAACGCCCTGTCAGCCGGCCTGAGCGACGACAATATCGCCGAGCTGGCAGCCTATTACGCCAGCCTGCCGAAAGCGCGCACGGCGCCCACCGTCTACGGCGAGAGCTTGCCGGCACTGGTGCGGGTGGGCGACCCGATGCGCAATATCGCCCCCTGCATTTCCTGCCATGGCGGCGTCGACCAGAAGCTGGGGGCGCCGTGGCTTGAAGGCATGCCGAACGCGTATCTGACGCTGCAACTGCAAGCGTTCAAGAGCGGTGCGCGCGCCAACGATGGCGAGCAGCAGATGCGCAATATGGCGCGAAATATGACGACGGCCGAGATCGATCAGGTGGCGCTGTTTTATGCGCGCAAGACGGTGGCAACGCAGTAAGCAAGTCTGCTCAGTTCGAAAATGGGACAGTCATTTCGGTGCCTGTCCCGTTTTTCGTCGCCTGAACGCTACCGGCGCGCCGCAGTTTTTATTCCTGGTGCGCCTTCACTTCATCGGCAATCTGGTCGCCCCCACCCTGATTTTCGCCGAGCTCGGCGTCACTATTATCGGTGCTGCCAGCCGGCGTCGTGCGCGCTGCCGGCGGCGGCATGCCGAGTGCGCCGCCCACTCCCGGGTCGAGCGCGGCACCGGTCGATTTGATCGCCCCCGACGATGGTGGCGCGTTGTAGTCGGGGGTCTGTAGCACTTCTTCACCGGCCACGCGGTCGGCATCGCTGCGCGCGTGCGCGCTCGCCGGATGGGCCGGCATGGCTTGCTGGCCTGGCAGTTCGAGATCTTTGTTGATGGTCATGATGGACTCCTGAGTTGATCAGTCGATCATAACGAGATTCACGCAAACACGGCCTGGTGTTGCCGTGCGGCCATACGCGGCACTCAGTCCATGTCATCCATATCGCTGTCGCGCTGCAGCTGCGGGATCACTTTGACCAGCACGATGCGCGGTCCATTCATTTTTTTTACCACGATATCGAACTTTGAAAACTCGATGCGCTGACCCTGCTTGGGGATGTCGCCCAGCTTGACCATCAGCAGGCCGCCGACCGATTCGACTTCATCGAGGCCCATTTCTTCATTTTCAATGTCGATGCCGAGCGCCCGTTCGAGCGAGAAAATCGGCAGGCTGGCCTTGCCGATCAGGGTGCCGTCTTCCTGCCTGAGCCAGTCGTTTTCGTTGAGGCGGAATTCGTCATGGATTTCGCCAACCATGGCGCCCAATAAATTGTCGAGCGTAATAAAACCGACCGGGCGCTTGCCTTTTTCACCAATCAGGGCGAAGTGCGGTGCCCCTTCCCGGAAACGGCGGAACATGTCTTGCGCCTTGGTGCGCGCCGACATGGTTTCGACCGGCCGCAGGTATTGAGCCAGGTCGAGCAGGGGACGGCCCGACTGCTGGGCAAAAAACAGGTCTTTCATGTGAATCACGCCCAGCACGTCTTCGCCATTCCTGTCGAAATACGGGTAGCGACTGAAACGGTTGCGGCGCATGGTCTCCAGGTTGGTTTCCAGCGGCTTGGTGGCGTGCAGGGCAATCACTTCATTGATCGGGCGCATCAGATCGGCCACCGTCAGCTGGGAAAAATCGAGCGACTGCGCCAGGATGTGGCGCTCGTCGCGCGTGTGTTTTTCGCCCGGCTGGCTGGTGCGCAAAATCAACTTCAATTCTTCGGTCGAATAATGGGCGTCGTGACCGCCCTTGCCGTCGAGGCCGGCCATGCGCAGCACCAGGTTGGCGCTGCCGTTGAGCAGCCAGATGGCCGGGTACATGGCCCAGTAAAAGGCATACAGGGGCAGGGCGCTGTACAGGCCGATGACTTCCGGATTGCGGATGGCCAGCGACTTCGGCGCCAATTCGCCCACCACGATGTGCAGGAAAGAAATAACGCTGAAGGCGAACACGATCGACACCCCATGCACCACCTCGGGCGAGGTCACGCCCAGCATGGCGAACAGCGGTTCGAGCAGACTGGCAAAGGCCGGCTCGCCGACCCAGCCCAGGCCCAGCGACGCCAGGGTGATGCCGAGCTGGCAGGCCGACAGGTAGGCGTCGAGCTTGCCATGGACCTTGGCCAGGATGCGCCCTTTCAGACCCTGACTACGGGCGATGGCACGGATACGGGTTTTGCGCAGGGTGACGATGCCGAATTCGGCCGCCACGAAAAAACCATTGAGGACGACCAGCAGGAGGGCCAGCAAGACTAACAGGAGGTTGTGCATAAGAGTGGTTGAGGTTGGGGAACGGGCGCGGCTGCAACAAAGGCGGCAGCGCTCGCATTTTCAAAAAGCATTGTACCGTTCAGCCGGCGTCCAGTCCGCTTGTCTGCGCGGCGCCGATAATCGCCTCGACGCCGGGATGCTGGATTTTTCGCTCGTTCGAGATGGCAAAAAACTGTTCACGCACGGCATCGACCTGGCCCACCGTCACCGCGCCGAACTGCGCTTCCATATCGCCCGCCAGCAGCGAGGTGGCAAAGAACAGGCCGAGACCGCGCCGGCCAAAGGTATTGAGCAGCGCATTGTCTTCGAATTCGCCGACGATGTCGGGGCGCACCGCGTGCAGGCCGAACCAGTCGTCGATCTTGGCCCGCAGTGCATTGTTGCGGGTTGGCAGCAGGAACGGTGCGCCATTCAGGCTGCGCGGAAAATCGCCGCTGTGCGCCGCCGCCAGCGCCGGCGTGCCCACCACCATGGTGGCGCTGTCGAACAGCAAATGGCTGAACACTTTCAGGGTGCTGCCGCCGCGCACCGGGCGGTCGGTCAGCACCACGTCGAGTTTATGCAGGGCCAGATCGGCCAGCAGGGCGTCGAACTGGTCTTCATAGCAGGCCAGCCGCACCTTGCGTTCGAGTTGCATGGTCGGCTCGAGCATGCGGTAGGCCGCCAGCTTGGGCAGCGAATCGGAAATGCCCACCGTCAGGCGGATTTTTTTGGTGTCCACCTCGGTGAGGGCGTCCTGCATCTGCTCGCCCAACAGAAAAATCTGGTCGGCATAGCGCAAGGCGGTGCGCCCCGATTCGGTCAGCACCAAGCGCCGTCCCTGCTGGCTGAACAGGGCGGTGCCGACCTGCTGCTCGAGCTGCGAGAGCTGGGTGCTGACGGTTTGCACCGCCAGGCCCAGCCGCTCGGCGGCGCGGGTCACGCCGCCTTCCTTGGCCACCACCCAAAAGTAATACAGGTGACGGAAATTGATGTCGGATTGTTTCATTGTTCTGTTTTTCGGAAGTATTGCTCCTATTATCTTCGCTATTTCAATTGCGTGCACGTCGTTACACTGTTGTTCATCAATTCAGTTGTTGCGTTGCTTTGTTGATTTTCAAATAAGAAATTTTTGTATATAAAAAGAAAGGGCGCTTCATGAAGCATTTTCGTATTTCATTTTTGGTGACCTTCATCTGCCTGGCTACGGCCGGCTGGTGGGGCTACACGCACGGCGGCTGGTCGGCTGCCCTGACGGCGCTGGGCGTGGCGGTCATCCTCGGCATCATGGAAGTCTCGCTGTCGTTCGACAATGCCGTGGTCAACGCCTCGGTGCTCAAGACCTGGGACGAATTCTGGCAAAAGCTGTTTCTCGGCGTCGGCATCATCATTGCCGTGTTCGGCATGCGCCTGCTGTTCCCGCTGGTCATCGTGGCGCAGGCGGCTGATCTGGGCTTGCTCGAAGTGTGGAACCTGGCGCTGTCCGATCCGAAGCAGTATTCGGCGCACCTGACCGCCCACCATGCTGAAGTGGCTGCCTTCGGTGGCATGTTCCTGCTGCTGGTGTTCCTCAATTTTCTGCTCGACGACAGCAAGGAAATGCACTGGCTCGGTCACATCGAAGAGAAGATCGGCGCGCTTGGCAAGGTGTCGTCGATCTCGGTGATGATCGCCCTGGGCGCCCTGATGGCGTGTCTCGGCCTGGTGGAAGAAGCGCAAAAGATGGTGGTGCTGATGGCCGGCCTGTGGGGCATCCTGATTTATGTGGGCGTTGACACCCTCAGCAGCCTGCTGGAGAAAGACTCGGCGGAAGAGGCTGGCGCAACGAACGGCGCTTCCGGCGCAAATGTGGGAGAGTTGGTCAAGCGCGGTGGTGTCGGTGCCTTCCTCTACCTGGAAGTGCTGGACGCGTCATTCAGCTTCGATGGTGTGATCGGTGCGTTTGCCATCACCAATGACGTCGTCATCATCATGCTGGGCCTGGCCATTGGCGCCATGTTTGTGCGCTCGATGACGGTGTACCTGGTCAAGCAGGGCACGCTCGACGAGTTCGTCTACCTGGAGCACGGTGCCCACTATGCCATCGGTATCCTGGCCTTGATCATGCTGGCCAGCATGAAGTACCACATCCACGAAGTATTTACCGGTCTGATCGGTGTGGCTTTCATCGTCGCCTCGCTGTACTCGTCGATCAAGCACCGCCGCCAGAACAAGGTATTGGCCAGCGCCTGATCCGTCACTCAGGCAGCGCCACACAGCGGGAGCGAACGGCCGGACACCCCGTCGCTCCCTGTCAGAAGTAGCTGGTGTTCGAACGCTGTACATCGCGTACTTGTACGCACTCAACCAACCACTTAGGAGATTCACATCATGGCAATCAGTCTGCAAAAAGGCGGCAACGTCAACCTCAGCAAAGAAGCCCCAGGCCTGTCGAAAATGATCGTCGGCCTCGGCTGGGATACCCGCAGCACCGATGGCGCCGCCTTCGACCTCGACGGCGCCGTGTTCTTGCTGGGTAGCTCGGGCAAGGTCCGCTCGGACGCCGATTTCGTCTTCTACAACAACCTGAAGTCGGCGGACGGCTCCATCGTCCACTCGGGCGACAACCTCACCGGTGCCGGCGACGGCGACGATGAAACGGTCACCATCGACCTGGCCAAGGTGCCGGCCGATATCGACAAGATCGTCGTCGGCGTGACCATTCACGAAGCCGAAGCGCGCAAGCAAAATTTCGGCCAGGTGTCGAAGGCATTCGTGCGCTGCGTGAATGCCGCCGGCGGCGTTGAAATCGCCCGCTACGACCTGTCGGAAGACAGCTCGACCGAAGCGGCGATGATTTTCGGCGAAGTCTACCGCGCCGGCAGCGACTGGAAATTCCGCGCCATCGGCCAGGGTTTTCAGGGCGGCCTGGGGCCACTGGCGAAGAACTACGGCGTCAACGTCTAGTCCTGATCCGAGATTTGACCACCTGAACGCCGCACGAAAGGACGCCATCAAATGCCAGTATTTACCGTAACCGAGGATGTCGATCCCTTTCTCCATGTGGCGCTCAGCCGTGGCGACACCATTTATTGCGAGTCGGACGCCATGGTGATGATGGAAGCGACGCTCGACTTGAAGGGCAAGATGAAAGGCGGCATCGGCAGCGCGCTGATGCGCACCTTTGCCAACGGCGAATCGTTCTTTCAGCAGCACATCGAAGCGGTGCGCGGTGATGGCGATTGCCTGCTGTCGCCCACCTTGCCCGGTGCCATGCAGATAGTCGATGTGGGGCCGAACAATTACATCATCAGCGATGGCGCGTTTGTGGCCGCCAGTTCTGGCGTCGACCTGAAGGTGCGCACCCAGAGCGTGGGCAATGCCCTGTTCGCCCAAAGTGGCGGCTTTTTTGTCACTGAAACGGGCGGACGCGGCCAGGTGGTGGTGTCCGGCTTCGGCTCCATGTCGGTGCTCGATGTCGAGCCGGGCAAGGACGCCATCATCGACAACTCGCACGTGGTGTGCTGGGACAGCACGCTGCGCTACGAAATATCTATCACCACCGGCAACAGCGGTGGCTTTCTCGGCAATTTGATCAACAGCCAGACCAGCGGGGAGGGCGTGGTGTTGCGCTTTTCCGGCAAGGGCAAGGTGTATGTCTGTTCGCGCAACCGCGCGGCGTTTCGCGCCTGGGCGCAAACGGGCGGGCGCTAAGCCTTACCACCAATGAGAAACAAGGAGCAACATATGTCAGTCAGTCTGCAAAAAGGCCAGAAAATTTCCCTCGATAAAGAGGCCGGCGGCGCGCTCACGCGCATCATCATGGGCCTCGGCTGGGACGCCATCAAGAAAAAAGGCTTGTTCGGCTTTGGCGCCAAGAGCGAGTCGGTCGACCTCGACGCCTCCTGCCTGCTGTTCGACGAGAACGGCAAGGCAGTCGACGCCGTCTGGTTCCGCCAGCTCAAAAGCCAGGATGGCAGCATCGTCCACACGGGCGACAACCGCACCGGTGCCGGTGACGGCGACGACGAGCAAATCATCGTCGACCTGGCGCGCGTGCCGCCGCAGGTGAAGTCGCTGGTCTTTACGGTAAATAGTTTTACGGGCCAGAATTTTTCGCAGGTGGAAAACGCTTACTGTCGCATCGTCAACGCCGCCGACCAGAAGGAAGTGGCGCGTTACGACCTGTCGGTGCAGGGCGCGCACACGGCGCAAATCATGGCCAAACTGTACCGCCACAACAATGAGTGGAAGATGCACGCGATCGGCGAAAACGGCAGCGGCCGCACCTTCGATGATTTGATGCCGAAAATTACGCCGCATTTGAATTAAGGCGTCGTCTTTTACGGTGCCATCCGTTTCTCTGGCAGTGCCCTTGGCAGGCGCCGTGTATGCGGTGCCTGCTTTTTTTGTCAGGAAAATCGGGACCGGCACCGTGCGGCGCCAGTCCCCATTCTCCCAACCCGAACGTCGTTACTGGCCCGCCACCTTCTGCACTTCGAGCACCACCGCGCGCTGCTCGACCGGCAGCGTGCTGACGCCTTCGAATGAAATGCCAAAACGCACCCCCCGCACCCCGGACACCTGCGTCGCCTCGACTTGCTGGCCGGCGTAATCGAGGGCAAACGCTTGCGTGCCGCTGGGGCTGGTCAGCACAAAATGGTAGCTGACCTTGCCAGCCCAAATGCACTGTGCGTTGGTCGGGCAGCGGCTGTCAGTAAAAGCATCATAGCGCACGCTGGCGCCGCCGCCGATGGCGACCGACTCGGTCGGTTGCAGCGGATAACTGCCGTCAGCCAGCGGCCGCGCGGGCGGCGTGCCGGCGCAACCGGCCAGGGTATAGAGCAGGAAAGCGCCGCACAGTTTGGTCCACATAATAAGTTGTCGCATCGATGCGCCCCGGCTGATGAAGGCCGATGGTAGCACGGCGCGCCGCGTCCTTGAAGCGCGTCACTGGCCTTCTGTGAACGCAAAAAAAGGCGCCCGCAGGCGCCTTGGTCGAGGTGCAGTCGCCTTATATAAACGACGACAGCGCACCCTTCATTTTTTTCAGCGCCGCCGACTCGATCTGGCGAATGCGCTCGGCCGAAACGCCGAATTCTTCCGCCAGCGCGTGCAAGGTTGCACCCGAACCGTCGTCGTTGGCCAGCCAGCGTGCTTCGACAATCCGGCGCGAGCGCGGATCGAGCTTACCGAGCGCCGTTTCCAGGCCTTCCGACTGCAGGCGCGTCACTTGCGCCGCTTCGATCACCTTGGTCGGCTCCGACAGATCGGACGACAGGTAGGCGATCGGCGAAAACTTGTCATCCTCGTCGTCGGTGGGCGCTTCGAGGGCGATGTCGCGGCCCGACAGCCGGGTTTCCATCTCGATCACTTCTTCGCGCTTGACGTCGAGCAGCTTGGCCAGCGCATCGATTTGCGTCGGCGACATGGCATCGAGCCCCACCTTGTTGCTACGCAAATTGAAAAACAGTTTGCGCTGGGCCTTGGTGGTGGCCACCTTGACCAGACGCCAGTTTTTCAAGATGTACTCGTGCATCTCGGCCTTGATCCAGTGCATCGCATACGACACCAGACGCACGCCCTGATTCGGGTCGAAACGCTTGACTGCCTTCATCAGGCCGATATTGCCTTCCTGGATCAGGTCGGCGTGCGGCAGGCCATAGCCCAGGTAGCCACGGGCGATCGACACCACCAGGCGCAGGTGCGACAACACCAGTTCCTGGGCGGCGCCCAAGTCGTTGTGCTCTTGCAGACGCTTGGCCAGCGAGATTTCTTCTTCGTGGGTCAACATCGGCAGACGATTGACTGCCGAAATATAGGCATCAATATTGCCAAGATTGCCAGTGAAGCCCAATCCCAGCGCCCGATTTCCTGTTGGAATCAGTGCAGCCTGTGCGGACATCGTCGTCATGTAATCCTCGTGTGTGTGGTGCGGCGTACTGCGAAGTTTCTGGGTGCCGGCGGTGGAATGGTCAATGCCCCGCCAGTGAAATCATAGTTTAGCACTCTCTTGGTAGGAGTGCCAATTGACCCGTACTATGGCTTTGATAGGAAATAAATTTCTGAATTGCATCAAAATGGGGGCGACCAATTCACTCTAGTGGCCGCGTGCAGCAAGGTCTTTGATGTAGCGCATGCGTGACTGGATCGCTTCAGAGGCCGCGCAATGAGGACAGCATAGATTGTCCCTTTAAATTGCACTGTGTGGCTGCGCACACAGGGGCGCCAGGGGAAGTCTTCTTACCCTGGCGCTTGGCAGTATTCTGAC
Organism: Massilia sp. PWRC2; assembly: GCF_049896725.1. Lineage (NCBI taxonomy): Bacteria > Pseudomonadati > Pseudomonadota > Betaproteobacteria > Burkholderiales > Oxalobacteraceae > Massilia > Massilia sp. PWRC2. The sequence continues at coordinate 172,974 of NZ_JAFCUW010000003.1, forward strand.
AGCGGCGAATTAAACGACGCTTAACGGGGCCGGATAAATGTCAATGCAGGCGTGCCAGGTGACGCTGCACCGACAGGATGGCGCCCACCAGGCCGAGCCCGGCGCTAACGGCCAGGCAGGCGGCTGCGCCCAGCGGTGGCAGGGCCAGCAGCTGGAATTGGCTGGCGTACAGGCGTGCAAATTCGGCAATGGCGACATTCAGCGGGCGCAGCGCCAGCGCCACCGCCCCCAGCGCCACCGCGCCAGAAGCCAGGCCCAGCAAGGCGCCCGTGTAATAAAACGGCCGGTGAATAAACACGTCAGTGGCACCGATCAGCTTGGAGACGGCGATTTCATCGCGCTGGGTCAGCACTTGCAGGCGGATGGTGTTGAACACCACGGCGATCACCACCATCCCCAGCGTTATCGCCAGCAACAGCAGCACCAGCCGCAGGATGCCCAGCAGGGCGGCCAGACGCTTGACCCAGGCCGAATCGATTTGCACCGTATCGACCCCGGGCAGGGCGCGCAACTGTTCGGCGAGTGCATCGACACGGCTGGCATCGGCGGCATTGTTGACGCCGTTGAGCTTGATGACGAAGCCATCCGGCAGGGGATTTTCCCCCAGTGTGCCGATCACATCGGTCAAGCCACTTTTTTCCTTCAGCGTGGCCAGCGCCTGTTCGCGCGCGACAAAGGTGATGTTTGCCTTGAACGGTTTGAGGACCTCGCGCAAGCGCGGCGTGAGCGCCTCGGCGTCGGCGCGCGCGGCGTGCGGCGTCATGAACACGCTCATTTCCGGGTCGACCGACAATTGCTCGGACACCGGGCGTACATTTTCGAGCAGGGTCAAGCCGGTAAATGGCAGCGCCAGCGCGATCGCTACCACCATCACGTTGAACAGAAAACTGCCGGGCGCCTTGCGCACATTGCCGAGCGCGGCGCCAAAGGCGAAGCGGTGTTGCCGCAGCCAGCGGTTCATGGCTGCTCCTTGACCAGTTCGCCCTGATTGAGGCGGATCACGCGGGCGGCGCCATCGAGCACCAGGTCGTCGTGGGTGGAAATGAGGCAGGTGACGCCGGCGCGGTGGAAGGCGCGCAGGGCATCGAGCACCTTGTCGGCGCTGGCGCGGTCGAGGTTGGCGGTCGGTTCATCGGCCAGGATGATTTGCGGCCGGTTGACGATGGCGCGGGCGATCGATACGCGCTGCTGCTCGCCGCCCGACAGTTCGAGCGGCAGGGCGCGCGCGCGCGCGAGCAGACCCACCTTGTCGAGGGCAGCGCGGGCGCGCTGCTCGGCCTCGCTTTTCGAGGCGCCCGTGACCAGCAGCGGCATCATGGTGTTGGCCAGGATGTTGCGGTCATTGAGTAATTTTTGCTGTTGAAAGATCAGGCCCAGGTTGCGCCGCAGGAAAGGCACGCCTTCGCGGCGCAGCCGGCCGATATCCTGGCCGTTGACCAGCACGGCGCCGCTGGTGGGGCGCTCGATGGCGGCGATCATTTTCAGCAGGGTCGACTTGCCGGCGCCGGACGGCCCCGCCAGGTAGACCAGCTCGCCCCTGGCGATCTCGAGGCTCACTTCGCGCAGGGCGGTGGCATGGGCGGAATACTGCTTGCTGACGGACTGGAATGAAATCATGGTCTCGTGCTCAGCCGAGCAAGGCTTCGACGAATTCGTCGGCCTTAAACGGTTGCAAGTCCTCGATCTTTTCGCCGATACCAATAAAATACACGGGGATCGGGCGGGTGCGCGCGATCGCTGCCAGCACGCCGCCCTTGGCGGTGCCATCGAGCTTGGTGATGACCAGGCCGGTCAACTGCAGCGCCTCATCAAACGCTTTCACTTGCGCCAGGGCGTTTTGTCCCGTATTGCCGTCGATGACCAGCAGCAGTTCGTGGGGAGCGCCATCCATGCCCTTGGCAATGACCCGCTTGATTTTTTTCAGCTCTTCCATCAGGTGCAGCTGGGTCGGCAGGCGGCCTGCGGTGTCGACCATGACGACATCCATTTTTTTCGCTTTGCCGGACTGCACGGCGTCATAAGCGACGGCGGCCGGGTCGCCCGATTCTTGCGCGATGACGGTGACGTTATTGCGCTGGCCCCACACCATCAACTGTTCGCGGGCGGCGGCGCGGAAGGTGTCGCCGGCCGCCAGCAGCACCGATTGCTGGTACTTTTGCATATGCTTGGCGAGTTTGCCAATGGTGGTGGTTTTGCCGGCACCATTGACGCCGGCAATCATCATTACCAAAGGCTGGTGGCGGCCCAGTTCGAGCGGCTTTTCCAGCGGCCGCAGCAGATCGATCATCAGCACCTTCAGCGCAGCCTTGACGGCGGCAGCATCGAGCAGGCGCTCATCCTTGACCTTGCGGCGCAAGCCATCGAGCAGGAACAGGGTGGCGTCCATGCCGGCGTCCGACATCAACAGGGCCGCTTCGAGCTCTTCATATAAATCTTCATCGATCTTGGCGCCGACAAACAGCAGCGACAGGTTCGACGAGGTTTTCGACAGTCCCGCTTTTAAACGTGCCATCCACGACAGCTTGCGCTGCGCTTCCATGCCGGGGCGCTCGGCTGTTTCGCTGATCCACTCGGTCGCTTCAGCGGGGGCGGCGATGGCGGCGGGAACCGGTGCAAGCGCGGTAAGCGTGGCAGCCGGGGGCATCGTGGCAGCCGTGGCTGCCGGGGCCGCCGCGATGACTGCGGCGGGCGGCGGCGTCAGTGGTGGCACAAACGTGCTGGTGGTGCCATAGCGGCGCGCAGGCGCTGCCGGCGTGCTGCTGGGGTCAGCGGGCGCTGGCGCAGGGGCCGGCGGAGCAGGCGCGAGAGCTGCAGGAGCGACTGGCGCAGGCGCTGGCGCGACTGGCGCAGGCGCGGCTTCGACAACAGGCGGCTTTTTCTTGAAAAAACTGAACATGGATCTCTGAGGGGGCGGGCGCTGCATGCACATGCCGGGCGGCGCCGGGCACGACGAATCGATTGGCGGGTATTTTACCAGAGCGATGTGCGCGCGGCGCCGCCGCGGCGCCCTTGTGTGCCGTGGCGCCGTGCTGTCGTCAGGCGGCCTGCGCGGCAGCGAACGCGCCCGCCGCATGCCGGCTGCGCCAGCGCTGCACGGCGGTGCCCACGCTGGTCAAGTCGAGCACGGTGCCAGGCGGCAGGTGACGGCGTGCCATGGAGACGCCGGCGCCGCCAGCCCACACCTCGACCCCCTCGCCCAGCCGCGCGCGCAAGTCGTTGATGTTGTCGACCGCCGCCCGTGGCGAAGTCACCCCCGAAAACGACAGGGCAACGATATCGGCGTGCTGCGCCTTGACGGCATCGACGATCTCGGCCAGCGGCGTTTGCACGCCCAGCGAGATGCAGTGCGCCCCTTCGACTGCCAGCAGCGCTTCGACCATCAGCAAACCGAGACCGTGGCGTTCCTGCGGCACCGTGGTGAGCAGCACGCGCGGCTGGCGCTGATGGTGGGGATCGTTCGCTGCCGCATGCGCCTGGACAGCGCTGGCCTCGGCAATCGCATTGCGCAGCACCGTCTGCAGCATGTCGGCAAACAGGTGTTCTTCAAACACCGCCAGCTGTCCCTGGGTCCAGGCCAGCCCCACCGCCCCCGTCAGCGGCGCCACCAGCTCCACCACGCAGCGCTGCAAGCCGTCGTTGGCAATGGTGTTGGTGAGCAGCTGGCGCAGCTCGGTCATTTTGTGCTCGCGCAGCAATGTCAGGCAGGTGGTGATGTGAGGCGCGTCCATGGCGCAGGCGGCCGGGCCGCTGCTGGCCTTGCCGCCCAGCTCGGCCAGCGCCGCCGGCTCGAGCGCCATGATCTTGCCGGGCCGGTAGCCCTGGTCGAGCAGGCGCTTGACCATCGTCAGCTTGTGCACCTGTTCGACAGAGTAAGCCCGTTCACCGTTGGCATCGCGCTGCGGACGCGGAAACGCGTAGCGGCGTTCCCACACCCGCAGGGTTTCCTTGGCGATGCCAACATCGCGTTCAACGTCGCTGATGCTGAAAAAGACCGGCGTAGTTTGGGTATCAGTCATAAAACAATTCCAGGGGAGGCGTCGCTAGATTGCTGTCGGAACAATCGCCGTCGCGGTGCGATGCACCATTCTACCGCGACCATCAATTGTTACGGCAATGTAAATTTTAGTTAGTTTGATTTTATTGTTTTAGGCTGAACAAAGCGGACGTCTGTGGTCGAAAGTTAAGTTCGAGCAAGATTATCAACGCGTGCAACGGAAATTTGATACTTTTGAATCTAAAGTCGGAAATTCTACGTATAAACTAGCGACGGTTAAATTTGTCCATGACAAACGCGGCTAGACACAATTATCCCACAAAGTTTCAACCTTTTTACGGCGATGGCCAGGACAGACTCGAGTACATGGTAATGAACACGAAAATTGCAGTGGTGGGTGCCGGCATTTCCGGCCTGGCGTGCGCGTATCGCCTGGTGCAGGCCGGCTTTGCGGTCACCCTGTACGAAGCGGGCGCCTATTTTGGCGGCCACAGCAATACCGTCGATGTCAGCGTCGATGGCAAGCGCTTTGGCGTCGATACGGGGTTTTTGGTGTTCAACGACCGCACCTACCCGCAGCTGATCGCCCTGTTCGATGAACTCGGCGTCGACGTCGCTCCCAGCGACATGTCGTTTTCGGTCAAGCTGCCGCTGGAAAACGGCGGCGCGCTCGAATGGGCCGGCGCCAGTCTCGACAGCGTGTTCGCCCAGCGCCGCAACCTGCTGCGCCCGCGCTTTTTGCGGATGGTGGCCGACATCGTGCGCTTTAACGGCGAAGCGACCGCGCTGGCCGAAAGCGGCGTGATCGACGACGTTGGCCTGGGCGACTGGTTGGACGCGCGCGGCTACAGCGTGCAGTTTCGCCACTGGTACCTGCTGCCGATGGCCGCCTGCATCTGGTCATGCCCGTCGGACCAGATGCTGGCCTTCCCGCTCGCCACCTTCGTGCGCTTTTGCCACAATCACGGCCTGCTGCAGGTGAATAACCGTCCGCAGTGGCGCACCGTGCGCGGCGGCTCGCGCCAGTACGTCGACAAGCTGCTGGCGGGGATCCCGTCGCGCCGCCTGCAGCAGGCGGTCACCAGCGTGCAGCGCGACGTCGGCGGCGCGCACCCGGTGCGCGTGACCACCGCTGCCGGCGCCGACTACTATGACCAGGTGGTGATGGCCTGTCACAGCGACCAGGCGCTGGCGCTGCTCGACGCCAGCGCCGCCGAAGCCGACGTGCTGGGGGCGATCACCTATCAGCCCAACCGCGCCGTGCTGCACCTCGATGCCAGCTGCCTGCCGCGCCGCCGCAAGGCCTGGTCGGCGTGGAATTACCAGAGCACCGCTGCCAGCGCCGGCACGCCCGACGTCTGCGTCCACTACCTGCTCAACATGCTGCAGCCGCTGCCGGTCGACACCCCTATCATCGTCTCGCTCAATCCCATCGATGCACCCGACCCGGCCAAGGTGATCGCCAGTTTTGATTACGCCCATCCGGTGTTCGACGCCGCCGCCGTGGCTGCCCAGGGCCGCATGACGGCGCTGCAGGGCCAGCGCGGCACCTGGTTTGCCGGCGCCTGGCTCGGTTACGGTTTTCATGAAGACGGTCTGAAGTCGGGACTGGCGGTGGCCGCTGCGCTGAAGGCGCTGGCGTCGGCATCGCCGGCATCGCCGTCGCCAAGCACCACGGCGCAGGTGGCACAGCATGCCGACGCCTGAACCGGTGCCGGCTGACGTCGCCCAGCTGTGCTTCGGCAGCGTCGGTCACCGCCGCCTGCGGCCGGTGGCCAACGCCTTTCGCTACCGCGCCTATTATTTGCGCCTGCCCCTGCGCAGCCTGAGCGATCCGGCCAGCGCGTGGCCCAGCCGCCTGTGCCGCCGCAACCGCTTTGGCCTGCTGTCGTTTTATGACGCCGACCACGGCGACGCCAGTGGCGACCTGCTAGGCTGGATCAGCGCGTTGCTGCATGCCGAGGGAATCGACGACGCCGATGGCCAGATCTGGCTGCAGGCCATGCCGCGCGTGCTCGGCTACGTCTTCAATCCGGTCTCGTTCTGGTTTTGCCAGCGTGCCGACGGCAGCCTGCGCGCGGTGCTGTGCGATGTCCGTAACACCTTCGGCGAGCGCCATTTTTATTTGCTCGACGACGGCTTCGCCATGGAGCAGGGCGCCGCACTGCACGCGCGCAAGGTGTTTCACGTTTCGCCCTTCAACCCGGTCGCCGGCAGTTACACCTTCCGCTTCGTGCGCGTGCTGCAGGCGCAGGCGGCCGGCACGGCCGAGCGCACCAGCGCCGCCATCGATTACTGCGACGACGCCGGCGTCCTGCTGCAAACGAGTATCAGCGGGCTGGCCCGGCCGCTGTCCGACCGCAGCGCCGCCGCCGCCTTTTTTAGCTATCCCATGCAAAGCGTCGGCGTCATGCTGCGCATCCATTACCAGGCGCTGCGCCTGTTCCTCAAGCGCGCGCCGTTCTATCCGAAACCCGCTCCGCCCCAACAAAAGGTGACCCGATGACTTATGAAACCATGCCGACTGCTGCCTCCCAGGTCGGCGCCCCTGCCGCCAACGGCAGCACCAAGGCGCCGCCGGCTGCTGCCCGCGTCATCCTGTCGCTGCTGGCGCGGCTGCGCCACGGCGCGCTGACGGTGCACTTGCCCGACGGCGCCGTGCGCCACTTCGGCAGCGGCGACAGCCAGGCCATCGTGCTCGAGCTGAAAAACTGGAACCTGTTCACGGCCGCCCTGCGCTCGGGCGACATCGGTTTTGCCGAAGCCTATATCGCCGGCGACTGGAGCACCACCGATCTGCCGGCGCTGATCGAACTGATGGCGCGTAACCGCGACACCATCGAGCAGCTGGTGTACGGCAGCTGGTGGGGCAGCCTGGTCTACCGCCTGCGCCATCTGCTCAACCGCAACAGCAAGTCGGGCAGCCGCAAGAACATCCACGCCCACTACGACATCGGCAATGCCTTTTACCGGCTGTGGCTCGATCCTTCGATGACCTATTCGAGCGCGCTGTACGGCGAACTGACGGGCGACAACCTGGAACTGGCGCAGGCAGCCAAGTACCGCCGCATCCTCGACCAGCTGGCACTGCCGGCGGACGCCAAGGTGCTGGAGATCGGCTGTGGCTGGGGCGGTTTTGCCGAAATGGCGGCGCGCGCCGGCAGCAGCGTGGTCGGCGTCACCCTGTCGACCGAGCAGCTGGCCTACGCCAGGGCGCGCATTGAACGCGCCGGCCTGGCCGCGCAGGTCGATTTGCAGCTGTGCGATTACCGTGACAGCAGCGGCCAGTTCGACGCCATCGCGTCGATCGAAATGTTCGAGGCGGTCGGCGAGAGCTACTGGCCGAGCTACTTCGCCTGCATCGCCGCGCGCCTGAAACCGGGCGGGCGCGCCTGCGTGCAAACCATCACCATCGCCGACGACCTGTTCGAACGCTATCGCAAGAGCACCGACTTTATTCAGCAGTTCATTTTCCCGGGCGGGATGCTGCCGTCGCCCACCGTGTTTGCCCGCCAGGCTGCCGCGCACGGCTTGAAAGTGGTCGACCAGTTTGGTTTCGGGCTCGATTACGCGCGCACCCTGGCGACCTGGCGGGTGGCCTTTCACGGCCAGCTCGAACAGGTGCGCGCCCAGGGTTTTGATGATACCTTTATCCGCACCTGGGAATTTTATCTGTGCTACTGCGAGGCGGCTTTCCGCGCCAAAAATACCGATGTGATGCACTTCACGCTGGTGAAGGTATGAAGCTGGGCTTGAGGCTTGGTATGAAAGCGCGCCGCGCGTTGACGACATGGCTGATGGCGCTGGCATGCATGGTTGGCATGCCGGCGCTGGCGGCGCCGCTGCAGGTGCCGGCACAAATACCGGCGCAGGTGCAGGCGGCAGTGCCGCAGGCGCGCCTGGCCGGCAGCGGCCAGTTCACTTATTTTGGCATCAAGGTCTACACGGCCGAACTGTTCGTCGGCCCGAAGGGCTATGCGGCCGACGCGCCGTTTGCCCTCGACCTGCGCTATGCGCGCCATTTAAAAGGGCGCAAGATCGCCGAGGCCAGCGCCGACCAGATGGAAAAAATCGGTGCCGGCACTGCGGCCCAGCGTCAGGGCTGGCTGCAAAAAATGCTGGCACTGTTTCCCGATGTCGCCGAAGGCAGCCATATCACTGGCATCAGCGTGCCTGGCCAGGGCGCCAAATTTTATCTCGATGGCGTCGCCATCGGCGCCATCGACGAGCCCGAATTTGCGCGCGCCTTTTTTGGCATCTGGCTCGATCCCGCCAGCACCGCGCCGGCCCTGCGCCAGGCCCTGCTGCGCCAGGCGGCGCCGCAGTGACGCCGGGCCGGACGGTGGGCCGGGCGCCGTTCGGCGCAGTCAACCTGCTGCTGTACGGGTTTTTTGGCCTGCCGCTGGCCATGGTGGCGCTGCCCATCTACGTCTACCTGCCGCAGTTTTACGCCGAGCGCGCCGGCATCTCGCTTGGCGCCATCGGCGCGGCGCTGCTGGCGGCGCGCATCGCTGCCGCGTTTATCGATCCCGCGCTGGGCTGGTGGGTCGGCCGCACTGCTGCCGGCAGGGCCGGCGGTCCCCGCTATCGGCGCTACGTCTGGTGTTCTCTGGCGCCCCTGCTGGCCGGTTTCATCGGCCTGTTTCACCCGCCCGCGCTGGGCGCCGGCGCCACCCTGGCGTGGTTCGGCGCCACCCTGATGCTGGTGTATCTCGGCTTTAGTCTGGCCACCATCGCCCACCAGAGCTGGGGCGCGGCACTGACCCAGGCGCCGGCACTGCGCGCGCGCGTGACTGGCACGCGCGAAGCGTGCGGCCTGCTGGGCGTGGTGCTGGCGGCGGCGGTGACGGCGGCGGCAGGCTATACGGCGCTGGCGATCGCCTTCTCGCTGGCGCTGCTGCTGGGCGCCGCGCTGCTCAGTCGCGCCGCACCGCCAGCCGCGCGCTCTGACGCTGCCGCCACGGCGCCGGCATTGGCGGCCGGCGTTGAAGGCATGCTGGCGCCATTTCGTCAGCGCCGTTTTCGCTCCCTGTTCGCGGTCCTGCTGGTCAACGGTATCGCCTCCAGCATTCCCGCCACCCTGTTCCTGTTTTTCGCCACCGACCGCCTGCGCCTGGGGCCGCTGGCCGGCCTGTTCTTGATCGTGTATTTCGTCGCTGCCGCCCTGTCGATGCCGCTGTGGGTGGCGCTGGCGCGCCGCTTCGGCGAAGCGCGCGCATGGGCCGGCGCCATGCTCGCCTCCAGCGTGGTGTTCGTCTGGGCGTATTTTTTGGACGCTGGCGCGGCGCTGGGCTTCGGCGTCATTTGCGCCCTGTCCGGGCTGGCGCTGGGGGCCGACCTGGCGCTGCCGCCGGCACTGCTGGCCGGTGTGGTCAAGCAGGCCGGCCAGTCCGGTCGTGGCGAGGCAGCCTATTTCGGCGTGTGGAACTGGGGCGTACAAATAACGCTGGCGCTCGCTGCCGGCATCGCCCTGCCGCTGCTGGGCTGGTGTGGCTATGTGCCGGGCCAGCAGGGCGGCGTGATCGCTCTCGCCGGCGCCTACGCGCTGCTGCCCTGCGTCTTAAAATGTGTGGCGGCGGCGATGTTATGGCGCGCGCCCCTGCGCGATTGTTAGCCGTGTTAACCGTATTAAGCGGTTTTTATCCCTTTTTTTGTCAGGACTGACCATGAAACTGCCAATGCTGCTTTCCCTCCGCCTCGCCGCCATCGCCATCGCCGTCGGCCTGGCTGGCTGCGCTTCTCCCACGCCCGAGCTGTATGCCAAGGAACAGCCGGCGCTCGACGTCACCCGCTATTTCAACGGCACCCTCGATGCCCACGGCATGTTCCAGGACCGCTCGGGCGCCGTCATCAAGCGCTTTGTCGTCGTCATGCGCGCCAGCTGGCAGGGCGATACCGGCATTCTCGATGAAGATTTTACCTATGCTGACGGGGCCCGCCAAAAGCGCGTCTGGACCCTGAAAAAGACGGGCGCCAATACGTTTAGTGCCACCGCGCCCGACGTCGTTGGCACTGCCCAGGGCGTGGTCGCTGGCAATGCGCTGCGCTGGAAGTACGTGCTGGCGCAACCGGTGGGCGAGAAGGTCTACAACTTCGACATGGAAGACTGGATGTTCCTGATCGACGACAAGGTCATGCTCAACCGTACAGCGATGAGCAAATTCGGCGTCGATGTCGGCAGTGTCACCCTGTCGTTCACCAAGCGTTGAGCGGCCGGCCATGATGAATCCCCGTATCGATCACTGGCAAGACCGGCGCGTCTGGCTGATTGGCGCGTCAACCGGCATTGGCGCTGCCGCCGCCCGCTTGCTGCTCGCGCGCGGCGCCCGCGTGGCGCTGTCGGCGCGCAAGCGCGAACCGCTCGAACAGCTGGCGGCGGCATCGCCATCGAAGGCGCTGGTGCTGCCGATGGATGTGCTCGACCATGGCGCCATCGTGCGGTCGCGCGACGACATCAAGGCTGCCTGGGGCGGCATCGACCTGGTGCTGGTGCTCGCCGGCGGCTACAACGAAATGCGCGCCGACGCCATCGACCTGGTGGCCGCCGAAGCGATGATCGACCTGAACATCCGCGGCGCCTATTATGTGCTCGACGCCGTCATTCCACAGCTGCTGGCGCAGGGCGCCGGTGGCATCGGCCTGGTCGCTTCAGTGGCCGGCTACGGCGGCTTGCCGAAGGCGCTGGTGTACGGTCCCACCAAGGCGGCGCTGATCAACCTCACCGAGTGCCTGTATCTGGACCTGCACGACAAGGGCATCGGCGTCTACCAGATCAACCCCGGCTTCGTCGACACCCCGCTCACCGCCGGCAATGATTTTAAAATGCCGGCCCTGATGAGCGCTGACGACGCCGCCCTGGCGATGGTCGATGGGATCGAGCGGGGTCACTTCCACATCCACTTTCCAAAGCGGTTCACGTTTGGCCTGCGGCTCGCGCGGCTGCTGCCATACCGCCTGTACTTCTGGCTGATTCACAAGGTGACCGGGCTATGACGGCGGCGCCCAACGAGGCTGCGCTGGAGCGTTTGATCGGCTTTTACGAGAGCATCAGCGAAGCGGCGCTGGCGCAGCTGGCCTGCATCTATGCGGCCGATGCAGCGTTCAAGGACCCCTTTAATGAGGTGCGCGGGATCGCCCCCATCACGGCGATTTTTCGCCACATGTACCAGCAGGTCAACGATCCCCGCTTCGTCATTCGCACCCGCGTGCTGCAGGGTGACGACGCTTTTATCAGCTGGGAATTTGGCTTCACCATGAAGCGCTTTTCGACTGCGCCGCAGACCATTCGCGGGGCCACCCATGTGCGCTTCGATGGCCAGGGCAGGGTGTGTTTGCACCGCGATTATTGGGATGCTGCTGAAGAGCTGTACGAAAAGCTGCCGCTGCTGGGCGGCTTGATGCGCGCGCTTAAGCGTCGCGCTGCGAGTTAACCCGCCGTTTTAGACAGGCATCGTTGGGACAGGCGCCGCAGGTGCCAGCCCCACAGGTCTGAACCGACCGCGCCTCAACCCCGCGCTTGCTCCGCCGCCGCGCGAATCGCGTCAAGCGTCGCCCCCGGCGTAATCAAATTGCCGTCGTAACGCAGTTCGATCAGCGCCGGCAGCGCGTGCTCGCGCGTGTGCGCCAGCGCGCGCGCCAGCGCCGGGCCAAATTGCGCGGTCTCGCTCACCACTTCGCCCGCCGCCCCATACGCCTGCGCCAGCGCGGCAAAATCGGGATTGTGCAGGGCGGTGCCGCAGACCCGGCCCGGATAGTTTTTTTCCTGGTGCATGCGGATCGTGCCGAACATCGAATTATTAAACACGATGATGATCACGCCCGCCTGGTACTGCACCGCGGTGGCCAGTTCCTGGCCGTTCATCATGAATTCGCCGTCGCCGGCAAAGGTGACCACGGTGCGCGCCGGGTCGATGATCTTGGCGGCGATGCCGGCCGGTACCCCATAGCCCATGGCGCCGCTGGTGGGCGCCAGCTGCGTGCGCATCGGTCCGTACTGGTAAAAGCGGTGCGCCCAGGTGGCGTAGTTACCGGCGCCATTGGTAATGATGGCGTCGGCCGGCAGCGCCGCCTGCAGTTGCTGGACCAGCTGCCACAGGTCGAGCGCGGCGCTGCCGTCCTGGAAAATCGGCGGCTGCCGCTGCCATGCCTGCAGCTGCGCGCGGCCGTCTGCCGCCGTCTGTTGCCAGGCAGTGGCGTCGACCGCCGGCATCGCTGCCAGCATCGCCGCCGCCTGCGGTGCGCCGCTGGCGATCAGCAGCGCGGCTTGATACACGCTGCCCAGTTCCAGCGGGTCCGGGTGGATGTGAATGAGCTGCTGGCGCGGCACTGGCGCTTCGATCAGGGTATAGCCGCTGGTGGTCATCTCGCCTAAGCGGGGACCGAAGGCGATGATCAGGTCGGCCTGGCGCACGCGCGCGGCCAGCTGCGGGTTGATGCCGATGCCGACGTCGCCGATGTATTGCCGGTGGCCGTTGTCGAACAGGTCCTGGAAGCGGAAGGCGCACGCCACCGGCAGCGCATTCGCCTCGGCGAAGCGGCGCACATCGGCGCAGGCCTGGGCGGTCCAGGTGGCGCCGCCCAGCAGCAGCAGGGGGCGCTTGGCGGCTGCCAGCATGGCACGCAGCTGGTCGATCTGGGCCGCCGCCGGTGACGCCTGCACCGCTTGATAGGCGCCGGTGTTGGCCACCGCCGCCCGCGTCACCAGCATGTCTTCCGGCAGCGCCAGCACCACCGGGCCGGGCCGGCCGCTGGTGGCGACCTGAAAGGCGCGGGCGATGTATTCGGGGATGCGCTCGGCGCGGTCGATCTGCGCCACCCACTTGGCCATCTGGCCGTACATACGGCGGTAATCGATTTCCTGGAATGCTTCGCGGTCCATGAAGTCCAGGCCCACCTGGCCGACGAACAAAATCATCGGCGTCGAATCCTGGTAGGCCGTATGCACGCCGATGGCGGCATTGGTGGCGCCGGGACCGCGGGTGACGAAGCAGATGCCGGGTTTGCCCGTCATTTTGCCGTAGGCCTCGGCCATGAAAGCGGCGCCGCCTTCCTGCCGGTTGATGACGAACTCGATGGCCGAACCGTGCAGGGCGTCGAGCACATCGAGGTAGCTCTCGCCAGGCACGCCAAAGGCGGTGTCGACGCCGTGAATGCGAAGGGCGTCGACCAGGATCTGGCCGCCGCTGCGGGATGGATGGGTCATGGCAGGCCTCTCGAGCACGTCTAAATGGGTGGCACCATTTTAAGCGAGCGCTGCCGGGCCAGCTTTTGCAATGGCGACAGCAATTTTCAGATTCCCCGCCCGCCGCACTGCGCGCCAGAATAATACTGATTGACTAAGATTCGTCGGGAAATTAAAGTTCCCCATATGATATTGTGCGGTGCAATGGTTGTTTTCCCTAATCCTGGCTTTCGACTGAAAGTGTGCCATGAAAATTGCGCGACCCGTCGTATTGACGACGGCCCTGACTGCTCTGCTGGCCGTTTTGCTGTGCGGCTGCGCCAGCCCGGCGCGCAGCGACCATATGGCGGTGACCGCCACGCCCCAGCAGCGCATGGCCATCACGGCATTGCGCGGCAATATCGCGGTGCAGGACGTCAGTGGTGGCCAGGGCAGCAACCGCCTGTGGACCTCGAAAGTGGACAACCGCCAGTTCGCCGAAGCATTGACGATGTCGCTGGCCGATGCGGGTTTGCTGGCGGCCGATCCCGCCAGCGCCCGCTACGCCCTGTCGGCGCGCATGGAGCGGCTCGAGCAGCCCTTGACGGGCATGAACCTGACGGTCACCGCCACCGTCAGCTATTCGCTGGTGGAACGGGCCAGCGGCCACGAGTTGCTGCACCGTACCTACACCTTGCCGTACACGGCGCCATTTGGCGACACCTTCGGCGCCCTCGACCGCATGCGGCTGGCCAATGAAGGTGCCGTCAAGGTCAATATCGCCGCGCTGGCGGATGACCTGGTGGCCTTGCCGCTGCGGCCATCGAACTGAGCCAATCATCCAAAGGAGCTGCCGCCGGCGCCCATTGCGGTTAGAATGGCGCCGTGATGCAGGCCAAGACAGTCGCTGGCTGGTGTTTGATAACTTGTTATCGGGCGCTGGCGGGAGGAAGGTCCGGACTCCATAGAGCAGGGTGACGGTTAACGGCCGTCCGCTGAAAGCCGCAAGGTATAAGGCGAGGAACAGGGCCACAGAGACGAGCGTATTTAGTTACGGTGAAACGCGGTAACCTCCACCCGGAGCAATCCCAAATAGGCACGCGTTGAGGCGGCTCGCGGAGCGTGCGGGTAGGGAGCTTGAGCGCCTGAGCAATCAGGCGCCTAGAGGAATGGCTGTCATAGCGGCGGCGCGCAAGCGTCGCTGCCGTAACAAAATCCGGCCTATCGGTCTGCTTCACACTAATTTTTGCAGTCATTTGCCTGCTTACTTCAAGTAATCGCCGCGCCCAGCCGGCGTGCATGGGTCAGCAGTTCATGCGCCGCGCGCGCCGAGCTCTCTGCCGCCAGCGCATTTTGCTGGGTCGAGCCGTCCAGCTCTCCCATCGCGCTCGACACTGCCGAAATCGCCGTGCCTTGCGTGTGCGTGATGGTGGCCACCTGGGCCGCCAGTGCGCCCACCTGCGAGCACGCCGCTTCAATATCACCGACTGCAGCATGCATCCGTTGCAGGCGCTCGGCGGCGTTGCCCAATTCGCTATTGACGGTGGCATTCACATGGTCGACCTGGTCGACGATATGGGTAACCCGTTCGGCCAGCGCGCGCACTTCGCGCGCAATCACGGCAAAGCCAGCGCCCGCATGGCCGGCGTGCGCCGCTTCGACGTTGGCATTGATCGCCAGGATATTCGTTTGCATGGCCAGGTCGCGCACTGTTTCCATCAAGCTCGTCACCTGCCGGGTGGCCGCCTGCATGCCATTAAACGCGGTGGTGACGTCGCGCGAGGCGGCGGTGCCCGAATCGACCAGTTTCAGGGCGTGCTGCGCCAGTTCCGTCACCTGATCCGACTGGCGCGTGGTTTGCTGCACGCCACTGGCGATGTCGGCCACCGACTGCGATACCGAGGCGATGCTGGCGGCCTGCTGTTCGGCGCTGGCACTGAGGCTGGCGCTGGTGTGCTGCATGGCGTTGCCGGTGGCGGTCAGCACGGTCAGGCGGTCTTGCACATCGCGCAGCACGCCGGCGGTGCGCATGGTCATCTGGTTCATGCCACTGGCCAGGCTGAGGACGGCGTCATCGCCGCTGCCCGTAAAATGCGCCAGCGGGGTGCCGCTGATGACTTGACCGATCGTGTGGTTGAGTTCGTTAAGGGGCTGGAGAATGCGCAGGTTTAAATAGGCAAAGCCGATCCACGGCACCACCGCTGCGGTGACCCAGGCGCCCGTCAGCGCCCACTGCGGCATCCCCAGCGCGGGCGCCGCCACCGCCATCGCCACTGCCGCCGACAGCATCGCGCAACAGCCGGCCAGGCGCGCGCCGACCGGGCGCGTCATCAGCCAGTGATTCAGGCGCAGGGGGGCGAAGCGGCGGATCGGCACGCCTTCGTGCAATAGATAGGGGCCGGCAGCGTAGGCGGCGCGGGCGGCGGCCGTCGGCAGTGCCGTACCAGCGTCGAGCTGGCGATAAACGGCAATCGCCGCCGCCACTTCTTCCTTGCTGGCGCGCACCCGCACGCTCATGTAGCCGTGCACCACGCCGCCGCTGGCAATCGGCGTGATGAAAGCACGCACCCAGTAAAAGCCGCCATTGCAGCGCTGGTTCTTGATGATGCCGGACCACGACTTGCCCTTTTTGAGGGTGGCCCAGATGTCGGCAAACACGCTGCGCGGCATGTCAGGGTGGCGCACCAGTTTGTGGCTGTGGCCCAGCAGGTCGTCGAGCGCGCACGCCGCCGAGGTGACGAAGGCATCGTTGGCATAGGTGATCAGTCCCTGCAGGTCGGTGCGGGTGATCAGCACATCGTCCTTGGCGATCACAAATTCCAGCTTGGTATCACCATAGTCGAGGCGTGACGAAGATTGCTTAGTTAACATATTACTCACGGGTACGTTTCATTCAAAGGTGCGCCAGGGTCACGCCCCGGATGCGGGGGCAGGGCCGCACGGCAGGGCGATCCTGTTCGCTATACAAACAAGTAATGTATTTCTTTTTAAAAACCTATTTTTTATAGGGGAATTATATACCAGCAGCATGTGGGGGATGTGGCGTTGTGTTGCCGGGTGAACACAAAGTGATGGACGCGTTTTTTGCCGGGATCCCCTGACCATGTGTTGCCAGTATTGAACTGAGGACATTATTTTTCCGTCATCTGTAACACCCCCTGTGACCCGCTAAAGATGAGGTGCAACATTAAGGCTCTGCCATAAGTATCTAATTTATCGACCTTTTTTTTCGAGCCACTTTCTCCGGTAAGTGCGCTAAGTCATTGACTTCATTAGCAAATTTCCCATTTTCGTGAAGAAAACCGCTTGACCCTGCTCGGACCATCCACTAAAGTGGGTGAACGTGTGGAAAAGTGTAGTTTTGTGGGGCAAAAATCGCTCCCCGATGCGCAAACTAAACCGACTACTCCAACTACCATCAGGCAAATCACCGTGTTTCAAGGCGCGTCCGCAATCAATCTCGATGCAAAGGGCAGGATGTCCATCCCGGCCAAGCATCGCGACGCGCTCGCCGTTCAGTGCGAAGGCCGCCTGACCTTGACCCGCCACCCGCATGGTTGCCTGTTGTTCTTCCCCCGTCCCGTGTGGGAATCTCACCGTGAACAGATTGCCGGCTGGCCCATGTCGGCGCGTGCCTGGCAGCGCATTTTCCTCGGCAACGCCTGCGACGTCGAGATGGATGCGGCGGGCCGCATCCTGATCGCGCCGGAACTGCGCAGTGCCGTCGGGCTGGCCAAGGATGTGATGTTGCTCGGCATGGGCAGCCATTTTGAAATCTGGGACGCGGCCAGGCTGGCCGCTGACGAGCAGGAAGCGGTGGCCGGTGGTATGCCCGATGTTCTTTCCAATTTTTCTTTCTGAGGCGCCGCAATGACTGACGTAACGGTGCCGGAGTACAAGCACCTGACAGTGTTGCTTGACGAAGCGGTCGACGCCCTCGATCTGGCCGGCGCACGCGCCAACGGCATCTATATCGATGGCACCTTCGGGCGTGGCGGTCACAGCCGCCTGATCCTGTCGCGCCTGGGCCAGAACGGCCGGCTGATCGGCTTCGACAAAGATCTACAGGCGATCGCCACCGCCGCCACCATCGATGATCCGCGCTTTAGCATCGTCCACGACAGCTTTGCCACCATGCAAACGGCGCTGGCTGAATGCGGCTTGACGCAGGTCGACGGCATCCTGCTCGACCTCGGCATTTCTTCGCCGCAGGTCGACGACGCCGCCCGCGGCTTTTCTTTCCGCAACGACGGTCCCCTCGACATGCGCATGGACACCACGCGCGGCATGTCCGCCGCTGACTGGCTGGCCGTGGAAACCGAACAAAAAATTGAAAAGGTGATACGAGAATATGGGGAAGAACGGTTTGCTTTTCAGATTGCAAAGGCGATTGTTGCTCGCAGGGCAGTCGAACCAATTTCAAGCACACGACAGCTTGCCAGTCTCGTGGCAGGCGCGGTCAAGACTCGGGAAAAGGGCAAGGATCCGGCCACCCGTACCTTTCAGGCTATCCGGATTCACATCAATGCGGAACTTGAAGACCTCGCGGCTGGGCTGAGCGCTGCCTACGCCATGCTGGCGCCTGGCGCGCGCATGGCGGTGATCAGTTTTCATTCGCTGGAAGACCGCATCGTCAAGCAGTTCTTCGCCGCCAAGGTCAAGCTCGAGCAGCCCGACCGCCGCCTGCCGATCCGCGCCGTCGATTTGCCGCAGCCCCTGATGAAGCTGATTCTCAAAACCAAGCCATCGGACGCTGAAGTGGCGGCCAATCCCCGTTCGCGCTCGGCGGTGCTGCGGGTGGCCGAACGGTTGCCGGCGTCGGCGCTGTCGATGAAAGGTGCGGCATGAGCAGCAAGGTCAACCTGGTGCTGCTGGCCCTGCTGGTCGCCTGTGCGCTGTCGGTCGTCAAGGCGCAGTACATCGCGCGCCACCTGTTCATCGATCTCGAAGCGCTGCAGCAGCAGTCGCGCCAGCTCGACATCGACTGGGCCCAGCTGCAGCTGGACCAGTCGACGCTGGGTAAAAATGCCCGCATCGAACAGATCGCCCGCACTGACCTGAACATGACGCCGCTGACCCCCGCGCGCACCCAGTACCTGACGGAAGGCGCCAAATGAAGCGCGGCGCGGACAAGAGCGGCGCCCGGGTGGCGGCCTCGCGGGGCGTCAAGTTTTCCACCAGCCCGCTGCTGGCGGTGCGCCTGCCCAGCTGGCGTTCGCGGGTGGTGCTGGTGGTGTTGTTTTGCGCTTTCGCCGCGCTGGCCGGCCGCGCCCTGTGGCTGCAGGCGGTGTCGCGCCAGTTCCTGCAAAAGCAGGGCGCCAGCCGCTACGAGCGCACCCTCGAACTGCCCGCCACGCGCGGCAAGATCATGGACCGCAACGGCCAGGTGCTCGCTTCGTCGATCCCCGTCAAGGCGGTATGGGCGATCCCTGACGACGTGCTGGCCGAGCCGCCGGAAAAACTGCGCAAGCTGGCCGCCCTGCTGGAGATGAGCGAGGCTGAGCTGCGCAAAAAACTCGACTCCGACCGCACCTTCGTCTACCTCAAACGGCAGGTCGAGATGGATGTGATCGAGCAGATCAAACAGCTCGACATCGATGGCCTCGACACCCGCAAGGAATACAAGCGCTTCTATCCGCAGGGTGAAGTGATGACCCACATGGTGGGCTTTACCAGCGTCGAAGACGTCGGCCAGGAGAGCATGGAACTGGCCCAGCAAAAAACCCTGGTGGGCGCTGTCGGCAGCCGCAAGGTGATCAAGGACCGCCTCGGCCACATCGTCGAAGACGTCGGCCTGTCGAAAGAGCCGCACGATGGCAAGGACCTGACGCTGTCGGTCGACAGCAAGCTGCAGTACATTGCGTTTACCAGCATTAAAGAGGCGGTGGAAAAATTCCACGCCAAGGCCGGCGCCGCCGTGGTGCTCGACGTGCACACCGGCGAAGTGCTGGCGCTGGCCAACTGGCCCACCTACAATCCCAACGATCGCAGCAAGCTGACGGGCGAGCAGTTGCGCAACCGCGTCATCACTGACACCTTCGAGCCGGGATCGACCTTGAAACCGTTCACGGTGGCGCTGGCGCTCGACACCAACCGGGTCAAGCCGAGCACCCTGTTCGACACCACCCTGTCGGGCCGCTACGTGGTCGGTGACAAGACCATCCGCGACACCCACCCGCACGGCATGATCGACGTCTCCACCATCATCCAGAAGTCGTCGAATATCGGCGTGTCGAAAATGGCGCTGGCCATGCCGCCGCAGGAAATGTGGGAAATGTTCACCAAGGCCGGCTTCGGCCAGGCGCCCCGTTTCGGCTTTCCCGGCGCCGTCGCCGGCCGCGTGCGGCCGTACAAATCGTGGCGCCCCATCGAGCAGGCGAATATGTCGTTCGGCCAGGGTATCTCGGTGTCGCTGCTGCAGCTGGCGCGTTCCTACATGATCTTCGCCCGCGATGGCGACATCATTCCGCTGTCGTTCCAGAAGGTGACGGAAAAACCCGTTGGCCAGCAAGTGATCTCGGCGAAAACCGCCGCCGAAATGCGCGCCATGCTGGAAACCGTGGTGCTGCCGGGCGGTACCGCCACGCAGGCGCAGGTGCCCGGCTACCGCGTTGGCGGCAAGACCGGCACGGCGCAAAAATTCGTCAACGGCCACTATTCGCAAACCCGCTACATCGGCTCGTTCGCCGGCATCGCCCCCATGTCGAATCCCCGCTTCGTCATCGCCGTCATGGTCGACGATCCGTCCGGCGCCATCCACACCGGTGGCGGCGTCGCCGCGCCAACGTTTGCCGCGCTGGCCGCCAACGCCCTGCGCGCGGCGAATGTGTCGCCCGACTCGACGGTGACGGAAATCATCCACCCTGAAAACTCGCAGGAGGAATGAATGACGCCCATTGACATCGCCGCCTGGATCGCCAACGCTGCCCCGCAAGGCAGGTTGGCCACCGACTCGCGCCTGCTCCAGCCGGGCGACGTCTTCTTTGCCTATCCGGGCGATGCCGTCGATGGCCGCCAGTTCATCGACAGCGCCGTCGAACGGGGCGCTGCCGCCGTGCTGTTCGATCCCGATCATTTCGTCGCCAATGCCGCCTTGCGCGTGCCGCAGCTGGCGGTGCCCGCCCTGAAGGCGAATGCCGGGCCGATCGCCCACGCGCTGCGCCATCAGCCCGACCGCGCCATGTTCAGCGTCGGCGTCACCGGCACCAATGGCAAGACCTCGGTGGCGCTGTGGCTGGGCCAGGCCTTGTCGCGGCTGGGACAGAATGCCGCCGTCATCGGCACCCTTGGCGTTGGCCTGTTCAACGCTCACGCCAAGGGCGCAGCGCAGTTCGATGTCACCGGCTACACCACGCCGGACGCGGTGATGCTGGCCGAACGGCTGGCCGGCCTGCGCGACGCGGGAGCGACCGCACTGGCCATCGAAGTATCGTCGATCGGTCTGGTGCAGGGGCGCACGCGCGGCATGCATTTCGATGTCGCCGTATTTACCAATCTGACGCGCGACCATCTCGATTTTCACGGCGACATGGCCAGCTATGAAGCGGCCAAGGTCACCCTGTTCGAGTGGCCCGGCCTGCAGGCGGCAGTCATTAACCTCGACGACGCTGCCGGCCTGCGCCTGGTGCAGCACCTGCGCACGCATGGTCCGCAGCTGGCGCTGACCGGCTACACCCTGCAGGATGCGGGCGCGCTGGCCGATATCGATGGCGTGACCATGCTGCGCGCGGCGCAGTGCCGCAGCAAACATGGCGGCACCGAGTTTCAGCTGACCACGGCGCTGGGCAATGCGACGGTGAAAACTGCGCTGGTGGGCCACTTCAATATCAGCAATGCGCTGGCGGTGCTGGGCACCCTGCTGGTCAAACAGGTCGCCCTGAAAGCGGCCGTCGACGCCGTCGAAGCGCTCACGCCAGCGCCGGGCCGCATGCAGCAGGTGGACGGCCAGGGCAGCGTCGACGGCCCGCTGGTCATCGTCGACTACGCCCATACTCCCGACGCCCTGGAAAAAACCCTGGCGGCCTTAAAACAGGTGGCGCACCAGCGCGGCGGCGAACTGTGGTGCGTGTTCGGTTGCGGCGGCGACCGCGATCCCGGCAAGCGCGCGCCGATGGGCGCCATTGCGCAGATCGCCGAACACGTGTTCGTCACCAGCGACAACCCGCGCAGCGAAGAGCCGGCCGCCATCATCGCCGACATCGTCAAGGGCATCGACCCGGCGCGCGCCGGCAGCAGCTTGCATACCATCGAAGACCGCGCCGCCGCCATCCTGCTGGCCATCAAGCAGGCGGCGCGCCCGGACGTCATTCTGCTGGCCGGTAAGGGCCATGAGCCGTACCAGGAAATCAAGGGCCGCAAGCTGGCATTTTCGGACTTCGACCACGCTTCGCTGGCGCTGACCGCGCGTGCCACCATGCTGAGGGGCAGCTGATGCAGGCCCGCCTGTCCGACCTGCTGGCGCACTTGCCGGGCGCGCGCCTGACTGGCGAGGCGTTATTTGACGGCGTCTCCACCGACAGCCGCACGCTGGGCGCCGGCCAGCTGTTCGTCGTCCTGCGCGGCGAGACGTATGATGCGCACAGCTTCTTGCCGACCCTCGCCGCTGACAGGCTGGCCGCCGCCGTCATCGCTGAAACGCTGCCGGCCGGCTGGACCCTGCCGGCACTGATCGTGCCAAACACCCTGACGGCGCTGGGCCAGCTGGGCCACTACTGGCGCACGCAGTTCAGCGGCCCGGTGATCGGCGTCACTGGCAGCAATGGCAAGACCACGGTCAAAGAAATGATCGCCGCCATCCTCGCCGCCGCCTTTGGTCAAGCGCACCGGCTGGCCACGCGCGGCAACCTGAATAATGAAATCGGCGTGCCACTGACCCTGTTTGGCCTGGGAGCACAGCACCGCGCCGCCGTCATCGAGATGGGCATGAACCATCCCGGCGAAATCGCCCGGCTCGCCGCGATTGCCGCGCCTACCGTCGCCATGGTCAACAACGCCCAGCGCGAGCACCAGGAATTCATGCACACCGTGGAAGCGGTGGCACGCGAAAACGGCGCCGTGCTGGCGGCCCTGCCGGCGTCCGGTTGCGCGGTCTATCCGGCCGATGACGTCTACACGTCGCTGTGGGCGGGCCTGGCGGGAGCGCGTCGCTCGATCACCTTTGGCCTTGATGCCAGCGCTGACGTCAGCTGCACCTATGTTGCTGGTGCGTTTGGCAGCGAGCTCACAGTGACGGCGCGCATCGATGACGGCGCCGCCCAGGTGTTTGGCGTCGCGCTGGCTGCCGCCGGCGTGCACAACGTGCGCAATGCGCTCGCCGCGATGGCCTGCGCCTTTGCTGCCGGCGTGCCGCAGGCGGCCATCGTCGCCGGCCTGCAGGCGTTTGCGCCGGTCAGCGGGCGCCTGCAACGCAAGCCTGGTGCCAACGGCATCACCGTCATCGACGACAGCTACAACGCCAACCCCGACTCGGTGCGCGCCGCCATTGCGGTGCTGGCACAAGCGCCTGCGCCGCGCATCCTGGTATTGGGCGACATGGGCGAGGTGGGCACCCAGGGCCGCCAGTTCCATGAAGAGATCGCCGCCTGCGCGGGCGCTGCCGGCATTGAGTCCGTGCTGGTCACCGGTGAACTGACACGCCACATGCAGGGCCGGCCCGACGCGCCGGCGGTACAACATTTTGAACAGTTTGACGAGTTATTGGCAGCACTGGATACAGCACTGGGCAGTAAGTCTGACGCGACTGTGTTGGTGAAGGGCTCGCGTTTCATGAAGATGGAACGCGTGGTCCGGCACCTGACTGGCACACACAATTCTGACAATACTGACAACACTGGCAAGGAAGCCCATTAATCATGCTGCTCTGGCTCGCACAATTTTTTCAGCAGGATCTCGGTCCACTGCGTATCTTTAACTTCATCACCTTCCGCGCGGTGTTCGCCACCATCACCGCGGTGGTCATTGGCCTCGGTGCCGGTCCTGCCGTGATCAACTGGCTCACCCGCATGAAGGTGGGGCAGGCGGTGCGCACCTACGGTCCCGAGACCCACCTGGCCAAGCACGGCACCCCCACCATGGGCGGCGTGTTGATCCTCATCTCCATCGGCGTCTCCACGCTGCTGTGGTGCGATCTGTCGAACCGCCTGATCTGGCCGGTGCTGGTGGTCACGCTCGGTTTCGGCGCGGTCGGCTGGGCTGACGATTACCGCAAGGTGGTGCACAAGGACCCGGAGGGCATGCGCTCGGCCGAAAAATACTTCTGGATGTCGCTGATCGGCGTGGCCGCTGCCTTGTACCTGGCGTTCTCGGTGTCGGCGCCGACCCCGATCAAGGTGTGGGAACTGTTTTTTGCGTGGGTGCGCTCGGGCTTTGCCATGTCGCTGCCACCGAAGGCCGACCTCATCGTCCCCTTCGTCAAAACCATCAGCTATCCGCTGGGTGTGTGGGGCTTCATTGCGCTGACCTATTGCGTCATCGTCGGCGCCAGCAATGCCGTCAATTTTACCGATGGTCTCGACGGTCTGGCCATCATGCCGACCGTGATGGTGGGCGCCGCCCTCGGCCTGTTCGCCTATCTGACCGGGTCGTCGACCTATTCGCGCTACCTGTTCTTGCCGCACATTCCGGGCGCTGGCGAACTGTTGATTTTTTGCGGCGCCATGGCCGGCGCGGGACTGGCCTTCCTGTGGTTTAACGCCCACCCGGCGCAAATGTTCATGGGTGACGTCGGCGCACTGGCGCTCGGCGGCGCGCTCGGCACCATCGCCGTCATCGTGCGCCAGGAAATTGTCCTGTTCATCATGGGCGGCGTGTTCGTCGCCGAGACGCTGTCCGTGATCATCCAGGTCAGCTGGTTCAAGTACACCAAGAAGCGCTATGGCGCTGGTCGCCGGGTGTTTCGGATGGCGCCGCTGCACCACCACTTCGAGCAGCTGGGCATGAAGGAAACCAAGGTGGTGGTGCGCTTCTGGATCGTCACCATGATGCTGGTGCTGGTCGGCCTGTCGTCGCTGAAGCTGCGCTGATCACCATGTCCACCATGTCCCCCATGACCACGCCGGCATCCCTGTCTGCCCTGTACGCCGGCAAGCGCGCACTGGTGCTGGGCTTGGGCGAGTCCGGTCTGGCCATGGCCAAGTGGCTGGCCGCCTGCGGCGCCCTGGTGCACGTGGCCGATACCCGCACCGAGCCGCAGCGTCTGCAGGCGCTGCGCCTGGCAGTGCCGGAAGTGCAGTTTAGCTGCGGCGAATTTCATGAAGCGCTGCTCGCCGGCGTCGATTTCGTCACCTTGAGTCCCGGCCTGGCCCCGCGTCGCGAACTGCGCACCATCGTGCCGGCTGCCGCGGCGCTGGCAATTCCCGTGTGGGGTGAAATCGAGCTGTTCGCCCAGGGCCTGGCGCAGTTAAAAGCCGGGCAGGGCTACGCTCCGAAAGTGATCGCCATCACCGGCACCAACGGCAAGACCACCGTCACCAGCCTGACCGGGCTGCTGTGCGAGCGTGCCGGACTGTCCGTCCGCCTGGCCGGTAATATCAGCCCGGCCGCGCTCGACGTGCTGCTCGATTGCGTCGGCAATGGCAGCCTGCCGCAGGCGTGGGTGCTCGAGCTGTCGAGCTTTCAGCTGCATTCGACTTTCAGCCTGCAGGCCGATGCCGCCACCGTCCTCAATCTGACCCAGGACCATCTTGACTGGCATGGCGACATGGCCAGCTATGGCGCCGACAAGGCGCGCATTTTTGCCGCCAACACGGTGCGCGTGCTCAATCGCGACGATGCGCTGGTGTTTGACCTGGCCTTGACCACGCCGGGTGCCGACACGGTGCTGTTCGGCGCAGCTGAACCCACCGCGGCCGGCAACTTCGGCCTGGTCAACGAACGCGGCGTGCTGTGGCTGGCCCAGGCGATGGCCGGCGAAGAGATCGAAAAAAAGCGCAAGCGCGACTTCGCCGCGCCGGCCGAAGTGGTAATCACCCGCCTGATGCCGGCCGATGCCCTGCACATTCGCGGCCTGCACAATGCCACCAATGCGCTCGCCGCGCTGGCGCTGTGCCGCGCCATCGGCCTGCCGCTGGCGCCGTTGCTGCACGGCCTGCGCGACTACAAGGGCGAACCGCACCGGGTCGAGCTGCTGGCGAGCATCGCCGATGTCGAGTACTACGACGACAGCAAGGGCACCAATGTGGGCGCCACCGTCGCCGCCCTGAGCGGCCTCGGTCAGGCCTTCGCCGGCGCCGGCCAGAAAATCGTGCTGATCGCCGGTGGCGACGGCAAGGGCCAGGATTTTTCGCCGCTGGCCGCGCCCGGCGCGCGGTATGTGCGCGCGGTGGTATTGATCGGCCGCGATGCGCCGCAACTGCGCGCCGCCTTGGAACCGGCCGGCGTCGACCTGGTCGACTGCCGCAACCTGCCCGACGCCGTGCAGCGCGCCGCCGCGCTGGCGCAGGCCGGCGACTGCGTGCTGCTCTCGCCCGCCTGCGCCAGTCTCGACATGTTCACCAGTTATGCCCACCGCGCCCA
Organism: Massilia sp. PWRC2; assembly: GCF_049896725.1. Taxonomy (NCBI): domain Bacteria; kingdom Pseudomonadati; phylum Pseudomonadota; class Betaproteobacteria; order Burkholderiales; family Oxalobacteraceae; genus Massilia; species Massilia sp. PWRC2. The sequence goes on from NZ_JAFCUW010000003.1 coordinate 198,641, forward strand.
GGTGTTTACTGACGCCGTGCGCCAGCTGGCCCTCGACCATGGGCAGGAGCTCTGATGTCGGTGTTCCAGCTCCCCTTCAAATTCGGCGGCGCCTCCTCCAGCGCCCTCGCGGCCGGCCGCAGCCGGCCGTCGAAGATGATGGAGTACGACCAGCCGCTGGTGTGGGTGACCCTGCTGCTGATGTTGTTCGGCATGGTGATGGTGTATTCGGCGTCGATCTCGCTGCCCGATTCGCCCAAGTTCGCCGCCTACAAGAGCACCTATTTTTTACAGCGCCAGGCCGCTTTTATCGGCGTCTCGCTGGTCGCCGGCCTGCTGGCATTCCGCGTGCGCGTCGAAGCCTGGCAAAAGGCGGCGCCGTGGCTGTTCGGCGCCACCCTGGTGATGCTGACGATGGTGTTCATGCCGGGCCTGGGCGTGACTGTCAATGGCGGGCGCCGCTGGATCAACCTGATCGTCTTCAAGCCGCAGCCATCCGAGATCATGAAAGTGGTGGCGGTGCTGTACGCCGCCGACTACACGGTGCGCAAACAGGAATACATGCACAAGCTGACCAAGGGCTTTTTGCCGATGGCTGGCGCGATTGGCCTGGTCGGCTTGCTGCTGCTGCTCGAACCGGATCTGGGCGCCTTCGGGGTGATCGTTTGCATCGCCATGGGCATCCTGTTTTTGGGCGGGATCAATGCGATCTGGTTCGGTGGTATCGGCGCGCTGCTGGTGGTCATTTTCAGCACCATCATTGCGCTCTCGCCGTTCCGGCGCGCGCGCATGTTCGCCTATCTCGACCCGTGGCAGGAAGACAACGCCTTGAATAAAGCCTACCAGCTGACCCACTCGCTGATCGCCTTTGGCCGCGGCGAGATTTTTGGCGTTGGCCTGGGCGGCAGCGTCGAAAAGCTGCACTACCTGCCGGAAGCGCACACCGACTTTCTGCTCGCCGTGATCGGCGAAGAGCTGGGCCTGGCCGGTGTGCTGGTGACCATCGCCATGTTTTACTGGCTGGTCAAGCGCGCCTTCGACATCGGCCGTCAGGCGATTGCCCTCGACCAGACCTTCGCCGGTCTGGCCGCCAAGGGCATTGGCATCTGGATCGGCGTGCAGTGCTTTATCAATATGGGCGTCAACCTGGGCCTGTTGCCGACCAAGGGCTTGACCTTGCCACTGATGAGCTATGGCGGCACCGGCGTTTTCATCAACTGCATCGGCATCGCCATCCTGCTGCGCATCGATTACGAAAATCGTGTGCTCATGCGCGGAGGTCGCCCATGAAGCGCCTGTTGATCATGGCAGCCGGCACCGGCGGCCACATCTTCCCCGGCATCGCCATCGCCCACACCATGGCCGCGCGCGGCTGGCAGGTGAGCTGGCTGGGCACCGCCACCGGCATGGAACAGCAGCTGGTGCCGAAAGCGGGCATCGCCATGGACGCCATCGATTTTACCGGCATGCGCGGCAAGGGCTGGCGCCACACCGTCACCGGCGCCTTCAAACTGGCGGCCAGCTTTGCCAGCTGCTTTGCGATTCTGGGGCGTCGCCGGCCCGACGTCGTGCTCGGCATGGGCGGCTACGTGTGCGTACCGGGCGGCGTGATGGCGCGCCTGCGCGGCGTGCCGCTGGTGCTGGTCAACGCCGACGCTGCACTGCTGCTGTCGAACAAAACCCTGGCGCCGCTGGCGCGCCGCGTGCTGTTTGGTTTTCCGGCCGATTTCGGCCGCGCCGCCGGCAAGGCCACCGTCACCGGCAATCCCGTGCGCCAGGCGATTCTCGACATGCCGTCGCCAGAGGCGCGTTTTGATGGCCGCAGCGGCCCCCTGCGCATCCTGGTGGTCGGTGGCAGCCTCGGTGCCAAGGTGCTCAACGACGCCGTACCGGCCGCGCTGGCGACCATCGATGTCGCCGTGCGCCCGCAGGTGACGCACCAGTCGGGCAAGAAAAATCTGGACGCCTTGCTTGCAGCGTATGCGCGCCATGGGGTCGACGCCACTGTGGTCGATTTTATCGATGACATGGCGGCACAATACGCCGCCGCCGACCTGGTGATTTGCCGCGCCGGCGCCATCACCGTCTCCGAACTGACGGCGGCCGGCGTGGCCAGCGTGCTGGTGCCGTTCGTTGCCGCCACCACCGGCCACCAGGTCGACAATGCCACATGGATGGCCAGCCAGGGCGCCGCCATCCACCTGCCGCAGGGCGAACTGACGGCTGACAAACTGGGCGCGCTGCTGAGCGCCACCACGCGCGCGCACTGCCGCGCGATGGCGCTGGCCGCGCTGGCGGTGGGACGGCGCGACGCCAACGACGCCATTGCCGATATTTTAGAAAAGATGGCACAGCCATGAAGAGCACAGCATGAAACATAAAATCAAAAACATTCACTTCGTCGGCATCGGTGGCAGCGGCATGAGCGGCATCGCCGAAGTGCTGCTCAATCTCGGTTACCAGGTGTCGGGCTCGGACCTGGGCAGCAATGCCGCCAGCGTGCGCCTGGCCGAACTGGGCGCCCGCGTGTGCCTCGGTCACGACGCTGCCAACGTGGCCGGTGCCGATGTCGTCGTCACCTCGACCGCCGTCAACGAGCAAAACCCCGAAGTGGTGGCCGCCCGCGCCGCCATGATCCCGATCGTCCCGCGCGCCATCATGCTCGGTGAATTGATGCGCTTGAAACGCGGCATCGCGATTGCCGGCACCCACGGCAAAACCACCACCACCAGCCTGGTGGCGTCGGTGCTGGCCGAAGGCGGCGTCGACCCCACCTTTGTCATTGGCGGCCGTTTGACCAGCGCCGGCGCCAACGCCAAGTTGGGCACCGGCGACTACATCGTCGTTGAAGCCGATGAATCGGACGCCTCGTTCCTGAACCTGGCGCCGATGATCGAAGTGATCACCAATATCGATGCCGACCACATGAACACCTACGAGCACGATTTCGAGAAATTGAAATCAGCGTTTGTGCACTTTACGCACCGGCTGCCGTTCTATGGCCGCGCCATGCTGTGCATCGACGACGAACACGTGCGCGCCATCATCCCGCAGGTGACCAAGCCGGTCACCACCTATGGCTTTTCGGCGCAGGCCCAGGTGCGCGCGGTGAACGCCCGCGCGGTCGGCATCACCATGCATTTCACCGTGATCCAGGACGGCTACCCCGACACCGATTTCATCCTCAACCAGCCAGGCCTGCACAATGTGCAAAACGCCTGCTCGGCCATCGCCATCGCCCGCGAAATTGGCATCGATGACGCCGCCACCCAGCGCGGTCTCGAAGGGTTTCATGGCGTCGGCCGGCGCTTTACCCGCTATGGCGAAATCGCCATCGATGAGGCCTCCGGCGGCGGCAGTTTTACGCTGGTCGACGACTTCGGTCACCACCCGCTCGAGACCGAGGTGACGCTGGCCGCCGCCCGCGGCGCCTACCCGGGCCGCCGGCTGGTGCTGGCGTTCCAGCCGCACCGCTTTAGCCGCACGCGCGACCTGTTCGAAGATTTCGTGAAGGTGCTCTCGACCCCCGACGTGCTGCTGCTGGCCGACGTCTATGCGGCCGGCGAAGCGCCAATTTCCGCCGCCGATGGCCGCGCGCTGGCACGCGCGCTGCGGGTGGGCGGCAAGATCGAGCCGATCTTTGTCGAAGCGATCGCCGACATGCCGGCCGCGATCCTCAACGCGGTGCGCGACGGCGATGTCGTCATCACCATGGGCGCCGGCTCGATTTCGGGCGTGCCGGCCAAACTGACTGCAGTGAAGGGATCAGCATGAACCAGGCGAACATCAGCGAGAGCACCATTGAGTTCGACGACATCGACGTCAAGGCGCTCGGTAAAGTCGGCGTGCTGTGCGGCGGCGGTTCGGCCGAGCGCGCCATCTCCATCATGTCCGGCGCGGGCGTGCTGGCCGCCCTGCAAAGCCGCGGCGTCGATGCCCACCTGTTCGACCCGGCCGAACGCAGCCTGGCCGAACTGGCAGCGCAGCAGTTCGACCGCGTCTTCATCGCCCTGCACGGGCGCTTCGGCGAAGATGGCAGCCTGCAAGGCGCCCTCGAACAGCTGGGCATCCCGTACACCGGCAGCGGGGTGATGGCCAGCGCCGTCGCCATGGACAAGATCGCCACCAAGATGATGTGGCTGCAAAACGGGCTGCCGACCCCCGCTTATGCGCAGATCGAGGCGGGTGCTGATCTGGCTGCGGTGCTGGTCCAGCTTGGCCTGCCCTTGATCGTCAAGCCGCCCCACGAAGGTTCGACCATTGGCATCACCAAGGTCGAGCAGGCCAGCGCCATGCAGGCTGCGGTCGATCTGGCAACCACGTTTGATGACGTTGTGCTGGCCGAGCAGTTCATCACCGGCCGCGAATTTACCGTCGCCATTCTGGGTGCCGGTCGCAGTGCGCGTGCGCTGCCGATCTGCGAGATCGTCGCCCCGCAGGGCAACTACGATTACCAGAACAAGTATTTTACTGACGACGTCCAGTATTTTTGCCCGGCCGTGTTGAGCGCTGAACTGACCGCCCACATGCAGCAGCTGGCGCTGGCGGCGTACCGCGCGCTCGGTTGCGAAGGCTGGGGGCGCATCGACTTCATGCTGCGCGCGAGCGATCAGCAGCCCTTCCTGATCGAGGCCAATACCTCGCCTGGCATGACCGGTCACTCGCTGGTGCCGATGGCCGCACGCGCGCTGGGTATCAGCTACGACGATCTGTGCCTGAGCATTCTGGCCACCGCCAGGGTGAAACTGCAAAAACTGCACCAGGGAGCGGGACGCTAATCATGTGGCAAGACGTGCGCGCCCTCAACGCCACCGCCAACGGCCTGATCGCCCTGGTGGTGCTGGCGTGCGTCGCCTCGGGCGTCTGGTGGGTCTCGCAGCGCCCCATGTTTACCTTGCGCAGCGTGCGCGTCGAGAGCATCTATGACATTGAGCTCAAACGGGTCAGTGCGCTGACCCTGCGCGCCGGCGTGATCGGCAAATTCAAGGGCAATTTTTTCACCACCAATCTGGAGCAGGTGCGCACCGCTTTTGAATCGGTGCCATGGGTACGCCGCGCCACCGTGCGCCGCGAGTGGCCCGACCAGTTGATCGTCTCGATCGAAGAACATGAGCCGCTGGGCACCTGGGGCGAAGATGGTCGGCTGCTGTCGGTCAAGGGCGATGTGTTTACTGCCAACCTGGCCGAAGCGGACGACGACCATCCGCTGCCCGCGTTCGACGGTCCGGAAGGCAGCGAAAAGGAAGTGCTGGCCCGGTTTGGCCAGCTGCGCGCCTGGTTTGCGCCGGTGGCGCTGACCCCCGAGTCGCTCAGCCTGTCGAGCCGCTATGCGTGGACCGTCAAACTCGACAACGGCATGCTGGTGGCGCTCGGCCGTGAACAGGACCACGACAGCACGCACGACACCATGCGCGAGCGCGTTCAGCGGCTGGTCAAGGTCTATCCCCAGCTCGCTGCCCGCGTGCCGGAGATCGAGACCATCGACATGCGCTACCAGAACGGCCTGGCGCTGGCCGCCCGTGGCATCAAGATTTCCAAGGATGGCAAGCTGCTGCCCCAGCCAGTTGCCAAGGTGCTTGCCAGCGCCAGCAGCGCCACCAGAGTCCCCCAAGCCGCCTTACCCGCCAAACCCAACACCAAAGCAAGCACCCAGCACTAGGCCATAAAAATGACAAAAGACGCGAAAAACCTCATCGTCGGACTCGACATCGGCACCTCGAAAGTGGTGGCGGTGGTCGCCGAAGTGATGCCTGATGGCCGCCACGAGGTCATCGGCCTTGGCCAGCATGAATCGCGCGGCCTGAAAAAAGGCGTGGTGGTCAATATCGAGGCGACCGTCGAATCGATCCAGCGCGCGCTGGAAGAAGCCGAGCTGATGGCCGACTGCAAAATCCGCAATGTCTACGCCGGCATCGCCGGCAGCCATATCCGCTCGTTCAATTCGAGCGGCATGGTGGCCATCAAGGACAAGGAAGTGACCGCCACCGATGTCGCCCGCGTGATCGAGACGGCCAAGGCAGTCAACATCCCCACCGACCAGCAGCTGCTGCACACGGTGCCGCAGGAATTCATCGTCGACAGCCAGGAAGATGTGCGCGAACCGATCGGCATGAGCGGCATCCGCCTCGAAGTGCGCGTGCATATCGTCACCGGCGCCGTCTCGGCGGTGCAAAACATCGTCAAGTGCGTGCGCCGCTGCGGCCTGGAAGTGTCGGACCTGATTTTGCAGCCGATGGCTTCGGCCGATGCCGTGCTCACGCCCGATGAAAAGGAACTCGGCGTGGTGCTCATCGATATCGGCGGCGGCACCACCGACATCGCCGTGTTTTCCGATGGCGCCATTCGCCACACGGCGGTCATTCCGATTGCCGGCGACCAGATCACCAATGACGTTGCCATGGCCCTGCGCACACCCACCTCGGAAGCGGAAGAAATCAAGATTCGCTATGGCGTCGCCAAGCAGGTGCTGGCCGATCCGGGCGAGCAGCTCGAAGTGCCGGGGCTGGGCGACCGTGGTCCGCGCACCTTGTCGCGCCAGGCGCTCGCCGCCGTCATCGAGCCGCGCGTGGAAGAGCTGTTCGCCATGGTGCACCAGGTGGTGCGCGATTCCGGTTATGAAGGCGTGCTGTCGTCGGGCATCGTGCTCACCGGCGGCACCGCCATCATGCCCGGCATGGTGGAAATGGCGGAAGATATTTTCCTCAAGCCGGCGCGCCTCGGTACGCCCGATTACCGCGGCCAGCTGGCCGACGTCGTGCGCAGTCCCCGTTACGCCACCGTGCTGGGGCTGCTGCTGGAAGCGAAAAAACAGTATTTGCGCGGGCACATCGTCACGCGCCAGGACGGTTCGGTGAAGGCGGTCGTGCAGCGGATGAAGGAATGGTTTTTAGGGAATTTTTAAGCGGGTGGTTTCGGTATTTGATGGTAGCAGCAGCGGTAGCAGCGGTAACACAGCACACACAAAAACACATTTTTTATTATTCACTGAAGTGGCGGTTTTCAATCTCCAGGTTTCATCCTCAGCATGAGCCCTGGCGCTTGGAAACGGCAATTTGATTAGGAGTTTCATCATGGAGTTCGATATGGTCGACAACGCAGCAATCGGTACCGTCATCAAGGTCGTGGGTGTCGGCGGCGCCGGCGGCAACGCCGTGCAGCACATGATTAACAAGGGCGTCAGCGGCGTCGAATTCATCGCTGCCAACACCGATGCCCAGGCGCTGGCCGCCTCGAGCGCCCACAACATCATCCAGATCGGCGACTCCGGTCTCGGCGCCGGCATGAAGCCGTCGGTCGGCCGCCAGCTGGCGGAAGACTCGCGCGCGCGCATCGAAGACTCGCTGCGCGGCGCCCACATGGTGTTCATCGCCGCCGGCATGGGCGGCGGTACCGGCACTGGCGCCGCGCCCATCGTCGCTGAAATCGCCAAGGCGATGGGGGCGCTGACGGTGGCGGTGGTATCGAAGCCGTTTTCCTACGAAGGCCAGAAGTGCATGGACATCGCTGAGGAAGGCCTCGATGAATTGAGCAAGCACGTCGACTCCCTGATCATCATCCTCAACGAAAAGCTCGAAGAGATTTACGAAGACGAGTCGATGATCGACTGGATGAAGCACGCCGATGATGTGCTCAACAACGCGGTGGCCGGTATCGCCGAGATCATCAATGTGCCCGGTCATATTAACGTCGACTTCAATGACGTCAAGACCATCATGGGCGAGCAGGGCAAGGCGATGATGGGCACCGCCACCGCATCGGGCGTTGACCGTGCGCGTATCGCTGCCGAACAGGCGGTGGCCTCGCCACTGCTGGACGGCATTGACCTGTCGGGCGCCCGTGGCGTGCTGGTCAACGTCACCGCTTCGCGCGGTCTGAAGGGCAAAGAGATCAAGGAAGTGATGGCGGCCGTGCGCGCCTTCGCCGCCCCTGACGCGTCAATCGCGCAAGGTATCGCTTACGACGACGCCATGGGCGACGACATCCGCGTTACCGTGGTCGCTACCGGCCTGGGTAAAGCGAAAAAAGCCATGCAGCTGGTCCAGCAGCCGATGCTGCGCACCGGCACCCATGGTGGCCTGGGCGGCTTGCACAACGCCCCGATGATGGCGTCAAACAGCGGTCTGTCCGCTTCCAGCGGCGTCACCATGGGCGCCGCTTCGGCCGGTCATGCCGCTGTCGATGGCATGAAGCAGCCCGCCGTCTGGCGCCGTGAGCAGGCGTCGGAGCAGGTGCAGGCGATGCAGCGCAATGGCGTTGAGACCTACGATATTCCGGCGTTTTTGCGCAAGCAGGCCGATTAAGTCGAAGGGGTAGGGCGGCCGGTTCAAGGGGGACTGGCACCGCAGGGTGCCCGTCCCAGCTGGCTTTAGCGCACCGCCATGGGCGCCGACAGGGCGCGCCGCCTGCAAGGATCGCCAGGATCGGGCATACTCGACGCCGTACCGACGGTGCGAGTCGCCGGACCACCCATTTTAAAACAACATTACAGGAGCCCCCATGTCCATCAAAGTCGGCGACACCCTGCCAAACGGCACGCTTGCAGAATTCATCGAATCGGCCACCGAAGGCTGTGCGCTCGGTCCGAACCAGTTCCAGGTCGCAGATCTGATCAAGGGCAAGACCATCGCCATCTTCGGTCTGCCAGGTGCGTTCACCCCGACCTGCTCGGCCCAGCATGTACCTGGTTATGTCGCCCACGCCGACGCCTTCAAGGGCAAGGGCGTCGATGAAATCTGGTGCATCTCCGTCAATGACGCCTTCGTCATGGGCGCCTGGGGCCGTGAACAAAAAGCCACCGGCGTGGTCCGCATGATGGCCGACGGCAACGCCGACTTCAGCAAGGCGCTCGGCCTCGACGCCGATTTTTCCAAGCATGGCATGGGCACCCGCTCGCAGCGCTACTCGATGCTGGTGGTCGACGGCGTCGTCAAGCAACTCAATGTCGAGCAGGGCGGCGGTCTGAAAGTCTCCGGCGCTGACACCTTGCTCGAACAAATCGGCTAAATCGCCGCACTCACAGTAGTCCATCACGGCGCCGCGGCGCCGTTTTTTTTAGTTGATATCACCGCTATGCCTGGTCGTCATCCCAGCCACCTGCGCAGCATCTACGCCATGCTGTGCGCGGTGGCCCTGTTTTCCGTCATGGACAGCTGCATGAAGCTATTGTCGAGCAACTACCCCGCCATGCAGGTGGTCGCCCTGCGCGCGCTGACCGCGCTGCCGCTGGTGCTGGTCTACGTGCTCTGGCGCGGTGCTGTCGCTGGCCTGTTGCGGGTGCGCTGGTCGCTGCACCTGCTGCGCGGCGCGCTCGGCATTGCCATGCTGTTCCTGTTTGCCTTCGCTTTGCAGACGCTGTCGCTGGCCGAAGCGTATGCAATTTTTTTCATTGCCCCGGCCCTGATCACGGCGCTGTCCGTGGTACTGCTCAAGGAATCCGTCAACGGCGCGCGCTGGGCCGCCATCGGGCTCGGCCTGGTGGGCGTGCTGGTGGTGCTGCGCCCCAGCGGCGCCGGCATGCTGACCTTGGGCGGGCTGGCGGTGCTGGGGGCGGCCGCCATGTATGCCGTCTCCGCCATCACGGCGCGCATGCTGGCGCGCACCGACCGCAGCGAACACATGGTGCTGTGGTTGATGGTGATCGTCGCCGCTGGCGCCAGCACGCTGGCCTGGCCGCACTGGGTGGCCGTGCGCAGCGCCGACAGCGCCCTGCTGGCAGGGCTGGCCGTGAGCGGCTTTCTGGGCCAGCTGGCCATCACCGAAGCGTTCGGCTACGGCGAAGCGTCGAAGGTGGCGCCGTTTGAATACGCGGCGCTGGCCTTCGGTGTCGGCTTCGACTGGCTGCTGTGGAACACGTTGCCCGACCGCATCACGCTGCTGGGCGCGGCCATCATCATCGGCAGCGGCCTGTATCTGATCGGCCATGAACGGGCGCATGGCGCCGTCAGTAACGGTCTTGCCGAGACGGAACACCGGTGAGCGGTGACCTTGCAAACTGGCTATAATCGGCGGATGTTAAAGCAAAGAACCCTCAAACAGATGGTGCGCACCACCGGTGTTGGCCTGCATTCCGGCACCAAGGTCGAACTGACCCTGCGCCCGGCGGCGATCAACACCGGCATCGTGTTCCGCCGTGTCGATCTCGACCCCGTGGTCGAATTTGCCGCCAGCGCCGGTGTGGTGGGCGACACCCGCATGGCGTCCGTATTGATCCAGGGCGACGCCCGCGTGTCGACCGTCGAACACTTGATGTCGGCCTGCGCCGGCCTGGGCATCGATAACCTGGTGGTAGACGTGTCGGCCGAAGAAATTCCCATCATGGATGGCTCGGCCTCGTCGTTCGTCTTCCTGCTGCAGCAGGCTGGCGTGCAGGAGCTGCCAGCGGCCAAAAAATTCATCCGCGTGCTGCGCACCGTGGAAGTGCGCCAGGGCACGGGAGAACAGGAAAAATGGGCCAGCCTGTCGCCCCACGATGGCTTCAAGCTCGACTTTTATATCGAATTTAATCACCCGGCGGTTGACGGCACCACCCAGCGCGCATCGGTTGACTTTGGCAAGGTGTCGTATGTGCACGACGTCGCCCGCGCCCGCACCTTTGGCTTCATGCAGGATGTCGAAAGTCTGCGGGGGATGGGTCTGGCCCGCGGCGGTTCGCTGGAAAACGCCATCGTCATGGACGAATACCGGATTCTCAATTCCGATGGCCTGCGCTACGAAGACGAGTTCGTGCGCCACAAGATCCTCGATGCGATCGGTGACCTGTACCTGGTGGGCCACCCGCTGCTGGCGGCCTACAGCGCGCACAAGTCGGGCCACGGCTTGAACAATCTGTTGCTGCTCGAATTACTCAAGCAGCCCGACGCCTATGAGATCGTCAGTTTTGACGATGTTGCTGCGGCGCCGCAATCGTATGTGCGGCAAATGGCGCGCGAGTGGGCACTTACTTAAATCGCCGGCACGACTAACGGCGGCGCGCCGCCATCGCCTTGATGGCGGCGATCAGGCGGGCATTTTGCGCCGTGTCGGGCAGCGCCTCGCCGAGCGCCTCGAAGGCTTGCACGGCAGTGGCGGGAAAGTCGAGCTGGCGCGTGTGCACCACCGGGGCGATGGCCCGGATGACTTGCACTTTCAGCTTGATGTTGTTGATTTGCCAGCCACGTTGCTGCAGGGCACCCTGCAGTTTTGGCAGCTGCTGCTTGAGCTTGGCGGCAACAGCCGAGGTCGGCACCGCCAGCACCAGCGCGCCTTCTTCGAACGACAGCACGTCGCAGTTGGCGAACATGGCGGGCAGGGCGTCGGCGCAATCTTTTTGCAGGCGGCCCATGCGCATGGCGGTGGGCAGCAGACTGGCCATGCGGGAGTTGCCGGTCAAAAAGTCAGTAGCGCCAACGGACGTCTGGCGTGAACGGGTACCATAAATGTGGCCGCCGTATTGATCTGGGGAGGATGGGCGCATGAGGGAGAACATATCACATGCAGGCGTCGCGGTGTCACCGTGGCGCATGCGCATGCATGCGGCCATGCAAGCCGGCCTGCACGCCCTGATCCCGGCGGCGCGCCCGCTGGCGCACGGGACAGCCGGCGCAGACGGAGCAAATTGACAACATTCTTTACTGTGCGCACTTGTTATCGCGTGGGATAACCCCAAGTATGGTGGTGGTGCGTGATAAAATCATCCTCTTTTTGTCTATGGCGGCTAGAACCGGGTAACTTCGGGTACCGACTCTGGCTCTCTTTCGCGGCGCATTTTTCAAGAATTCAAGCATGTCATTACTGACCCAGATTTTCGGCAGCCGCAACCAGCGTCTGCTTAAGCAATACAAAAAGACGGTGGCCCAGATTAATGCGCTCGAGGCGCAGATGGAAGCGCTGTCGGACGCCGAGCTGCAGGCCAAGACGCCCGAACTGAAAAAGCGGGTGGCCGCCGGCGCTGCGCTCGACGACTTGCTGCCCGAAGCGTTTGCCGTGTGCCGCGAAGCGGCCCGCCGCGTCCTTAAAATGCGCCACTTCGACATGCAGCTGATCGGCGGTATGGTGCTGCACTACGGCAAAATCGCGGAAATGGGCACGGGCGAAGGCAAGACCCTGATGGCCACCCTGCCAACTTACCTCAATGCACTGGCCGACAAGGGCGTGCACGTCATTACCGTCAACGATTACCTGGCCCAGCGCGATGCCGACTGGATGGGGCGTCTGTACGGCTGGCTGGGCCTGTCGACCGGCGTGAACCTGTCGCAGATGGACCACGACACCAAGCAGAGCGCTTACGCCGCCGACATCACCTACGGCACCAACAATGAATTCGGCTTCGATTACCTGCGTGACAATATGGTCTACGACAAGTCGGAGCGGGTCCAGCGCGGCCTCAATTTCGCCGTCGTCGATGAAGTCGACTCGATCCTCATCGATGAAGCCCGCACGCCCTTGATCATTTCCGGCCAGGCTGAAAATCACACCGACCTGTACGTGCGCATCAATGAACTGCCGCCGATGCTGACGTTGCAGATCGGTGAAGAGACGCCGGATGGCAAGGGCGTTGTCGAAGTACCGGGCGACTACACGCGCGATGAAAAAGCCCACTCGGTGCTGCTGACCGAAGCGGGTCACGAAAAAGCCGAAGCCATCCTCACCAAGATGGGCCTGCTGCCGGAAGGCGCCTCGCTGTACGACGCCGCCAACATCACCCTGATCCACCACCTGTACGCAGCGCTGCGCGCGCACGCGCTGTTCCACAAGGACCAGCACTACGTGGTGCAAAACGATGAAGTCGTCATTGTCGATGAATTCACCGGCCGCCTGATGACGGGACGGCGCTGGTCCGATGGCCTGCACCAGGCCGTCGAAGCAAAAGAAGGTGTGCGCATCCAGAACGAGAACCAGACGCTGGCCTCGATCACCTTCCAGAACTACTTCCGCATGTACGGCAAGCTCGCTGGCATGACCGGTACGGCCGATACCGAAGCCTACGAATTCCAGGAAATTTACGGCCTCGAAACGGTCGTCATCCCGCCCAACCGGCCGTCGCAGCGCAAGGACCGCCAGGACCAGGTGTACAAGTCGGCGCAGGAAAAATACGGCGCCATGCTCATCGATATCCGCGACTGCTACGAACGCGGTCAGCCGGTGCTGGTCGGTACCACCTCGATCGAAAATTCCGAACTGTTGTCGGGCATCCTGACCGAGGCCGGCTTGCCGCACAATGTGCTCAACGCCAAGCAGCATGCCCGCGAAGCGGAAATCATTGCCCAGGCGGGGCGGCCGAAGATGATCACCATCGCCACCAACATGGCCGGTCGCGGTACCGACATCGTCCTCGGTGGCAATGTCGAAAAGCAGATCCAGTTCATCGATGCCAACGACGCGCTCAGCGACGCCGAAAAAGCGGCGCAGGGCGAGACCATGCGCAATGAGTGGAAGTCGCTCAACGAGCACGTGGTGGCGGCCGGTGGCCTGCACATCATCGGCACCGAGCGCCACGAATCGCGCCGCGTCGACAACCAGTTGCGCGGCCGTTCGGGACGCCAGGGCGACCCCGGCTCCTCGCGCTTTTATTTGTCGCTCGACGACGCCCTGCTGCGCATCTTTGCCGGCGACCGCGTGCGCGCCATCATGGACCGCCTGAAAATGCCGGAGGGCGAACCGATCGAAGCGGGCATCGTCTCGCGCTCGATCGAAACGGCGCAGCGCAAGGTCGAAGCGCGCAACTTCGATATCCGGAAGCAGCTGCTCGAATACGACGACGTCGCCAACGACCAGCGCAAGGTCATTTACACGCAGCGCAATGAACTGCTCGAAACGCTCGACATTTCCGAGCTGATCGCGTCGCTGCGCGCGGGCGTGTTCAACGACCTGGTGCGGGTGCACGTGCCGGCCGAGTCGGTCGAAGAACAGTGGGATATCGCCGCGCTGGAAAGCAGCCTGGCCAATGAATGGAACCTGCCGGTGCCGCTGGCGCAACAGATTGCCGACGACAGCAATATCAGCGACGACGACATTCTTGAAAAAGTACAGGCGGCGGCCGAAGCGTCGTATGCGGCCAAGATTGCCGTCGTCGGCAAGGAATCGTTTGGCGGCTTTGAACGCAGCGTCATGCTGCAGGCCGTCGACAGCCACTGGCGCGAGCACCTGGCGGCCCTTGACCACCTGCGCCAGGGTATCCACCTGCGCGGTTATGCGCAGAAAAACCCGAAACAGGAATACAAGCGCGAAGCGTTTGAACTGTTCGGCAGCATGTTAGACGAGATCAAGAATGAAGTGATCCGCCAGATCATGCTGGTGCGCATACAGTCGCGCGAAGAAGTCGAAGCGGCCGAAGCGGCCATGGCCGAGCAGCAGGCACACCTGGAAAACATCAGTTACCAGCACGCCGATTACCGGCCCGACGCCACCCCTGAAGAACTGCTGGCGCCGGCGCCTGGCGAAGTGGCGGCCACCGATGATCCGGCGACCACGTACAACGGCATGAAAGTGGGGCGCAACGATGCCTGCCCTTGCGGTAGCGGCAAGAAGTTCAAGGCCTGCCATGGCAAGTTGAGCTAATCAGACAAATGTGAACTGCGACGTTGGTTTGGTCTGATCAGATGCAGAACGCCCGGCAATGCCGGGCGTTTTTCAGTTTACGCCAGTCCGATTCTGCGCAGCGTTCGCCGCCGGGACTGGCCGGGCCACCCTTGGCGCCGTGCCGGCACAATCGGACGGGCGACGGTGCACTGCGCGCCAGTCCCCCTGCCGGTGTTGGCAGCGCTTTACTGCCCCGGCTTGACGCCCGGGCCGAACAGGTTTTCTTCGTGCCACAGGGTGACGAACAGCGTCATCACCACCGGGCCGATGAACAGGCCCACCAGCCCGAGCGTTTCGACCCCCCCTAAAATTCCGAACAGCACCGCCAGGAAGGGCAGGGCGGTGGCATTGCCGATGATGGTGGGGCGGACGAAATGGTCGGCGATGAACAGCACCACGGTGCCGGCGGCAATGACGACGATGGCCGCCACCATGTGACCGCCGACAATGAGCACCCCCGCCACCGCCAGGAAGGCCACTGGGGCGCCGAACGGGATGATGGCGAGGATGCCGGTGGCCGCACCCCACAACGCCGCCGAGGGTACGCCAGCGAAGGCATACACGATCCCCAGCAGCACGCCCTCGGCCAGGCCGACCAGCACCAGGCCGTTGACGGTGGCGCGTACGGCGGTGGGGACCTTGGTGGCGTACAGGTTCCAGCGCACCCGGCCCACGCAGTGGCTGCCGATGGCGCCCACCTGGCGCACCAGTGCCAGTCCGTCCTTGTAGAAGAAGAACAGGGTGACGAAGGCAAAGCCGATGTCGATCAGGCGGTGCATCAGGTGGGCGCCGACATTTCTGAGCACTTCACTGGCGCTTTTCAGACGCGCCACCGAGCCGTCCTGCAGCAGGTGGGCGATGCCGTGCGGCTGGCCCAGCGTGGTGGTCCACCATTCTTCGATGGCCGGCCCCGCCAGCGGCAGGTGCTGCAGCCAGGCCGGCGCCGCCAGGCCGTTGTTGTTGGCGTCGGCCACCAGCGCCGCCAGTGCCGGCCCTTCGCGCGCCGCCTCAGTGAGCGCCACCGCCAGCGGCACGATGAACATCAGCGCCGAAATGACGGTGGCGGCCAGCGCCGCCAGCAGCGCCTGCCCCTTGCAGGCACGCAGCAGGCGCGCATACATGGGCCAGGTGGCGATGCACAAAATGCCGGCCCACACCACCGGCAAAAAAAAGCGCTGGCTAATAAAGGCCGCCAGCGCGATGATGGCCAGCGAAAAGCAGGTGCTCAGGATATCTCTTTGGGTGTCCGACATGCGGGCCTCCTGGTCAAATAGGAATCGAATGGTGCTGAGTTGATCAGGTGAGCAGGTGAGCAGGCGATTATGGCCGCGTACTGCCCGTTTCGCGGACAATTTTCCATGCCACCGGCACGTCCACCGGCTGGCCGTTGCGCAGCGCCGGCAGATACGCGCAGCGCGCCGCCGCCGCCAGCACCGCCTGGTCATACGCGGGCCGCGTGCTCGCTGCCGCCAGCGTCACATGACGCACGCTGCCGTCGGCCTTGACCAGCAGCCGCAGCGTCAGGCTCAGGGGGGTGTCCTCCTTGACGATGTCGGCCGGGTAGTCGGGCAGCGTGCAGCGCCCCTCAATGCGGCGCGCCTGCAGCATCGAGGGCGCGCCGCCGGCAGTGCTGCTTACATTGCCAGCAGCACTGCTTCGCTTGCTGCCGACCGCCGGCAGCGACGCCGCCTTGCCATTGATGCGCAAGCCGCCGCTGCCGCTGTAGACGATGTCGGTGACCAGCAGATCGCCGTCGACCCGCACCAAGCCGCTCGAGACCATCTTGCCCAGCAGGGTGTCGTTGATGGTGGCGGCCAGCTGCGCCACCGCCGGCGGCGCGGCGACGCCCTGGTTGGCGGCGCGCACCTGCAGTTCGGCCATGGTTGTTGAGACTGCCGTCAGCAGCGCCAGCGGCGCCTTGAGGTCGAGGCGCCCGACCAGCTTGTTGACCAGGGCCGGTAAATTGTCGGCATCCGCCTCGACCGCCTTGTCCAGGCTGAGGCGGCCGCTGGCGCGGATGGTCTGGCCGTGAAAGCTGGCGCTCAGTTCGTCGATCTCCAGCACGCTGCCGCTTCTGATCACGCCGCGCGCCAGCGCCTTTAATACGGGCGCCAGCTGCGCCTGCCGCTGTTGCACGCTGGCGCCGGTGGCAAGGGGGCGCTGGCCGAGCGCTTGCAGCTCGAGCATGCTGGCGCGGTCGAGCGGGCCGAAGCGAGTGACCAGCTTGAGATTGTCGACGCCATCGCCGCCAACGGCGATTCGGCGCACCGCCAACTGGTAGCCGATGCCAAGACGTCCAGCCTGCTCGTCCATGCTGCTGTCATTGTGGATGCCTTCCATGACGAAGCGGGGGCCGCCGCTCACCGGCTCGAACGCCATGCTGGCGAGGTCGACGCTGACGCTGCCGAGCGAGAGCTGGTCGGCCGCGCGCTGCTGCTGACCGGCCAGGGTCAGGCCGCGCATATCGATGCGGACGGTCTTGTCAACGCTGGCCAGCGACGGCCAGCTGCCGCTGTAGGTGACGGTGCGGCCGTCGCCACTGACCGCCAGCGTGATCGGCAAGGCGGCCCAGTCGGTGCTGCCGTTGGCGTCGCTGTAATGCAGGGCAGCGAGCTCGCCGCGGTAGTGGGCGGCGCCATCGGCCGACGGCAGCCGGCTCAACGTCCAGGCCGGCGTGCTGCCATAGATGTTTTCCAGCAGCGCGGCGGTGGCCGGGCTGTGGCGAAACTGTAACAGGGCGTCGAGGCGCTGCTGCACCGGCATCGAGGTGGGCGTGGCCGCACTGAGTTCCTGCACCAGCGCCGTCATCGCCGCGCCCACCGGGCCCGCTGGCGCTGGTCTTGGCGCCGCTGGCGGCACGGCGGCGTCCGCCCAAGCAGCAAGGCAGAGGGCGGCCATGGCGGCGGCCATGGTGACAGCACTGAGGCGACGGCGCGGGAATGGATTCACGATGAATGATCAAGTTGAAAAGATTTTCCCATTATCAACTACAACATGGGGAAAGTCATCCGCTTGCTGCACCGTTTTAAGTTGCCGCTAAGGTGAACTGAGGCACTCTGACCCGCCGCCGTTGCCGCCGCGCCGATGCCCGATGGCAGGTGACGCGTTACAATAGCTGCTGGCATTTTCGCCCGCTTTTTTTCGTATTTTTTACCCTTATCATGGATTGGGATCGTTATGGCCGTCAACTCCCCGCTGCCCGTCGCCGCTGAACTGCACGCTGTCGCCGGCATCGATATCGGCTATGCCCAGGCCGGCATCAAGAAGCCGGGCCGCAAGGACGTGCTGGTGATGCGCCTGGCCGCTGGCGCCACGGTGGCTGGCGTATTTACCAAAAACCGCTTTTGCGCTGCTCCCGTGCAGCTGTGCAAAAGCCACCTGGCCACCGTCAGCGCCGGTGGCGCGCCAATCCGCGCGCTGGTGGTAAATACCGGCAACGCCAATGCCGGCACCGGCGCCACCGGTCTGGCGCGCGCGCTGGAAACCTGCACGGCACTGGCCGGCCTGCTTGGCTGCGCGGCCGAACAAATCCTGCCGTTTTCCACCGGCGTCATCCTCGAGCCGCTGCCGGTCGATAAGATCGTCGCCGCGCTGCCCGCCGCCATCGCCAACCTGACCGCCGATAACTGGTTCAATGCTGCCGAGGCGATCATGACCACCGACACCCAGCCGAAAGCGGCTTCGCGCACGCTGCAGATCGGCGGCCACCCGGTCACCATGACAGGCATCAGCAAGGGTGCCGGCATGATCAAGCCAAACATGGCCACCATGCTGGGCTACCTGGCGTTCGACGCCACCGTCGCCCAGCCGGTACTCGAGCAGCTGGTGCGCCACGCCGCCGACCAGTCGTTCAACTGCATCACCATCGATGGCGACACCTCGACCAACGATTCGTTTATCGTCGTCGCCACCGGCGCCGGTTCGCTGGTCATCGATAGCGTCGACGATGCCAACTATGCAGCCCTGCGCGATGCCGTCACTGCGCTGTCGACCAACCTGGCGCAGCAGATCATCCGCGACGGCGAAGGCGCCACCAAGTTCATCACCATCACCGTCGAGCAGGGCAAGTCGATCGAAGAATGCCGTCAGATCGCCTACGCGATTGCCCATTCGCCGCTGGTGAAGACGGCGTTTTTCGCTTCCGACCCGAACCTTGGCCGCATTCTCGCTGCCATCGGCTACGCTGGCGTCGACGACCTCGATGTCGAGCTGCTCGACTTGTATCTCGACGACGTCTGGGTGGCCAAACATGGCGGTCGCAATCCCGACTACCAGGAAGCCGACGGCCAGCGCGTGATGAAGCAAAGCGAAATCCTGGTGCGCGTCACCCTCGGTCGCGGCGCTGCGACGGCCACGGTGTGGACCTGCGACCTGTCGCACGAGTACGTGACCATCAACGCCGACTACCGCTCGTAAGGGGCGCGCATGACGCCCCTCGAGCAGTTCCTGCTGCGTGCCGAAGCACTGCTGGCGCGCGTCGAAGCGGTGCTGCCGCCAGCGCCGCCGGCGGCGCCCGACTGCCAGCGCAGCTTTGCCTTCCGCTGGAAAAAGCGCAATGGCCATGGCACCCTGGCGCCGGTGGCGCACGTCGCCGCCATCGAGTTCGATGACTTGCATAACATCGGTCCGCAAAAACGCCAGATCGAGCAAAACACCCGCCAGTTCGTGACCGGCCGCCCCGCCAATAACGTCCTGCTGACGGGCGCGCGCGGCACCGGCAAATCGTCGCTGATCAAGGCCTGTTTGAACCAGTTCGCCGACCAGGGCCTGCGCCTGATCGAAGTGGACAAGGCCGATCTGGCCGACCTGGCCGACATCGTCGACCTGGTGGCCGGCCTGCCCCAGCGCTTCATCGTGTTTTGCGACGACCTGTCGTTCGAAGAAGGCGAGAGCGGGTACAAGGCGCTGAAGGTGGCACTCGATGGTTCGATCGCTGCGCAGTCCGACAATGTGCTGATCTACGCCACCTCCAACCGCCGCCACCTGATGCCCGAGCGGATGAGCGACAACGCCGGCTATGCCAGCGACGACAATGGTGACCTGCATCCGGGCGAGACAGTCGAAGAAAAAATCTCGCTGTCCGAACGGTTTGGCCTGTGGCTGTCGTTTTATCCGTTCAAGCAGGACGACTACCTCGCCATCGTCGGCCACTGGCTGGCCAGCTTTGGCTGCGACGCCGCGCAGATCGCCGGTGCGCGCGCCGAGGCGCTGCGCTGGGCCCTGCAGCGCGGCTCGCGCTCGGGCCGCGTGGCCTGGCAGTTCGCCAGGGACTACGCCGGTAAACGCGATGAACCGGGCGCGCCGTGACGACGCCGATTGATGTCGTCGTCGGCATCCTGCTGCGGCCGAATGGCGACGTCCTGCTGGGCCAGCGCCCGCCCGGTAAACCGTATGCCGGTTACTGGGAATTCCCGGGCGGGAAAGTCGAGGCGGGCGAAGACCTGTTCGCCGCCCTGCAGCGCGAATTTGTCGAAGAACTGGGCCTGTTCATCGACAGCGCCGAGCCGTGGTGCGGCATCGAACACGTGTACGAACACGCCCATGTGCGCCTGCATTTTTTTATCAGCCGCGCCTGGCATGGCGAGGCGCAGGGCCTGGAGGGGCAGGCTTTTGCCTGGCAGGGGCAGGTCGGCGTGACGCCGCTGCTGCCAGCGACCATTCCCCTGCTTGAATGGCTCGACAAGGTGCGTTACGCCGACTACCCGTCGGCTGACGCTGCAGTGACGGCAACGGCCCACCGGCCGCCGTCGTCACCCGCTCTAACAACTGTGCGCAAGGATCTTTCGTGAAAATCATCGTCCTCGGTAGTGGCGTCATCGGCACCACCTCTGCTTACTACCTGGCCAAGGCCGGCCATCAAGTGACCGTCATCGACCGCCAGCCGGCGGCCGGCATGGAAACCAGTTTTGCCAACGCCGGCGAAGTCTCGCCCGGCTATTCGGCGCCATGGGCCGGCCCCGGGGTGCCGCTCAAGGCCATCAAGTGGCTGCTGATGCAGCACAGCCCGCTGGTGCTGCGGCCGGCGTTCGATGCCGACATGTGGCGCTGGATGCTGCAAATGCTGGGCAACTGCAACCAGAAAAGCTATGAAGTCAACAAGGGCCGCATGGTCCGTCTGGCCGAGTACTCGCGCGATTGCCTGGTGCAGCTGCGGGCCGACACCGGCATCGCCTACGATGAGCGCAGCAAGGGCACCCTGCAGCTGTTCCGCAACAACAAGCAGCTCGATGGCGCGGCTGGCGACATCGCCGTGCTGGACCAGTACAAGGTGCCTTACAGCCTGCTCGATGCGGCTGGCTGCGAACAGTACGAGCCGGCGCTGGCGCGGGTGCGCGGCAAATTCGTCGGCGGCTTGCAGCTGCCCGGCGACGAGACCGGTGACTGTTTTAAATTCACCCAGCGGCTGGCCGAACTGGCCAAGGGCCTGGGGGTGCAATTCAGGCAGGGCGTGACCATCGAGCGCTTGAACACGGTGGCCGACCGTCTCACCAGCGTGGTCACCTCGGCGGGCGAACTGACGGCCGATTCCTTCGTGCTGGCGCTGGGCAGCTATTCGCCGCTGCTGGCCAAGCAGCTCGGTATTCGCATTCCGGTCTACCCGGTCAAGGGCTATTCGATCACCGTGCCAGTGGCCGACGCCGCCGGCGCGCCCGAGTCGACGGTGATGGATGAAACCTTCAAGGTGGCGATCACCCGGCTGGGCGAGCGCATTCGCGTTGGTGGCACGGCGGAAATCGCCGGCTACGACCTCAGTTTGCGCCAGGCGCGCCGCGATACCCTCGAGCATTCGGTCAGCGATCTGTTCCCCGATGGCGGCGACCTGGCGCGCGGTGAATTCTGGTGCGGCTTGCGGCCGATGACGCCGGACGGCACCCCGGTGATTGGACCGACACCGTACCGCAACCTGTTTTTGAATACGGGCCATGGCACGCTGGGCTGGACCATGGCATGCGGTTCCGGACGCGTGCTGGCCGATCTGGTCAGCGGGCGGCAGCCGGAAATTGGACTGCAGGGGCTGTTCATGGACCGCTACAGTGGCGCCAACAAGCCGATTGTGGTGCCGGTGGGAGTGACGGCCTAGGGGGACTGGCGCCGCCGCCTGTCCCCATGATCACCACAACACGAATGGCGCAGCGGGGGCAGGCCGCGCCGCGTCAGGCTTGGCTGCGTCAGCCCCGCGTTAAACGTCCGCCAGCGGATCGTCCAGCGGATCGGTCGGCGCCGCTGCCGGAATCGTGTACTTTTCTTCCGCCCAGGCGCCCAGGTCAATCTGTTTGCAGCGCTCGGAGCAGAACGGCCGGTATTTGCTCGCTTCGGTCCATTCAACCTTGGCGGCGCAGGTAGGGCAAGAGACGACAGTCATGGTGGTCTTCATCGTTTAAAAATTGCACAGCGTGAGTTCGAACGGCACGTCGTCTTCCAGTGGCTTGGGCTTGAGGTCGCCGCCCTGGGTGGTGAAACGCACCCACAGCATGTATTTGTTGGCAGAAATTTCGGGAATCGCTCCACTCGTTTCATCGAGGGTCAGGCGCAGCATCTGGTAGACCTTGCCTTGCAACATCTGTTGGTAGCTGCCGGCGATGGCGATCATTTTAACGGGGCCGCCGGAATCGCGCAGCAGGCGCAGCACCAGGGCGAGGGCGTCGAACAGGGGCGCCAGCGGCGCAAACCAGGCGCTGATGTCGTCGTAGCGCTGCTGGGCCGGGCGTTGTTGCCAGGCGTGATAGGACGGCAAATCGAATTCGCAGGCGCCACCGGGAATGATGGTGCGCCCGCGGATGCTCATCAGCCATTCATTGTCGCGCACATTCTGGCCGGTCTTGCCCTGCGTGGCGACCAGGCTGGTGCTGACCGTTTCCAGTTCGGCCAGCACGGCGTCCAACATGTCGGCGGCGACGTTGGGATTCGAGCGGTAGCTCAACAGGCTTTGCTTTTGGCGTTCCAGTTCCTGCAGCAGGTCGGACTTGAGGTCGGCCCGTCCCGCCACTTCCAGCATGTCGAAGATAGTTGCCAGGGCGACATGATGCTGCATCGCATGTTCTTGTTGAACAAAGAACTTGAATTTCTCGTACAAATCTTCCAGCCGCAACAAGGTGCGTATGCGCTCATTGAACGGGTATTCGTAGACGATCAAAGTGACATCCCTTGTATGGTTGGCGGAGAAGTCTCATGATTCTGAGGCAAGCGCCCACAAATTACAAATAATGCATGGTTGATTCGCCTGCTCACTGCATTGTCGCTGAAATTTCCAGGTAGCGGGCGTGTAATGCATCGACCTGGGCCGGCAATGCGGCGGCGTCGCCGTCATTGTCGATGATGTCGTCGGCAGCGGCCAGCCGGGTGGCGCGGCTGACCTGGCTGGCCATGATGGCGCGTACCTGGGCTTCGGATAGACCGTTTCTGGCCATCACCCGCGCCACCTGGGTCGCTTCGCGGCAATCGACGGCGACGATGCGCGCCACCCGCTGGCGCCAGGCGCCCGATTCGATCAGCAGGGGCACCACGAAGACCACGTACAGGCCGCTGGCGGTGCTTGCCTCGGCTTCGGCAGCGGTGCGGATAAGGGGGTGCAGGATGGCTTCCAGGCGCTGTTTGGCCAGCGGGTCGGCAAACACCAGCTTGCGCATGGCAGCGCGGTCGAGGGCACCGTCGGCGCCTTCAAATTGCGCGCCGAAGGTGGCGACGATGGCGGCCATGGCGGCACCGCCCGGCGCCGTCATGGCGTGTGCAATGAGGTCGGTGTCGACCAGGGTGGCGCCGCGGGCGGCGAACAGATTGGCCACCGTGGTCTTGCCGCAGCCGATGCCGCCGGTCAGGCCGATGGTCAAAGGCGGCGGCCGTTGCATGGGGCTCAGCCGAAGTAGCGGTGCGAATAGGCGGCGATCGGCGCCCCCCACAGCAGGGCGATCATGCCGGCAGCGGCCAGGTACGGGCCGAATGGAATCGCCTTGTCGCGCGCGCGGCCGGCGCCGACGATCAGCACGATGCCAACCAGCGCACCGACCACCGACGAAATCAGGATGATCGCCGGCAGCGCCTGCCAGCCCATCCAGGCGCCCAGCGCGGCGAGCAGCTTGAAGTCGCCGTAACCCATGCCCTCCTTGCCGGTGAGCAGCTTGAACAGCCAGTAGATCGCCCACAGCACCAGGTAGCCGGCGGCGGCGCCCAGCACGGCGTCCTGCAGCGGCACGAAGGTGGCGTTGATGTTGAGCAGCAGGCCAAGCCACAGCAGCGGCAGGGTCAGATCGTCCGGCAGCAGCTGGGTGTCGACATCGATGCAGGTCAGTGCCACCAGCGTCCAGCCGAACACCAGCGCGGCCAGGCCGGCCCAGCCGCTGCCGAAATGCCAGACCAGGCCGGCCGACAGCAGCGCCGTCACCGCTTCAATGGCCGGGTAGCGCGCCGAAATCGGCGCCTTGCAATTGCTGCACTTGCCGCGCAGCGCCAGGTAACTCAGTACGGGGATGTTTTCCAGCGCCGTGATCTGGTGGCCGCAGTGGGGGCAGGCCGAGCGCGGCACCATCAAATTGAAGTTGTCCTGGTGCGGCAAGTCCTTGCCGCTTTCGTGGGCGACGTAATTGTCGGAGTCGCGCTGCATCATCTTTGGCAAGCGGTAGATGACGACGTTCAAAAAGCTGCCGATCAGCAGGCCGAAGACGGCGGCCATGACGGTGGCGACCAGGTCGCCTGGCGGGGCAAAAAACAGGGTTTCAGGAAGCATGGCGATCCGCAATTAAAAGGGTAACCGGTCGATGCGTGATGTTGCATCTCGGGAATGTCGCCAATCATAGACGGCCGCCGGCGCTTGCGCAACGCTGGCGGCGCGCTGGTGGGACGCAGATGCCTCGCAGGCACCATGCAGACACAAACCTGTGACGGTCGCGCCACTATTTTAATTTCTGGTCTTCCTGTTTGGCGTCTTCCATCGCTTCCGGCTCGAGCTCTTCGGCCGAGCGGTTCAGGTGGACAAACACGCCCCAGGCCGCCAGCATGAAGGCGACGGCGATCAGGATGCTGGCCGCGTACGGCAGCTGGGTCGGGTCTTCGTGCAGCGCCTTGAAGGTGGCCACCAGCCCTTCGAGGGCGAGGGCGACCACCACCACCACGAAAAAGCGCGACAGGAAGCGCCGCACGCGGGTCGGCGCGCTGATGTCGCTGTCGCGGATGACTTCTTCTTCGATGATGGTTTCGGCAATTTGCAGGGCCACCACGCCGGCCGCTAACAGACCCATCGCTTCGATGACGGCCAGCGCCGTGGCGTTGTCCATGCCGGCATTAAAGGCATCCCAGCCGACCCGCGCCGAAATGACGATCAACATGAGGGCGGCGAGGGCGAACAGCAGGGCCATCAAACTGTGGACGGCGCTGAACATAACGGTAAATATTTTCATGTTGCCATGTTGCCATACAACGGCGGCCGGCCGCGCACGATGCGCGCCGGCCGCCGCGGCCGAACTTACACCACCGAACCGAGCTTGAAGATCGGCAGATACATGGCAATCACCAGGCCGCCGATCAGCACGCCGAGAATCACCATGATCAACGGTTCCATCAGCGAGGCCAGGGCAGCGACCGCTTCGTCGACCTGTTCTTCGAAGAAGTCGGCAACCTTGCTCAGCATGGCATCGAGGGAACCCGATTCTTCACCGATGGAAACCATCTGGGTCACCATGTTCGGAAACACATTGGCGTTTTGCATGGCCGCCGTCAGGCTGGTACCGGTGCTCACTTCGCTCTGGATCTTGCGGGTCGCTTCCAGGTAGACGGCATTGCCGGCGGCCCCGCCCACCGAATCGAGCGCTTCGACCAGCGGCACGCCGGCGGCGAACATGGTGGCCAGGGTGCGGGTCCAGCGGGCGATCGCCGCCTTGCGGATGACGTCGCCAAAAATGGGCGCCTTCAGCAGCGTCACATCCATGAAACGCTGCACCTTGGGCGAGCGCTGCCAGGCCTGGAAAAAGAAGTATAGGCCGGCGCCGATGCCGCCGAAAATGGCCCACCACCAGGCGACAAAAAATTCGGAGATCGCCATCACCACCAGGGTCGGGGTGGGCAAGTCGGCGCCAAAGCTGGAAAACACTTGCTTGAAGGCGGGCACCACCCAGATCATGATGACGGCGGTGACGATGAAGGCGATCGCCAGGATCGAGATCGGATACATCAGCGCCGACTTGATCTTCGACTTGATGGCCAGCGTCTTTTCCTGATAAATGGCCAATCGGGTCAGCAGCTCTTCAAGAATACCGGCCTGTTCGCCGGCGCCCACCAGGTTGCAAAACAGCGGATCGAAATACAGCGGGTATTTGCGGAACGCATTGTTCAGGCTGGTACCGGTTTCGATGTCCGAGCGCAGATCCATGATCAGTTTCGACATCGAGGGATTGGCATGGCCCTTGCCGACGATATCGAACGATTGCAGCAGCGGCACCCCGGCCTTCATCATGGTGGCGAGCTGGCGGGTGAACAGGGCGATGTCCTTGCCGTTGACTTTTTTGCCGCTGCGATAGACCTTTTTCTTGATCTTGGTGACCATCACGCCCTGGCGGCGCAAGGTGACGTTGACCATCGCTTCGCCACCGGCGCGCAATTCGCCACGCACGGTTTTGCCGGACTTGTCTTTGCCTTCCCAGGCATAGACCGTTTCCTTCACTTGCAGTGTGGCGGCTTTGGAGGGGGATGTGGCCATCGGATTTCCTATTCGTTTGTACAACCGAGCACTTCTTCGAGGCTGGTCAGCCCCTGCTTCACTTTCATCAGACCCGAGCGGCGCAGCGATTTCACGCCTTCCGCCTCGGACTGGGCGGCAATCTCCATCGAGTTGCCGTGCGCCAGGATGATTTTTTCGATGGCCGGGGTGATCGGCATGATCTGGTAGATACCGACCCGTCCCTTGTAGCCGCCACCGAGGCAGCGTTCGCAGCCGACCGGGCCGTAGGGCTTCCAGTCGCCTTCCAGTTCTTCCGGCCGAAAGCCGGCCGCCAGCAAAATTTCGCGGCTCGTCTCGACCGGCTTCTTGCAGGTGCACAGGCGCCGCGTCAGGCGCTGGGCAGTGATCATGATGACTGACGAGGCGATATTAAACGGCGCCACGCCCATGTTCATCAGGCGCGTCAGAGTCGATGGCGCATCGTTGGTGTGCAGCGTGGAAAACACCATGTGGCCCGTTTGCGCCGCCTTGATGGCGATGTCGGCCGTCTCCAGGTCGCGGATCTCGCCGACCATGATGATGTCGGGATCCTGGCGCAGGAAAGATTTCAGGGCCACCGGGAAGGTCAGGCCGGCACGGTCATTGACGTTCACCTGGTTGACGCCCGGCAGGTTGATCTCGGCCGGATCTTCGGCCGTTGAAATATTGATGCCGGGCTTGTTGATGACGTTCAGGCAGGTGTACAGCGACACCGTTTTACCGGAACCGGTCGGCCCCGTCACCAGCACCATGCCGTAGGGCCGCTGGATCGCTTCCATCAGCAATTCTTTCTGGTCCGGATCGTAGCCCAGCGCATCGATGCCCATCTGCGCCTGGGTGGCGTCGAGAATGCGCATGACGGTCTTTTCGCCGAACAGGGTGGGCAGGGTCGAGACGCGAAAATCGATGGTCTTGACCGCTGACATCACCAGGCGCATGCGGCCATCCTGCGGCACCCGCTTTTCCGAAATGTCCAGCTTGGCCAGCACCTTGATGCGCGAGACCAGCTTGTCGCGGATGCTGATCGGCGGCTGCGCATGTTCGCGCAGCACGCCATCGATGCGCAGGCGGATCCGGTAAAACTTTTCAAATGGTTCGAAGTGGATGTCCGAGGCGCCCAGGTTAATGGCATCCATCAGGATCTTGTTGAGGAACTTGACGATCGGCGCGTCTTCGATGTCGTTGGTCTGGTCGACCACGGCTTCGCGCACATCATCGGCAAATTCAATTTCCTGGCCATCGCCGGCGAGGTCCGCCAGGCTTTGCTCAGCGCTCTTGCCCAGCACACCCAGCAGGGCCAGCAGGGTGTCGTGCGGCACGATCACCGGCTCGACCGACGCTTCGCTCTGGAACTTGATCTGGTCGAGCGCCTGGGTATTGGTGGGATCGGAGATCGCCACTGACATCTTGTTGCCGCGCTTGGCCAGCGCGATCACCCGCTGTGCCTGCATCAACTTGCCGTCGATGATGTTCGGCGGCAGCAGGGCGACGTTGAAGGTCGACAGGTCGAACAGCGGATAGCCAAAGGTTTCTGCACAAAACGCCGCCAGCCCGCGCGCATCGATCAAACCGCTGGTGACCAGGCTGTCGATGAACAGCACGCGGTCGGTGGCCGATTTCTTTTGCAGCGCGTCCGCCTGCGCCGCCGTCAGCTTGCCGGCCTGGGTCAGCGCGCGCGCCAGACCTGACATGGGCGTACCTTGCACGGTGGTGGGAAGGACTGCTGACATAAGTGGACGCTTGAAAAGTGGACGCTTGCAAAAAGCCCATTGACGATGTGCCAATGAAGCAAAAGGTGGTGAGATTGTGTGATGGATGATGCCTCTGGGCATCTTATTTGTAAAGCGTTTGTGCCAGGACGACGCGTGCTTACCACGTATCCATATCGGGATGATACTGACTGTGGCAATTACACCAAGCGTTTGCCCGTCGCCGGGCGTTTCAGCTTGATCACCTTGATGGCCTGGTCATGGACCTGGATCACTTCGATGACACAATGGGCCACCTTCAGGCTGATCGGCGAATCGGGAATGTCCTGCAGCAGCTCGAGCATCAAGCCGTTGAGGGTCTTGGGGCCGTCGAGGGGAAAGCCCAGACCGAGCCGTTTGTTGATATCGCGCAGTGGGGTCGAGCCTTCCAGCAGGCATTCGCCATTGGCATCCCAGCCAAAGCTGTCGCTGCGCGCAGCGCCCGGCACCGAGGTGGTAAATTCGCCGATCATTTCTTCGATAATGTCGTCGAGCGTGACCAGGCCCTGCACCTCGCCATATTC
This sequence comes from Massilia sp. PWRC2, assembly GCF_049896725.1. Classification (NCBI taxonomy): domain Bacteria; kingdom Pseudomonadati; phylum Pseudomonadota; class Betaproteobacteria; order Burkholderiales; family Oxalobacteraceae; genus Massilia; species Massilia sp. PWRC2. Next base: position 227,134 of record NZ_JAFCUW010000003.1, read on the forward strand.
ATCGACGATGATGCCGAGCCGTTCGCGGTTTTCCTGAAAATACTGCAGCTGGGTGAAGACGCCTGTTTCTTGCGGGATGAAATAGGCGGGCACCAGCAGGTCGCGGAAATGCGCCACCGTCAATTCATCGGCCTGGTTGAGCAGCGCCACCGCTTTGCGTACGTGCAAGATACCGACGATCTGGTTGATTTCGCCCTCGTAGACCGGCAGCTTGTTGTGGTAACAGGTGGTCAGTTCGCGCTTGATCTCATCGACGCCCAGCGCCAGGTTGAGCGCTTCGACCTGGGCGCGCGGGGTCATGATGTCTTCGACGGAGATGGTTTCCAGGTCGAACAGGTTGAGCAGGATGCTCTTGTGCTTCTGCGGAATGAAGTTGCCGCCCTCCAGCACGATCGAGCGCAATTCTTCGGGCGATACGCGGTGCTGGTGGATCTCTTTGCCGGTGCGGATGCGCAAGGTTTTAAGGACCAGGCGGACGAACAGGTTGACGAACCAGATCACCGGCTTGGCCACCGTCATCAAGGGGCGCAGCACGCGGCTGGCACCGAGCGCGATGGTTTCCGGGTAGGTGGCGCCGATAATTTTCGGCGAGATTTCGGCAAACACGATCAGCAGGAAGGCGACCACCGCGGTGGCGATACTGAGCACGCTTTCTTCGTGGCCGAAAAACAGGATGGCCAGTGCGGCGACCAGGGCGGTGGCCATGGCATTGAGCAGGGTATTGGCAATGAGTATTAACGAGAGCAGCTGGTCGGTGCGGTCGAGCAGCCACAGGGTGGTGATGGCCCCCCGGTGATGGCGTTTGGCCAGGTGGCGCAGGCGGTATTTGTTGGCCGCCATCAGGGCCGTTTCGGCCATGGCAAAAAACGCCGAGCACAGGATCAGCACGACAAGCGCGAGCACGAGCGCCCAGAGGGGAACAGTGTTCAAGAAATGACTAACATGGTGTGGCGCGACCGGGGGCCCGGCGGGAAGCGCGGCGTTGAAACGCTGCCGCAGAGCGCTCGATTCTAAGGCAGTCGCGCCAGCCTTGCAAGTTTGACCAGTGTTTGCCGTGCGCGCCCGTCGTTTAGCGCAGCGCCAGCGCCGCTGCCGGCGCTGCAGCGTCGCTCAGTTTGAATACCGCCAGCGCCGCCGACAGCTGGCTGGTCTGCTCCGACAGCGACTCGGCCGCCGCCGACGCTTCTTCCACCAGCGCCGAATTTTGCTGGGTCATCTGGTCGATGCTGGCGATGGCGTGACCGACGTATTCGATGCCGGCATTCTGTTCGAAGCTGGCAGTGCTGATTTCGACCATGATGTCGGCCACTTTCTTTACCGAGGCGACGATCTGGTCCATCGTGGTGCCGGCCTGGTCGACCAGAATGGCGCCGGCATCGACCTTGGCCACCGAGTCGCCGATCAACTGCTTGATTTCTTTGGCGGCGCTGGCCGAGCGCTGCGCCAGGTTGCGCACTTCGGAGGCGACCACGGCAAAACCGCGTCCCTGCTCGCCCGCACGGGCCGCTTCGACGGCCGCATTGAGGGCCAGGATATTGGTCTGGAAAGCAATCCCATCGATGACGGCGATGATGTCGACGATTTTCTTGGCCGAATCGTGGATCGCGCCCATGGTACTGACCACGCCGGAGACCACCTGGCCGCCGCGGGTGGCGATCGACGAGGCATCGACCACCAGCGCATTGGCCTGGTTGGCGTGGGCGGTGTTTTGGCGCACCGTGGTGGTGAGCTTTTCCATGGCGCGGCTGGTCTGGTCGAGGCTGCCTGCCTGCGATTCGGTGCGGGCCGCCAGGTCGGCATTGCCGGAAGCGATTTCGGCGCTGGCGGTCTGGATGGTGTCGGCCGACAGCTTGATGTCACCCATCAGCTGGGCCAGCTTGGCGCGCATGTCCTTGAGGGCCGATAGCATGCTGGTGCGGTCGTTGGCATCGGTGACGATTTCCATCGACAGGTCGCCGTCGGCGACGGCGCGGGCGATCTGGCGCGCATACTCGGGCTCACCGCCGAGCTGCTGCCAGATGGCACGCACCACGAACCACGACACCAGCACCAGGCTGGCCACCACGATCAACGCCGCCAGCACCATTGCACTGACCACGCTGCGCACGCTCGCTTCGCTGTGGGCGATGCCGTTCTTGAACTGGGCCTGGGCGGCGCTATTGGTCTTGGCCAGGTCGCCATTAAGGGTGGCCAGGGTGCTTTGCATGCGCGCCACGGTCGCTTGCGGATCGCCCTGTTCCATTTCCAGCATGATCTTGGCCGCCCCCAGTGCAGGAGCGAAATAGGCGTCGAATTCTTGCCGCAGGCGGCTGGCGGTGGCGGCCTGGCCGTCCAGTTTGCCCAGCTCGGCGAGCTTGCTGCGTAATTTGTTGGCTTGCTCGCCGACGGCGGCGATACGGCTTTTGTCACCTTCGCTGACGGCGTCGCGCAGGGTGTCGGCGACGGCGCTGACGTCGAGCGTGGTCGACTTGACCAGGTCGAGGACCGGATAATCGACTTGTTCGGTGGTGCGGATCGAGTGCAGTGCACCGGTGGCGATATAGGCGCTGACGGCGATGCCGAGGCCAAAAATAATGGTCGAAATAAGCGGTAAAGCCCAGATCCTGCGCTTGATGTTCATCGTGTTCCCGAGATTAAACAGGCTGTCCCTGCGCGCCTGGCGCCGGGACTACCCGATGTTGCGATGTGCTGTTGCTTGCTGAAAAAATCAAGGCGCCGTCAACACCACTTTGACGGTGGCGTCGACCGCCCCTTTTTCGATGTAGCCGATGGCTTTCGGATCGGCTGCCACCGCCTTCTTCACTTCGGCGCTGCCAGCGACTTCTTTCGGCGGCGTTGCCTTGCCGGTAAACACCAGCTTGGACCACAGCGATTTGGCCTGGGCGGCATCCTTGTCCGCCACTTTTTTGTAGAACTCGTTGCGCAGCGCATTGCCGTCGGGCTGGTCGATGGGCGTCATCGCCGTCGATTTGCCGAGGAAGAACTGGGCGACCTGTTCATTGCTCATCGTTGTTGCCGGGCTCTTGGCGCCCACCACCGCCACCACTTCGGCGCCGGCCGAGCCAATCGACAGGGCCAGCAGGCCACCAACAACAGCGTGTGTTACCTTCAGATACAGAGTCGTCATCGCGCTCTCCTTAAAATACAAAGTCGAGGGCGACCGCACCGACGGTCAGCGGACCACTAAAGCCGGGCTGGGCTTTGATAAGCAGGCCAACGCCGTCGCGCGGACGGACCCGGTCGATCTGCGCCTTGAGCGCCACCGATGGGGCAAAATCCCAGCGTACGCCGAGCGTGTCGGTGCTCTGGTTGGCGGCGGCAGAGAGCGTCTCGACGCCAGCTGACAGCACCCGCAAGGTAGGGGTACAAGCGGCCGGGTAGCCGGGTGGGCAGGCTGCCGGCACGGTATTGCTGACGCGGCCGACCGCCTTGGCATCGGCGTGGTTGTAATAGGGCAGGAACTTGCCGACCCGGTAGCCGACCATGGTGTACCAGGAATTGGTGTTGTTGACATAGCTGTCGGTCTTGCGCTTCGCGTATTCGCTCTGCACCACCAGGCCCTTCCAGTCGAGCGTCGCGCCCACCGAAGTGAACGAGGCTTTTTTCTTTTTCAGGCTCAACGCATCGGCCAGTGGCGCCAGCGTGGTCAAGCCGTAGCCGGCGCCGGTGGCGCGCAAGCCCCCGAGCAGGCTGTTCAGGGAAGTCGAATCCTGCAGGTCGAGATTGCCATCGGCGCGGCCGAAGCGCAACGTGACGGGACCGTTTTCCGCCACCAGGTTCAAGGCCGTCAGGCTGCTGCCATCGACGTGCACGATGGCGCTGCTGCTGGTGGCGATGGTGTTGCGGGTGCGGCCGATGCCGAACTGGGCCGACAGGCTGGTGTTGCCAACGCTTTCCTGCCAGGTGGCATCGATGCCATCGAAACTGTTCAGCGGCACCTGGGTGTACACCTCGGCCGGCGGGCGCAGCATGGTGTTGGCGTAACCGACGTTGCGGTAGTCGGAAATCAGGAACACCGGCAAGCCCATGCGGCCGACCCGCAGCGACAGCTTGTCGTTGACCTTGGCCTTCAGGAAAGCCCAGGCCAGTTCAGCGCCGAAGTCATCTTCGCCATCCTTGCGCACCAGCCCCTGCACGGTGGCCGACAGCCAGCTGTTGAGGGTGCTGTTCGCTTGCACGCCGAAATTCGAATCGACGCCGGTGCGCGCGCTTTTGGTGGCACCAGCGGACTGGTTGGGCCGGATGAATTGCGCGGCGTCGCTATTGGTTTGTGTCACAGCCAGCGTGCCGTAGCCGCTAATTGTTACAGGAGGAAAGATTTGGCTGTCTTGCGCATACGCCGCCGAGACGGCCAGCGGCAGGGTCAAAGCGGCAATGATGAATTGTTTGGTCATGAGGGTGCCTGTAGCATGAAGCAACATTTTAGAAAATCCGCGGGGATGGATAGAAACGAGCGCCCGGGCTGGGGGGCGAATGTGAGTACCTGACGCTATTGTAAAAACGGCGCAGGGATGCCGCAAGGAAATAGTTGCTTTAGATAAACTTATGACAAGCTTGCGCCCATTTTCTGTTGTTTTTGCGAAACTTTATGTGGATAATATTTTCGTATATTTAACAGTTTTTGAAATTCACAAATTTAATGTTTAATGATTTTTACGAATTTCCAAGCGCGCCGTTCGATCATTTAGCTGCCGCGGTAGGTCGAATACGACCAGGGGGTGACGACCAGCGGCACGTGGTAATTCTGGCTGGGGTCGCTGATGCCGAAGGCCAGGGTGACCTTGTCGACGAAGCGGGGCGTCGGCAGGTCGACGCCGTGGGCGGCGAAATAATCGCCGGCAAAAAACACCAGTTCATACTGGCCGGCGCGCATGGTGTCGCCTTCGAGCAGCGCTGTGGCGCAGCGGCCATCGGCATTCGTCACATCGTGCTTGAGCAGGCGCCGCTCACTGGCGCTGCAGGCGTACAGTTCGATGCGCACGCCCGCGCCCGGGATGCCGCGCGCGGTGTCGAGGACGTGTGTGCTCAGTTTGCTCATGGTGTTTTCCTGTCTTGATAATGAGGCGATGGCCGGTGGGCTGCCAGCCATTATATGATGGGCCATTGGGTTTTTTTACCACCACCACTGCACCACGATGAACACCTACGACAACTACCCGCGCGACCTGATCGGCTACGGCCGCAACCCGCCCCATGCGCGCTGGCCCGGTCAGGCCCGCATCGCCGTGCAATTTGTCCTCAATTACGAAGAGGGCGGCGAAAACAATGTCTTGCACGGGGATGCCGCCTCGGAAACCTTCCTCTCGGAGATCATCGGCGCCCAGGCTTTTCCGATGCGCCATATGAGCATGGAATCGCTGTACGAATACGGTTCGCGGGCGGGATTGTGGCGCCTGCTGCGCATGTTCGAGGCGCGCCAGATGCCACTGACCGTGTTCGGCGTCGCCATGGCCTTGCAGCGCAACCCCGAGGCGGTGGCGGCGTTTCGCCAGCTGGGTCACGAAATTGCCTGTCATGGCCTGAAGTGGATTTCGTATCAAAACGCCGACATCGACCTCGAGCGCGCCCACATGGCCGAAGCGGTGCAGATCCTGCGCGACCTGACCGGGCAGGCACCGCTGGGCTGGTATACCGGGCGCGATTCGCCCAACACGCGCGCGCTGGTGGTCGAGCACGGCGGCTTTGCCTATGATGCCGACCACTACGGCGACGATCTGCCGTTTTATGCACCGCTGACCGGCGCCGGTGGCAGCCACGCGCACCTGGTGGTGCCTTACACTCTCGACGCCAACGATATGCGTTTTGCCGCCATGCAGGGTTTTAATTCGGGCACGCAGTTTTTTGACTACCTCAAGGATTCCTTCGACACCCTCTACGCCGAGGGCGATCCCGCCGGTCTCGACCGGCCGAAGATGCTGTCGGTGGGCTTGCACTGCCGCATCGTCGGGCGGCCCGGACGGGCGGCGGCGCTGGCGCGCTTTCTCGATTATGTGCAGGCGCATGAGAAAGTCTGGGTGGCGCGCCGCATCGATATCGCCGAGCACTGGCGCGCGCAGCACCCGCCAGCCTGAGCGGGCCGGCGCGGGATCTGCGCATTATGTGCATATGAATATAAGCGACATCGGCGATTGTATATAACGGGCAGGGCTGCCGGTGGTACTCTGGCACACTGGGATACCAACGAGGCGAGCATGTCCGATCCGATCCGTTTTTATTTTCAGGGCGCCGTGCGCGAACTGCATGACGTCGCGCCGACCCGCACCGTGCTGCAGCATCTGCGTGAAGATCTGCATTGCACCGGCACCAAGGAAGGCTGCGCCGAAGGCGATTGCGGCGCCTGCACGGTGGTACTCGGTTCGCTCGAAGGGGGCGAGCTGGCCATGAAGGCGGTCAACGCCTGCATCGCCTTCGTCCCCACCCTCGACGGCAAGGCCCTGTTCACGGTGGAAGACGTCGCCCAGGCCGACGGCAGCCTGCACCCGGTGCAGCAGGCGCTGGTCGAATGCCATGCGTCCCAGTGCGGCTTTTGCACGCCGGGCTTTGTGATGTCGCTGTGGGGCATGTACTTAAAACAGCAAGGTCGCCCGCCCAGCCGCTGCCAGATCGACGACACCCTGTCCGGCAACCTGTGCCGCTGCACCGGCTACCGCCCGATTATCGACGCCGCCGTGCGCATGGGAGAGCTGCCGCCGGTGGCGTTCGACCGCGCCGCCCTGGCTACCCGGCTGGCCGGCCTGCAGCGCAGCAGCATGGCCATCCACGAGGGCGGCGGCGCGCGCTTTTTCGCCCCGCGCACGCTTGCGGAACTGTGCCAGCTGCGCGCCGCCCACCCGCAGGCGCTGCTGCTGGCCGGCTCCACCGACATCGGCCTGTGGGTGACCAAGCAGCTGCGCCAGATCGGCGACATCATTTATCTGGGCCATGTGGACGCCTTAAAGACCATCCACCAAGCCGATGGCGTACTCGAAATCGGCGCCGGCGCCACCCTCGAAGCGGCCTACGCCGCCCTCTGCCAGCAGTATGGCGAGCAGCTCGGCGCGATGTGGCAGCGCTTCGCCTCGCTGCCGATCCGCCAGGCCGGCACCCTCGGTGGCAACGTCGCCAATGGCTCGCCGATCGGCGACTCGATGCCGTGGCTGATCGCGCTGGGCGCCCAGCTGGTGCTGGGAAGCGGCGCCGGCCAGCGCGTGCTGGCGCTGGAAGATTTTTATCTGGGATACCAGCACAAGGATTTGCAGGCTGGCGAATTCGTGCAGGCGCTGCGGGTGCCGCTAGCGCGGCCGGCGGTCCGGTTTCGCACCTATAAACTGGCCAAGCGCTTCGACCAGGACATCTCGGCCGTGTGCGCCGCCTTCGCCTTTGAACTCGACGGCGACGTCATCAAAGGGGCGCGGATTGCCTTTGGCGGCATGGCGGCGACGCCGCGGCGCGCCAGCCGCACCGAAGCATTCTTGACGGGACAAGCGTGGAGCGCAGCGACCGTCAAGGCGGCCATGGCGCTGCTGGCGGACGATTACACGCCGCTGTCGGACGTGCGCGCATCGAGCGCGTACCGCATGAAGACAGCGCAAAACCTGCTGCGCCGCTTCTGGTTCGAAACGCGGCGCGAGGCGCCCCTGGCAGCGGGCGCCGTCAATGCGTTTGAACACGGGGAGGCGGCATGAATGACGGCGCCCATCCCCCCGTGCAGAGCGTCCATGCTGTCGACACGGCGGCGCCGTGGCGCGCCGTCGGCGTCGCCCGCGTCCACGAATCGGCCCACCTGCACGTACTCGGCCAGGCCACCTACACCGACGATATCGCCGAAGTGCAGGGCACCTTGCACGGCGCCCTCGGCCTGTCGGCGCGCGCCCATGCGCGCATTGGCGCCATCGATCTCGCTCGCGTGCGCGCCGCCGCCGGCGTGGTCGGCGTGTTTGCCGCCGACGATATCCCTGGCCTGAACGACTGCGGTCCCATCATCAACGACGATCCTATCTTCGCTGACGGCGTCGTCATGTATGTGGGCCAGCCCATCTTCCTGGTCGTCGCGCACAGCCACGACCAGGCGCGCCGCGCCGCCCGCCTGGCCGACATCGTGTATGAACAGTTACCGGCCATCCTGACGCCGCAGGCAGCGCGCGCGGCCGGCTCCTTCGTGTTGCCGCCGATGCGCTTGACGCGCGGCGATTACCAAAGCGCGTTCGACGCCGCCCCCCATCGCGTCGAAGGCCAGCTTTACGTGGGCGGTCAGGAACAGTTTTATCTGGAAGGGCAGATCGCCTACGCCATCCCGAAAGAAGACCAGGGCATGCTGGTGCTGGCCTCGACCCAGCACCCCAGCGAAATGCAGCACGTCGTCGCCCACGCGCTCGGCCTGCACTCGAACCACATCACGGTCGAATGCCGCCGCATGGGTGGCGGCTTTGGTGGCAAGGAGTCGCAATCGGCGCTGTGGTGTGCGGCTGCTGCCATCGGCGCATTCCGCCTCAGGCGCCCCGTTAAACTGCGCGCCGACCGCGACGACGACATGCTCGTCACCGGCAAGCGCCACTGCTTTTATTATGAATACGCGGTCGGCTACGACGACGATGGCCGCATCTGCGGCGCCAGGGTCGACATGGTCACCCGCGCCGGTTATTCGGCCGACCTGTCAGGCCCCGTCGCCACGCGCGCCGTCTGCCACTTCGACAATACCTATTATTTGTCCGACGTCGACATCCGCGCCGCCTGCGGCCGTACCAACACGCAGTCCAATACCGCCTTTCGCGGCTTCGGCGGCCCGCAGGGCGCCATCGCCATCGAATACATCATCGATGAAATCGCCCGTAAGCTCGGGCGCGATGCGCTGGCCATCCGCCGCCGCAATTTTTACGGCGACACTGAGCGCAACGTCACGCCGTATGGCCAGACCGTGGTCGACAACGTCATCGGCAAACTGGTCGACCAGCTCGAAGCGAGCAGCAGTTATCAGGCCCGCCGCAGCGCCATCGCCGCCTTCAATGCCGGCAGCCCGCTCCTCAAAAAGGGCTTGGCGCTCACCCCCGTCAAGTTCGGCATCGCCTTTAATGTCACCCACCTGAACCAGGCTGGCGCGCTGGTGCACGTGTATGTAGACGGTTCCATCCTGGTCAACCACGGCGGCACCGAGATGGGACAGGGCATCAACACCAAGGTGATGCAGGTGGTCGCCCAGGAGCTGGGGGTCGACATGGCGCACGTGCGCGCCACCGCCACCGACACCAGCAAGGTCGCCAATACCTCGGCCACCGCGGCGTCCACCGGCGCTGACCTCAATGGCAAGGCGGCGCAGGACGCTGCCCGCCAGATCCGCCTGCGCCTGGCCGATTTTGCTGCCAGCCGCTACGGCGGCAGCGCCGAACAGGTGCGCTTCGCCGCCGACCAGGTCGACGTCAACGGCCAGCAGATCGCCTTCGCCGCCCTGGTGCAGCAAGCGTATCTGGCGCGCGTGCAGCTATGGTCGGATGGCTTTTATGCCACCCCCGGCCTGCACTGGGACGCCGCCACCATGAGTGGCAAGCCGTTTTCGTATTTCGCTTACGGCGCCGCGGTGGCTGAAGTGATCGTCGACACCCTCACCGGCGAATGGAAACTGCTGCGTGCCGATGTGCTCTATGACGCCGGCAAGTCGCTCAATCCCGCCATCGATATCGGCCAGGTCGAAGGCGCTTTTATTCAGGGCATGGGCTGGCTGACCACCGAGGAGCTGCGCTGGGACGCTGGCGGCAAGCTGCTCACCCACGCACCGTCGACGTATAAAATTCCCGCCGTGTCCGACTGCCCGGACGATTTTCGGGTGGCGCTGTTCGACAACCGCAATGTCACTGACAGCATCCACCGTTCGAAAGCGGTGGGCGAGCCGCCATTGCTGCTGCCGTTTTCTGTCTTCTTCGCCATCCGCGACGCCATTTCGGCCGTTGGCGGCCACACTGCCCACCCACCGCTGAATGCGCCGGCCACCAGCGAAGAAATTTTGAAAGCGATCGAGGCGGTCGAAGCGGCCGTCGCCCGCTCTAGCGCAGTGTCATGATCGACGAATGGATGCTCGCCGCCAGCACCAGCGCCGTGCTGGTGACGGTGGCGATCGCCGAAGGCTCGGTACCGAGAGAGGCGGGCGCGCGCATGGTGGTGGTAGCGGCGGCGGCGGCGGCGCCCACGCTGGCCGGCACCATCGGCGGCGGCCACCTCGAGCTGCGCGCCATCGAGATCGCGCGCCAGATGCTCGCCGAAGGCTGCGCATACCACCTCGAACGCTTCGCGCTGGGCCCCAGTCTCGGTCAGTGCTGCGGCGGCGTGGTGCACCTGGCGTTTGAGCTGCTCGACCCTGCCGCCGCGCAGCTGCTGGCGGGGCGCCGCTGGCGCGACAGCTGGCGTGTGCTGGCGCTCGATCCGGTTGCACGGCCTGCTGCTGCTCCTGCTCCCGCCGCTGCGCTGTTCGACGAGCACGGCGCGCTGCTGTGCGGCGACGCCATCGCCTTTGACCGCCAGCGCGGCAGCCACGTGATGGTGCGCGAAGGGCGCCGCTATCTGGTCGCCAAGGTGGCGGCGCCGCCCCATCACGTGATGCTGTTTGGCGCCGGCCACGTGGGCGCGGCACTGGTGGCGGCGCTGGCGCCGCTGCCATGCACCGTCACCTGGATCGACCAGCGCGCCGACCTGTTCCCCACTGGCCTGCCTGACAATGTGCAGGTCGAAGCCACCGATGCGCCCGAAGACCTGGTGGCGAGCGCGCCAAACGATGCCAGCTACCTGGTGATGACCCATTCGCATGCGCTCGACCAGCGCCTGTGCGAAGCGATCCTGGCGCGCCAGCAGGTTCGCTGGCTTGGCCTGATCGGTTCGCACACCAAGCGCGCCCAGTTCGAGCACCGCCTGCGCGCGCGCGGCTTCGATGACGCGCGCATCGACGCCATGGCGTGTCCGATCGGCCTGCCCGGCATCAGCGGCAAGCAACCCGCCGTGATCGCCGCCGCCGTCGTCGCCCAGCTGCTGCTGCGCTGGCATGCGGCAGGCAACACCTGAATTGATTTATATAGAATTGAAAGAATCACCCGATGTCCACTGCACCAATCGCCCAGCAGGCCTATCGCGCCAGTGTGCTGCACTTTCATGCCGATCCGGCGTTTTTTGAAGATGCTTACCGCTGGTATGCCGATGGCCTGTTGATCGTCGCTGGCGGCGTCATCGTCGCCGCCGGCGATTACGCCAGCCTGGCTGCCAGCCTGGCCGACGACACCGCGGTCATCGATTATCGGGGCAAGATCATCTGCCCCGGCTTCATCGATACCCACATCCACTTCCCGCAGACTGACATGATCGCCTCCCCCGCGCCCGGTCTGCTGCCGTGGCTCGACACCTACACCTTTCCCACCGAGCGCCAGTTCGACGACCCCCAGCACGGCGCCGCGGTGGCCGAGTTCTTTCTCGATCAGCTCATGCGCAGCGGCACCACCACAGCCATGGTCTACTGCACCGTGCACAAGGCGTCGGTCGATGCCTTCTTTGGTGCCAGCCAGGCGCGCGGCTTGCGCATGGTGGCCGGCAAGGTGCTGATGGACCGCCATTGCCCCGATTTTTTGGCCGATACCGCCGAGGGCGGCGTGCGCGACAGCGAAGAGCTGATCCGCCGCTGGCATGGGCGCGGCCGTTCCCACTACGCCATCACGCCGCGGTTCGCCCCCACTTCCAGCCCGGCGCAACTGGCGCTGGCCGGTGAGCTGGCGCGCGCCTATCCGGATACCTATATCCAGACCCACGTGGCGGAAAACTGCGACGAGTGCAACTGGGTCAGTTCCCTGTTCCCGGCGGCGCGCAGCTACCTCGATGTGTACGACCAGGCTGGCCTGGTGCGCGAGCGCGCCATGTTCGGCCACTGCATCTGGCTCGACGACGACGACTTTTCGCGGCTGGCCGCCAGCGGCGCGGCGGCGGCCGTCTGCCCCACCTCCAACCTGTTCCTCGGCAGCGGGCTGTTCGACTTCGAGCGTGCCGATGCCAGGGGCGTGCTGCTGTCGCTGGCCTCCGATGTGGGTGCCGGCACGGCATTTTGCATGCTGCAAACGATGAATGAAGCGTACAAGGTGGCGCGCATGAAGGGTAGCTATCTGTCGGCGCTGCGCATGTTTTATCTGGCCACCCTGGGGGCGGCGCGCGCCATGCGGCTCGAAGGGCGCATCGGCAATTTCGCGGCCGGGGTCGATGCCGACTTCATTGTGCTCGATCCGGCCGCCACGCCCTTGCTGGCGCGTCGCACAGGCGGCTGCGAGAAAATCGAAGAATTGCTGTTTGCGCTGGCCATGCTGGGCGATGATCGCGCCATTGCGGCCACCTATGCGGGGGGCAGGCTGCAGTGGCAGCGCGCCTAAGTACTCGCCAGTAAATTATTGTGATTTCTAGCTGCCATAAACGGCGCGCTGCTGCGTTGCTCACCGCTAGCAATGCCCGCATTGCGTCGCGGCGAGCGCCTTGCATCGCATCCATTTCTGTTCGCTATCAATCCACAATAATTTCCCGGCGAGTACTTAGTGTGGTCAGTGCAGAATTGGGACTGGCGTGCAGTTGCCTGTCCCGCTGTTAATCTGCCCGACGGCAAAACTACGCCAGCGTATGAATCAGCTCCAGCAGCTTGCCCTGATCGAGCGGCTTGTTCAAATACGCGGTGGCGCCCTGCCGCAGCGCCCACACGCGGTCCGAATCCATGTCCTTGGCGGTGAGCAAAATCACCGGAATATGCCAGGTCGCTTCATCCTTGGTGATGGCGCGGGTGGCCTGAAAGCCGTTTAGGCCGGGCATGACGATGTCCATCACGATCAGGTCAGGCAGTTCCCGCCTGGCCTTGTCGACCGCTTCGAGGCCATCGCTGGCGGTGATCACCGTATGGCCTTCGGCCGTCAGCAGCGCCTGCAGCAGCAAGCGCTGCGACGGCGAATCGTCGACCACCAGAATTTTTTGGCGGCTCATGGCGGCGCCGCTTTGGCGGCGCGTTCTGGCGGCTGATAGCGCCAGTAAAACGCGTGTGGCTGCATGGAAAACTCAGCCTGCAACTGCTTGCAGATGATCGACTCGGCCAGGTACAGCGCTTTCAGGTTGGTGGTGCGGGCCAGCGTGATGTACACCCGCAGGGTGCGCGTCTGCGATGAGTTATGCAGTTCCATGGCCGTCACGTCCATTTCCATGGCGCGCAATTTTTGCTTGATGTGGCTCGCCATTTCGCCGCTGACAGCCTTAAACAGCGCCGGACTGAGAAACCTTGGCTTGGTCATGGCCCCCTTAGCGGAAACATACTGCGTGTCGACAGCGCACGGGCTGCCGATGGTGCTGTCGACGATGGTCGGCGGCCCGTCATTGCCAATCCGCCATGAAGGCGATACAGTAGCCGCGCAATCATCGTTCACTGTATTGTTTACCACCTTGTTCCCCGCGTCTACCATCCACCGAGAGATTTTGCATGTTCCTACGCTCGCCCGCCGCCCTGGCCCTGACCCTCGTTGCCACCCTGGCAGCGAGCACCGTGCACGCCAAGGGGCCCGTCAACGGCAACCAGGCGGCCACCGCCCGCTATTTTGCGCAACTCGTCGGTGGCGCCGATGCCCAGCAGTCGGCGCTGACCATGTTCTTTACGCAAATGCCAAAGGGCGGCGACTTGCACCACCATTATTCGGGTGCGCTGTATGCCGAGCAATATGTCGACTTCCTCGACAAGCAGGGCCTGTGCGTCAACAAGGTGAGCTACCGCATCGAGACCGACCGCAAGCTGATCGATGCCGAGCGCGCCCTGCCGGCCGCCCAGCGCAGCTGCCTGTCGACGGCCGAACTGTATGCCGATGACCAGACTTACCGCGAAGTGCTGCAGCGCTGGTCGAGCAAGGATTTTAATAACCACGGCGCCATCCAGAGCCCGCCGGACCGCCAGTTCTTCCAGACTTTCGGCTACTTCGGCCCGGTCTCGAACGCCAATTTTGCCGAAGGCTTGCAAACTCTCAAGCAGCGTGCCATCCTGGAAAACGTCAGCTATATCGAAACCATGTTCAAGCTGGCACCGTTCAAGGGCGACGCCGCCTTCGACAGCGCCGCCTGGCAGGCGGGCGACGACGCCGCTGTTGACGCCGTGCTGCGCCGCCAGCAGGCTGCGCTCGAGCAGGATGGCGCTTTTACGGCCAGCATCAACGATTACGTCGCCAAAATAGAAACGGCCGCCAGCGGCATCGACGACGCCAACTTCACCATGCGCTACCAGGCCTATGTGTTGCGCCTGCTGGCGCCGTCGCAAGTGTTTTCTTCGATGGTGGCTGGCTTCAAGGCGGCCAGCCAGAGCCCGCTGATCGTGGGCGTCAACATCGTCGGCCAGGAAAGCCAGATGGTGTCGATGCGCGACTATGCGCTGCACATGAAAATGTTCCGTTTCCTGAAACGCCAGTATCCGGACGTCAAGGTAGCGCTGCACGCCGGCGAGCTGGCGCTGGGCGACGTGCCGCCGGAAGGCTTGCGTTTTCATATTGATGATGCTGTCAACGTCGGCATGGCGGACCGCATCGGCCATGGCATCGACCTCGCCCACGAGAAAAACGTGGTGGCGCTGTTGCAAAAAATGAAGCAGGCGAACATCGCCGTCGAGATCAATTTGACCAGCAACGGTTTTATTAACGGCATCAGCGGCGCCGACCATCCGGTCACCCTGTACCGCCGCTTTGGCGTGCCGTTTGTCATCTCGACCGACGATGCCGGCGTCACCCGCCACGACCTGTCGCACGAATACACGCTGTTCGCCAGCCGCTACCGGCCCGATTATGCCGAAGTCAAACGGCTGTCGTATGCAAGTATTCACTATGCCTTTTTGCCGGCAAAACAGCGCGCCCGCCTGACCGTCGAACTCGATGGCCGCTTTGCCCGTTTCGAAGCGGCTATCGCCGCCCTCAACGCCAACGCGGTGCGAAGTACTCGCAGCCGTTAATTCTTTCTCTGCAATTGCCCCTGGCACGCGACCGCGTGGCCAGGGCGCGTCATTTGCGCATGCCAAATAGTCATCTTTGTGGTCATTGCGCTACACAAATTGGGCAAGCTTGATTCCTTCGACAATTTTGCAGTCGAAAGGATTTCTATGCAGAACGGCTCACTTATAATCGCCTCCATCGCCTGCCGGGCATGCCAGTGTGACTGAGGTCATGGCGGTCTGTTTTCCCTGTATTTATAGGAAATATGTCTCAATGACGAAGGGAAAACGTATTTGTCGGACCTGGGTCGTTCATGCATAGTTGCCTAGTAGAAGCACAAAAAGACAACACTTTTCAACAAACAGTATCGATGTCATGAAGATGACATATGCGTCGTACAAGCTGGCGCCCGCCGCTGATATTGTCACAAATAATTAGTCTGTATGGACGGCGGCGCCCGCCGCTTGCCGTAATTGGCATCAAACCAGTTTTAGCAACAGCAGCAAAGAAGGGCGCCGGTAACGGCAGCCCGCACAACTATAGTCTTTTTTGGGGTAATCAAATGATCATTCATAAACGGATCCAGCTGACCAAGATGGCGCTCGCGCTGTCGATCGCGCTGGCGACCGCGCCTGTGTTCGCGCAAAACACGACTTCGGCAATCGCCGGTCGCATTTCGGGCGCCGACGGCCAGCCAGCAGCTGGCGCCACGGTCCAGATCGTGCACAACGAATCCGGTTCCGTCAGCACCGTCACCACCGATGCCGAAGGCCGCTACAACGCCCGCGGTCTGCGTACCGGTGGCCCGTTTACGATCACCATCACCAAGAATGGTATTTCGGAAAAGCGCACCGACGTCTACACCCAGCTCGCTGAAACGGCTGCTGTCGACGCCACCCTGGGCGCGCAAATCCAGTCCGTTACCGTGACCGGCAGCGCTGGCCGCTCGGAAAAATTCTCGCGTAACACCATGGGTTCGGGTACCAACATCAGCGCCACCGAACTGGCCGCCCAGCCGTCGATCCAGCGCAACCTGCAGGACTACGCCCGCGCCGACCCACGCGTGTCGCAGACCGACAAAGAACGCGGTGAAATCTCCGTCGCCGGCCAGAACTCGCGTTACAACACCATCACCATCGACGGCGTCGCCGTCAATGACACCTTCGGTCTCGAGAGCAACGGTTCGCCCACCGCGCGCCAGCCGATCTCGATCGAAGCGATCCAGTCGGTGCAAGTGAACGTCGCCAATTACGACGTCACCCAGAAGGGCTACACGGGCGCCAACATCAATGCGGTGACCAAGTCCGGTACCAATGACTGGAAGGGCGGCATCTATTACGTCACCCGTGACGACCGCCTGGTCGGCGACCGTTACAACGTCACCAACGACACCTACGTGGCGGCACCGAAATTCAAGGAAAACACCAAGGGCGGTTACGTCAGCGGCCCGCTGATCCAGGACAAACTGTTCCTGTTCGCCCTGCTGGAAGAGTCGAAGAGCTCGCGCAGCTCGCCTGACTTCGGCCAAATCGGCAGCGGCGCCGGCACCACCGTCGGCGTGACCCAGTCGTCGCTCGACAGCGCCCGTTCGATCGCCCAGAGCCGCTACGGCTTCGACACCGGCACCACCGCGGTGCCAGCCGGCTCGCAGTTCGTCTCGCGCGAGCAGATGATCAAGGTCGACTACAACATCAACGACAACCACCGCGCCAGCGTGCGTTACTCGAAGACCTCGCAGGCCGATCCCATCTACACGGGTTTTTCGTCGACCGGCGTGGGCCTGAGCTCGCAGTTCTACAACCAGGGCAAGTCGATTGAAACGGCCGTCGGCCAGTTGCTGTCGGACTGGACGCCCACCTTCTCGACCGAACTGAAGTACTCGACCCGCAAGTACGATTCGGTGCCAACCAACACCACCCGTCTGCCATCAATGTCGCTGCAGTTCAGCGGCCCCTTGCCAGCCGATGCACCAGCTGGTGTGCCGACCGGTAACCGTTTCGTCAACTTCGGTACCGAGGCCAGCCGTCATATCAACGTGTTGCGCAACAACACGCGTGACATTTACGCCGGCGCCACCTGGACCCATGGCGATCACGAAGTCAAGTTCGGCGGTGACTACACCAGCACCCAGATCTACAACGCCTTCCTGCAAAACGTCAACGGTAACTACACCTTTGGCTGCCGCGACGACGTCACCTACACCTCGGCTGGCCTGGCTGGCTTCAAGTGCACCACCGGTACCACCGCGCAGGTCGAAGCGGCCGTGCTGGAAAACTTCTCGCGCGGTCGTCCAAGCTCGTACACGGTGCAGCAAGCCGTGGCCGGCGGCACGCTCGATACTGCCGTTGCCCAGTTCACCCTGCAAGACACTGGCCTGTTCCTGCAAGACACCTGGAACGTCAACAAGAGCCTGACCATCACCGGCGGCGTGCGTGTTGACTACAACGGCGTCGATGGCCGTCCACTGCGTAACGCTGCCGCTGCCGCACCGCTGGTCGCTGGCAATGCCACCACCAACGTGCGCCAGTCCGGCGGCTTCGGCTACGACAATACCCAGACCATCGATGGCCAGAAGCTGGTGCAGCCGCGCGTCGGCTTCAACCTGAAACTGCCAACCGAGCGCCTGATGCAAGTGCGTGGCGGTGTTGGCCTGTTCCAGGGCGCTTCGGCAGCCGTATGGATGTCCAACCCGTTCTCGAATACGGGCGTGTCGTCGCGCATCATCACCTGCTCCGGTACCGGCGCCACCAAGTGCCCGACCACCGACGGCACCTTCAGCGCCAACCCGGACGCCCAGCCATCGGTGGCTGGCGCCACGCCAGCGGCCAACGTCGACTTCCTCGATCCAAGCTTCCACCAGCCGTCGGTGTGGAAAGCCAACATCGCGTTTGAAACCGAACTGCCATGGCAGGGTATCGTGTTCTCGGCCGAATACCTGCACACCAAGAACAAGGACGGTATCTACTACGAAAACTTGAACCTGGGCGCACCGACCAAGATCGGTACCGACGGCCGTAACCTGTACTACAACGCCGGCGGTTACCAGGCCAGCTGCTTCACCCCAAGCAATGGCAGCGTGTCCATCACCAGCGGTTGCGTCACCACCAAGGCCTTGAGCAACCTGAACTACGGTAACGTCATGCTGGCCAGGGACACCGATCTGGGCAAAGCCAACGTCGGCACCGTGTCGTTCTCGCGTCCGCTGAGCAAGGGCTATGGCTGGTCGATCGCCGCCACCAAGACGACGTCGACGGAAGTATCGTCGCTGACCTCGTCGGTATCGACCTCGAACTGGAACGGTCGCTCGGTATTCAACCCGAACGAAAACGTCGCCACCAACTCGAGCTACCTGGTCAAGGACCGTATCAATGCCTTGTTCAATTTCCAGCAAAAGTTCTTCGGCAGCTACAACACCCGTCTGGGCGTGTTCTATGAAGGTCGTTCGGGCAAGCCTTACAGCTGGACCGTCAACAACGACTTGAACGGTGACGGCCTGGCCGGCAATGACCGCATGTACATCCCGAAAGCCTTCGGTTCGGGCGACGTGCTGTTCTACGGCGATACCGCCACCAGCCACGTCAACGAGCAAAAGTTCTGGGATGTGGTCAACGCCAACAAGGTGCTGCGTAATTCGGCCGGTGGCATCGTCGGTCGTAACACCGACTTCGCTCCATGGACCAATAGCGTCGACCTGCGCATCACCCAGGAAATTCCAGGCCTGTTTGCCCGCAACAAGGCAAGCTTCAGCCTCGACTTCCTCAACTTCGGCAATATGCTCAACAAAAAATGGGGCCATATCAATGAAGTCGGCTTCCAGAGCAATGGCGGTCTGGCACGCAGCTTCGTCGACTATGTCGGTACCGACGCTGCCACCGGCAAGTACGTCTACGCCGTGCGTCCGCAAGTGGAAAGCCTCGATGTCCGTCAGGTCAAGGGCGAGTCGCAGTGGGCCGTGCAAGCGACCTTCAAGTACGATTTCTAACAGAATCGCTTGAGTGAAACGTAGGGCTGGTGGCAACACCAGCCCTTTTTTATTGGGCGCGCCGTTTTGTATTGACGGCGCCATTTCCTTTGATCAGCTTTCGCAGCCAGCGCTGGCGCTGGCTGGCAAACTTCTTTATGCTTCCGCCTTATGAAACAATCATATCTTTCCCTGCTTGTCGCCGCCTGCATCAGCCTGGCCGGCTGCGCCCCCCTGGCGCCTGCGCCACGCGGCGCCGTCGATATCAACCTGGTGGCCCTGAACGATTTTCACGGCCACCTCGAATCGAGCAAATTCGTCTACAAGAGCGCCTACGAGCCGCGTGAACAAACCATCACCGCTGGCGGCATCGACAATCTCGCCGCCGCCCTGCAGGCATTCCGCCGGGAAGACCGCGAGCTGCTGTTCGTCGGCGCCGGTGACCTGGTCGGCGCCAGTCCCGCCATGTCGTCGATGTGGGCCGATGAACCGAGCCTGGCGGCGCTGAACATGCTGGGCATGGACCTGTCGTCGGTGGGCAACCATGAATTCGACCAGGGCCGCATGGAACTGCTGCGCAAGCAAAAGGGCGGCTGTATGTCGTCGCTGCCCGCCAAAGCCTGCAAATTCGATCCCGCCTTCAAGGGCGCCGCGTTTACGTATCTGGCGGCAAATGTCACCGACAGCGCCACCGGCCAGCCCTTCATGCCAGCCTATGCACTCCGCCAGGTCAAGGGCGTCAAGATCGCCTTCATCGGCGCCGTGCTGCGCGACACCGCCTCGGTGGTCACCGCCTCCGGCATTGCCGGCCTGGCGTTCGGCGACGAGGCGCAGGCCATCAACAAGGCCGCTGCTGCCGCCCGCACGGAGGGCGCCACCGCCTTTGTGGTTCTCATTCACGAAGGCGGTGATACGCCTGAAGCGTTCGACCAGGCCGAGTGCAGCCAGTTAAAAGGCCCTATCGTCGGCATCGCCCGCCAGCTCGATCCGGCCATCCGCCTGATCGTCTCCGGTCACACCCACAAGGGGTTTCAGTGCAAGGTCGAGGGACGCACCATCACCCAGGCGCAGATGGGCGGCCACGTACTCACCCGCATCAAGCTGGCGGTCGACGCCAATGGCGCCGTGCAGGACGTCACCGTGCGCAACGTGCCGGTGGTCGAGGGCCAGTACCCGGTCGATGCCAAAGTGGCCGCTTACCTGGCAGCGGTCAAGGCCCGCAGCGCCGATGCGCTGGCGCGGCCGGTGGCGCGCGTGAGCAGCCGCAGCGTCACCCGCACGCTCAATCCCGCCGGTGAATCGGCATTGGGTGGCCTGATCGCCGACGCCGCTGTCGAAGCGACCCGCGCCGACGGTGCGCAGATCGCTTTCATGAATGTGGGCGGCATGCGCGCCGACTTCGATGTGGGCGAGAACCTGGTGGCCACCTTTGGCCAGGCCCAGGTGGTGCTGCCGTTTTCAAACACCCTGGTGGTGATGGACTTGACGGGCGCGCAGCTGCGCGGCCTGCTGGAACAGCAGTTTGCCCGTCCGAATGGCGGCGATCACGCCGCCATGCTGCAGGTGTCGAGCGCGCTGCACTACCGCTGGGACCGTGCGCGCCCGCTCGGTGCGCGCGTGGTGCCGGACTCGATCCGCATCAACGGCGTGCCGCTGGCCGATGCCGCCACCTACCGCGTGGTGGCGAATAATTTTCTGGCCGAAGGGGCCGACGGCTTTCCCATGTTCGCCCGCGCCACCAACAAGCGCGATACCGGCATCGTCGATCTCGATGCCTTCATTGGCCTGCTGGTCAAGCGCGACAAGGCGGGCCCGTTGCCGGCCGCGGTGACTGCGCCACGTATTGAACGCCTCAACTAATTTTAATGACAGGATCGTCGAACCATGAAAAAACTCGCTTGCGTCGTCGCCCTGGCCGGCGCTTTTCTGTCCACCGAGGCCCTCGCGTGGGGCAACGATGGACACCGCGTCGTCGGCGCCATCGCCGACAAATTAATCAAGGGCAGCGCCGCTGACAAGCAGGTGGCGGCCTTGCTGCTGCCGGGCGAAAGCCTGGAATCGGTCGCCAACTGGGCCGACTGCGTCAAGGGCACCTGGTGCGGTCCGCAAACGCCGGAAATGGTCGGCTATGTCGAGGCCAATCCGAAGGCGGGCGAATACCATTACACCGATGTGCCGTTCCAGAAAGCGCACTACCATGACGGCGAAGTGGGCACCGCGCCTGACGACATCGTGCAAACCCTCAAGCAGGCCATCGCGGTGCTGCAGGGAAAAGACGGCGCCGCCGTCAATCCCCACGGTTTTAGCAAACGCCAGGCGCTGCTGTTGATCACCCACATGACCGGCGACATTCACCAGCCGCTGCACGTGGGGGCGGCGTTTGTCGCTGCCGACGGCAAGTTCGTGGTGCCGGCCAAACACAGCGATGTCGATGCCGTCGCCATCTTCGACTCGCGCGGTGGCAATAACTTCCTGATGGATGACGACAAGGTTGCCACCATGGGAGCGGCGCACATCCCGGGCGAAAATCCCAAGCCGCGCGAAGGCGTTCCCAAAGCCCTGACCAAACCGTTTCACTCGTACTGGGACAGCACCGTCGTCGACTACGCCATGCGCAGGTCGAGCACGCGCACGCCGCAGCAATTCGCCCAGTACGCCATCGATAGTAAACCGCAGGTGGCGATCAACAGCGGTGACGTCCAGAGCTGGCCGTACCAGTGGGCCGATGCCTCGCTGGTCGCCGCCAAGAGCGCCTACCAGGATGTGACGGTCGGGCCGCCGCAAAAGCAGACCAGCAAGAAGGGCGAGGTGTTTTATAACTGGACGATGGAAGTGCCGGCCAGTTACCCCGTACCCAGTTCGGCGCTGGCGAGAACGCAGCTGATCGAGGCTGGCTACCACCTGGCCGCCGTGCTGCAAGCCATCTGGCCGCAGCCATGAAGCGCCTCGTGTGGGTGATGGCTATGGTCGCCGCGGGTGCGGCCGGCAGCGTGGCTGCGCAACAGGCGCAGCAACCGCAACCCCTGTGGGAAGCCGGTGTGGCGGCCTTTGCTGTCAGCACGCCGGCCTATCCGGGTTCCAGCGACCGTTCGGCGCGCGTGCTGCCGCTGCCGTTTCTGATTTACCGGGGCGAAGTGCTGCGCTCGGACCAGGGTGGCATTGGCGCGCGCCTGTTCAAGAGCGAGCGGGTCGAATTTGACGTCGGCTTTTCCGGCGCCTTGCCGGCCCACTCGAAGGACGTCGCCGCGCGCGCCGGCATGCGCGACCTGAATACCCTGGTCGAATTTGGCCCGCGCGTCAAAATCCTGCTGGCCAGTCCCACTGCCACCAGCCGCGTGCGGTTTGAATTGCCGCTGCGCGCGGTGATGGAAATCGAAGGGGGCGTGCGCCGCCAGGGCACCACGTTCGAGCCCAAACTGTCGTACGAACTGCGCGGGGCCGATCCACGCTGGGGCTACGATGTATCGGTCGCCGCGGTGTTTGCCGACCGTCGCCTGAACCGCTATTTTTACGAAGTGGCGCCGGTCTATGCGACGGCCACGCGGCCGGCGTTCCAGGCCGATGCGGGGCTGGTGCTCACCCGCGTGGGTGTGTCGGCGACATATAAATTTAACGAGGACGTGCGCCTGTTTGGCTTCGTGCGCGAAGAGAGTTATCGTGGCGCCGCCAATGCCGACAGCCCGCTGATGAAACGCCGCAGTGGCGCCTCGGCGGGGTTCGGCTTTACGTGGACGCTGGGGCGCTCGGCCACCCTGGCCAAGTCGGCGCAGTAATTAGTATGGCGACAGGCACCTGCGGTGCCAGTCGCCATCTTAAGTCCGCGCCCTTATCTGGACTTCACAAACGGCTTGCCGATCGCTTTCGGCGCAATCGACTTGGCCATCAAGCCGGCCAGCACGACCACCGTCACCACGTACGGAATCATGTGAATGAGCGCGCCGGGAATGCGGCCGACGCCTGGCAGTTCCACCCCTTCCATTTGAATCTGCAGCGCGCTGAAAAAGCCGAACATGATGCAGCCGAGCGCCGTGTACAGGGGCCGCCAGTTACCGAACACCAGTGCCGTCAGCGCCAGGTAGCCGGCGCCGGCCGACATGTCGCGCAAGAAGAAGCCGCTTTGGACGATGGCCAGATAAGCGCCCGAAAACGAGCACAGCACACCGGCGATCAGCATGGCGACGTAGCGGGTGCCTTCGACGTTGACACCGGCGGCATCGGCCGCGTGCGGGTTTTCGCCGCAGGCGCGCAGGCGCAGGCCGAAGCGGCTGTGGTACAGCACCCAGTGCACCAGCGGCACCAGCAGAAATGCCGCGTACACCAGCACCGAATGGCCGCCAATCACGTGGCCGTACAGCCAGCCGAGCAGGGGCACGTGCTCCAGCGCGGCAGTGCCGGGCAAGACGATGTCATGCAGGCG
This sequence comes from Massilia sp. PWRC2, assembly GCF_049896725.1. Classification (NCBI taxonomy): domain Bacteria; kingdom Pseudomonadati; phylum Pseudomonadota; class Betaproteobacteria; order Burkholderiales; family Oxalobacteraceae; genus Massilia; species Massilia sp. PWRC2. Next base: position 250,442 of record NZ_JAFCUW010000003.1, read on the forward strand.
CGCTTCGCCCAGATCAGGCGTGCGGCCGCCCTGCTGGAAAAAAAATTGCGCCAGCACGAAGGTCAGGCCGCTGATGGCGATATTGATCGCCATGCCGGCCACCAACTGGTTGCCCTTCTGGCTGATACTGACATAGCCCTGGATCAGGGCCAGCGCACTCGATACCACCACGCCGGCGGCGATGCCATACCAGACGTTTTGCGTACTAAATGCCACGGCGGCCGAGGCAAAGGCGCTGGCGAGGATTTTGCCCTCCAGCGCCAGGTCGACCACGCCGCTGCGTTCGGCGAACAGGCCGGCCATGGCGGCAAACATCAGCACCGGTGCGTTGCGGATGGTCGAGACGATCAGGCTGGCGATATGCAGGTCTTCGAACATGGCTTAGCCTTTCTTGCCAAGGTTGAGCAGTTTCAGTAGCGCTGGCGCATAGAAATTTTCCATCGCGCCGCAGAACAGGATGATCAAACCCTGGATAAAAATGAAGGTCTCCTGCGGGATGTTCGGCTTTTCCAGCGACAGGTCAAAGCCGCCCTGGATCAGGGCGCCGAACAGCACCGACGACAGGAAAATACCGACCGGGTGCTGGCGCCCCATCAGGGCAATCGCAATGCCGATAAAACCGGCACCGGCGGGGAAGTTGAGTGACAGGTAATGGGTCGAGCCCATGATCGAATTGACGGCGGCCAGTCCCGCCAGTGCGCCCGAGACCAGCATGGCGACGACGATGGTGCGGCTGATGCGCACGCCCGCGTAGTGGGCGGCGTGGCTGTTCAAGCCAGTGGCGCGCAAACGGTAACCCCACGGCGAGCGCCACACCATCACGCCGTACACGGCCAGCGCCGCAATGGCGATCAGAAAACTGATGTTCAGTGGCGTGTCGCCCAGCACGGGAAACAGGGTGTTCAAGCGCGGCATGGCGGCGGCGTCGGCGAACACCCGGCTGGCCGGATTTTGCTGGCCGACGGGCACCAGTTTATTGATAATAAAATTCATCAAGTCGGCGGCGATGAAGTTGAACATGATCGTCGTCACCACCACGTGGCTGCCCCGTTTGGCCTGCAGGTAGCCGGGAATACACGCCCAGGCGGCGCCAAACACGGCGGCGCCGAGCATGCCGGCCGGGATCAGCAGCCAGGCGGGCAGGGTGGCGTCGAGCGCCAGCATGGTCAGCGTCAAGCCGAGGCCGCCAAAATACATCTGCCCTTCGCCACCGATATTAAACAGGCCCGCCTTCATGGCGATCGACACCGCCAGCCCCGTAAAAATAAAGGTCGAGGCGTAAAACAGGGTGTAACTCAAGCCTTCCGGATTGATGATGGCGCTGTTAAACAGGATGCCGAGCGACTCGAGCGGGCTTTCGCCCAGCAGGTAAATCACCAGGGCGGCCACCAGCAGGGCCGACAGCAGGTTCAGGACGGGCAGGACAAAGGCGGTGGCCCAGCGTGGCAGTTCGGTAGTTTTCATGAGGTGTGCATCCCGCCCATCAGCAAACCGATGCGGGTGGTGTCAAATGCTTCGATAGGTAATTCGCCGGTGATGCGTCCGCCCGACATGACGATGATGCGGTCGGCCAGCGCCCGCACTTCTTCCAGTTCGACCGACACCAGCAAGATCGCCACGCCGGCGTCACGCATGCGCAGCAGCTCGGTGTGGATCGCTTCGATGGTGCCGATATCGACCCCGCGCGTGGGCTGGCCGACCAGCATCAGTTTGGGCGCGCTTGTCACTTCGCGGGCAATCACCACCTTTTGCTGGTTACCGCCCGACAGCAGGCCAATGCGCAGGCCGGGATCGGCCGGGCGCACATCAAACGCTTTTAATAAACCGGCGCAGCGCTGGGAAATCGCCTTGAAGTCAAACAGGCCCCAGCCGTTTTTCACCCGCTCCTGGTAGCCGAAGATGGTGTTTTGTTCGACCGAAAAATCCTTGATGACGCCATCGCGCAGGCGGTCTTCCGGCACATGGCCGATACCGAGCTGGCGGAACAGGGCTGGCAGGCCGTCGGCGTCGACGCGGCCGGCATACGGCAGGGCGCTGCCCACAAAGTCGACGCTGCCCGCCGTTGGCAGGCGCATGCCCGCCAGAATTTCCAGCAATTCGCTCTGGCCGTTGCCGGAGACGCCAGCGATGGCGACGATTTCCCCGGCGCGGACCTGAAAGGCAATGTCGGCCAGCAGATTGACGCCCGCCTTGTCGCGCAGCTGCAGCTGTTGCACGCTCAGCACCGGCGCGCCCGGCGTAAAAGGGGCGCGCGGCAGCTCGCTCTGGATCGGCCGGCCCACCATCATGTTGGCCAGCTGTTCTTTGGAGGTCGCCGCGGTGGCCACTGCGCCCACCACGCGGCCGGCGCGCATCACCGTCACCTGGTCGGTAATTGCCATGATCTCGCCGAGTTTATGGGTGATCAGGATGATGGTCTTGCCCTGCTCCTTGAACAGCCGCAGGATGTCAAACAGCGATGCGGTTTCCTGCGCCGTCAGCACGGCGGTGGGCTCGTCGAGGATCAGGATGTCGGCGCTGCGGTAAATCTGCTTGAGAATCTCGACGCGCTGCTGGGCGCCGACCGACAGCTCGGCAATGGTGGCCAGCGGATCGACGTCGAGCCGGTAGCGGCTGCAAATCTCGCGCAGCGTCGCTTCCACCGTGGCGCGCTGCGCCGCCAGCCGGAAACCGCCTTCGGCGCCCAGCATCACATTGTCGAGTACCGTCATGTTCTCGACCAGCATGAAGTGCTGGTGCACCATGCCGATACCGAGCGCGATCGCTTCGTGGCTGGTGCGCAGTTTGCGCGGCTGGCCATCGATGAGCAGCTGGCCGCTGTCGGCATTGTAGTAGCCGTACAGGATGCTCATCAGGGTCGACTTGCCGGCGCCGTTTTCACCGATTACGCCGTGGATCGAGCCTTTGGCGATAGTAAAACTGACGTCGGCGTTCGCCTGCACCCGGCCGAAGGCTTTACTGACGTTGCGAAATTCTACGGCTGGATGCATAGCGATGTCTGTGTTTGGTATTTAAAAGCGCGCCGGACCGGACAACCCGGTGCGGCGCGCTCTGTGGGCACGTAAAAAATTAAACCGGGCAGCTGCTGCCGACGCGGTAATCGATGACCTTGATCTTGCCACTGATGATGGCAGCCTTCGCTTCGTTGACCTTCTTCTCGATCTCTGGCGAGACCAGGGCGCGGTTGTCCTTGTCGAGCGCCCAGTCGACGCCGCCTTCTTTCAGGCCGCGGTACGACACGCCCGCTTTCCAGCTACCGTTTTTGACCGCCATGAAAGAGTCATAGATGGCGCCGTCGACGCGCTTGACCATCGAGGTCAGCATGGTACCCGGGTGCAAATAGTTTTGGTTCGAATCGACGCCGATGGCCAGCTTGCCTTTTTCCTTGGCCGTTTGCAGCGTGCCCATGCCGCTGCCGCCGGCGACGGCGAACACCACGTCGACGCCGCGGTCAAACTGCGACCGGGCCAGCTCGCCGCCCTTGGCCGGATCGTTCCAGGCGGCGCTGGTGGTGCCGACCATGTTTTGCAGCACGTCGACTTTCGGGTTGTTTGCCTTGGCGCCCTGGCTGAAGCCACAGGAAAACGCCCGAATCAGGGGAATGTCCATGCCACCGACAAAACCCAGTTTTTTCGATTTCGATGCCATCGATGCGGCCACGCCCACCAGGTAGGAACCTTCTTCTTCCTTGAACAGCACGGAATTGACGTTGTCGCCCTTGGCAATGCTATCGATCAGCACGAATTTGACGTTCGGAAATTCAGCCGCGACTTTTTGCACGGCCTGGGTCTGCGAAAAACCGATGGCGGCAATCAGGTCGAGCTTCTTGCGGGCGAGGCCGCGCAAGACTTGCTCGGCCTGGGTATCGCTGCTGGCCTGCGCTTCGATAAAACCGATCTTGGTCTCGGCCTGGAAGCGCTTGGCGCCCTCGAAAGCGGACTGGTTGAACGATTTATCAAATTTACCGCCGGCATCATAAACGATGCCCAGTTTGGGATCGGCAGCCTGCGCGCTGGTAGCGACAAGCACAGCGGCGATCGACATACTGAGTTGCTTGAATTTCATGAAGCCTCCAGAGAATACCGGTATTGTACCCGCCGCAACGGCTGTGTTGGGAGGGGGCTGTCGCATAAACGAATTGCCAAGGCGCTGCAGTCTGACTGCCGCGTCGTATTGTCGCAGCATGTGGCCCTGTTTAGCGTAACGGCATGTATCTGGTGTCGCAGTGGCGGAATCCGGTATGGTCAACTGTGCATCAAGCTCATATGTTCGACAAATACGTTTTTTCTTGTCGATTTATATTTTAAAGAAATAAATAAGCCCTTACGGCGTTTCCAGCGCCGCTGCCGGATTCAAGATATTCAGGAACGCCCGCACCACCGGCGCATCGTCGGCCGTGGTGTAGGCGATATACAGATTGGCCGACGGTGGATTGTTGATGGGTACAAACACCACGCCGGGCCAGCCGATGCGGCTGGTGGTCTCCGGCATCAGCGACACGCCCAGGCCGGCACCGACCATCGCCAATAGTGTCTGCGGCTCGGACGCTTCCTGGAAGATATTCGGGGCAAAGCCGGCGTCGACGCAGCATTGCATCAGGTAGCGCGGAAACGACGATTTGTCCTGCGCCAGCGTCAGCATCGGTTCGCCCGCCAGGTCGATCAGGTCGATGCTGGTGCGGGTCGCCAGCAGGCTGTGTTCATTGACGGCGACACAGACATTTTCGCGAAAGCACAGTTCCTGGTGCAGCTTGTCGTGTTTGAGTTCGTCGGCGTCGAGCGCCGGCTCGCGCCAGAAGCCGACATCGATCTGCTTGGCGCGCAGCGCCTCGTACTGCACGTTCGGCCCGGCCTCGTGCAAGGTCCAGCTCACTTTTGGAAAATTTGTCTGGAACTGCTCGAGCAGGCTGGGGATGGGACCCCACATGGCCGAACCGACGATGCCCACGCGCAGCCGGCCCACTTCGCCGCGGTCGATCTGGCGGATGGTGTCGATGGTCATGCGCATGCGCCCCAGCAGGTCGGCCGCTTCGACCATCAGCGCCTTGCCGGCCACCGTCAATTCAAAGCTGCGGGTGGTGCGGGCGAACAGCTTGACGCCCAGTTCGCTCTCCAGCTTCATGATTTGCTGCGACAGGGGCGGTTGCGAAATGTGCAGGCGCTCGGCGGCGCGGCTGAAGCTTTTTTCTTCGGCGACGGCGAGGAAGTATTTCAGTTGCTTCAGATCGATGGACATGGCGCCTGGCGAGGAGAGGGTCAAAATTTAGAGGATGGCGCTGGCAGCGCGATCGTGCACGGCGCCGCGCAGGGCCACGGCGAGGCGGGCGCCAACCACCGCATTGTGCTTGACCAGGGCGATATTGGTGGCCAGGCTGCGCCCACCCGTGAGCTCCTTGATGCGCGCAAGCAGGAAAGGGGTGACCGCCTTGCCCTTGATGCCGCCGGCATCGGCTTCGGCCAGTGCGCGCGTGGTGATGGCGTCGATCTCGTCGAACGGCATGGCGTCTTGCGCCGGCACCGGATTGGCGACCACGACGCCGCCGTACAGGCCGAGCGCGCGCTTGGTGTGGATGAAGCTTGCTTGCTGTTCGGCGCTGTCCATCTGAAAATCGGCCTGATAGCCGCTCTCGCGCGTAAAAAAGGCCGGAAAGCCACTCTGGCCAACGCTGATCACGGGCACGCCGTGGGTTTCCAGGTATTCCAGCGTGAGGCCAATATCGAGGATCGACTTGACCCCGGCGCACACCACGGTGACATTGGTGCGCGCCAGTTCCTGCAGGTCGGCCGAGATGTCGAAGCTGGTGGCGGCGCCGCGGTGCACGCCGCCGATGCCGCCGGTGACAAACACATCGATGCCGGCCAACGCCGCGCAAATCATGGTGGCAGCGACCGTGGTGGCGCCCAGGGTGCCGCTGGCGACCGCATACGGCAGATCCCTGCGGCTGACCTTCATGGCGTGCGGCGCGCTGCCCAGCAGTTCGAGCTGCTGCGCCGACAGGCCGATGCAAATCTTGCCGTCGATGATGGCGATGGTGGCCGGCACCGCGCCGCCGTCGCGAATGAGCTGCTCGACGTCGCGCGCCGTCTGCACGTTTTGCGGATACGGCATGCCGTGCGAAATGATGGTCGATTCGAGGGCGACGATGGGCGTGCCAGCGCTGCGGGCGGCGGCCACTTCGGCGGAAAACAAGAGGTACTGTTGCATGGCGGGGTCCTGGAAGGGGGTGGGTGCTAACGGGGTGCTAACTGCGTGCTAATTGCGCACTAACTGCGTGCTGCCTGGCTACTCCTGATACAGGGCGTTGAAGCCCGGCGGCGCCAGGTAGTCGTGGCCATCGTCACTGCCAAAATTGTGAATCTCGTCAAGACTATCGGCGCCCAGCCATGGGCACACGGTTTCTTCGCACTCGAGCGTCATGCCGGATAATTTGAGGCCGCGCCGGCATGCCAGTTCGAGGTCGTCGCTGCCATTAAACAGCGACCAGCAGACGGCGGCGGCAAAGGCGTCGCCGGCGCCGGTGACGTCGACCACGGTCGTTGCGGGCGCGGCCATCTGGCCGACGGCGCCGCCGGGCAGCGTATAAAACAGGCCGCCGGCGCCGCGCGTGACGATGACGTCCTGCGCGCCCTGCGCCTGCACCAGGGCGCAGGCGGCGGCAAAGTCGGCGTCCAGGCGGATCGGCGCGCCGACGCGCGTTTCCAGTTCGCCTTGATTGAGGATCAGCAGGCGCAGGCCGTGCAAAGCGGCCGGCAGGTGCGCCATCTTCGGCTGCGAGACGGCGACAATCACCAGTGGCGCGGCGCCATGGGCGGCATCGTCCAGCAGGGCGGCGACGGTGGCCGGCGGCAGGTTCAGGTCGGCCACCGTCAGCGCTGGCGCGCTGCGGTGCAGCGCCTGTTCGGCCAGCAGCGCCGGCGTGATCGCCTCGTACAGGGCCATGTCGGCCAGCGCCACCACCATCTCGCCATGGGCGTCGAGCAGCGCCGTGTAAGTGCCGCTGCAACGGCCGGCCAGGGTGACGGTGCTGCCGGTGTCGATGCCGATGGCCTGGGCCTGGGCCAGCAGGGCGCGGCCGGAAGCGTCGTCGCCAACCGCCGTGGTCAAGGCCACCGGTGCGCCCAGGCGCGCCAGGTTTTCCGCGATATTGCGGGCGACGCCGCCAAACGACTCATCCTGGCGGGCCGGGTTGGAGGTGCCCATGGTCAGTGGCGCCAGCGAGCGCAGCTTGCGATCGAGGTTGGCCGCGCCGATGCAGGTGATCGGTCGCCGTCCCGGCAGCACGTAGGCGCGCCCCAGCAGCCGGCGCTCGCGGATCAGGCCGGCAATGTGGCCAGCGACGGCCGAACGCGACAAGCGCAGCTCGATGGCCAGGTCTTGCTGCGAAATGAAGGGATTCACCTTGATCAGTTCGTAGAGCTGCTCTTTTTTCGGAAGTTCGGTCATAGGGTTGCCATCAACATTTGTCTTTCATGATAAACATATGTCGGTTTGGCGTCAAGCCAATCTGTGGCCCCTGTGTCGACGGTTGCCTGCGGGCACAGGCAAGGGCAGCTGGCATTGCCATAACTTATATCATTAATATATAAATCGGCAAGAAAAACAGTATTTGCCATACATATCGTCAGCGGTGCATAGTTATAATACTGTCCTGGCCGCCCTGCGCGCGGTACCGCGCCACCGTCTGCACCGGCGCCCATCGACCCTCACCCATTTCAAGGAATCCGCATGTCCAATAACACCCCGTTCGAAGCCGCCGACCTGATCCGTGCGCGCAAGCCTGGTTTTACGCCCCGTGTGGCGCTGATCCTCGGTTCGGGCCTGGGCGTGCTGGCCGAGCAAATGATGGATGCCATCAGCATCGGCTTCGATGAACTGCCCGGTTTCCCCATCAGCACCGTGCATGGCCACGCGGGCGAACTGGTGCTGGGCACCCTGGCCGGCGTCGACGTCGTCTGCATGAAAGGGCGCGGCCATTTCTACGAAGGTTATGGCATGGGCGTGATGACCTCGGCCGTGCGCACCATGAAACTGCTGGGCTGCGAAATGCTGTTCGTCACCAACGCGGCCGGTTCGCTGCGCCCCGAAGTCGACGCCGGCAGCCTGGTGGCGCTCACTGACCACATCAACTGGTTGCCGGGCACCCCCATGGTCGGCCCCAACGATGACCGTTTCGGCCCGCGTTTTTTCAGCATGGCCAATGCCTACGACGCCGACATCCGCGCGCTGGTCCAGCAAAGCGCCGCCGAGCATGCCATCACCCTGCACGAAGGCGTGTTCATCGCCTACGCTGGCCCGAACTTTGAAACCGCTGCCGAAATTCGCATGATGGCCAAGCTGGGCGCCGATGTCGTCGGCATGTCGGTGGTGCCGGAAGTGGTGTCGGCGCGCCACTGCGGCCTGAAGGTGACGGGCGTGTCCGTCATTACCAACCTGGCCGAAGGCATGTCACCGTTTCCCCTGTCGCACGAACAGACGCTCAAATATGCGGCGATCGGCGCCAAGGAACTGGTCAAGCTGATCCTGGCGTTTCTGGAAAACCTGGCGAAGACGCCGCGCGCCGACGCCTGAGATTGACCCCGGGTTCCATCCACCATTTATTGACGAGGCTTGCCGATGTCCCGCGCATTCATTCTCCTGCTTGACTCCTTTGGCCTGGGCGCCGCGCCCGATGCCGCCCAATTCGGCGACGTCGGTGCCAACACCTTTGGCCACATCGCCCAGTGGGCTTTCGATGGCGGCACGCCGATGGCGCTGCCGAACCTGGAGCGCCTCGGTCTGGCCGCCGCCGCCCACAGCGCCTGCGGCGCCTGGCCCGCCGGCTTCACCCTGCGCGACGGCTTTACCGGCGCTTATGGTGCCGCCGCCGAGCGCTCGACCGGCAAGGACACCCAGAGCGGCCACTGGGAAATCGCCGGCGTGCCGGTCAATTTCGACTGGGGCTATTTTCCCCGCACGGTGCCGTCGTTCCCGGCCGAACTGACGGCCAGGCTGCAGGAGCTGACCGGCGTGCCGGGTTTTCTGGGCGACTGCCACGCTTCCGGCACCGAGATCATCAACCAGTACGGCGACGAGCACGTCGCCAGCGGCAAACCGATCATCTACACTTCGGGCGACTCGGTGATGCAGATCGCCGCCCACGAAGCACACTTCGGCCTCGAGCGCCTGTACGCCATCTGCGAGCAGGCCTATGAACTGGTCAAGCCGTACAACATCGGCCGCATCATCGCCCGCCCGTTCACCGGCGAGAACGGCAATTACAAGCGCACCAGCAACCGCCACGATTACGCCGTGCCGCCGCCAGCGAAAACGCTGCTCGACCATGTCAAGGACGCTGGCGGCGAAGTGATCGGCCTGGGCAAAATCAGCGATATTTTTGCTGCCCAGGGCATCTCGCGGGTGGTCAAGGGAGCGGACAACATGGCGCTGTTCGACGCCCTGCTGCAGGTGGCCGATGAAGCGGGCGACCAGTCGCTCACGTTTGTCAATTTTGTCGACTTCGACCAGCACTTCGGCCACCGCCGCGACGTCGCCGGCTATGCGCAGGCGCTGCACGAATTCGATGCGCGCCTGCCCGCATTCATGGCCAAGCTGCAGCCGGACGACCTGGTGGTCATCACCGCCGACCATGGCTGCGACCCCAGCTGGCCCGGTTCGGACCACACCCGTGAACACATCCCCATGATCTTTTTTGGACCCGGCGTGGCCGCGCGCGCGCTGCCGGTGTCGCCGACGTTTTCGGACATCGGCGCCACCCTGGCCGCCCACCTGGGTGTAGCCCCACTTTCGTACGGAACCGCCTTGTTAGGAGCCACATCAGTATGAGCCAGCCCCTCGACTTCAAACGCAACGAGGCCAGCAGCCTCGATCTGGGCTGGGTCAACCAGATCCGCGTCAACCGCAACGCCGCCGACCGCCGCGCCGCCAGCCTGGCCAACCGCCGCACTGTCAAAAAACAATACCAGGCTGCCTGGCTGGTACAGGCGATCAAGTGCATCGATCTGACCACCCTCGGTGGCGACGACACCCCCGGCCGCGTCGAGCGCCTGTGCATGAAGGCCATGCGGCCCCTGCGCGCCGACCTGGTCGCAGCGCTCGGCATCGACAACGTTACCACCGGCGCCGTTTGCGTGTACCACGAAATGATCGCACCGGCCGCCCACATCCTGCAGGGCCGCTTGCCGATCGCCGCCGTGTCGACCGCCTTTCCGGCCGGTCTGGCCAGCATGGAAACCAAGCTGCGCGAGATCGAGCTGTCGGTCGCTGCCGGCGCCACCGAGATCGACATCGTCATCACCCGCCAGCACGTTTTAAACGCTAACTGGCAAAGCCTGTATGACGAAATGCTCGCTTACCGCCAAGCCTGCGGCGATGCCCACGTCAAGGCCATCCTCGCCACGGGCGATCTGACCACGCTGGACAATGTCGCCAAGGCGTCGATGGTGTGCATGATGGCCGGCGCCGACTTCATCAAGACGTCCACCGGCAAGGAAGGCGTCAATGCCACCATCCCGGTGGCCTTGACCATGGTGCGGGCGATCCGCGAGTACCACCAGCAGACCGGATTTCAGGTGGGCTTCAAGCCCGCCGGTGGCGTCAGCTCGGCCAAGTCGGCGCTGCAGTATTTGACCTTGATGAAAGAAGAACTGGGTCGCGCGTGGCTCGAACCGCACCTGTTTCGCATCGGCGCATCGAGCCTGCTGACCGACATCGAACGCCAGCTCGAACACTACGTCACCGGCAGTTACTCGGCGAACCACCGCCACGCGCAACCATAAGAACGGATTCGTCATGCCAACTATCAACGAGATTCTCACCACCATGGATTACGGCCCAGCTCCCGAAAGCACCAAAGAAGCGCATGCCTGGCTCGAGCAGCACGGCCGCCGCTTCGGCCTGTTCATCGATAACGTCTGGAGCGAGCCGGCCGACACCTTCGCATCGATCAATCCGGCCGATGGTGTCGAACTGGCGCACATCAGCCAGGCGAGCAGCAGCGACGTCGAGCGCGCCGTCGGCGCCGCACGCCGCGCCCAGCCGGGCTGGGTGGCCCTCGGCGGCCACGGTCGTGCGCGCGTGCTGTACGCGCTGGCGCGCCTGCTGCAAAAGCACGCGCGCCTGTTCGCCGTCATCGAAACGCTCGACAACGGCAAGACCATCCGCGAAACGCGCGACGCCGATCTGCCGCTGGCGGCCCGCCATTTTTATCACCACGCCGGCTGGGCCCAGATCCAGGCTGAAGAATTTGCCGACTACCGCGCCGTTGGCGTAGTCGGCCAGATCGTGCCGTGGAATTTTCCGCTGCTGATGCTGGCCTGGAAAATCGCACCGGCCCTCGCTGCCGGTAACACGGTGGTGTTCAAGCCCGCCGAATTTACCTCATTGACGGCGCTGCTGTTCGCGCAGATCTGCGTGCAGGCCGGGGTGCCGGCCGGCGTCGTCAACATCGTCACCGGCGACGGCAGGGTCGGCGAGGCGATCGTCAACCATGCCGGCATCGACAAGCTGGCGTTCACCGGCTCGACCGAAGTGGGGCGCCTGATCCGCACGGCCACTGCTGGCAGCGGCAAGAAGCTCTCGCTCGAACTGGGCGGCAAGTCGCCGTTCATCGTCTTTGACGACGCCGATCTCGACGCCGCCGTCGAAGGGCTGGTCGACTCGATCTGGTTCAATCAGGGCCAGGTCTGCTGCGCCGGTTCGCGCCTGCTGGTGCAGGAATCGGTCGAGCAGCGTTTTCTGGCCAAGGTGCGCGCCCGGATGGACAATCTGCGGGTCGGTTCGCCGCTCGACAAATCGATGGATGTGGGCGCCCTGGTCGATCCGGTGCAGCGCCAGCGCATCGACGCCCTGGTCGAATCGGCGCGCGCCGAAGGCTGCACCATTTACCAGCCACAGTGCGAGACGCCGGCTGCCGGTTCGTGGTATCTGCCGACCCTGATCACGGGCGCGTCCACTTCGGCCGCCGTCGCCCAGGCCGAGATTTTTGGCCCGGTGTTAGTCGCCATGAGTTTTCGCACCCCTGCCGAAGCGGTCCAGCTGGCCAACAACACGGTGTACGGACTGGCTGCCTGCGTCTGGTCCGAGTCGATCAGCCTGGCGCTCGACGTCGCCCCGCAAATCAAGGCTGGCGTGGTGTGGATTAACACCGCCAACCAGTTTGACGCCGCCTGCGGCTTTGGCGGCTACCGCGAATCGGGTTTCGGTCGCGAAGGCGGTAAAGAGGGCATGCTCGAATACATGACGGCGCTGGCCGAAGACCGCCGCCCGGCCGCGCCGACGCTGTCGGCCATGGCCACGCCACGGCCGATCGCTGGCGACGCACTGACCATCGACCGCACCGCCAAGCTGTACATCGGTGGCAAGCAAACCCGCCCCGACAGCGCCTACAGCCGCGCGGTGCACGGCGTCGATGGCAGCTTTCTCGCCGATATTGGCGACGGCAACCGCAAGGACATCCGCAACGCCGTCGAAGCGGCCCATAAAGCATCTGGCTGGACCCGCGCCACTGCCCACAACCGCGCCCAGGTGCTGTACTACATCGCCGAGAATCTGGCCGTGCGCGCCGACGAATTTGCCGCCCGCTTGGCGGCCATGACGGGCTCAAAAGACCCGCAGCGCGAAGTGCAGGCATCGATCGAGCGGCTGTTTTATTACGCCGCCTGGGCCGACAAGTACGACGGCCAGGTGCACCAGCCGCCGATGCACGGCATCACGGTGGCGCTCAACGAGCCGGTCGGCGTGATCGGCATCATCTGCCCGAACGAGGCACCGCTGCTGGGCTTTATTGCGCTGGTGGCGCCGGCGCTGGCGCTGGGTAACCGCGTCATCGCGGTGCCGTCGGAAGATCATCCGCTGGCCGCGCTCGACCTCTACCAGGTGCTCGATACCTCCGACCTGCCCGGCGGCGTGCTCAATATCGTCAGCGGCAGCGCCGACGAACTGGCGCGCACGCTGGCCACCCACGGCGACGTCGATGCCGTCTGGCGCCATGACGGTTCGGCCGCTGGCTGCGCCGAGGTTGAGCGCCTGTCGGCGGCGACCCTGAAGCGCACCTGGGTTGGTGGCGCTCGCGGGCGCGACTGGTACGACATCAAGCAGGCCGCTGGCCGCGCCGTGCTGGCCCATGCCAGCCAGGTCAAGAATGTCTGGATTCCGTACGGCGTGTAAGCACGCTGGCCTAGCAACGCATTTTATAAACCACAGGAGCGGGTGTTCAGCGATGCATGCATCGGACCGGCACCCAGCGGTGCCGGTCCCGTTTTGCCTTCACCGAACGGCCTCACAAGCCGTCCCGCTTTTGTCATTGAAAGACAGCCCATGTTCTTAAATCAGGAAATCGTCCGCAAAAAACGCAATGGCCTGGCCCTGTCGGCCGAAGAAATCGGCTTTTTTGTGGGCGGCATCACCAGCGGCGCCACCACCGAAGGGCAGATCGCCGCCCTCGCCATGGCCGTCTACTTTAATGACATGAATATGGACGAACGCGTTGCCTTCACGCTGGCCATGCGCGACTCCGGCCAGGTGATGGAATGGCGTTCGATGGGGCTGCCTGGCCCGGTGCTTGACAAGCACTCGACCGGCGGCGTCGGCGACGTCGTCTCGCTGATGCTCGGCCCCATGATCGCCGCCTGCGGCGGCTTTGTGCCGATGATTTCCGGCCGCGGCCTCGGTCACACCGGCGGCACGCTCGACAAATTCGATTCGATCCCCGGCTACAGCACGGTGCCGTCCCCCGCGCTGTTCCGCCAGGTGGTCAAGGACGTCGGCGTCGCCATCATCGGCCAGACTGCCGAACTGGCGCCGGCTGACAAGCGCTTCTACAGCATCCGCGACACCACCGCCACGGTCGAGTCGGTGGCCATGATCACCGGCTCGATCCTGTCGAAAAAACTCTCCGCCGGACTCGATGCGCTGGTCATGGACGTCAAGGTGGGCACTGGCGCCTTCATGCCAACCTTTGAAAAATCGGTGGAACTGGCCGAGAGCATCGTCCATGTCGGCAATGGCGCCGGTACCCGCACCTCGGCCATCCTGACCGACATGAACGAGTCGCTGTGCCCGGTCGCCGGCAATGCCCTCGAAGTGCGCCAGGCGATCGATTACCTGACCGGCGCCTCGCGCCCGGCGCGCCTGCACGAAGTGACGATGGCGCTGTGCGCCGAGATGCTGGTGCTGGGCAAACTGGCGATCGACGCCGCCAGTGCGCGCGTACAACTGCAGGCGGCGCTCGATTCGGGCGAAGCGGCAGCGCGCTTTGCCCGCATGGTCAGCGCCTTGGGCGGTCCGGCCGACCTGCTGGAACGCCCCGATGCTTACCTGGAAACGGCGCCTGTCATCGTGCCGGTACCGAGCCTGCACGCCGGTGTCGCCAGCGCCACCGATTGCCGCGCACTCGGTCTGGCCGTGGTCAGCCTGGGTGGCGGTCGTCGCCGTCCCGAAGACCCCATCGATTTCGCCGTTGGCTTGACTGGCCTGGCCGAACTGGGCCAGCAGTTGGCCGTCGGCGAGCCGCTCGCCATGGTGCATGCGCGCACCGAGGCGGCGGCCGCACAGGCGGTACGCGAAGTGCAGGCCGCCTACGTCGTTGGCGCCGAGCGCTTCACCGCCAATCCCGTCACCTACAACACCATCCGTCCCCATTAAGGAAGCCCATGAGCACCGCCACCAACTACGCAGCCCTGATCGAAGAAGCACGCGCCGCGCGCGAACTGGCCTACACGCCGTACTCGAATTTTAAAGTGGGCGCGGCACTGGCCTGCAAGGATGGCCGCGTGTTCCGTGGCTGTAACGTCGAAAACGCTTCATATGGCCTGTGCAACTGCGCCGAGCGCACGGCGTTTTTCAGCGCCATCGCCCACGGTTACAAGCCGGGCGACTTTGCCGCGCTGGCCGTGATCGGCGCCACCGAAGGCCCGATCGCCCCGTGTGGCGCCTGCCGCCAGGTGACGCTGGAATTGGGTGGTAACGATTTACCCGTCATCCTCACCAATCTGAAAGGCGACCGCCTCGACACCACCGCCGCCGGCCAGTTGCCGAACGCCTTCGGCGGCTGGGACTTGAACAAGTCCTAAGCGTTGACGAAGCGTTGACCAAGCGTTGAAACTCATCGATGTCCAGGCGGCCGTGGCGCTGGCCGCCAGCGAAGCGGTCGCCGCCAAGACGCACGGCACTTTCGGCGTCGGCGGTGTGCTGCTCGACCAGCATGGCAATGTCCTCAAGTCGCTGCACAATATGGTGGTCAAGGGGGGCCTGGTGTTCGATCCCACCGCCCACGGCGAGCGCCAGCTCATCGATTGGTATTTCGCCGAGCGCGCGCGCGGCGTGCGGCTGCCGGCGCCGCACGAACTGACCCTGGTCACTTCGCTCGACCCCTGTGCCATGTGCGCCGGCGCCATCGCTGCCGCCGGGTTCAACGTGGTGGTGGCGGCCGAGGATCCCATCGCCGGCATCGACATGGATGCCAGCGCGCGCTTTGCGCAGTTGCCGCCGGCGCTGGGTAGCCGGCTGGCGGCGCAGATGTGTTATCCGGCCGTGCGCGGCGTGTCGACGTACGCGCGGGCGGCGCGTGGGGCGCCGGCGCCGCCATTTTTTATCGGTAAAACCATTCACGAAGCGACCCAGGCCCTGTGTTCGCTGGCGCTCGAAGCGACCGCCGACAAGGTGCAGCAGCTGCTGCAGCGCGACGTGGCGCCCGACCAGCATGGCGATCCGGCCACGCTGCCGCCCAGTCACCCGCTGGTGCGCAAGCTCAAGTGCCTGTATCCGCAGGCGCTGTCGTGGCGCGGCGCGCCGCATGCGCCCGATGCTTCGCTGGCGCCGCTGCTGCTGGCGGCGATGGCGCAGGACCGCGCCCAGGGTGGCGACGGCGACTGCGCCGCGCTGATCGATGGCTTTGGCAACCTGCTCCTGGTGACGCCCGGCCGGCGCCGCCAGTCGCCGATCCTGACCGCCTTCATGGAGTGCACGCGCCAGTATGCGCAGCTGCGCTACCAGCTGCTGGTCGACGCCGATGGCGAACGGCAGGCGCTGGTGCAGCGCTACCTGGGCCATCCCAAGCACGGCACCTTCGTGCTGGCGCGCGGTTTTGACGACGGCGCCGCCAGCTTCATGGACCTGGGTGCCTATGGCTCGACCATGGAAGGGCCGCTGCCATTATCGAATCCGGCCCAGCTGCAGTATGTGCTGCCACGGATGGCGGCGGCGCAGCTCGAGGCGCTGTGCGCGCGCATGCCGCCGCTGTACCGTGAGGTCATTGGCGTGGCGCCGCGCCAGGTGGCCGATGGCGATTTGATCGCGGCGCTGGCGCGGCACGACTAAACGTCGCTGTTCAGGCCGGTACCTGCCAGGGATCGTAGCTGCCCACATTCCACACGTGACCTTCGCGGTCGCGGCAGGCAAACGCGCGGCCGCCATAATCCATGTCGTCGATATCGCTGACCAGGGTGGCGCCGGCGTCGAGCGCGCGGCCGTAGACGGCATCGACCTCGTCGACATGGCCAACCACCAGGCAGGTGGTCTGCGTCTGGCGCCCGCCGATCTCGATTGGCTGCGCCATCAGCCTGGCATACACGCCATCCCTGGCCAGCGAACCGACCATGATCATGCCGCCGCCCAGGGTCAGCTGGGCGTGAGCAATCGTGCCATCGGGGCCGTCGACCACCAGTTGTGGCGTAAAACCGAACACGGCAACGAGCCAGTCGATGGCGCGCGGCGCATCGCGGTAGCTGATGCAGGGAATCAAGGTAGATCGCTGGTGATTGGGCATGACACGCTCCTCGCAAAGTGGCAAGAGCGTCCATGGTAACGCCGTTACAGCGTGCCGCTACATCTGTTGAAACAGGTGGGTGTGATTGCGACTGACTTCGAGTTCTTCGCGGCAATCGCGCAGCTTGAGCATCAATCGTCCGCGCAGGTCGCGCGCCACCGATTCGATGGCGTCGACCCGCACCAGGGTCGAGCGGTGGATGCGCCAGAATTCATCGGGGTCGAGTTCGTCCGCCAGTTCTTTCAGGGTTTTGCGGATCAGCAGCTCGGCATGGGCCGTCTGCACCCGCGTGTATTTTTCGTCGGAGCGGAAAAACAGCACGTCGCGCGTGTTGATCATGCGCAGGCTGGCGCCCACCTGGGCCTGGATCCAGCGCAGGTGGCGCGGCGCTGCCGGCGCCTGCTGCAGCGCCGCCGTCAGCCGCGTGAGCTGCACGCCGATGTCTTCCGGCGGCTGCTGCAGGCGCTGGCGCAGACGCGCGCAGGTGGTGTCCAGGCGCGTCGCCGTCACCGGTTTGAGCAGGTAATCGATGGCGCCCTGCGCAAAGGCGTCCAGCGCATACTGGTCATAAGCGGTGACGAACACGATGTGGCAGCGCTGGTACAGCAGGCGCGCCGCTTCGATGCCCGACATGCCGGGCATGCGGATGTCGAGGAACACGATAGCCGGTGCCAGCGCCCGCGCCAGCTCGACTGCTTCGATGCCGTTCGCCGCCTCGCCGACGATGCGCAGCGCCGGCCATGCTTCGGCCAGGCGCGCGCGCAGCTGTTCGCGCATGGGGGCTTCGTCGTCGGCGATCAGGGCGGTGGTCATGGTCTGTTTGTCTTTATTTTGCCAGTTACATCATTGTATAAGGCAGCCGGATTGACGCCCGCGTGCCGCCCCTGGCTGGCGATTCGATCACCAGTTCGGCGGTGCGGCCAAACAGCAGCTGCAGCCGTTCGTGGATATTCGCCAGTCCCAGGCCATCGCTGGAAAGCGGTTGAAAGCCGACGCCGTTGTCGACCACGTCGACGATCAGGGTGGCGTCGTCGACCCGGGCACTCACTTCGATATGGCCGCCGGCGATGCTCGGCTCGAGGCCGTGCTTGATGGCGTTTTCGATCAGGGTTTGCAGCATCAAGGGGGGGAACGGCGCGCTGCCGAGAAAATCGGGCACCCTGAACTCGACCGTCAGCCGCTCCTTCATGCGCGCCTGCATGATCGCCAGATAAGCACGCGAGAGCTCGACCTGTTTGCCCAGGGTGGCGCTGCCAGCGGCACGCATTTGCGGCAGTGATGCGCGCAGGTAGTCGATCAGGTGGGCGTGCACGCGCGCCGCTTCGCGCTGGTCGGTTTCGATCAGCTGGCCAATCAGCGCCAGCGTATTAAACAGAAAATGCGGCTCGACCTGCGCCTGCAGGGTGGCCATCTGCGCTTCGGTCAGGCGTCGCTCCAGGTTGGCGACGTCGGCCTTGCGGTCGGCCGCCGCGGCACCGAGTTCGGCGCGCCGTTTGCCGCCGCCCATGACCTTGACGCCGAACGAGATCAGCATGAACCACACGCCCGGTTCGGGGGTATGCAGCAAGCCAAAGCCGATCAGCACCAGCACCCACAGGATGGCCAGCTTTTTCCACTCGACGACCGCCAGCCAGTCGACGAACAGCCACCAGTTGTGGCGCGCCGTGGCGAGGGCGTCGCGCAGCACGGTGGCAAGGTCGTTCCAGTTCATCGACTGTTTCATGGTGATTCCCTTAGCCTGGCCTGGCCTGGCCGCGCGCGCGGCGCGTCTGCAGCACGAGCGCTGCCACCACCAGCTTGACCAGCATGAAAGCGATGAACAGGGTCAGGGCCAGCGGCACGATGGTGATCAAGATCGCCAGCAGCACGCAGGTGGCCAGCAGCTGCGGCCAGGCCATGGCGCCGATGGCGTGCGCCAGCCGGCGCCCGGCCTGCATGGTGGCCTTGAAAATGTCGTTGAACAGTTCGCTGACGGTGGCAGAAGCGAGGTGTTTCATAAGGGCTCCATGGAAGCAGTGGTCGATGGATGCACTGTAGCGCCAGCCGTTCAGCGGGGCCACGGTGCGCCGATGAACGGCAGATTCGTGGCTGCTGGCGGCGCTGGCGGCCGATTAACGGTCGACGGCGTTGCCAGCGAGCGCCAGCCAGTCGCGCCGCAGCAGCCCATACAGCACGGTGTCGCACACTTCCTCGCCCACCAGCCAGCGCTCGCGCAGCAAGCCTTCCTGCTCAAAGCCGAGCCGCTCGACGGCGCGGCGCGAGGCCAGGTTGCGCGGATCGATGTCCGCCTCCACCCGCAGCAGCTGCAGCTGGTCGAAGCCGAACGCCAGCAGGGTGTGTAATGCTTCGCCGATGTAGCCGTGGCCCCAGTGCGCGCGCTGCAGGGCGTAGCCGATTTCGCAACGGCGGTTCTGGGCGTCGAACTGGTGCAGGGTGACCTGGCCGATGAATTGATCGGCCGGGCTGGTGTCGGCCAGCGTCAGCGCCAGCCGCATGGCGCTGCCAGCGGCGATATCGCCCATGGCGGTGGCGATGTAGGCGTCGGCGCGCGCGCTGTCCGTCCACGGCAGGCCGCTCCAGTAGCGCACCACTTCAGGGTCGGCGTAGGTGGCAAAGACGGCGGCGGCGTCGGCTGGCCGCAGGGGGCGCAGCAGCAGGCGCGCGCTGCGCAGTTGCACATCAAGGCTGGGCATCGGCGCCTCCTGCTGGGCAGGGGGGCAGCGCCACCGCTGCCAGCACCATCTCGACGATCATGGTTTCAGCATCCATAAAATCTTTCGCGGTCAGTGTGCGCTCGAGTACCAGCGCCATTTGGGCGGCAAAGTCGGCGTACGATTGGGTCATCGCCCAGATGGCGAACAGCAGGTGGGTGGCATTGACGGCGCCCATGCGGCCCTCGGCGATCCAGCGCTCGAATACCTCGATATCCTTGCGCACCAGCGGCACCACGCGGCGCCGAATCTGCTCGCCATACAGGGGGGCGCCATTGATCACTTCGAGCGCGTACACGCGCGAAGCGAGCGGCTGCTCGCGCGAAAAGCGCAGTTTGGCCTGGATGTAGGCACGCAGCATGTCGGCCGGCTGCCCGCCCGCATCGGCCAGTAAATCCATGCGCGCCAGCCAGTCATCGAGCACATCGTCGAGCACGCGCTGGTACAGCGCCTGCTTGGTGGGAAAATAGTACATCAGGTTTTGTTTCGACAGGCCGGCCAGCGCCGCCACGCTGGCGATCGAGGCGCCTTCATAACCCTTGTCGGCGAACACCTGCACGGCGATGGCGACAATGTCCGCTTCGAGGCGGTCGCGATCGACCACGCGGCGCTTGACGATGGTCGTGGCGGCTGCTTTCGGACTGGCGTTCATGGGCGGACCGTATGGAGGAAAGTGAGCAGGGCCGGCGCCTCGGCGGCGTAAGCGACGTTAAAACGGAACCACACCGTCGGCGATGGTCCGAGCATGAAAAACTCACCGGGCGAGAGCAGGATGCCGGCTTTCAGGGCTTGCCCGGCGATCAATCGGGCCGATCTGTTTGATTCATCAGCGGGCCAGCCGGCACTGACGAACATGCCGCCGCGCGGGCGCGCGACCGGCGTCATGCCGACCTCGGCCAGCACATCGATGGTGCGCTCGCGGTGCGACTGCAGCTGGCCGATCAGCTTTTCCACCATCTTGTGATACGGCCGCGCCGACACCGCGTGGTAGACGGCGCGCTCGTTGATTTTCGAGGTGGTCAGCCCGGCCAGCATTTTTACGCGCAGCAGTTCTGGCAGCAGCGACGGCGAGGCGCAGATCGAGCCCACCCGCAGCACCGGCGAGAGCGTCTTCGAAAAACTGCCGACCCGGATCACCCGCCGCAAGCCATCCATGGCCGCCAGCGAAGCTTCGCCGCGCGCCGCCAGTTCGCGGTAAATGTCGTCTTCGACCAGCCAGAAATCGAACTGCTCGGCCACCCCCAGCAGGCGGTGCGCCTGCGCCTGCGACAGCGAAGTGCCCAGCGGGTTTTGCAGCACCGTGTTGACGAACATCAGCTTGGGCTGGCAGGCAGCCGCCTGCGCCGCCAGCATGGCAAAATCGAGCCCGTCGTCGCCGCGTGCCACCGCCACCGGGATGCAGCCGTGGTGGCGGATCAGCGAAGTCAGATTGCTGTAGCCGGGGTCTTCCACCAGCACGCAGTCGCCCGGCCGCGTCAGCGTGCGCAAAATCAGGTCGAAGGCGTGGGTGGCGCCATGGGTGAGCAGGATTTGCTCGGCGTCGACGGCGAACAGGCTGTCCGACAGCTGCGCCGCCAGGTGCTGGCGCAGGGTGGGAAAGCCGAGCGGGTGGCCGTAGCCGCGCAGGCGGTTGGCGGGAATCTTCATGGCCTGGCGCACGGCGTCGAGGATGGTGGTGTCGCCATACCATTCGGGCGGCAGCCAGCCGGCGCCCACCGGCAGTGCTTCCGACACGCCCGAATACAGGTCGGGGGTGAGGGCATCGACGGTGGTGGTGGCGGGCACCATGGGGTCCACACCGGTAGCTGGCAGCAGCGCCGGCGGCGCGCTGCGGGCGACAAAGAACCCGGCACCGCGGCGCGAGGACAGCAGACCCAGATTGAGCAGGCGGTCATACGCTTCGACCACGGTGAAGGTGCTGACGCCGTTCGAGCGGGCAAACTGGCGCACCGATGGCATGCGCGTGCCTACCCGCAGTTCCTTCCGCTTGACCATGGCGGCAATGGCGGCGACGATTTGCTCGACCAGGCTGGCGCGACTGGCGCGGTCGATCGGCAAGGCCGGCCACGCCGCCGGCAGGGCCGGGCCTGTTCCTGTCGTTGCCATCTTCGCCAGCACCGCACGCGTCATGTTTGCTCCCTTGCCCACAGTGTGCCAAAGTGTATCGGTCGACCGACCAATACGGTTGGGCCTTTTTGCGATCTGTGTACCTGTGCCATCTTGCTGCCTGTGTCTATTATTGCATCATCGTTTTGCCAACTGGTAAATAATTTTCTTCATCGTCAAAATTTTCTGTCGTTCAAATTTTGGAGTGCTCATGAACCAAACCCGACCCGCCTCGATGTCCGCGTTCTGGATGCCGTTCACCAATAACCGCGACTTCAAGGCCCATCCGCGCCTGCTGGTGTCGGCCGACGGCATGTATTACAAGGATGTCGACGGCAACCAGGTGCTCGACGGTACCGCCGGCCTCTGGTGCGTGCCGTGCGGCCACAACCAGCCGCGCATTGTCGCCGCCGTGCGCGAGATGGTCGGCCAGCTCGACTTTGCCCCCACTTTCCAGATGGGCCATCCGGCCGCCTTCGACCTGGCCGAGCGACTGATGGATTACACGGGCCACAAATTCGGTCATGTGTTTTATACCAATTCCGGTTCCGAAGCGGTCGACACGGCACTGAAGATGGCGCTGGCGTTCCACCGCGCGCGCGGCGAAGGCCAGCGCACCCGCCTGATCGGTCGCGAGCGCGGTTACCACGGGGTCGGTTTCGGCGGCCTGTCGGTCGGCGGCATCGGTAACAACCGCAAGAGTTTCGGCCCCCTGCTGGCCGGGGTCGACCACCTGCCGCACACCCACAACCTGGCCTTGAATGCCTACACGCGCGGCCAGCCGGAACACGGCGCCAACCTGGCCGACGAACTCGAACGCATCGTCGCCCTGCACGATGCCTCGAACATCGCCGCCGTGATCGTCGAGCCGGTGGCCGGCTCCACCGGCGTACTGATTCCCCCCAAGGGCTACCTCAAGCGCTTGCGCGAACTGTGCACCAAGCACGGCATCCTGCTCATTTTCGATGAAGTCATCACCGGCTTTGGCCGCATGACGACGCCGTTCGCCGCCGATTATTTTGAAGTCGAGCCGGACCTGATGACCACCGCCAAGGGCTTGACCAATGGCGTCATTCCGATGGGCGCAGTGTTCTCTAGGGCGCCTATCTACGAGGCCTTCATGAATGCCCCTGCCGGCATCGAGATGATGCACGGTTATACCTATTCGGGCCACCCGATCGCCTGCGCGGCAGCACTGGCCACCCTCGACGTGTTCGCCGAACAGGACATCCTCGGCCACGCCGCCTCGCTGGCGCACTACTGGGCCGACGCCGTCCATTCGCTCAAAGGGCTGCCGCACGTGATCGACATCCGCAGCATCGGCCTGATCGCCGGCATCGAGCTGGCGCCGATCGCCGGCAAGCCGGGCGCACGCGCGTTCGCCGCCTTTAAACAAGCCTTCGCCGATGGGGTGCTCATTCGCGTCACCGGCGACATCATCGCCCTGTCGCCGCCGCTGGTGCTGGAAAAACAGCATATCGACGAACTGTTTGGCAAGCTTGCCAACGTCCTCCAACACCTCGACTGAAAGCGCGCCATGACCACCACCATCCCCCATTTCATTAACGGCCAGGAAGTCGACACCACCAGCGGCCGTTACGCCGACGTCTTCAATCCCGCGCTGGGCCAGCCGTGCGCACGGGTGGCGCTGGCCAGCAGCGCTGAAGTTGATGCCGCCGTCGCCGCTGCCGCTGCCGCTTTTCCGGCCTGGTCGAACACGCCGCCGCTGGCGCGTGCCCGCGTGCTGTTTAAATACCTGCAGCTGTGCCAGCAGCACACCGACGAATTTGCCGCCCACATCACGCGCGAACATGGCAAGACTTTCGCCGACGCCCAGGGCGAGGTGGCGCGCGGCATCGAGGTGGTGGAATTTGCCGTCGGTATTCCACAGCTGCTCAAGGGCGAATTCACCGACCAGATCGCGCGCGGCATCGATGCCTGGTCGATGCGCCAGCCGCTCGGCGTGGTCGCCGGCATCACGCCGTTTAATTTTCCCGTGATGGTGCCGATGTGGATGTTCCCGGTCGCTCTCGCCTGCGGCAATACCTTCATCTTGAAACCGTCCGAGCGCGATCCGTCGCCGTCGCTGCTGCATGCGCGCCTGCTCAAGCAGGCCGGTCTCCCCGATGGCGTCTTCAACGTCATCCAGGGCGACAAGACGGCGGTCGACGCCCTGCTCGACAACCCGCAGGTGCAGGCCATCAGCTTCGTCGGCTCAACGCCGATCGCCCAGTACATCTATGCGCGCGGCAGCGCCGCCGGCAAACGCGTGCAGGCGCTGGGCGGCGCCAAGAACCACATGGTGGTGATGCCCGACGCCGACATGGAAATGACGCTCGACGCCCTGATGGGCGCCGCCTACGGCTCGGCCGGCGAGCGCTGCATGGCCATCTCGGTGGTGGTGGCGGTGGGCGCGGCGGCCGACCAGCTGGCCGGCGCGCTGGCGGCGCGCACCGAGGCGTTAAAAATCAATGACGGCATGGTGGCCGACGCTGAAATGGGACCGGTGGTCACCGCCGCCGCCAAGGCGCGCATCGAGCAGCTCATTGGCGAAGGCGTGGAGCAGGGCGCCACCATCCTGGTCGATGGTCGCCAGCACGTCGTGGCCGGGCGCGAACATGGTTTTTTTGTCGGCGGCACCCTGTTCGATCACGTCACCGCCGACATGAGCATCTACAAGGAAGAAATTTTCGGCCCGGTGCTGTGCATCATGCGGGTGGCCAGCGTGGCCGATGCCGTCACCCTGATCAACGCCAATGAATACGGCAACGGCGTGGCGATCTACACGCGCGACGGCGGCACCGCGCGCGAATTCGTGCGCCAGATCCAGGTCGGCATGGTGGGGGTGAACGTGCCGCTGCCGGTGCCGATGGCCTTCAACAGTTTCGGCGGCTGGAAGAAGAGCATGTTTGGCGACCACCACGCTTACGGGCCTGAAGGCGTGCGTTTTTACACGCGCCACAAGGCGGTGATGCAGCGCTGGCCCAACACCGCCAGCGCGGGCGCGGAATTTGCTTTTCCACAGATGAAGTAAGCGAGTAACCAAGCAGGTGGACGTTGCCATGGCGTTGCCTGCACCGCCATGGTTCATCGACCCTGATCACCACCCCGGGATGCCCATGATCGAATCACTCAAACACCTGCCGCGCACCAGCGTGGCCGATGGCGGCGCGCTCGACGCCCAGTTCACTGACCTGGCGCCGGCGCTGACGGCGCGCCAGGCGGCCATCGAAGCGGCGCGCTGTCTCTACTGTTACGATGCGCCGTGCACGCGCATTTGCCCCACCGAGATCGACGTCGCCGGCTTTATCCGCAATATCCACGATGGCAATCTGAATGGCGCCGCCGTCGGCATCCTGCAGCAAAACATCATGGGCGGCGCCTGCGCGCGCGTCTGTCCCACCGAGATCCTGTGCGAAGACGTGTGCGTGCGCAACCATGACGCCGAAGCGCGGCCCGTGAAAATCGGCCTGCTGCAGCGCCACGCACTCGACCACGCCCACTTCGACGCCTATCCGTTCGAGCGCGCCGCCGCCACCGGCAAGGTGATCGCGGTGGTCGGCGCCGGCCCCGCCGGCCTGTCGTGCGCGCACCGCCTGGCGATGCTGGGCAATGACGTGGTGGTGTTCGAAGCGCGCGACAAAGCCGGTGGCCTCAATGAATACGGCATCGCCAGATACAAGCTGCCGGGCGACTTTGCCCAGCGCGAGGTCGACTTCCTGCTGGCCATTGGCGGCATCGAGGTGCGCCATGGCAGAAAGCTGGGCGAGAACCTCACCCTGGCCGAGCTGCATGGCCAGTACGATGCGGTTTTCCTCGGCCTGGGCCTGAACGCCAGTCGCCAGCTGGGGCTGACGGGGGAAGACGCCCCTGGCCTGCTGGCGGCGGTCGATTACATCGCCGCCCTGCGCCAGAGCGACGATTTGACCGCGCTGCCGGTGCCGCGCCGGGCCATTGTCATCGGTGCCGGCAATACCGCGATTGACATGGCGGTGCAGATCAAGCGCCTCGGCGCCGAAGACGTCACGCTGGTGTACCGCCGCGGCGTCGATGCAATGAGCGCCACCCACCACGAACAGGACATCGCCAAGGCCAATTACGTGCGCATGCGCACCTGGGCGGCGCCGCTGGAAGTGCTGCTCGATGAGCATGGCGCGGTGCGCGGCATGCGCTTTGAAGAGACCCGGCTGGCCGATGGCCGGCTGGTTGGCACCGGCGCGTTTATCGAGATCGCCGCCGATGCCATTTTCAAGGCGATCGGCCAGAGCCTGGAGCCAATCGCCCTGGCCGACGCCATGGCCAGCGAACTGTCATGCAGCGGCGACAAAATTCACGTCGACGGCAGTTTTCGCACCGCCCTCGCTGGCGTCTACGCCGGCGGCGACTGCGTGGCGCCGGGACAGGATTTGACGGTGCAGGCGGTCCAGCACGGCAAACTGGCGGCGCACGCCATCCATCACGACATCCACAGCAAAGCGGGGACCGCATGGCCGACCTGAGTATCGATTTTTGCGGCATCAAGTCGCCCAATCCGTTCTGGCTGGCCTCGGCGCCACCGACCGATAAAGCCTATAACGTGGTGCGTGCCTTCGAGGCCGGATGGGGCGGGGTGGTGTGGAAAACGCTCGGTGAAGACCCGGCCGCCGTCAACGTCTCTTCGCGCTATTCGGCCCTGTACGGCAAGAATCGCGAAGTGATCGGTTTTAATAATATCGAGCTCATTACCGACCGCAGCCTCGAGATCAACCTGCGTGAAATCACCCAGGTCAAGAAGGACTGGCCGGACCGCGCCATGATCGTCTCGCTGATGCTGCCGTGCGAAGAAGCGCTGTGGGCGGCGATCCTGCCGCAGGTCGAAGCGACCGGCGCCGATGGCATCGAGCTCAATTTCGGCTGCCCGCACGGCATGCCCGAACGCGGCATGGGCGCCGCCGTCGGCCAGGTGCCGGAATACGTCGAGATGGTCACGCGCTGGTGCAAAAAGCACAGCAAACTGCCGGTCATCGTCAAGCTCACCCCCAACATCACCGACGTGCGCGCGCCGGCGCGCGCCGCGCGCGCGGGCGGCGCCGATGCGGTTTCGCTGATCAATACCATCAACTCGATCACCCATCTCGACCTCGACCGCATGGTGGCGTTTCCCGTGGTCGGCAACGCCAGCACCCACGGCGGTTACTGCGGCGCCGCCGTCAAGCCGATCGCCCTGAACATGGTCGCCGAAATCGCCCGCGATCCGCTGACGGCCGGCCTGCCCATTTCCGGCATCGGCGGTATCGGCAACTGGCGCGACGCCGCTGAATTCATCGCCCTCGGTGCCGGCTCGGTACAGGTGTGTACTGCCGCCATGCTGCACGGTTTTCGCATCGTCGAAGCGATGAAAGATGGCCTGTCGCGCTGGATGGACCAGAAGGGCTACGCCACCATTGCCGATTTCTCCGGCAAGGCAGTGGCCAACACCACTGACTGGAAATACCTGGACATGAATTACCAGGTGATCGCCCACATCGACCAAGCCAGCTGCATCGGGTGCGGCAAGTGCTACATTGCCTGCGAAGACACCTCGCACCAGTCGATTGCGCAACTGATCGATGCTGTCAGCGGCGCGCGCCGCTATGCAGTGATCGAGCAGGAGTGCGTCGGCTGCAACCTGTGCGAAATCACCTGTCCCGTCGAAGCCTGCATCACCATGGTGCCGCAGCAGACCGGCAAGCCGTCCATGAACTGGACCGAGGACGAGAGAAACCCTCACCGCGTCGTCTAGCTTATCGCAGGCAGCAGGGGAACTGGCACCGGCAGTGCCTGTCCCAATTTTCCACCACCCGAGGAGCCCCCCAGTGAGCGCACAACAATCCGCCAGCCCCCACCTCTGGAACGCCGACCTCGCCCCCACCACGGCGGCCCAGCGCACCTGGCGCTGGTACCACTTCGCCGCCCTGTGGGTGGGCATGGTCATGTGCATCCCCGCCTATACGCTCTCGGCGAGCCTGATCGAAGGTGGCATGTCCGGCTACCAGGCGATTTTCACGGTGTTCCTTGCCAACGCCATCGTGCTGCTGCCGATGCTGTTGATCGGCCACGCCGGCACCAAGTACGGCATTCCCTACGCCGTGCTGGCGCGCGCCTCGTTCGGCACCGCCGGCGCAAAATTGCCGGCACTGATGCGGGCGATTGTCGCCTGCGGCTGGTACGGCATCCAGACCTGGTTCGGCGGCGCCATGATCTATACGCTGCTCGGCGTGCTGGCCGGCCATCCGATCGGCGGCGACAAGCTGGGCGGCCTTGGCATCAACGGCGCCCAGCTGGCCTGCTTTCTGGCTTTCTGGGCCATCCAGTTCTATTACATCGTCCATGGCATGGATGCCATCCGCAAGCTGGAAACCTGGACGGCACCGCTGAAAATCGTTATTTGCTTCGTGCTGCTGGGCTGGGCTCACAACCAGGCGGGCGGCTTCGGTCCGCTGCTGGAGGCACCCTCGCAATTCGTCGACGGTGGCAAAAAAGCGGGCCAGTTCTGGACCGTGTTCTGGCCATCGCTCACCGCCATGGTGGGTTTTTGGGCCACGCTGGCGCTCAACATCCCCGACTTCACCCGCTTCGCCAGGACCCAGCGCGACCAGCTGATCGGCCAGAGCGTCGGCTTGCCGCTGCCGATGGGCTTACTGGCGGCGCTGGCGGTGATCGTCACCTCGGCCACCGTGGTCCTGTATGGCAAGGCGATCTGGGACCCGGTCGACCTGGCCAGCCGCATGACGGGAGCGGCCGTGCTGATCGCCCTGATCGTGCTGCTGGTCGATACCGTCAGCGTCAACCTGGCGGCCAACCTGGTGGGGCCGGCCTACGATTTTTCGGCGCTGGCGCCCAGCCATATTTCGTATCGCAGCGGCGGCTACCTGACCGCCGCCATCGCCCTGGTGATGATGCCGTGGAAAATACTGGAAACCACCGAGGGCTATATATTTACCTGGCTGATTGGCTACTCGGCGCTGCTCGGTCCCATCGCCGGTATCCTGATCGTCGACTATTACCTGGTGCGCAAAACCGAACTCGATGTGCAGCAGCTCTATCGCGACGGCGGCGCCTACTCGTATGGCAATGGCTGGAACAGGGTGGCGATTGTTGCCTTTCTCGCCGGCGTGCTGCCGAATATTCCCGGCTTTCTCAATGCCGCGTTCCCGGCTGCGTTTCCCGGCGTCGGCGCCGTTTTCAAGCTACTCTATACCTACGCGTGGTTCGTCGGTATCGCCATTTCCGCCCTCGTGTACGGTGTGCTGATGCGGGGCCGCAGCCCCGTGCTGGCGCCGGCCCGGGCGCCCCTTACAGGAGACCCATCATGAGTATCTTCATTCGCGGCGGTACCGTCGTCAACGGCGACCGTGCCTTCAAAGCCGATGTGGTGTGCTACGGCGACCTGATTGTCGCCGTCGGCGAGCACCTCGAGGCGCCGCCGCACGCCACCATCATCGACGCCACCGGCCAGTTCATCATGCCGGGCGGGATCGATACCCACACCCACATGCAGCTGCCGTTCATGGGCACCGTCACCGCCGACGATTTTTTTACCGGCACCGCCGCCGGTCTGGCCGGTGGCACCACCACCATCATGGATTTCGTCATCCCCAATCCGCAGCAGTCGCTGCTCGAGGCGTATCACACCTGGCGCGGCTGGGCCGCCCGTTCGGCTGGCGATTACACCTTTCACGTTGCCGTCACCTGGTGGAGCGACACCGTCCACGCCGACATGGGCACGCTGGTGCGCGACCATGGCGTCAACAGCTTCAAGCACTTCATGGCCTACAAAAACGCCATCATGGCCGACGATGAAACGCTGATCAAAAGCTTTACCCGCTCGCTCGAACTGGGGGCGATTCCCACCGTGCATGCGGAGAACGGTGAACTGGTGTACCAGCTGCAGCAGGATTTGCTCAAGAAGGGCATCACCGGGCCAGCGGCCCATCCGCTGTCGCGCCCACCCGAAGTGGAAGCGGAAGCGGCCAACCGCGCCATTGCGATCGCCAACGTGATCGGCACGCCCGCCTACATCGTCCACGTCTCGTGCGAAGAGTCGCTCGACGCCATCGCCCGCGCGCGCGCCAAGGGCCAGCGCGTGTATGGCGAAGCGCTGGCCGGCCACCTGGTGATCGACGACAGCGTCTACCAGAGCGACGATCCCGATTTCGCCCGCGGCCACGTGATGAGCCCACCGTTTCGCGGCAAGCACCACCAGGCGGCCCTGTGGCGCGGTCTGCGCGGTGGCAACCTGCACACCACCGCTACCGATCATTGCACCTTTTGCGCCGCGCAAAAGGCGGTGGGCAAGGATGACTTTACCCGCATTCCGAATGGCTGCGGCGGCGTCGAAGAGCGCATGTCGGTGGTGTGGGATGCCGGCGTCGGCAGCGGCCTGTTGACGCCGTCGGAATTTGTCCGCGTCACCTCGACCAACGCCGCGCAGATTTTTAATATGTATCCGCGCAAGGGCGTCGTTGCCGCCGGCGCTGACGCCGACCTGGTGGTGTGGGATCCCAACGGCAGCCGCACCATCTCCGCCCACACCCAGTTCGCCAAGGGTGGTTTTAATGTGTTCGAAGGGCGCACCGTCAAGGGCATCAATACGCACACCATCGCCGCCGGCAAGGTGGTGTTCGAACGGGGCGACCTGCGCGCTGTCGAAGGGGCCGGCCGCCACGTCGAGCGCCCGCCATTTTCCGCCGCGCCCAAAGCGCTGCGCACGGTTGCTGACTGACACAAGGAGTATGACGATGACGACGACTATGACGACGCAGGCACGCATCAATGGCAGCCGCCTGTGGGCCTCGCTGATGGAACTGGCGCAGATCGGCGCCACCGCCAAGGGCGGCGTCAAGCGGCTGGCGCTGACCGACCTCGATCGCCAGGGCCGCGACCTGGTGGTGGGCTGGGGCCGCGCCGCCGGCATGCGCATCACCATCGACCAGATCGGCAATGTGTTCATGCGCCGCGAGGGGCGCAATGGGGCGCTGCCACCGGTGATGACGGGCAGCCATATCGACACCCAGCCGACCGGCGGCAAGTTCGACGGCAATTACGGCGTGCTCGCCGGCCTCGAAGTGGTGCGCACCCTCAACGAGCGCGGCATCGAGACCGAGGCACCCATCGAGGTGGCGTTCTGGACCAACGAAGAAGGTTCGCGCTTTGTGCCGGTGATGATGGGCTCGGGCGTGTTTTGCGGCGCCTTCAGTCTCGACACGGCCTATGCCGCCAGGGACACCGAGGGCTTGACGGTCAAGGATGAACTGGCGCGCATCGGTTACCTCGGCGAGCAGGTGCCGGGCCAGCATCCGATCGGCGCCTATTTTGAAACGCACATCGAACAGGGACCGGTGCTGGAAGACGCCGACAAGGTGATCGGCGTGGTGCCGGCGGTGATGGGGCTGTCGTGGTACGACTGCGTCGTCACCGGCATGGAAGCGCACGCGGGACCGACGCCCATGGGCCTGCGCCGCGACGCCCTGCAGGTGGCCACCGTCATCATGCAGGAAGTGGTGGCGCTGGCCAACCGCTACCCGCCGTACGGGCGCGGCACGGTCGGCATGGTGCAGGTGTTCCCCAACAGCCGCAACGTGATTCCCGGCGAAGTCACATTCAGCATTGACCTGCGCAATGTGAACGATGAACTGCTCAACACCATGCACGAAGCGATGCTGGCGTTTATCGAGCAGGTGCGGCGCGACAGCGGACTGGCGATCAGCATCGAGCGGGTCTCGTATTATCCGCCGTGCCCGTTTCATGCGGACTGCGTGGGGGCGGTGCGGCGGGCCACCGAGGCGCTGGGATACTCGACCATGGATGTGGTGTCAGGCGCCGGCCATGACGCCATCTATGCGGCGCGGCTGGCGCCGGCCGGCATGATTTTTGTGCCGTGCAAGGATGGCATCAGCCATAACGAGATCGAGGATGCGCGCGCCGATCACCTGGAGGCGGGCTGCAATGTGCTGTTGCTGGCGATGCTGGAGCGGGCCGGGCAGGTGTAGCGCAGGGGGGGGCTGGCGCTCGCCGGTCCCCATTTGCGATGCTACAGAGCCCCCTTGGGACCGGCACCTGCGGTCCCAGTCCCCGCTCCGTCATACGCCAGCAGAAAATCGCGCAGCACGCGCGCGGCGATATCGGCGTCATCGGCCGTCATCGTCTCGAGCCGGTTGTGACTGATGCCGCCATTGCCGCAGCGGACAAACAGCATGGCGACGTCGGTCAGCGCCGCCATCGCCATGGCGTCGTGCCCGGCGCCCGATGGCAAATCAAAGCGCGGCAGGCCGGCCCGTTCGACTGCTTCTCCCAGCTGGCGCATCAGCGCTGGCGCGCACGGCGCCGCCTTCGCTGAAACGATTTCGACGATGCTGGCCTCGACCTGGCGCTGCTGGCAGATTTGCGCGAGCGCCGCAAAGATGTCGGCCACCGCTGCCTCGCGCACGCTGTCGCTGGCGGCGCGGATGTCGAGCGACAGTTTGCAGTGGCCGGGGATCACATTGACGGAGCCGCCCGGCACCTCGAGCTGGCCGACCGTGCCCACCAGCGCTGATCCGAGCAGGCAGCGCTGCTCGACCATCAGGATGATTTCGGCGGCAGCAGCGGCAGCGTCGCGTCGCATCGTCATCGGCGTGGTGCCGGCGTGGCTGGCCAGGCCGGTCAGCTCGACCAGGTAGCGCGAACTGCCGGCAATCGCGCTGACCACCCCCAGCGCCAGGCCCGTCTCCAACAGCACCGGCCCCTGCTCGATATGCACTTCGACGTAGCCGAGGATGTCCTGGCGCCGCCGCGCAATGCCGGTGATGGCGCCGACATCGTGACCGGCCGCTGTCAAGGCATCGCGCATGGAGACGCCAGCATCGTCGCGCCGCTCGAGCAGGCCCGGATCGAAGCGGCCAGCGACCGCATTGCTGCCCAAAAACGTGCTTTTGAAGCGCACCCCTTCTTCTTCGGCGAAGGCGATGATCTCCAGGTGGTAGGGCAGGCGCGTGCCATTGGCGTGCAGCTGGCCGGCGATTGCCATCGGCAGCAAAATGCCAAGGCGGCCGTCGTACTTGCCGCCATCGCGCACGGTGTCGTAGTGCGAACCGGTGATCAGCGTTTTCGCATCAGGCCGGTCCGACGCATAGCGCCCCACCACGTTGCCGACGGCGTCGATGTGGGTGACCAGGCCGCACTCGTCCATCCACGCCTGCAGCTGGCGCGCGCTGTGCTGGTGCGCCGGCGTCAGGTAGGCGCAGGTGAGGCCCTCGGCGGCGTCGCTCAGGCGGCCCAGCTGGTCGGCCCAGTCCATGATGCGCGTGCCCAGTTCCAGGCGCACGCCCAGCAGCGCATTGAGGCGCAGTTCGGCGATGCGGTGGATCTGGCGCAGGCATTCGGCCAGTTCATCGACCCGCTGGTGCTTGAGGCGGCGGCGGAAGGTGGCGATGATGTCGGTGCGCGTCATGCCGGTGCCGTGCACACCCTTGACTGCCAAAATAAACGGAAAGCCAAAGCGGGCGTTGTAGTCGGCATTGAGCTGCTGCAGGGTGGCGTATTCACCCTCGCTGCACTGGTGCAGGCCGGAGCTGGCCTGTTCGCCGGTCGATGCGGCCGTCAGCTGGCCGGCGATCGCGGCCTTGCCGGCCAGCTCGGGGTGGGCGCGGATCAGGCCCAGCTGTTCGGCCTCGCTGGCGCCGTCGACAGCTGCCTGCAGCGCCAGCTTGAGGGCGGCCAGCGTGGCGAACGGCCGCTGGCCGGCGGCGCGTGCGGGGATCCACGGCGAATGCTCATAGATGCCGTGCAGGGCCCGCACGAAGGTGGCGCTGTCGGCGGCGTTCAGGTCAGTCAGTGTGGTCATGGCAGCTTCCATTGTTGAGCGTCGATGATAAACCGTGGCAGCGGCGCTGACATATGCGCGCGCCCATGGTGTTTATTTGGGCAGCGCCCTGGCCGCGGCACTGACCTGGTCGCGCAGCCACTTGTGCTCGGGCGACTGGTGCACGCGCTGGTGCCACAGCTGGTAAAAGCGCATCGGCGGGAACTTGACCGGCACGCTGAAGGTTTTCAGGGCCAGCGTCTTTTCGTAGTAGCGCAGGAACTGGCGGCCGGTCGTCAAGACCAGGTCGGTTTGCGTGAGCATGTAGGGAATCAGGCCGAAATAGGGCGACTCCACTGCCACCTTGCGGCGCAGGCCCTGGCGCTCGAGGAAGGCATCGATCACGCCGACGTAGCCGGGCACCATCGGCGACGGCGCCACGTGCGGCAGCGCCAGGTAGTCGTCCACTGTCATGGCGTCGGCCGCGGTGCGCCGCGCATACGGCGCATCGGCGCGCATGGTGCAGACGATGGGGTCTTCGAACAGCTTGGAGATGTGCAGGTGCGGCGGCGGTTCGTCCCAGTTGGCGATCACCAGGTCCATGTCGCCGTCGGAGAGCATGCGCAGGTAGTCGACCCCTGGTCCCAGGCTGTGGATGATCACCCGGCTGTTGGGGGCGCCGCGCCGCAGCGCCGCCACCACGTTGGGCAGAAACTGGCTGTCGAGATAATCGGGGGCGGCGATGTGAAAGGTGGGCGCCGCTTCTTCCGGCACGAATGGCGACTTCTTGATGAACAGGCTCTCGGCCTCGTCGAGGATGCGTTTGGCCGGGCGCAGCAGGCTCTCGCCGTGCTGGGTCGGCACCATGCCGCGCGCACCGCGCACCAGCAGCGCATCGCCCGTCAGTTCGCGCAGCTTGCGCAGCGAGGCCGAAATCGAGGGCTGCGGTTGATTTAGTTTCAAGGCCACGCGCGAGACGTTTTTTTCCACCAGCAGCAGGTAGAGGATGCGGATCAGGTGGATATCGAGGTGCTGGGGCAGGGCGGACATGGAGGACTATATAGAATTGTGTATGTCAAATATACGCGATTTTTCATGTCGGCTCAGGCATTTCAGGCTATCTTGCCTACACTGGCCGACCTCTGCGCACGCCTTTCCATTTATAAAAAAAATTCAGGAACCCCATGGATGTTTTCGGCTATCTGACCCCATATCTGCTCGACTGGCTCAACCTGGTGGTGCGCTGGCTGCACGTCATCACCGGCATCGCCTGGATCGGCGCCTCGTTTTATTTTGTCTGGCTGGACAACAACATCCGGCCGCCCGCGCCGGGCTCGGCGCTCGCCGCCAGGGGGGTGTCGGGCGAACTGTGGGCGGTGCACGGCGGCGGCTTTTATAACCCGCAAAAATACCTGGTGGCGCCGGCTGAACTGCCCAAGCAACTGCACTGGTTCAAATGGGAAGCCTATTCGACCTGGCTGTCCGGCTTTGCCCTGTTGACCATCGTGTATTACTTCAACGCCCAGGCGATGATGGTCGATAAATCGGTGGCCGATCTCTCCAGCCTGCAGGCAGTTGCCATTGGTATCGTCAGCCTGGTGCTGGGCTGGACCGTCTACGACCTGCTGTGCCGCTCGAAGCTGGGCCAGCATGATGTGGCCTTCGGTGTGGTGATGTACGCCTTCCTGGTGGCCAGCGCCGCCCTGCTTGGTCACTATCTGAGCGGGCGCGCCGCCACCATCCACGTCGGCGCCATGATCGGCACCATCATGGTGGCCAATGTGCTCATGCTGATCATTCCCGGTCAGCGCAAGATGGTGGCGGCGATGGCCGCCGGTGGCAAGCCCGACCCCATCCACGGTCTGCGCGCCAAGCAGCGCAGCGTGCATAACAATTACTTCACGTTGCCGGTGCTGTTCATCATGATCAGCAACCACTACGCGATGATCTATCACCACCGCCACGCCTGGGCCGTGCTGGCGGCGATCATGGCGGCCGGCGTGTTGATCCGCCACTTCTTCAATTTGCGCCACCGCGGCCGCATCGAGTGGCGCTATCCGCTCGCCGGCGTGGCGATTCTGCTGGCGCTGGCGGTGGCGATTGCGCCGCCGCCGTCGGCCGCCGTCGCCGCCAGCGACCCGGTGGCGCGCTTTGTCCGGGTCCAGGCCATTATCACCGCCCGCTGCACCGCCTGCCACGCCGACAAGCCCACCCAGGCCGGCTTTGCGGCGGCGCCGGCCGGGGTCGAACTGCACACGCCGGCGCTCATTCACCAGAACGCCGCGCGCATCTACCAGCAGGCAGTACAAACCAAAGCGATGCCGCTGGCGAACCTGACCGGTATGACCGATGCCGAACGGGCCCAGGTGGCGGCGTGGTATGAAGCCGGCGCCCTCTAAGAAAGCAGCCATGCAAAATATTCAACAAACCCCGGCACAGGCGGCCATCAGCGACTGGATCGACGCCCATTTCGATGAACAGGTGGCGTTTTTACAGGGCGTGGTGCAGATCCCCACCGACACCCCGCCCGGCAACAACGCGCCGCACGCCGAGGCGGTGGCGCAGATGGTCGAACGGTTCGGCTGGCACGCCGAGCAGCACCCGGTGCCGCGCGCGGCCGTCGAAGCCTACGGCATGCAAAGCATCACCAACCTGATCGTACGGCGCCCGTATGGAAACGGTGGCGGCCCCACCATCGCCCTCAATGCCCATGGCGATGTGGTGCCGCCCGGCGAAGGCTGGACCCATGCGCCGTATGGCGGCGAGGTGGTCGATGGCTTTATCTACGGCCGCGCGACGGCGGTGTCAAAAGGCGACTTTGCCACCTATATTTTTGCGGTGCGCGCGCTCGAAGCGGCCGGTATCGCTTTGCATGGCGCGGTCGAACTGCACTTTACTTATGATGAAGAATTCGGTGGTTTGCTGGGGCCGGGCTGGCTGCTGGAACAAAACCTCACGCAGCCCGACCTGGTGATCGCCGCCGGTTTCAGCTACCACATCGTCACCGCCCACAACGCCTGCCTGCAGCTGGAAGTGACGGTGCACGGCAAGTCGGGGCACGGCGCCATGCCGGAGACGGGCGTCGACGCCTTACAAGCAGCCACCCGCATTCTCAATGCGCTCTATGGCGACTTGCCGCGCCTGCGGCAGATCAAGTCCGGCATCGCCGGCATCGATTGTCCCACCATGCTGGTCGGGCGCATCGATGGCGGCACCAATACCAATGTGGTGCCCGGCAAAGTGGTGATGAAACTGGACCGCCGCATGATCCCCGAAGAAGACCCGGTGCTGGTCGAAGCGCAGGTGCGCGCGCTCATCGAGGGCGCTGTCGCCGGTGTCGACGGCATCCGCGTCGACATCCGCCGCCTGCTGCTGTCGCACGCGTTGCGGCCCCTGGCGGGCGCGGCGCCGCTGGTGGCGTCCCTGCAAAAAAATGCCCGGCTGGTGCTGGGCGAGGCGATCAGTGCGCAGGGCACGCCGCTGTATGCCGATGCGCGCCTGTATGGCGAGCGTGGCATTCCGGCGGTGCTGTATGGCGCCGGTCCGCGCACGGTGCCCGAGTCGAATGCCAAGAAGGCCGACGAACGGCTGGCGCTGGCCGATTTGCGCAGCGCCACCAAGGTGGTGGCGCTGACCTTGCTCGATTTGCTGGCGGCGCAGTAGTCACAGCTGCCACGGCAGCCGTCAGCACCCCCGGCCACGGCCTTATTCGAGACTGGCATCGATGCGCACGATGGTGCCGGCGGCATCGACGGCGATGTCGAGCAATCCGATTTCGTGGCCAAAATCACCGGTAAAATCGACGCGCACCCGCGCCACGCCGGTGGCGAGCATCTCCAGCGAGAGCAAGCGCGTGAGGGTGTGATAGCCAATAAAATACTGCTCGACGTAGGAGCGGATGCCGCGCTGGCCATCGAAACAATGGCCGGTCGATGGATCGTCGATCACGGCATTGGGTGTAAACAATTTTAATACGGCGTCAACGTCACCGCAGTTGGTGGCGGCGATAAACGCATCAGCGTTCTTGCGCATGGTCGTCGTGGTTGGCTCAAGATTCAATTGGAACTCCGTAGTTGATCATCGATTGCGGGTGTGCGCCAGCATGCGCGCGGCGTCGCGCAGCGGCGCCATGCCGAACAGGCGCGCATATTCGCGGCTAAACTGGGTGGCGCTTTCGTAGCCGACATCGTAGGCGGCCGCCGCCACGCTGCTGCCCTTGGCCACCATCAGTGTACGTGCGTGCATCAGCCGGATACGCTTCTGGTATTGCACGGGACTCAACGAGGTCGCTGCCTTGAAGTGGCGGTGAAAGGCCGACACGCTCATCGCCGCCCTGGCCGCCAGCGCCTCGACCCGCAAGGGCAGGTGGAAGTCGCGGCGGATCCAGGTGATCGCGCTCGCCAGCCGCGCCATGGTGCTGTCGGGCGCGGCGATGGCTCGCAACATGGCGCCATGCGGCCCTTGCAACACGCGGTACAGTATCTCGCGCTCGTACGCGGGCGCCAGCGCAGCGATATCGCCTGGGCGGGTCATCAGGTCGAGCATGCGTGTCCACGCGTCGAGCAGCTCCGGCGTCACCGCTGCCACCGAAAAGGCATTGCCGCCGCTGTCGGCGCAGCCCGGCGGCAGGTCGGCGATCAGTTCGGCCAGGATAGACGGCACCAGCGTTAGAGCCACCGCCAGGTAGGGGCGACCTGCCGCATCGGCGCGGATCACGCCGACCGCCGGCAGCTCGACCGACATGACGAAATAGGTCGCCGGATCATAGTCGAAGGTCTGCTCGCCCACTGTCATCGTTTTGCTGCCTTGCAGGATCAGGTTGATCATCGGCTCGTACACGGTGGCCAGTTCGTGCTCGGCGATGGCGCCGCGCACCATCGTCACGCGCGCGATGCCCGTCTCCAGCCGCCCATTCCCGGGCAGCGCTGCCAGAGCGCGCAGCCGGTCCATCTGCTCGTTGTGTTTTTTGTCCATGATGGATTGGACCTTAACGCCGGCCAGCGCACAAGGGCAAAGCAGGATCAGGCAGGTTTCAGGCAGGATTGGATGTGTCCGATCACCGCGGCGTCGCTACAGTGAAGGCCTCACTTTCAATCACTGGAGTTTTACATGCAAGTCATCGTCATCACCGGCGGCAGCCGCGTCAACGCCGTCTCGCCCGGCGCCATTCGCACTGAGCTTGGTGGCGGTTTAAATGCGGCATTCGAAACCATGCTCGCCGGGCAAACTGCGCTGGGCCGCGTTGGTGAGCCCGACGTTGTCGGCCGTGTCATCGCCACCCTGCTCTCCACCGACACCGCCTGGGTCAATGCCCAGACCATCGAAGTGGGCGGCGGCTATCTCATTGAATGCAACAGGCCCGTTTGCTGCCGACGCGGCCATCCCTCATTCAGAAAGATATTCCATGACTTCCACCATCCTCATCTATGGCGCCACCGGCTACACCGGCACACTGGTCGCCATGCAGGCGCGCGACAGCCAGCTGGCGTTCGAGATTGCCGGCCGCAACGCTGCGCAAGTTGCTGAACTGGCAGAGACGCTCGGCGTGCCGTTTCGCGTCTTCGCACTCGACGATCCGGCCGCCATCCGCACCGGCCTGGCTGGCATGACTGCCGTTCTCCATTGCGCCGGCCCGTTCGCCAGTGCGGCGCAGCCCTTGATGGACGCCTGCATCGCCTGCGGCGTCCATTACCTTGATATCACCGCCGAATATAACGTTTATGCACTGGCGCAAGCACGGTCCGCGCGCGCACCGGCCGCCGGCGTCATGTTACTGCCCGGTGTCGGCTGGGATGGGGTGCCGAGCGATTGCCTGGCACGGTATCTTGCCGCCAAAGTTGAACAACCCCTGCATCGCAACATGGCATTGCAGGTTGCCAATTCGATGTCGCGCGGCGCGGCCAGCAGCGTGGGCGAAATTGTTGGCGTTGGTCTGCTGGTCAGGGCCGATGGCGCCATTGTGGCCAAGCCTGACGCAACGCCACAACGCTTCGACTTTGGTGCCGGTCCGGTCGACTGTGTGCCGCTGTCGTTCGGCGATCTGATTACTGCCTGGCACTCGACCGGCATTCCCAATATCGCCCTGTTTGTCAACATCAAAGACAACATCTTGCCGCAAGAGGTAGCGGCGATGGCTGCAGGTCCGTCACTCAAAGAGCGCGTTGCCAACCGCGCCAGCGTCGTGGCGGAAGTTACTGCGAGCGATGGCACGGTGGTGCGCGCGCGCATCGATACCGTGAACGGTTATAGCTATACGCCGCTCGCTGCCGTCGCTGCTTTAAGCTTGCTGGTGGCGGGGCAGGTCAAGTCAGGATTTCAAACGCCGGCAACCGTGTTCGGCGCCGGCTTTGCCGTGTCGATTGCAGATACACGCATCATCGACATGGCGTAACGGTGGCGGTGCGCCTGTTGCGTGGCCCAGCCAGGCGTCGATGAAGACAGTAAGGGCCGCTTTGGCGGGCCGATGGTTCACGCTGTCATGTGGGTATTCTTGGCAAACATGCTGTCGCGATGACGCCGCAGCGCTCCATCTGGACGAAAAAAAACCGGACAGTGTCCGGTTCGATACAGCGTACAGCGCGGCGCCACAGCGGCTCAGGCACCGGATTTGCTGCCATTGCGGCGTGCACGCGGGGTGAACATGGTCAGGCGGATGGCGACGACGACGGCAGCGAGGGCGACCGGGACGAACTCGAGCAAATTCATGTCCATGGCTTAATCCCGCGCCGCGATGGTGCGCAGTTCGGCTGCCAGGTTCGGCGAAAAATGCTCGACGTCGCGGGCCAGGGCAAACATCTGGCGCAGGCTGCGCTGGCGCACGGCTGGCGTCACTGGCGCAACGACGCGCACTTCCTGAACGACGAACTGGCGCGCCTGGGCGGCAAACAGGGCATCGGCGAAGGCGCGGGCGGCGCGGGCCAGGTCAGAAAAGTAATTGCGCAGGGCAGCGCTGTCATGCGAAAAAGAGGCGGTAGTCATGGTGTCGGTCCTTGAAGTGTGGCGTTGTTGCAGTGCAGTATAAGTAGCCCAAGTCAATACAGGAACTTTTATTTCCTGATGCCATCCATAAGCAATTCGTATATCTAGGGCGTGTTGTAAGCAAATAAAGGCAAAATGTTATTTGTGAACACAAATCGAAATGAGAGTGATTCCTATTTACAGAAAGTCCAGACTCCTTTATGATCGTGTTCAAGTTGATGCCGGCAGCACCGGCGGCATCGCCCACCAATTCACGACGCCACAAGGGAACCATGAACCACTCGTCCGTTTGCCAGCCACTGTCGCTGCGCCAGTCCGCCTCTTATTTCACCGCCACCGCCACCGCCACCCCGTTGCAGCGTTCGAGCCTCGCCATGAGTGTCTCGGCTGCCATGCTGTTGATGCCGCTGGCGGCGCTGGCGCAAAGTACGGCAAGCAGCCCTGATGGCACCCAGGTGCGCGAACTGGGCGAGGTGATCGTGCTGGGCAAGCGGGTTGAATCGAATCCCAACGCCGAAGTGGGCTCGCCCTACAAAGCGCGCACCTCGGGCGACGCCCGCCACACGCGCCCGCTGGCCGAGACGCCGTCGACCATCACGGTGCTGACCAAGACCGCCATCGACGACGCCGGCGTCACTGACCTCAAGCAGATCCTCGCCGCGCAGGCGGGCATCACCCTGGGCACCGGCGAAAACGGCAATGCCTTCGGCGACCGCTACATCATTCGCGGCCAGGAAGCGCGCAGCGACGTGTTTGTCGATGGTCTGCGCGACCCTGGCATGAGCACCCGCGAAAGTTTCGCCGTCGAGCAGCTGGAAATTGCCAAGGGCCCCAATTCGAGCTTTGCCGGTCGCGGTACCGCCGGCGGCGCCATCAACGCCATCACCAAGCAGGCCACGCTCGATCACGATTTCACGCGCGTCTCGGCCGGTCTTGGCACCGACAGCCAGAAGCGTTTTACGACGGATTTCAACAAGGGCTTCGGCGAAAACTTCGCGTTGCGTGTGAATGCGCTGTACGGCGACGAACATGTCCCCGACCGCAAACCGGCTGCGCGCGAACGCAAGGGCGTGGCGATCTCCGGCCTGTATGAAGTGAACAAGGACCTGTCGGTCACCCTCGATTATTATGGCTTGCGTACGCACGACACCGCGCCCGACCTGGGCGCTTATCTGGCGGGCGCATTGCCCAACCGGGTGCCGGCCACCGATGTGCCGGTGTATGCCCAGAGCAGCGACTTTTTGAAATCAGACGTCGACACCGTCACCGCCCGCATCAACTGGAAGCTGGCGCCGAATCTGCGCCTGACCAGCCTGACCCGCTACGGCACCTCCAACAATGGCTATGTCACCACCGGTGCTTCGAGCGGCACGCGCTACAACGGTGTCACCGGCGTCGGCTACACCACCGGCGCCATCGATGCTGGC
The DNA here is from genome assembly GCF_049896725.1 of Massilia sp. PWRC2. Taxonomy (NCBI): domain Bacteria; kingdom Pseudomonadati; phylum Pseudomonadota; class Betaproteobacteria; order Burkholderiales; family Oxalobacteraceae; genus Massilia; species Massilia sp. PWRC2. Next base: position 292,226 of record NZ_JAFCUW010000003.1, read on the forward strand.
CACAGCGGCTGGCAGGAGGTCGATTACTTTGCCCACCAGAGCAATCTGCGCTTCGACACCACCCTGGCGGGCCTGAAAAACGAATTCATTGTCGGCGTCGAGTACACCGATCACAAGGTCGTCTCCGGTAACTACGCCCTCACCAACAGCGCTGCCGCCAATTGCCGCTCGTCGAACGCCACCACCGCGCCGACTGGTCCGAACAACGCCTACTGCTTCATCACACCGAATGGCACGGCGGTGACCGACCTGGCCAATCTGGCCGGCCGCAGTGCCACCCGGCTGGGCAAGAACCAGGACTGGCGCGTCAAAACCGTGGCCGTCACCGCCATGGACACGGTCGACCTGAGCGAGCGCCTGTCGGCCTTTGGCGGCGTCCGCGCCGACCGCTTCGACCTCGACCTGGTGCGCATCAATAACAGCACCAACGTCGTCAGCGGCGCCTACGGTTACAAGGACACCCTGGTCAACGGCCATTTTGGCCTGACCTATAAACTGGCCAAGGACCTGATCACCTACGCCAGCGCATCGACGGCGCAGGATATCAACGGCGGCGAAGCCGATGCGGGCACCAGCAGCGGCTACGGCGGCGCCGTGCTGTACCAGAACCAGATTGCCGGCGCCAAGCCGGAAACCTCGACCAACCTGGAACTGGGCACCAAGTGGAATCTGCTCGACCAGCAGCTGCTGGCCACCGCCGCGCTGTTCCAGACCACCAAGAAGGACGTCATGGAAGGCGCCAATTACGACACCATCGGCACCTTCAATACGGGGAAAAACCGCGTGCGTGGTTTTGAACTGGGCCTGTCAGGCGACGCCACCGACAAGCTGTCGCTGCAGGCTGGCGCCGCTGTCATGAAATCGAAAGTGCTGGCCTCGGCCACCGCCACCAACATTGGCAACCCGCTGTCGAACTTCGCCGACAAGTCGTATTCGCTGCAGGCCAAGTACCAGTTGACGGACGCCTTCTCGGTTGGCGCCATCCACCGCTACGAGAGCAGCCGCTGCGGCGGCCAGCCTGATACGGGCGCCGGCTACACCAATGGCACATGCGCGCAGCCGGTGCCGTCGTTTAACGTCTCCGACCTGTTCGCCGCCTACCGCTTCAACAAGAAGCTCGACGTTCGCGTCAATGTGCTCAACGCCTTCAACAAGGATTACTATACGGCGGTGTACCGCTCCGGTTCTTTCCTCTACAAGGGTGATGCGCGGTCGGTACGGGTGACGCTCAACTACGAAATGTAAGCGGCCGGGGGACTGTCACCGCATTGTGACGGTCCCATTTTTCATTGAGTGCGCAGCCTGCCAGCAGGGCGCCTTTTCAATTCATTCAGCGATGACCAGCACCCCCTTGCAAAGCGCCCTGACCAGTATTCCCATCGACCTCGTCTGCGCGCTCGACTACGAGCGTCTGGCGCCGCAATTCATGGCGCCGCCCACGCTCGCCTATATCGCCGGCGGCAGCGGCAGTGGCAGCAGCAGCGCCGCCAACCGCGCGGCGTTTGCGCGCTGGTCGGTGCTGCCGCGCATCCTGCGCGACGTCAGCCATGGCCACACCCGCCTCAAACTGGCGGGCGTACCGGTTTCTCACCCCATCCTGCTGGCGCCCGTGGCGTTCCAGGCGCTGGCCCACCCGGGCGCCGACATCGATAGCGCACGCGCCGCCGCCGCCGTCGACGCCACCATCATCAGCAGCACACTGTCGTCGTTCACCGTCGAACAGATCGCCCGGGCGGCCGGCGGACCGCACTGGTTCCAGCTGTATTTTCAGCCCCGGCGCGAGGCCACCATGCGCCTGTTGCGGCGCGCCGAGGCAGCCGGCTGCAGCGCCATCGTCGCCACCTTTGACGCCGTCATCCAGGCTCCCGGTCACGCTGCGCTGCGCGCCGGCTTTCGCTTGCCGCCATCGTGCGTTGCCGCCAACCTCGCCAGTGAGCCCGCCGCCAGCGCGCTGTCCGCGCTGGCCGACGGCGACAGCCGCATCTTCCAGGGCGCCATGCGCGGCGCCCCCACCTGGGACGACCTGGCCTGGCTGCTGACGCAAACGCGTTTGCCGGTGTGGGTCAAAGGGGTGCTGCACCCGGACGACGCCCGCCAGCTCGCTGCCATGGGGGTGGCCGGCATCGTCGTCTCCAACCACGGCGGGCGCGGCCTCGATGGTGCCCCCGCCAGCCTCGATGCGCTGCCGCAGGTGCGCGCAGCGGTCGGCAGCCTGCCGCTGTTGTTCGACGGTGGCATCCGCAGTGGCAGCGATATCTTTAAGGCGCTGGCGTTGGGGGCGGACGCCGTGCTGGTGGGCCGCCTGCAACTGTATGCGCTGGCGGTGGCCGGCGCGCTGGGCGTGGCGCACATGCTGCAATGCCTGCGCGAAGAACTTGAATTGTGCATGGCGCTGGCCGGTTGCGCCACGCTCGATCAGATCGATCGCGCCACGCTGTGGCGTCAACCCGCCTAGGAAGGAACCATGCTGATCACCCTCGAACAAGTTTTAAGCAAGGACGAAGTACGCCAGTTTCGCGCCCATCTCGATGGCGCCGACTGGGAAGACGGCGCCCGCAGCGGCGGCACATTGGCGCGCACCGTCAAGCACAACCGCCAGCTGGACGACAGTGCCGAACTGGCGCATAGCCTGGGCAACCACATTGTGCGCACGCTGGGCGCGCACGCGCTGTTCGTGTCGGCCGCCTTGCCCCGTAAAATTTATCCACCGCGCTTTAACCGCTACGACGTCGGTGGCGGTTACGGCACCCATGTCGACAGCGCCATCATGCATGTGGCCGACAGCGCGATGAGCGTGCGCACCGATCTCGCCGCCACCCTGTTTTTGTCCGAGCCGGACGAGTACAGCGGTGGCGAGCTGGAAATCGAAGGCCAGTTCGGCGCCCAGGCCATCAAGCTGGCCGCCGGCGACATGGTGCTGTACCCGGCCTCGAGTCTGCACCGGGTGGCACCAGTCACGGCCGGCGCCCGCGTGGCGTCGTTTTTCTGGGTCGAGTCGCTGGTGGGCGACGATACCGCCCGCGCCACCCTGTTCGACCTCGATTCTGCGATTCAGCAGTTGACGCCGGTGCTCGAGGCAAGCGATGCCCGCCTGCTGAAACTGACCAATGTGTATCACAACCTGGTGCGCCGCTGGGCCACCACCTGACCCCTATCATTGAAGGAAGCCCATGAAATCGACCTCCCCATCGCGCCGCACCATCGCCAGCCGTTTGCTGCTGTGCGCACTGCTGGCCGGCGCTGCCGCCGGCGCCAGCGCCCACGGCGATGTCAAATGCAAGGCCTACCCGAAAGAGCAGTGGAAGTCGCACGAAGAACTGGCGAAAAAACTGGCTGCCGAAGGCTGGACCATCCGCCGCATGGAAGTGTCGAAAACCTGCTACGAGGTGTACGCCAAGGACCCGCAGGGCAAGCGCGTCGAAGCGTTTTTCGACCCCGTCACTTTTGCCCGCGTTGAAGAGTAAGGGGCCGTCGCAGCGGGTGTGGGATATGCCGGTGCGTTTGCTGCACTGGCTGCTGGTGCTGACGATTGCCGGCGCCTGGTTGAGCCGCAGCCGCATCGGCCCCCTGCACGAATGGCTCGGCTATGGCGCCGCCGCCGTGGTTGGCCTGCGCCTGTTGTGGGGAGCACGCGGCAATGCCTACGCCCGCTTCGGCCAGTTCGTGGCGCCGCCGCGCGCCACGCTGCGCTATCTGCGCCAGATTGCCAGTGGCAGCGCAGCGCGCTATCTGGGTCACAACCCGGCCGGCGGCGCCATGGTGGTGGCGCTATTGACCACGGTGGCGCTGGTGGCGCTGTCGGGCTGGGCCACCACCACCGATCTGTTATGGGGCTATGCGTGGCCGGTGCGCCTGCATACGGCGCTGGCCTGGCTGCTGCTGCTGCTCATCGGCTTGCACATCGCTGGCGTGCTGCTGGCCAGCTGGCAGCATCGCGAAAACCTGCTCAAGGCCATGCTCACCGGCCGCAAACGCCCGCAATAACGGCCTGCCTGACGGGTCACACCAGGGTGACGCTGCCATCGACCAGGCGGCGGCCATCGAGGCCGATGCAGTAGTGATGCTGGTCGCCGCTGACGTACAGGGTAGGGCGCGTGCGCAGGCCGATCGGCGCCTTGAAGCGGGCCGAGATGGCCGTGACCCGCTGCGCGCTGGTCTGCTCGAGCAGGGCGCAGGCGGCGGCGACGCTGTGCATGCCGTGAATGATGGGCCGGCGCTGGCCCATCAGGCGCGCCGACCAGCGCCACAGGTGAATCGGATTCCAGTCGCCCGACACGCTGGCGTATGCGCGTCCGAGCGCGCCACCGACTGCCCAGCCACCAACCCGCTTGCCTTCGATGGCCTCGCGCTGCGCCGCCGGCGCCCCTTTGCGCTTGCCTGGCCTGGCCAGATACACACTGCGGCAGCTAAATACGGCGGCACCGTCCTGGGTCGCCACTGTCTGCAGAGCGCAGACGATGGCGCCGCTGGCGCTGGGTGCGGCCACTGTCACCGTGGTGCGCAGGTGCAGCGCGCGCAGAGGGTCGGCGGGGCGCTCTTCCTGCAAGCTGTTTTCCAGATGGACCATGCCGGCCACCCTGAATGGAAACGCCGCGCCCAGCAGGGTCGCCAGGTGGGCGCGCTGGGTCAGCAAATAGTAGTAGGTGAGGGGAATGCGCTCGCTGGTAAAGCCGAGCAGGGCCTTGTAGCGCGCCACATGGTCGACGTCGAGCCGCTCCAGGATAAATTCGCTGTGCAGCGCGGCGGGCGTGCCTTCACTCGGGGTAGCGCGCTTGAACAGCGCGGCCAGCAAACTCGATATGCGCATCGACGGCAGGGGTGGAATCATCGGACCATTATGACCGAAGGCGGGCGCCGGCGGCGTTTGCCATGGATCGCTGTCAGGCCAGTTCTACGCCACCAGCGGCAGCGCCGTCGAACAGGCGATCCATTCGAGCAGCGCGGCCGATTCCAGCGGCCGGCTGTACAGATAGCCCTGGCCCTTGTCGCACTGCAGTTCGTTGACCACCCTGGCCTGGGCCGCCGTTTCGACGCCCTCGGCGACGGTGTCCATACCGAGGCTGCGCGCCACCTTGACGGTCGCTTCGATCAGCACCCGGTGGTGGGCGCTGGAGTCGCTCTGGCTGACAAACGAGCGGTCGATCTTGACGGTGTCGACCGGCAGCAGGTGCAGGCTGGCCAGCGACGAATAGCCGGTGCCAAAGTCGTCCAGCGCCAGCTTGATGCCGAGCGCCTTCAGTTCGTGCAGACGGCTTTGCACCTGGCCGTCCTGGGCCGCCAGGCTTTCCGTCACTTCCAGCTGCAGCTGGCGCGGATTCATCGCGGTGGCTGCCAGAATCTGCGCTACGCGGGCGACAAAGCCGCCCTGCGCCAGCTGCGCGCGCGACAGGTTCACGGCCAGCAGCCGTGGTGCCGCGCCGCCCAGCAGTGCCTGCCAGCTGACGAAATCGCTGCAAGCCTGTTCGAGCACGAAGTCACCGAGCGCGCCGATCAGGCCACATTGTTCGGCGATGTCGATAAATTCGAGCGGCGGCACCACCCCGCGCACGGGATGGCGCCAGCGCACCAGCGCTTCGACGCCGGTGGCGCAATCGATGCGGCCGTCCGGCAGCAGGCCCACCACCGGCTGGTAGACCACGAACAGGTGCTGTTCCTGCAGGGCGCGGCGCAATTCGCCTTCGATGTCGCCGCGCCGCACGGCGCGCTCGCGCATGCTCTGTTCGAACAGCATGAAGCCGCTGGCGCCGGCCTTGGCCAGGGTCATGGCGATGCTGGCGTCGCGCAGCACGCTGTCGGCTTCGCCGGCCGCTTCGCTGCCCATGACGATGCCGATGCTGACGTTGCAGATGATTTCGTGGCCGTTGATGAGATACGGTTTGCGGACATTTTCCAGCAGCCGCGCAGCGACGCTTTCGACGTCGGCGGCGCCGCGCATGGCGTCGAGCACGATGACGAATTCATCGCCGCCGATGCGCGCGGCCATCTGGCCGCCGGATGCCGGTGTGCGCACGCCGTCGCCCGGCTGGCGCAGCACCGCGCGCATGCGGCCGGCCATGGCGATGAGGACCTGGTCGCCGGCGGCGTTACCGAGCGAATCGTTGATGTGCTTGAAGCGGTCGAAATTGATGAACAGGACAGCGAATTCGGCCAGCGCGCCGCTCTGGCGGTTCATCATCAAGCCGATCTGTTCCTGCACCGCACGCCGGTTCGGCATTTGCGTGAGGGCGTCGATGCGGGCGGCGCTGTTGAGGCGGTGGGCAATGGTGTCCTGCTCGCGCTGCGCTTCGGCAGTGGCGTCGGCCAGCACCGCCATCAGCTTGTCGGCATCGAGCTTGAGCAGACTGATGGCAAGGCACTGGCGGCGCGCGTGGCTATCGCCGTCTTCACCGAGCACGATGCGAAACGATTCGCAGATCACCCCGGCCGGGCTGACGAACAAGGTGGTCATCTGGCGCAGTTCGGGCGCCACCGGGTCGAGTACGTCGAACAGGTTTTGCATATTGCCGTCGCGCGCCAGCGGCATCAGCAGGCTCGATGACATCGGGTTGAGCATCTCGATGGTGCCGTCCATGGTGATCTGCACCAGGCCGATCGGCGCGCGGTACAGAAACTGGATCAGCGCCTCGTTGGCGGCGCTGTCAGAGTCCATCGCTCGCTTCTTGCCGCAGCTCCTGCGGCGCCCGTTGATGGTCCTTGTAGACCGGGGTGTCTTCGCGCCACTGGTCGACGCGGTTGCGCCCGCGTGCCTTGGCTGCGTACAGCGCCTGGTCGGCCCGTTTCATCAGGCCTTCCAGCGTCGTCACCCGCGCATCCATCGTCGCCACACCGGCGCTGACGGTGTAGCCGATGGCGGCGCCATCGATGCGCACGGCGGCTGCTTCGACGGTCGCCCGCAGGCGTTCGGCAACGGCGCTGGCGGCGGCCAGGTCGGTCGACGGCAGCAGCACGGCAAATTCTTCACCACCGACGCGGGCGACGATGTCGACGTCGCGGAAGGTCAGATTGAGGGCGGCGGCCAGGTGGCGCAGCACGGCGTCGCCACCGGCGTGGCCGTAACAGTCGTTGACCGCCTTGAAGTTGTCGGCGTCGATCATGATCATCGAGGTCGGCCGCGGCGCGCGGCGGCGCCGTTCGAGCTCGATTTCGGCCGCTTCGAAAAACGCCCGCCGGTTGCTCAGTCCTGTCAGGTAGTCGCGCAAGGCGGCATTGCGCTGGCGCTCGGCGCCCGGCTGCTTGTCGCCGATGTCGCGCATGATCAGCGAATAGGCACTGGTGGCGCCATCGTCGTGCTCGCGCAGCGGCGAGATCATGGCGCTGACGCGAAAATGGCTGCCATCGGCGCGCACGCGCACGCCGTCGTCGAGGCTCCAGCCATCGCGTTCGGCTTCGCCGAGGCGGTCGGCCAGATGGTCGGCGGTGGTCGCACCAGGCGGATAGAACAGCGCGTAGGACTGGCCCACCGTCTGTTCGGCGTTAAAGCCGGTGACCCGGCCGATACTCTCGTTCCACGATTCGATGCGTCCTTCGGTATCGAGGCGCACCATGGCGTAGTCGCTGATGCTGGTGAGGATGGCGTTGAGCCAGGCATCGGTCTGGCGCAGCTCGCGCTCGCGCCGCACCTGGTCGGTGACGTCGCCAAGTACCGCCATCAGGCGTGCTTCGCCCAGTTTGACCACCGACAGCGACAGCACGCGCGCGCTGACCTTGTTGCGGCTGTCGTGATCGAGGTAGAGGTGGATGCCGTCACAGACCATGCCTTGCGGCGCGCTGAAGTCGCTGCACAGGTGGCGCAGGTCGGGCGCCACGCCCTGCAGCGCGGTAAACAGGTTGTCGAGATTCGAGTCGGCCGCCAGTGGCATCAGCAGCTGAGCCGCCACCGGATTCATCATCGAAATGGTACCGTCGAGCGAGGCCTGGACCAGGCCGACGGGCGCCAGATACAGAAACTGGATCAGCGCCTCGTGCTCCTCGGTTAATTGGGCGAGTTGAAATTTCATCAGGTGGCGCGCTTGACCAGCACGTAGCGCACGGCGGCGCCGTGAACGGCGATCAGGCGCAGCGCCACCTTGATCGGGCGCATGCGCAAGGTCAGCACATAATCGATGGTGACGTCGAGCGTGTCAGCGGCGTCGCTGGCATCGTCAAAGCGCTGCGCCACCAGAAAATTGTTCATGCACGGTGCCACCACGGTAAACAGGGGCTGGCCGAGCACCCGGCTGGCGGTCAAGCCGGCCGCATTGGCTTCGAATGCGTTGTAGCGGCTGACCACGCCATTGGCATCGAAACCGATCACGCCAAAGTCGAGGTTGTCGAGTTCTTCCGAGGAGAACCGCGCCAGCTGCTCACCCAGCTCTGCCTGGGCGAACGAGCAGGCGATGGGGACCACTGCTGATTGGGTCATTGTGTGTACTCCTGAAAAATGGTAAGCGGCATCAAAAGCGTAGTCTATCCGAACCGACAGCATATTGTTGGCGCTCAGAAACAATTGTAGGAATCACGCGACGGTTTGTTACATATTTGTAATTTTTTGTTAAGCCTGACCATAATGGTGGCAGAGGTCCGCTGCGCTGTGGCGGCGGGCGCGTGGCTGGCTTGAACGGGCGAAAAAAAATTTGATCAAGAACAAGGGAGTTACGTGCAAAAAATTGCAAAAACGACAGGTGTGGATGGCGCGCCGCTGCCGCGCCCGTGGTGGCACGCAGCCGGCAGCTTGCGGCGCTTCGTGGCGGACCTCGTCGATGGCGAGTTGGGCCGGCTGCGCCCGGGCGCCCAGCACGGCCCAGCGCTGGCGACGCGGCCGGCTGCAACCGACCTGGTGGCTGACCTGGGCGCCGATTCGCTCGAGCTGATGGCGCTGTGCGCGGCGCTGACTGAAACCTTGCACCTGGGCCACGCCGCCATGCTTGATGGCTTGCTGGCCGATACCCGGCTCGATAGCTGGGTGGCGCTGACGGCGGCCGCGCTGGATGCCGATGCCGATGCCGACGTTGTTGCCGGCAACGGACAGCTGACCTTTCGTACCTCGGGCAGCATCGGCACCCCCAAGCCGTGCGTGCACGATCTGGCCAACCTGCTGCAGGAAGTGGCGGTGCTGGCGACCCTGCTGCCGGGCCGCCGCCGCATCGTCAGCGCGGTGCCGGCCCACCATATCTATGGCTTCCTGTTGACCGTGCTGCTGGCGCAACAGGCCGCCGCGACCGATCCCTCGGCGTCGTCGCTGGTGGTGTGCGATGTCCGCGCGCAGCTGCCGGCCGCTGTCTGGCAAAACGCCAGGGCGGGCGACCTGGTGATTGGCTATCCGCAGTTCTGGCAGGCAGCGCTGGCGGGCGCTGGCGCCGCGCCGCTGGCCGCCGATGTGGTCGGCGTCAGCTCGACGGCGCCATGCGCGGACGCCCTGGCGACAGCCCTGCTGGCGGCCGGCCTCGCCCGGCTGCTGCAGATCTATGGCAGCTCGGAAACCGCCGGAGTCGGCTGGCGCGACGCGGCCGCTGCGCCGTATCAGCTGCTGCCGTTCTGGCAGCGTTCATCACAAGGGGAGGGCGAGGACGCCGACGGCGCCATCGTGCTGCGCACGCTCGCCAGCGGCGCCACGCAGCCGTACCGCTTGCAGGATCGGCTGCACTGGTACGACGATGGCCGCTTCCTGCCGCTCGCTCGGCTCGACGATGCAGTCCAGGTGGGTGGCATCAATGTGTTTCCCGCCGCGCTGGCGACCTTGCTGCGCCAGCATCCCGCAGTGCAGGATGCCGCCGTGCGCCTGATGCGGGCCGACGAGGGTGAGCGCCTCAAAGCGTTTATTGTGGTCAACGAGGGGAGTCAGGGTGCCGACCCCTTGTTACTGCATGCGCAGCTCGATGCGTGGATGCGCGCGCAGGTGGCGCCCGCCGCGCGCCCGGCCAGCTACACCTTTGGCGCGGCGTTGCCGCGTCAGCGCAATGGCAAGCTGGCCGACTGGATCATCGACGCCGGCAGTTAAGGAAGAAATTGTGGGTGCATGTCGCCTATAATTGTGCCGCGCATAAATTTTGTGACGCGGCGCCCGGCTTGCCGGCTCGCATGCTCCCCATGCTCCTGTTCGTTGGACTGTTGATGTTGTTGATGTTGCCGATTCGATCTATTAGCGCTGTGTTGTTTTGTTTCGTTGCTGCCAGCGGCAGCGTGAAGGCCGGTATTCAAGCCAAAGCAGGCTTTGACGACTGTCCCCGTTTTTTCCTCAATGCTTATTTGCCCAAGTTGCCGGCGAGCGCACCCGGTCGGCAGCGCCAGCTGTGCTTCGATGCCTTTGCGGTGCTCTATTCAGGGCAAAGCAAAACCCCGCTGTACGTCGTCGAGCGGCTCAACAAGGCGCAACTGGCCGACGCCAGCGACGAAGTACGTACCAATAAATTCTACGAAGAAGCGCGCCTGCCGGGCGCCGACCGCGCCCATCTGGCCGATTTCAAGGCCCGCCTCGATGGTGAGGATGCCCGTTTCGACCGCGGCCACATGGCGCCGGCGGCCGACATGCCGACCGCGCGTGCGATGGCGCAGTCGTTCAGTCTGAGCAATATGGTGCCGCAGGCGCCGGCCAATAATCGCGGCCCGTGGGCCAGGAGCGTGGAAAAAGCCACCCGCAAGTACGTGATGCGCGCTGCCGGCGACGTGTATGTGTTCACCGGCCCTGTCTACAGCGCGCCGCTGCGCACGCTGGGGCCGGGCCAGGTGTGGATTCCTGCATCGCTCTACAAGCTGGTGGTCGATCCCAGCGCTAACCGCGCCTGGGCCCACTGGATCGACAACACCGACAGCGCGCGCGCGGGGCGGCCGATTTCCTACGAGGAACTGGTGCGCCGCACCGGCATCGATTTTTTGGGAACCATGCGGCCGGGCATTTGAAGCAGCGCGGCGGTAATGCCGTTCAGTCAGAGCAGGGCGACTGTCCGATTTTTGCTTTGAAACGAACGGCGTCGCCGGCGCGGCAGCCGGCGTATTGGCTGCGTATTGGCTGCGTATTGGCTGCGTAGTGGCTGATTAGTGGCTGCTGCGTCGCTGCCGCCCGGCTCCTGCTTAAAATTTGTAGCTCACGCCCAGGCGCAGCACGGGATACGCCTTGAAGCTGCTGGTGTCGTCTTGCAGCGAGCGGCTTTCGGCGGCAACGTCGGTGGCGATCTGGCTGCACACCGCAGCGATTGCCGTGCAGCCACGATTGCTCAGGCTGGCGTTCGGCGCGCCCTGGAACAGCACCCCGATATCGGTCGAAAAGCCCCAGCCCTTGTCGGCGGCGACGGCGTTGCCCCAGCCGATGCCCAGGTAGGGCGCGACTTTGTGGAAGTCCACAGTACCGTTCAGGCTGCCTACGGCTGTCGCTGGATACACGTGGCCGTTGAGCGTGTAAGTGCCGCTGCTTTTGGGGCGGCCGTTGACGTCGATCTTGTTGCCGTTGTAGGCCAGACCGCCGCTGACGCGGAAGCCGCCCGCCATCGGAAAGTAGTCGAGCAGGGCGTCGACGGTGGCCATCTTCAGCTTGTAATCGTAGTCGACGTCGGAGGTGTTGCCGTCGCGCGAGATGCTCAAGCCATTGATGCCGACGCGGGCGTTGAGCGCTGTGGCGACCGGCACACTCACGTGCAGGCCGGCGCCGGTGGTGCCAACACTGGCGGTAATGCCGGCGTCCGCCTGGGCGACGCCCATGGTCGACAGCGTCAGCAAGGCGGCAAAGCCGATGGAGAATTTTTTCATGACGTTCCCTGGTTGTTTGGATCATTGTCGGCGCCCTCGTGGATGGAGCGCTCGCTCTTACATTTCTTCGAAATTTATTCTTAAAAATGTAAGATCAACAGATTAACAAGTCACGTAAATACCGAAAAGTATTTTTATGGAAAACGCCTGGTTATCGGCGAAATACAACAGATAGTTAGCGGGTGATGGTCTTGCGCGCCACGCCATTGCTGGTACGGTGGTAGACGATCTTCATCGTGATGGAGTTGCGAGGGAAGGTCCTGGACAGGTCAAGCCGGTTTTTGACAGTGCCTTCGTTGCGTGAGCGATGTGCGACTGATGTGCGACAGATGTGCGACAGATATGCGACAGATGCGCCGACGCTTGCTCCAACAGTTGAGGAGCACGCTGTAGCTTCGCTGCGCGACGATCATATGGTAGCCGGCGGAGGTGTCTGCAAATACTGCCGACCACGCAGGCATCTATTTTTTTATGGCGTGTTTCGAAAAATTTGCCACTGATTTTCCCACGCTGGTTCATAAAGAAATTTATGGTCGGGGTGAGAGGATTCGAACCTCCGGCCTCTGCGTCCCGAACGCAGCGCTCTACCAGGCTGAGCCACACCCCGACGGCGTTTTTTGTCTTTCAACTGCCTGTCATGAGTGTAGAAAACCGCAGCGTCGCTTGTCAACCGTCAGCGTCGACGGCTGGCGGCGGCGCTGCCGTGGGGAACAATCAGTGGTCGCGGTCGACCGCGAACTCGCACAACTGCAGCAGGCTTTGCTTGAAACCACTGTCAGGCAGGCCGGCGATGGCGGCGCTGGCGCGGCCGGCTGCGACCTGGGCGGCGTTGCGGGTGTAGTCGAGCGCGCCGCTGTTGGTGACGGCGGCGAGGACGGCGTCGAAATGCTGCTCGTCGCCTTGCTCGATGCAGTTACGCACCAGCTGGCGCTGGGCTTGGCTGCCATGTTCCATCAGCCAGATCAGGGGTAACGTCGGCTTGCCTTCGCGCAGGTCGTCGCCGACGTTCTTGCCGATGGTGTCGGCGTCGCCGGCGTAGTCGAGCACGTCATCGATGAGCTGGAAGGCGGTGCCCAGCGAGCGGCCATATTCGCCGGCGGCATCGACGTCGGCATCGCTGGCGCCAGCGATCAGGGCGCCCAGCTGGGCGGCCGCCTCGAACAGCTTGGCTGTCTTCGAGCGGATTACATTCAGGTAAGCCGCTTCGTTGACGTCGGGATCGTGCATGTTCAGCAGTTGCAGCACTTCACCTTCGGCGATGACGTTGGTGGCGTCCGACAAAATCTGCATGACCCGCATATTGTTCAGGCCAACCATCATCTGGAAGGAGCGCGAGTACAAAAAGTCGCCCACCAGCACCGAGGCGGCATTGCCGAACAGTGCGTTGGCAGTCTGGCGTCCGCGCCGCATCGAGGATTCGTCGACGACATCGTCGTGCAGCAGGGTGGCGGTGTGGATGAACTCCACCACGGCAGCGAGCTCGTGGTGCGCCGTGCCCTGGTAGGCATACGCGTTAGCGATCAGCAGCACCAGGGTGGGGCGGATGCGCTTGCCACCGGCACCGATGATGTATTCGGCGATCTGGTTGACCAGCGTCACTTCAGAATGCAGACGTTGTCGAATGACTGCATTGACCGCCTCCATGTCGGCAGCGATGGAGTGGGCGATGGTGTTCTGTTGCGAATGTTGGAGAGCGGCGGACAAGGCTTACCTGCAATGGACATGGATTGCAGGGATTATACGACAAGCCCGCCACCGCCGAGGCAGCGGACATGCGGGTGGGTGGGTGGGCGGCGTGACGTTGTCGACATACCACGAACAGCGGCCCTTGTGAACGCTTTTGACCGGATTTATCGAATCATGTATAATCTGCGGTTCCCCCGGCTCCGAACGTCGCTCGCAACATGCGGCATGACGATGTCGTAGGAAATTCTTTCAAACATTTGATGAGGTTTCAAATCATGTACGCGGTCATAAAAACCGGTGGCAAGCAGTATAAAGTTGTCGCTGGCGAAAAACTTAAAGTAGAACAGATACCGGCAGACATTGGTTCCGAACTCACCATCGATCAAGTACTCGCAGTAGGCGCGGGCGACACCATCAAGTTTGGTGCGCCATTGGTCGAAGGTGCAACGGTTACAGTTTCTGTTGTGGCACACGGTCGTCACGATAAAGTGAAGATTTTCAAGATGCGTCGTCGTAAGCACTACCAGAAGCATCAGGGCCATCGCCAGAATTTCACCGAAATCCAAATCGTTTCGATCAACGGCTAATCGCTGTTGCCCGGTACATCCAGTCATCAAGGAGCTCTAAATGGCACACAAAAAAGGCGGCGGCACAACGCGCAACGGCCGTGATTCAGAATCAAAACGCCTCGGCGTGAAAGTCTACGGCGGCGAGAGCATCAACGCCGGCGGCATCATCATTCGTCAGCGCGGCACCCCGGTGCGCGCCGGCGAAAACGTCGGCACCGGCAAGGATCACACCTTGTTCGCGCTGGTCGACGGTAAAGTCAAGTTCGTCAAAAAAGGCCTCGGTTTGAAGCAATTCGTCACCGTCGTCGCGAACCAGGCAGTTGAAGCAGTCGCAGCCTAAGCTGCACAGCACCACGCCGTAATGCGGCGTATCCTTGTAAGGCGCAAGCCTTTCATCGAAAGGCTCTATCTCAAGCGGTAGAGCCTTTTTAGTTTTATGGCGGTACAAGACAATGAAGTTTATCGACGAAGCACGCATTGAAGTCATCGCCGGCGACGGCGGCAACGGTTGCGCCTCATTTTGCCGCGAAAAGTTTCGCCCGTTCGGCGGACCCGACGGCGGCGATGGCGGCAAGGGTGGCTCGATCTGGGCCGTGGCCGACCGCAACATCAACACCCTGGTCGACTTCCGTTACTCCAAGATGCACAAGGCGCGCGATGGCGAGCCAGGCCGTGGTGCCGATTGCTACGGCAAGGGCGCCGACGACATCGAGCTGCGCATGCCGGTTGGCACGCTGATCGTCGATAATATTTCCGGCGAAATCATCGCCGACCTGACCGAACACGGCCAGCGCGAAGCGCTCGCCAAGGGCGGCGAGGGCGGTTGGGGCAATATTCACTTCAAATCCTCGACCAACCGCGCACCGCGTCAAAAGGGCGAAGGCAAAGAAGGCGAACGACGCGAACTGCGCCTCGAACTCAAAGTGCTGGCCGATGTTGGCCTGCTGGGCATGCCGAATGCCGGCAAGTCGACCTTTATTACGGCCGTGTCGAACGCCAAGCCGAAGATCGCCGACTACCCGTTCACCACCTTGCACCCGAACCTGGGCGTGGTGCGCGTGTCGCACGAAAAAAGTTTCGTCATTGCCGATATTCCCGGCCTGATCGAGGGCGCTTCCGAAGGTGCCGGCCTGGGTATCCAGTTCCTGCGTCACTTGCAGCGCACCGGTCTGCTGCTGCACATCGTCGACATGGCGCCGTTCGAGACCAACGTCGATCCCGTCAAGGAAGCCAAAGCCCTGGTGAAAGAGCTGGAAAAGTATGATGAAGCGCTGCTCAACAAGCCGCGCTGGATCGTCCTCAACAAGCTCGACGTGGTGCCCGAAGACGAGCGCAAAAAGCGCGTCAAGGATTTCGTCAAGCGCATGGCCTGGAAAGGCCCGGTGTTCGAGATCTCGGCCCTCAGCCACGAAGGTTGCCAGGACCTGGTGCAAGCGATCTACCGCCACCTGGAAGAAAAGAAAGGCGAAGAACACCGCGCCGAAGAAACCCAGATGACGGAAGAGGCGCGCGGGATTGCGTCGATCGATCCGGACGATCCACGTTTCAAGATTTTCGAAGAGTAAGTGTCAGCACCGGCACGGGCGCGCTGGCGCCGTCAGCTGCTGCAGCTGACGGCGCTGGCCAGTTCGCTGTCGGCGCTGGCGGCCCTGCTCGACCCTGATCGGGTCGCTGCTGTCATGGGCCTGTTCCTCGTTGGCGTCAACGGCTACAGCCAGTTTTACGCCATCTATGTCGGCACCAGGCTCGCTACCGCAGCCCTGGCCCTGCTGGCAGCAACACCAGGCCAGCCGTCCATTCTCGGCGCGCTCACTGCCCTGTTCCTACTCGCCCAACCGGCTGCACGCCTGCTGGTGGCCACCGTGATCGGCTTGCCGCATGGCCCGCTGCTGTGGCTCAGCGTGCTTGAAACAGCAGTCGGCCTGGCGCTGCTGGCGTTGCGTCCTGCGCCGGTTAAAATGACGTAGAACCCTTTCACGTATCCAAAGCCGCCGATGACTTCCGTACTGCACAGCGCTTCGCGCATCATCATCAAAGTGGGCTCGTCCCTGGTGACCAACGATGGCCGCGGCCTCGACCATGGCGCGATTGCCCGCTGGGCCGCGCAAATCGCCGCCCTGCGCGCGCTGGGCAAGGAAGTGGTGCTGGTCAGCTCCGGCGCCATCGCCGAGGGCATGCTGCGCCTGGGCTTCGAGCAGCGCCCCACCGACATCCACGAATTGCAGGCGTGCGCCGCGGTTGGTCAGATGGGCCTGGCGCAAATTTACGAAAGCAGTTTTCGCGCCCACGGCCTGGGCACGGCGCAGGTGTTGCTGACCCACGCCGACCTGGCCGACCGCGAGCGTTACCTGAACGCCCGTTCGACGCTGACCACCCTGCTGCGCTTTGGCGTGGTGCCGATCATTAACGAGAACGATACCGTCGTCACCGACGAGATCAAGTTCGGCGACAACGACACCCTGGGCGCGCTGGTGGCCAATCTGATCGAGGCCGATGCGCTGGTGATTCTGACCGATCAGCACGGCCTGTTCAGTGCCGATCCGCGCAAGGACCCGGCGGCGACGCTGGTGGCCACCGGCCGCGCGGGCGACCCGGCGCTCGAAGCGATGGCGGGCGGCGCTGGCAGCAGCCTGGGGCGCGGTGGCATGCTCACCAAGATCCTCGCCGCCAAGCGCGCCGCCCGCTCGGGCGCCCACACCATCATCGCCTGGGGCCGCGACAGCGATGTCCTCACGCGGCTGGCGGCGGGCGAAGCGATCGGCACCGAACTGCTGGCCGATACCGGCCGCATGACGGCGAGAAAGCAATGGATGACCGATCACCTGCACACGGCCGGCAAACTCACGCTCGACGCCGGCGCCGTGCAAAAGCTCACGCGCGAGGGAAAATCGTTGTTGCCGATCGGCGTGGTGGGAGTCAGCGGGCAGTTCGGGCGCGGCGCCGTGGTCACCTGCGTGGGCGAGGATGGGGTGACGGTGGCGCGCGGGCTGTCGAATTATTCGAGCAGCGAGGCGCTGCGCATCATGCGCAAGCCTTCCTCGGAGATCGAAGCGGTGCTGGGCTTTCTCGACGGGCCCGAGCTGATCCACCGCGACAACATGGTGTTGATGTAAGCGATGGTCTTAGGCGCCGGCCGGCGCCGGGGTTTTTTGCTTGTAGTCGCACAGATCGTTGATCAGGCAATTCCAGCACAGCGGTTTGCGGGCGACGCAGGTATAGCGGCCGTGCAAAATCAGCCAGTGATGGGCATCCTGCAAAAATTCCCTGGGCACGAAGCGCAGCAGTTTTTGCTCGACGATCTCGACCGTCTTGCCGGGCGCCAGTCCGGTGCGGTTGGAGACGCGGAAGATGTGGGTGTCGACTGCCATGGTCGGCTCGCCAAAGGCCGTATTGAGGACCACGTTGGCGGTCTTGCGGCCCACCCCGGGCAGCGCTTCGAGCGCTTCGCGCGCGCGCGGCACTTCGCCGCCATATTGATCGACCAGGATCTGGCAGGTGGCCAGCACGTTTTTCGCCTTGGTGTTGTACAGGCCAATGGTGGCGATATAGGTTTTCAATTCATCGAGCCCCAGCGCCAGCATGGCGGCCGGCGTGTTCGCCACCGGGTACAACTTGCGGGTGGCCTTGTTGACGCCCACATCGGTCGACTGGGCCGACAGCAGCACGGCGATCAGCAATTCGAACGGCGTGGTGTAGGCAAGTTCGGTGGTGGGATGGGGATTGGCCGCGCGCAGGCGGGTGAACATGGCGAGCCGTTTGCTGTTGTTCATTCCTTGGCCGCTTTCTGGCGCGCCCGTTCGATGGCGGCGGCGATGATGGCGCGCTTGCGTTCCTTTTCCTGCAGTTCGGCATCGCTGTTGCCCGGTTCGGCGGTGACTTCTTTCAGCTTGGCGACCGCCTTGGCGGCCAGCCGCGCATCGTTTTCACGCCGCTCGCGCGCCAGCCGCGCGCTGCGCGCTTCGTGGCGGGCACGGGCGGCGTCGGCCTGCCCGCTCGTCCACGCAGCCCAGCCGGTCTGCTCGCCGGTGACGGGGAACATGACGATGCAGTCGACCGGGCAGGGTGCCACGCACAGGTCGCAACCGGTGCACAGGCTGGGCAAAATGGTGTGCATCTGCTTGGCGGCGCCGAGGATGGCGTCGACCGGGCAGGCCTGGATGCACAGGGTGCAGCCGATGCACAGTGATTCATCGATGAAGGCGACCGGGCGCGGCCGTTCGTAGCCGTGGACCGGATTGAGGGGGATGACGGGGTAGCCGGTGATGGCCGCGAGCCGTACGATGCCTTCGGCGCCACCGGGCGGGCACTGGTTGATCGCCGCGTCACCGCTGGCAATCGCCTCGGCGTACGGACGGCAGGCCGGGTAGCCGCACTTGGTACACTGGGTTTGCGGCAGGGCGTCTTCGATCAGGTCGGCAAGAGATTTGGTCACGGCATCAAGGCTGGCGAAAATACTATTATCTCATGGCGCAACATGACGCAAACACGCTGGCGCATTGTAAAAAAGGGACGGTCACCTTGCGGCGACAGTCCCTCCTGCGTTTGCGCTTTGAGGCGACGCCCGCTCTGACTCGGGTGGGCGTTCCTCTGGCAATCGACGATGTTTAGTTTTGTTTGACGCTCTATCGGTGGGTAGCGATGAACTCGCCAATCTTCGGGCAAATGATCTCGCGCCAGCGGCGACCCGAGAAAATGCCGTAGTGGCCAGCGCCCGGCGCGACGAAATCCTGCTGCATGTTGGCTGGAATACCGGAACACAGTTCGTGTGCTGCCTGCGTCTGGCCGGCGCCCGAAATATCGTCGAGTTCACCTTCGACGGTGAACAGGGCGACGGTGGTGATGTCTTGCGGACGCACCAGCTGGCCGCCCACGGTCCAGGTACCGCAGGGCAAAGAGAAATCCTGGAACACGGTCTTGATGGTGTCGAGGTAGTACTCGGCCGGCATGTCGAGCACGGCGTTGTATTCGTTGTAGAACTGGCGATGGCTTTCGGCCGGCTCGTCGTCGCCGCGCACCAGGTGCTGGTAAAACTCGCGGTGGCTTTGGGCATGGCGGCCCGGGTTCATGGCGATGAAGCCGGCGTGCTGCAGAAATCCCGGATAGACCTTGCGGCCAGCGCCAACATAATTGGCCGGCACTGCGTAAATGACAGTGTTTTCAAACCACGAAAACGGTTTTTCGGTAGCCAGGTCGTTGACGGCGGTGGGCGACTTGCGCGGGTCGATGGGGCCACCCATCATCGTCATGGTCTTCGGCAGCTTGGGGTCGTGGGCGCTGGCCATCAGCGCGATGGCCGCCAGCACCGGCACGGTCGGCTGGCAGACGGAAATGACGTGCAGTTCAGGGCCCAGCAGGCGAATGAAATCCTGGACGTAAAAAATGTAGTCGTCGAGGTGGAACGGACCGGCGCTGGCCGGCACCATGCGGGCATCGGTCCAGTCGGTAATATACACATCGTGCTTGGGCAGCAAGCCGCGCACGGTATCGCGCAGCAGCGTCGAGTGGTGACCCGACAGCGGCGCCACCAGCAGCACGACCGGCTGGTCGAGCTCGGCAATGGCAGCGTCGCTCAAGTCTTTTTTGAAGTGCAGCAGGCGACAAAAAGGCTTGGTCAGCAGCGTGCTTTCGACGATGGCAACGGGGTCGCCGTCAACCAGGGTGTCCTTGATGTCGAAGGCGGGCTTTTCATAGTCTTTGCCGAGGCGATACATCAGCTCGTAACCGGCGGCGATGCGCTGCGAAAACGGCGTGTGGGCGAATGGCGAGACGGGATTGGTGAACAGTTTGGCGGACGCATCGGCCCACTGCATCATGGGGGTGAGGAAGGACCGCTGCATTTCATGCAATTGGTAGAGCATCGTTTTTCTTTCGGTGTGTGGCGCGGGCGGCGCAATCGCACATGCGGCGCACGCCCTTATTGCATCATGAACTTCACTTGCTAGACTAAGCGCAGGACCTTACGGGGTCATGACAGGACACTTGAAAGCGCGTCAATGTGACCTGGCGTGAACGAACGTGCGTTTTTCCAACCCTTGTTTTATCACGATTTGCCGGATGGCGTCGGTGACCCAGCTCACTTCCAAAGAAAATGCCCTGCAAGCAGGGCATTTGTATCCATACGGAAACGGAACGTTGTCAGTCGAATACAGGGGTTTCGACGCCCAAAATTTTGTGTAATTTCGGTGACGTGGTGGTGTACTGCATGTGAATTTTCTTGTCCGGGAAGATATAGGGCGCGGCGCCGAAGGCGGCCAGGGCCGCTTCGTGGAAGCCTGACAAAATCAGTTTTTTCTTGCCCGGGTAGGTGTTGATGTCGCCGACGGCGAAGATGCCGCGGACATTCGTTTCAAATTTTTCCGTGTTCACCACCTTGAGCTGGCGGCGCTCGATGTCGAGGCCCCAGTCAGCGATCGGCCCCAGCTTGGGCGACAGGCCGAAGAACACCAGCAGCATGTCGAGCGGCACGCGGCGGGTGACGCCGTCGGGACCGGTGACCTTGATTTCGGTCAGCTTGTCATCCTTGCTGTCGAAACCGGTGACTTGGCCCGTGATCAGCTGCATTTCATAGGCGTCGCACAGCGCCTTCATCTTCGCCACTGATGCGGGGGCGGCGCGGAAATCGTCGCGGCGGTGCAACAGCACGACCGATTCGGCCTTGCCGACGAAGTTCAGGGCCCAGTCGAGGGCCGAGTCGCCACCGCCGCAGATGACCAGGTTCTTGCCTTCGAACAGGGCCGGTTCCTTGACGCGGTAGTGCAACTGCGTGCCTTCGAAAGCGTCGATGCCATCGACCTTGATGGTGCGCGCCTGGAACGAGCCGACGCCGGCAGCAATAAAAATCGTCTTGGTGATGAAGCGGGTGCCGGTCGATGTTTCAACGTTGAAACGGCCATCGTCGCGGCGCTGCACCAGCACCACTTCCTGGTTCAGGTGGAAGGTTGGCTCGAACGGTTCGATCTGCTTTAACAGGTTGTCGGTCAGTTCCTGGCCGGTGCAGACGGGGACGGCAGGAATATCGTAAATCGGCTTGTCGGGATACAGCTCGACGCACTGGCCGCCAACGGCTGCCAGCGAATCGATGACGTGGGCCTTGATCTCGAGCAGGCCCAGTTCGAATACCTGAAACAGGCCGACGGGACCGGCGCCAATGATCACGGCGTCGCTATCGATGGCACCGTCGAACGAACTGCTGGGAGCGACGATGGCCGCCTCGGAAGTGATAGTCATGCTTGTATTTCCTGTAATTTTGAAAAGAAAGTAAGTCTTAGCGGACCAGCTGGTCGAGCTTGTCCTTGACGTCTTTCCACTTCTCCGCGTCTGGCAGGGCCGGCTTGGTCTTGGTGATCGAAGGCCAGTTGCGCGCCAGGTCGACGTTGATCTTGATGAACTTGACTTGGTCGGCCGGCACGTCTTCCTCGGCGTAGATGGCGTTCACGGGGCACTCGGCGACACAAACGGCGCAATCGATGCACTCGTCAGGATCGATGGTGAGGAAATTCGGCCCTTCCCGGAAACAATCTACCGGGCATACATCGACGCAGTCCGTGTAGCGGCAGGCGATGCATGATTCGGTGACAACGTGGGTCATAACAGTCCTATCAATAGAATTGGTGTAGTGCGTTGGTGCAGTGCCGGGTGTTGCGCCGAGGCGGCCTGGAGGATGAGGTCGCCAACGATGGCAAAGCACTGTATTTTAAGGCAATTCGGTTTTTCCCACAATTGAAGCGCCATACTCAATCCACATAAGCATATGCGTGAAGAGGCGGCGCCAATCTCAGGGGGGCTGGCGCCGCAGGTGCCTGTCCCATGGTGGCGTTGGGCAAAACTGGGGCCGGCGCCTGCGCGCCAGTCGCCCCCCAGGCCTGTCCCGAGATTGCCACGCTTAAAAGGCCGCCCCATCCATCATCGCATCGCTGGCCGGCGTCGCCGCGCCGCGTCCGTGCGCCGCGCACCATGCCGCCAGCGCCTGCGTCTCTCCGGCCAGCACACAGTCGATATTGTAATACTCGGCCAGGTTCATGGTGCCGCAGCAGGCGCGCCGGTCCTGCTGGGCGTTGGCAGCATCCTGCACGTGCGCGGCGAGCACCACGGCGTCCGCGTGGTCGTGCGCCAGCGGCACCGGTGAGAACACCACTTCGCGCACGGCGAAACGGTTGCGGATGCTGTTGCGGTAAGCCACCGGCTTGCCGTCTTCGAGCGACAGCCGCAGCATGGCATTGACAACGTCGACATACGCCGGCGCCTGCTCGGGCGCGGCCACCAGGGCGCGCAGCAGCAGGGCGCGCAGGTAGGCGCCGACGTCGTGCAGCACCAGCGCATCATCGCGCAACTGCGGATCGCGCTCGATGGCAAACAGGTCGGCCAGGATGTCGTAGATGGCGCCCGTAAATACCTGGGACAGTGCGTGCACCTCGCTGCCCGCCTCGCTCATGGTGAGGTCGTTGTCGGCATTGCGCAGCCCCGTCGAGGCGCCCAACGCCAGGCCGAACTGTTCGGCGATATCGGCCAAAAAGGTTTTGTCGTGCAGTCGCGCCTTGGTCTGGGCGATCACCGCTTCGCACTGGTCGAGCTGGGACAGCGACAAAAAAATGGCGGTCAGGTCGCCGAACGATTCGTGCAGGCCGCCCGTTTGCGGCGGGTTGTCGGCCGCCAGCCAGTCGGGTTTCAAGCCGTCGAGCACGGCGTGCCCCGTTTCGTGGGAGACAATGTCGAGCGAACGGCAGGTGTAGACGCGCTCGCCACCATTGCTGTCGGCGAAATGGCCGAATTTGAGGCAGCTCTGTTCGCGGCTATAGTAGGCGTTCATGACGTTCGGCAAGCCGTGGGCCAGCACTTGCAGGGGCGCGGTATCGGTGCTGCTATTCCATTGCCACGGCAGGGGCATCGCCTGGCCGGCCGCTGACAGCGCGCGCTGGTACATGGTGAGGGTCTGGCGCACCACGGCGAAGGTGTGGACGGCATCGAATTGCGGCGTGTTGAGGCTGGTGACGAAGTCGCCGAAGGCGTTCGGACTGACGGCGGCGATGCTGGGATCGGCCGAGATGATGCGGGCGTCGCGCGGGCCGTCGAGCACCACGCCCGGCAAAAACGCCTTGCGGATCCCGATTTCAGTGACGGATGGATCTTGCTTCCACATCAGCACGCGCGCGCCGAAGGCAAATTGCAAAGGCACCGGGGGCGCCAGGTCGGGCGCGCGCTGGCCGCCAGGACCGGCGCTGGCGGGCCGGCCGGGTTGCTCGAGCAGGCTGGCGGCCTTGCGGTGGGCCCGCCAGGGCGCCGTCGGCACTGGCACAGCGGCCGGTAGCGCCGCCGTGGCGGCGCTCTGGTCTTGACTGCCGTCGCTGTTGGCGTCACGCGTGTCCATGGCTGCTCCTTGGCAAAATCTTTCCGGATGGAATGATGAAGTCAATTTCCCACCCTGCGCTTGATTCGCGTCAGGGGGACGGCGCTTCGATTAGAATAACGGCCAATTTATTTCACGCAGGAACATAGACATGGCAGACATTCACATCGTTCAGGCCCACGCCCTGAGCGCCACGCAGGCCCGCGCGGCAGCCCAGCAAGTGACCGACAAGCTGGCGCGCGATTACCAGCTGACCTGTGCCTGGGATGGCGATATCCTGCGCTTCGAGCGCAGCGGCGTGGCCGGTGAACTGCAGCTGGCCGCCGGCCAGGCCGTGGTCGACGTCCGTCTCGGCTTCATGATGGGGGCGTTCGCGCCGGTCATCGAGGCGAAGCTGGCCAGCAGCATGAAACAGCTGTTTGCCAGCTGAAACGGGAAGCTGCCGGGTCAAACAAATGGCGCCCGCGGGCGCCATTTGTTTGACTAATCGAAAGGCATGAGCAACGCTCAGGCGTCCTTCAATTCCTCGATCAGGTCGATGTACTGCTGCATCGCGTCTTCCTTCGATGTGCCCTTGAAACCATCCCAGGCATCGAACTTGGCGCGGCCGACCATGTCGGTGAAACCAGGCCGCTCGCCGACGGCGTCGCCGCTCGAGGCTTGCTTGTACAGGCCGTAGATCTTCAACAAGGTCAGGTTGTCGGGGCGCTCGGGCAGATTTTTCGAATCAGCCTGGGCTTGGGCAAATTGTTCTTGCAAGCTCATGGAGTCTCCTGAAATTTGAGGGGTGAACACTTAGACGCCCAGCAGTTCGACGTCGAAAATCAGGGTGGCGTTGGGAGGGATGGCACCGCCGGCACCGCGTGCGCCATAGCCGAGGCTGGCAGGGATGGTCAGACGGCGCAGGCCGCCGATTTTCATGCCCTGCACGCCTTCATCCCAACCGCGGATGACCTGGCCGCCGCCCAGCGAGAAACGGAAGGGGTCGTTGCGGTCCTTGCTGGAGTCGAATTTGTTGCCCTTGCTGCCGTCGTCGTTGCGCAGCCAGCCGGTGTAATGGACGGTGACATGCTGGCCCGCCTTCGCTTCGGCGCCGTCGCCGGTGGTGACGTCTTCGTATTGCAGGCCCGATTCGGTGGTAATGGTGGACATGGTGTCGTTCTTTCATGGTCAAAGTGATGGGGGATTGTAGTGCATGACGAAATAAAGCGCCAACCACGTGCTGATAGCTCGTTGGCACTCGGACATGGCCGGTGCTTCTGTGACGTTTTGCCTGTTGCAACATGGCGCCGATTGTCATCTTCGCGCCGATGAGCGCGGCATTTCCACGTAGAATATGCTTTTTGGCCCTCCACGAGCGAATCCCCTCCATGCTGCGCTGTTTCAACCGGCTGTTGTTGTCTTTACTGTCTGTGGCCTCGCTGGTCACCGGGTTCGCCCCCGCTGCCCAGGCCAATGTCGTCGTCGTGCTCAATTCGCGCGACGCCACCATCAAACTGCTCGACCAGCAAACGTACGCCGAAGTGGCGACTATTCCGGTTGGCAAGGAGCCGCACCACTTGATGGCCACGCCCGACAACAAGTCGGTGATCGTTGCCAGTTCGGTGGGCAATGAACTGATTTTCCTCGACCCCCTCAGCGGCAAGGTGCAGCGCACCCTGAAGGATGTGCTCGATCCCTACCAGATCGGCTTTTCGCCCGACCAGAAGTGGTTCGTCAGCGCGTCGCTGCGGCTCGACCGCCTCGACATTTACCAATACGATGGCGCCAACCTGACGCTGAGCAAACGTATTCCGCTTGGCAAACTGCCCAGTCATATGGCATTTAATAAAGCCAGCGACACCGTGTTCGTCACCCGCCAGGGCAGCGACCAGGTCAGCGCGATCGACTTGAACACGCAGACGGTCAAGTGGACCGTGCCGGTTGGCAAGCTGCCGGCCGGGATTGCCATGACTCCCGATGACAAGTATTTATTGGTCGGCATCATGGGCGCCGATTATGTCGAAGTGATCGACTGGCGCACGCAAAAAACCGTCAAGCGCATCAAGGCCGGCGATGGCGCCCACAATTTCCGCTCGCTGGGCGACAAGCGTCACACCTTCGTTTCCAACCGGGTGTCGAACACGATTAACATCATCGACCAGGTGACGCTGGAAAACGTCGGCACCATCAATGTGCCAGGCGGTCCCGACTGCATGGAATTGACCAAGGATGGCAAGACGCTGTGGGTGACGCTGCGCTGGATTAAAAAAGTGGCAGTCATCGACGTCGCTTCGCGCAAGGTCATCAAGCTCATTCCCGTCGGCCGCTCGCCCCACGGCGTGTTCTTCGCGGACGCGGCCGCCCGCCAGTGAACATGCGCCCCGCCGGCCTTGCCGCTGCAGTGCTGCTGCTCGTTGGCGGCGTTGCCACCGCAGCCGCGGCAGACACCTGCCGCGGCACCATCTATCTGACCTTCGATACGGGCAGCCAGTCGCAGGCGGAGCTCATCGCCGCCACGCTACAACGACAGCAGGTCAAGGCGACCTTTTTTCTGGCCAACGAAAAGACCACGCGCGGTGACTGGTCGCTCGATCCATCGTGGGCAGCCTTCTGGAAGGCGCGGGTGGCCGAGGGCCACGCGTTTGGCAGCCATACCTTCGATCACGTCTATTACAAGGGCGATGGCGAGGACGGCACCATCAAGGTCAAGGCGCAGTTTGGCGAGCATGCCGGTCAGGCCCAGCGCTGGACGGCGGCCCAGTATTGCAGCGAGATTGGCCGGGTCGACCGGCGCTTTCGCCAGCTGACCGGGCGCGGCCTCGACCCCATCTGGCGCGCGCCCGGCGGTAAAACGTCCAGACGCACCATCGCCGCTGGCAAGGCCTGCGGCTATACCCACTTTGGCTGGGCGCCGGCCGGTTTTTCCGGCGACGAGACTGCCAGCGAGACCAGCTCGAATGCCGCGCTGCTCCAGCAATCGCTGGCGACGCTGCGCGATGGCGATATTTTCCTTGCCCACATGGGCATCTGGTCGCGCAAGGACCCATGGGCGCCGGCCGACCTGGAACCGCTGATCGTCGGTCTCAAGCAGAAACACATGTGTTTCGCTACACTACGCGAGCACCCCGCTTTTCCGAAAGTACCATGATGCAGTTTTTCGTCGATCTGTTCAGCGCCGCCCAGGGCTGGCTGTTCGAGCATGCGGTCGAACCGTTCATGTTCGTCAGCGGCCTCGGTGAATACACCGAGGAAGCGTTCGAAGGCACCGAGTGGTTGTTGACCGGCATGGTCGAACTGGCCGCGCTGTTCCTCGTGCTGCGCCCGCTCGAAGCGCTGCTGCCGGTGCACGCCTTCCACGACCAGCGTGCACGCCTGAACGATTTTATTTACACGCTGGTGCACCGCCTGGGGCTGTTCCCGATCGCCGTGTTCTTTACCCTCGATCCGCTGATGGACCACATCGCCGGCCTGCTGCGCCTCGAGGGTGTCCATCCATTCAATCTCGAAGCGCTGCTGCCGGCCATGCCGGCCATGGGCGCTTTCCTGCTGTATCTGGTGGTGCTCGACTTTTGCGATTACTGGTTTCACCGCGCCCAGCACCAGTTCAACTGGTGGTGGGGGTTACATAGTCTCCATCACAGCCAGCGCGACATGAACCTGTGGAGCGACAACCGCAACCACCTGCTCGACGACTTGCTGCGCGACATTGTGATGGCGATGGTGGCGCTGGCGATCGGCGTGCCGCCTGCCCAGTTCATCGTGCTGGTGTCGGTGTCACGGGTGCTCCAGAGTTTGCAGCATGCCAATGTGCGACTCCACTTTGGCGCCCTCGGCGAGCGCCTGCTGGTCTCGCCCCGCTTTCACCGCACCCATCACGCCATCGGTCTCGGTCACGAGTCGGGCGGCAAGGGCACCCTTGGTGGCTGCAATTTCAGCGTGCTGTTTCCCGTTTGGGATGTGCTGTTCGGCACGGCGAATTTTCAACCCGCCTATGCCGAGACGGGCGTGCGCGATCAGCTGGCGCGGCTCGACGCCAGCGGCGCCACCATCGCCGGGCGCGATTATGGCCGCGGCTTCTGGCAGCAACAGTGGTTTGGCCTCAAACGGATGGTGCAATTCGCCCGCCGGGGCAGCCACTGATGCGCGCCGTGCTGGAGGCCTACCGCCGCGCGTTTGCTTCCCAATTTACGGGCCGCATGTTGCTGCTGTCGGTGACGCCCTTCCTGTTGTCGGTGACGGTGTGGGCGCTGTTGCTGTACCTTGGATTTCAGCCGCTGCTCGATGCCGTGCAAACGGTGTTTGCCGAGCGTGGCGGTTATGCCACCAGCGCCGGCCTGCTGTCGACCTTTGGCCTGGGCATGCTCAAGGCAGTGGCGGTGCCGCTGCTATCGATGTTGCTGCTGCTGCCGCTGATGATCCTGACCGCGCTGCTGTTCATGGGCGTGGCCGCCATGCCGGCGCTGGGCCGCCACGTGGCCGCGCGCATGGCGAGCCGGCTGGGACCGCTGGAGGCGAAGGCCGGTGGCAGCCTGCTGGGCAGCCTGGCGACGGGCGCCGTGGCGCTGCTCATCTTTGTGGTGCTGTGGCTATGCAGTGTGCCCCTTTATTTATTGCCGCCGGTGGCGCTGGTGGCCCAGGTGATGCTGTGGGGGTGGTTGACGGCGCGCGTGATGTCCTACGATGCGCTGGCCGGCTTCGCCAGCGCCGACGAGCGCCGTCAATTGCTGCACCGTCACCGCCGCTCGCTGCTGGCAATCGGGGCCCTGTCGGGGGTGGCGGGCGCCTTGCCGGGGCTGGTGTGGATCGGTGGCGCGCTCATTTCCGTGCTGCTATTTCCGCTGCTGGCGACCCTGTCGCTGTGGCTGTATGTGGTCATTTTTATCTTCACCGGCCTGTGGTTTCAATACTACCTGCTGGCCGCGCTGTATGCGCTGCGCGCCGAGACCGCGGCGACCATGCCTGCCACCAGCTGAACGCTGCGCGCGCAGCGCTCCTGCCCTCATGCTCGTTCAATAACGCTAGGTAGGCTCAGCGTTGCACAGACGTTGTTTTTCTGCGAAAAAAATATGGTGTGCGTTATTTTTCGTCCACGCTGGCGTACGCGCGGCGTTGATGTGGTGGAATGGTAAACGCGCGAACGCCCGTCCGAATCTGGAATTTTCCGGTTCGCTTGAAGCGGCTCAGATGGTGCAGACCGACCCATGCAACGATGGCGAGGGGTCGCCTGTATCGGGTCGCGGAACATTAGCATTACATTGGTTGAGCCATCATGGAAAGTCAGACACACACACCGCAGCCCGCCAGCGCCCGTCGCGCGCGCAAGCGCAACGGCGAGGGCCTGATCGGCAGCGCGGCCGCCAGATCGGCCGAACGCCTCGAACCCGGTTTCGACACTGCAGTTGCGCACGCTGAAGCCGCGCCCGTTGCCGCCATGGTGGCGCCCGCGCCGCCGCAGTTGGCCGACACCGTGGCTGACCCGGTCGTCGACATGGCTGCCGACAGCGGCGCCGCAGTACCGTCCGAGCCGGCGCCGCCGCTGCCGCCGGGCGGCAGCGCCGAGCCCGCGCGCCCGCGGCGCAGCCGCCTCAAGCCGACCCTGCTGTTATTGCTGCTGATGTTGCTGTCGCTGGCCGGCTGGTGGCTGGTCGACGAATCGCGTACTTCGGCGATGCAGGCCAGGCTGTTCGGCGAACTGGCACACAAAATTTCCTGGAAAGTCGCGCCCGGGCCCAGCCCGGCCATTCGCTTTCCATCCGACAGCCCGTATGACGAGCGGCTCGGTTACGCCAACCTGCCCGATTATTTGACCAAGCTGAACAGTCACGATTACGTCGTCACGGCGCAGGCGCGCATGTCGCCAAAAATGGTCGCGCTGGCCGACCAGGGCGTGTTCGCCACCTACCGCGAAAAAACCCGCGTCGGCCTCGACATTACCGATGCAACCGGCCAGCCGATTTTCAGCGCCCGCTTCCCCGAGCGCGTCTACGACAGTTTTGCCGTCACCCCCACCGCGCTGGTGGCCAGCCTGCTGTTCATCGAAAACCGCGAGCTGCTCGATACGAGCTATCCAAAGCGCAATCCTGCGGTCGAGTGGGACCGCTTCAGCAAGGCCGTGTTCGACAAATCCGTCCACACCGTCATTGGCGGCGACAAGCGCGTCTCTGGCGGCAGCACGCTGGCAACCCAGATCGAAAAATACCGCCACTCACCGGATGGCCGCACCAGTTCGCTCAAAGACAAATTGCGCCAAATGTTTTCCGCCACCCTGCGCGCTTACCAGGGCGGCGAAGACACCACGCTGGCGCGGCGCCAGATCGTGGTCGACTACATCAACACGGTACCGCTGTCGGCCAAGCAGGGTTACGGCGAAGTCAATGGCATCGGCGATGGCATGTGGGTCTGGTACGGCCGCGATTTTGCCACCGTCAACGGCGCCCTCAAAGGCCCCATCGACAGCGCTGGCGCCGCGCTGGTCTACAAGGAAGCGCTGAGCCTGTTTATCGCCCAGCGCCGGCCTGCCCACTACCTCGGTGCCGGCGCCAGCGACCTCGAAGCGCTGACCAATACCCACCTGCGGGTGCTGGCGGCCAACGGCGTCATCAGCACGCAATTGCGCGATCTGGCCATCGTGCAAAAATTGCATCCGGCCGCAGGCACCGGCATTGCCCCGCCAGCCGCCAACAGCTTTACCACCCGCAAGGCGGCCAATGCCGTGCGCACCCACCTGGCCGGCCTGCTCGGTGACGCCCGCCTGTACAACCTCGACCGCCTCGACCTGTCGGTTGCCAGTACCCTCAATGGCCAAGCGCAAAAGGCGGTCACCGAACGCCTGCGCAGCCTGCGTGATACCGCCACTGCGGCCGCTGCCGGCCTGACCGGCAAGGGCATGCTGGGCAACGGCGATCCGGCCAACGTGGTCTACAGCTTTACCCTGATCGAAAAAGGGCCGACCGCCAACTATCTGCGTGTGCAGACCGACAATTACGACCAGCCGCTCGATATCAACGACGGCGCCAAGCTCGACCTCGGCTCCACCGCCAAGTTGCGCACCCTGGTGTCCTACCTCGATATCGTCGACCAGTTGCACCGGCGCTTTGAACCGATGTCGGTGGCCGAGCTGAAAAAAGTGGTGCCGGACCCGAAAGACCGCATGAGCTTGTGGGCACAGGATTATTTTCTGACGCTCAAAAGCGGCGCTGACCGCAGCCTGCGTCCCATGCTCGATGCTGCCATGGACCGCACTTATTCGGCCAACCCTGGCGAAGGCTTTTTTACGGGTGGCGGCATGCACCACTTCGGCAACTTCAGCAAGCTCGACGATTCACGCGTGCTGACCGTTCACCAGGCCCTGCAAAACTCGACCAACCTGGTGTTCGTGCGTTTGATGCGCGACGTCGTCCGTTACTACATGTTCCAGCTGCCGGGCTCCTCGGCAGCGCTGCTGGCCGATGCCGACGATCCCCGCCGCGCCGATTATCTGGCCCGCTTTGCCGACCGCGAAGGGCGTGAATTCCTTGGCCGCTTCTACAACAAGTACAAGGGCAAAACGGTGGCCGAGGCGGAAAAAGTGTTACTGGCCAGTTTCCGCCCCACCGCTTCACGGCTGGCTGCCGTCAACCGCACCGTCATGCCCGAGCAGAGCCTGGCGCAATTTAGTGCCTTCATGAACGCCAATCTGCCTTCGGCCAACGAGCTGCCGCCCGAGCGCCTGCCGAAACTGTATGAACAGTATGCGGCGGCGAACATGTCACTGGCCGACCGCGGCTATGTGTCGTCGCTCCATCCGCTCGAATTGTGGGTGGTCGGCTATCTGCGCGTGCACCCGAAAGCAGGCTGGAAAGAAGTGGCCGACGCCAGCGTCAAGGAGCGCCAGGAGGTGTATTCGTGGCTGTTCAACACCCACCGCAAGCACGCCCAGGACAGCCGCATCGGCGGCCTGCTGGAAGTGGAAGCCTTCCTTAAAATTCACGCACAGTGGAAAAAGATGGGCTATCCCTTCGATTCGCTGGTGCCGTCGTATGCGACAACGCTGGGCGCATCGGCCGACCGCCCGGCGGCGCTCGCTGAAATGATGGGCATCATCGTCAACGGTGGTGTGCGGAAGCCCGTGCAGAAAATTGAATCTCTGCATTTTGCTGCCGGCACCCCTTACGATACCCTGGTGCAGCACGCCAAGTCGGACAAGTTCGAGCAAGTCATTTCGCCCGAGGTCGCCCGCACCGCAGCCGACGCCATCCGCGAGGTGGTGGCGATCGGTACCGCCAAGCGGGTCAAGTCGGCCTTCGTCGGGGCCGATGGCAACATCATCCTGGTGGGCGGCAAGACTGGCACGGGTGACCAGCGCTTCGACGTCTATGGCGCCGGTGGCCGCCTGATCGAATCACGCTTCGTCAACCGCTCGGCGACCTTCGTGTTTAATATCGGCGAGCGTTTCTTTGGCAGCATGACGGCGTACGTGCACGGCCCCGACGCCGCCCACTACGATTTCACCAGCGCCCTGCCAGTGCAATTGCTGGTAACGCTGGCGCCGACCCTGATGCCGATGATCGATCCGGCGGCGGCGGCCAGGCAGCAGCAGGCCGCTGCTCAGGCAGCCGAGGCAGCCGAGGCAGCCAAAGCGAAAGCCGCCGCAGCGGCGCTGGCGCCCACAGTCGTGGAAGGGGCACCAGCCAAGCCGGCCGAGGCCAAAAAAGTTGAGGCCAAAAAAGTTGAGGCCAAAAAGGTCGAGGCGAAGGCAGGCGATGCCACCAAAGTTGACGACAAAGTTGACAGCAAAAAGGCCGAGGCCAAAAAAGCCGAGGCCAGGAAGGCCGACCTCAAGCCTGCCGCAGCGAAGAAGGCGGACGCCAAGGAGGGGGCCGACAAGCCGGCCGCCGACAAAAAAGCGGCCAAGCCGGCACCGCGTCCCCAAGAGTTGTTCTGAGGCGACGCCCGTAGCGGGAGTGCGCGCCTGCGCTGCGCTGCGCGCTGCAATTGCTTGCATATTTCTGCCGTTATTGGCATGGTAGGCCCCCATGAAGCCACCCCGCCGCCTGATGTCCCACATACGCACGTTTACCCAATTCTCCCTGCGCGACCTGGTCGCCACCGCCGGCCCCACCATCTTGCTGGTGGTCGGGGTATGCGTGCTGGCCTACCTGATCGTCGACCCGGCGCCGCCGCGCCAGGTGCGCCTGGCCACGGGCCAGGAAAACGGCGCTTACCAGGAATTCGGCAAAAAATACGCCACTGAACTGGCCAAAGACCGCATCAAGGTGACCCAGGTGGCGTCGCTGGGCTCGCAAGACAATCTGCAGCAGCTGCAGGAGGGCAAAGTCGACGTCGCCTTCGTCCAGAGCGGCTCGACCGATGAAGCAGAAGCACAGCGCAAGGGCCTGGTGTCATTGGGCAGCCTGTTCACCGAACCGGTCTGGCTGTTTCTGCGCGAGGGCGTCAAGGCCACCCAGATGAGCGAGCTGAAAGGCTTGCGCATCAATCTGGGGCCGGAAGGCACCGGCGTGCCCAAGCTGTTTCGCCAGGTGCTGGCCTTAA
Organism: Massilia sp. PWRC2; assembly: GCF_049896725.1. Taxonomy (NCBI): domain Bacteria; kingdom Pseudomonadati; phylum Pseudomonadota; class Betaproteobacteria; order Burkholderiales; family Oxalobacteraceae; genus Massilia; species Massilia sp. PWRC2. Next base: position 325,055 of record NZ_JAFCUW010000003.1, read on the forward strand.
ACGGCGTCGAGCCGGCCGATCTGCAGATCGGTGCGCTGGAAAATACCCCGGCCACGGTCGAGCTGCTGGCCGGGCGCATCGACGGCTTGGTGTTTTCTTCCGGACCGGACGCCTTGCTGGTGCAGATGCTGCTGCAAACGCCCGGCATCCGGCTGGCCAATTTCGACCAGGCCGAGGCGTACGCGCGGCGCCTGCCGTTTTTATCGCACGTCGTGCTGCCGCGCGGGATCGTTGATCTGGGCCGCGATTTGCCACCGCAGGATTTTCACCTGATCGCCCCCACTGCCACGCTGGTCGCGCGCAGCGACTTGCATCCGGCGCTGATCGAACTGTTTGTGCAGGCCGCTGCCGAGATCCATGGCGGCGCCGGCTGGTTCCAGCGCCAGGGCCAGTTCCCGTCGAGCCAGTACACGGAAATCCCGGTGGCGCGCGAGGCCGCCAAATTCTACAAGGACGGCGCCCCGCTGCTGCAGCGCTACATGCCGTTCTGGGTGGCCAATCTGTTCGACCGTTTATGGGTGGTGGTGGTGGCGCTCGCTGCGCTGATTTTGCCATTTTCGAAAGTGGTGCCGCCCCTGTACGTGTGGCGCATCAAGTCGCGCCTGTACCGCTGGTACGGCCAGTTGCGCGCCGTCGAGCAGACCCTGGAGGCGGCCGGGGAGGGGCAGCACGAGCAGGTCTGCGCCGATTTGCTCAAACGCCTCGATGATATCGAAGAGCGCGTCAACCACATGTCGATCCCGCTGGCGTTTGCCGACAATCTGTATGGCTTGCGCAGCCACATCAATTTTGTGCGCCAGCGCGTCAAGGCGACGCTGGCGGCAGCGCAGCCTGAGCCTGAGCCCAGCCGTCAGCCACCGATCCAGGGCAAGCGCGCATAGCACCAGCCGCCGGTCGTCTTGCGGTGGCCGGCGCTGTCCTTGTCACCCTCGAAGCCTTCGAGAATGTCGAAGGCATTCGTGTAGCCGTGCTCGCTTGCCAGTTTGGCGGCATGGCGCGAGCGCACCCCCGAGCGGCACAGGAACAGCAGCACATCATCCCTGGCAGCGATCTGCGCCAGTTGTTCGATAAATTGTGGATTGACCACCCCGCTGGGCCAGCTGCTCCATTCGATCGCCATGTGCTGGCCGGGTGGCAGCGCCACCTGGCCGACAAAATGGCGCTCGGCGTTGGTGCGCACATCGATCAGTCGCGCGCCACTCTGCTGGCGCAGCAACTGCCACGCCTCAGCCGGGGTAACGGCACCCGCATACGGTTGATCAGCGGCGCGCGCGCGCGCGGTGGCGAGAAGTTGCTCGGTCATGGTCGGCCCTCGGATGAATCGGTAGCGCAGATGCCACCTGTACGAAGGGATTATACGGCGCCTTCGTTTGGCAGGCAGTGCGCACCAAGTTGGGGTGCCTGGCCAGCATGCACTATTAGGGTGCGTCTATTCTGGTGCAGATTGTTCGCCGCCGGCGCAGACGCTGCCGCTTGCACGGCCCAGAGGGTGAAAATAAGCCCTCCCTTTTGATGGCGCCGCTGGCATAGATTCTGCTAACATTGTTGTTGCGTTTGCGCCGCCGCAAGGTCGGTGCACCCCTTATTTCATTTAGGAGATTTTGAATGGCAAAGACCGCCGCAGAAGTGTTGAAGATGGCCGAAGAACACGAAGTCAAGTTTGTTGACTTCCGTTTTGCCGATACCCGCGGTAAAGAGCAGCACGTCACTGTGCCGGTTTCGCACTTCGACATCGACAAATTTGAATCGGGCCACGCCTTCGACGGCTCCTCGATCGCTGGCTGGAAAGGGATCGAAGCATCGGACATGATCCTGATGCCAGATCCGAACACCGCGAATATCGACCCGTTCATGGAAGAAACCACCATGTTCATGCAGTGCGACGTCATCGAGCCGTCCGACGGCAAAGGTTACGACCGCGATCCACGTTCGATCGCCAAGCGCGCCGAAGCCTATCTGAAATCCTCGGGCCACGGCGACACCGCTTACTTCGGCCCTGAGCCAGAATTTTTCATCTTCGACTCGGTGCGCTGGAAAGTCGACATGTCGGGTTGCTTCGTCAAGATCGATTCCGACGAAGCGTCGTGGTCGACCGATGCCAAAACCGAAGGCGGCAACAGCGGCCACCGTCCGACCGTCAAGGGCGGTTACTTCCCCGTGCCACCAGTCGATTCGTTCCAGGACATGCGCTCGGAAATGTGCCTGATTCTGGAGTCGCTCGGCATCCCGGTCGAAGTGCACCACCACGAAGTCGCTGGCGCTGGCCAGAACGAAATCGGCACCCGCTTCTCGACCCTGGTCGAGCGCGCTGACTGGACCCAGAACCTCAAGTACGTGGTGTGGAACGTGGCCCACAGCTACGGCAAGACCGCCACTTTCATGCCAAAACCCATCGTTGGCGACAACGGTTCGGGCATGCACGTGCACCAGTCGATCTGGAAAGACGGCAAAAACCTGTTCGCTGGCGACGGCTATGCCGGCCTGTCGGAAACGGCGCTGTTCTACATCGGCGGCATCATCAAGCACGCCAAGGCCTTGAACGCCATCACCAACCCAGGTACCAACTCGTACAAGCGCCTGGTGCCTGGCTTTGAAGCGCCCGTCAAGCTGGCGTACTCGGCCCGTAACCGTTCGGCATCGATCCGCATTCCCCACGTCGCCAATCCAAAAGGCCGCCGTATCGAAACGCGTTTCCCCGATCCACTGGCCAACGTCTACCTGTGCTTCGCTGCGCTGCTGATGGCCGGTCTGGACGGTATCGCCAACAAGATCCACCCGGGCGAAGCGGCTACCAAAGACCTGTACCATCTGCCGCCGGAAGAAGACGCGCTGATCCCAACGGTCTGCTCGTCGCTCGAAGAAGCGCTGGAAAACCTCGACAAGGACCGTGAGTTCCTCACCCGTGGCGGCGTCTTCAGCGACTCCATGATCGATGCCTACATCGAGCTGAAAATGCAGGACGTCCAGCGCATGCGCATGACGACCCACCCAGCCGAATTTGACATGTACTATTCGCTGTAAGAAAAACCACGTTTGCTTGTTTCGCTGTCAACAGAGCTGATCTGGGCGACATCGAAACAGCCAGCAAGGTGTAAAAAGCGCGGCCGAAGCGACAGCTTTTGCCGCGCTTTTTTGCAGTTCAGGTATATTCGGGCTGATTCCTTTTTGCATGCGCCGCGTGCTTTTATTCAGATGATGTATATGACAAGCCGTCTGCACTTCCTGTTTGCCTGCGCGGCGCTGCTGCTGGCCGGCGTCGTCCGCGCCGATACCACCATTTACAAATGCGTGGACGCCGACGGCCGCGTCGAGTTCACCGATTCGGTGCGCCGCAATTGCAAGGCGCTCGATTTGCCCAGTTCATATGCAGCGCCGAAGGCGCGCGGGGGCGGTGGCAATGGCCGTACGGCCTCGGCGCCGGCGCCGGTGCCGGCGGATTTCCCCAAGGTGTCCAACGTCCAGCAAAAGAACCGCGACGACGAGCGCCGCGACATCCTCAACGAAGAATTGCGCAGCGAAGAAAAGAAGCTGGCCGATATCCGCCGCGAATTTAATGGCGGCGAGCCTGAACGCCAGGGCAATGAGCGCAATTATGCCAAATACCAGGAACGCGTGGCACTGTTAAAAGACAGCATCAGCCGCGCGGAAAAGAACATCGACGCCCTCAAGCGAGAAATCGGCAACATTAAATGACCCCACCCGCTCCGGCCTCGCCGGCCGCCCTGGCTGCCAGTGCCGCCGCCGCCGCCCGCCTGTCCGGACTCGAATTGCTGGCCTCTGGCGTGCTGCTGGTCGGCTTCGATGACAATATCCGCTACGCCAACCCGGCCGCCGAACACCTGCTCGACAATTCGGCGCGGGTGCTGGTGCGCAGCCACCTGAGCCAGCTGTTTATCAATGCCGACGAATTAATCAAACTGTGCCGCCAGGCGCTGGCGCACCAGTACACCGACCTGCGCCAGGACTTGACGCTCGAGCGCCTCGGCCGTGAACCGCTGCTGGTCCATTCGATCGTCAGCGCCGTCGGCGACGATGAAGTGATCGTCGAGCTGCGCGAGAACGTCCAGCAGCTCAAGCTTGACCGCGAGGAGCGCATCCTCGACCAGAGCCAGGTCAACAAGGAACTGATCCGCAACCTGGCCCACGAGATCAAGAACCCGCTCGGTGGCATCCGTGGCGCCGCCCAGCTGCTCGAACTGGAACTGCCCGAAGCGCACCTGTCGGCCCTGCGCGAATATACCCAGGTCATCATCAAGGAAGCGGACCGCCTGCAAACCCTGGTCGACCGCCTGCTGGCGCCGCACCGCCGCCCGCACATCGTCGGCGATGTCAATATCCACGAAGTGTGCGAGCGCGTGCGCAGCCTGATGATGGCCGAGTTTCCTAACGGGCTGGCGATCCGCCGCGACTACGACGCGTCAATTCCCGAGTTCAGGGGCGACAAGGAACAGCTGATTCAAACCGTCCTCAACATCACCCGCAACGCCGCCCAGGCCTTGTCAAGCCGCATCGAAGCGGGCGACGCCGAGCTGGTCATGCGCACCCGGGTGGCGCGCCAGGTGACCCTGGCCAAGGTCCGCTACGGGCTGGCACTAGACTTGCATATCATTGACAATGGACCGGGCATCTCGCCGCAGATCCGTGACCGCATTTTCTATCCGCTGGTGTCGGGCAGGGAAGGCGGAAGCGGGCTGGGGCTGACATTGGCGCAAACTTTCGTGCAACAGCACCTGGGTGTGATCGAATGCGAGAGCCGGCCTGGATTGACGGATTTCCGTATTCTGCTGCCCCTGCCATAAGCATGGCGCAGCCGCTGGAAACCGGATCCCACATCATTGAAGATCCAAATGCGGGAAAGCGCCTCACCATGAAACCAATCTGGATAGTCGACGACGACGCCTCCATCCGCTGGGTGCTTGAAAAAGCCCTGGCGCGCGAAAACCTTGCCACACGCAGTTTCGCCAACGCCCGCGACGCCATGGTCGCGCTGGAAACCGATACCCCGCAAGTGCTGGTGTCGGACATCCGCATGCCGGGCGAGTCGGGCCTGACCCTGCTGCAGGAAGTCAAGACCCGCTTCCCCGGCCTGCCGGTCATCATCATCACCGCCTTTTCCGACCTCGATTCGGCCGTCGCCGCCTTCCAGGGCGGTGCCTTCGAATACCTGGCCAAGCCCTTCGATATCGACAAGGCGGTCGAGTTGATCCGCCGCGCCCTCGAAGAAAGCCTGCGCGAAACCAGCGTCGAATCGGCACCGGCCGACACTCCCGAGATCCTCGGCCAGGCGCCTGCCATGCAGGAGGTGTTTCGCGCCATCGGCCGGCTGTCGCAGTCGAACGTCACCGTGCTCATCACGGGGGAGTCGGGCACCGGCAAGGAGCTCGTTGCGCGCGCGCTGCACAAGCACAGCCCGCGTGCTGGCCAGCCCTTCATCGCCCTCAACACGGCGGCGATCCCGAAGGACTTGCTCGAGTCCGAACTGTTCGGTCACGAGCGCGGCGCGTTTACCGGCGCCCAGGCGACCCGCCGCGGCCGCTTCGAACAGGCCGAGGGCGGCACCCTGTTCCTCGACGAGATTGGCGACATGCCCTTCGATTTGCAGACGCGGCTGTTGCGGGTGTTATCCGACGGCCATTTCTATCGGGTCGGCGGCCACCAACCCATGAAAGCCTCGGTGCGGGTGATCACCGCCACCCACCAGAACCTGGAACAGCGGGTGCGCGACGGCCTGTTTCGCGAAGACTTGTTTCACCGCCTGAATGTGATTCGTTTGCGCCTGCCCAGTTTGCGGGAGCGGCGTGAAGATATCCCCATCCTGGTGCGCCACTTTTTGGTGCAAAGCGCGCGCCAGCTGGGCGTTGAAGTCAAGCGCATGAGCGAGGTGGCAATGCAGTTTTTGGCCAGCCGCGATTTGCCTGGCAATGTGCGCCAGCTGGAAAACCTGTGCAACTGGATCACCGTGATGGCGCCCGGGCAAACAGTGGAAGTCAAAGACTTGCCGCTCGAATTGACCCAGGGCCAGGAGACGCCGTCCGAGTGGGCTTCGGCAACACCGGCGCCGGTGGTGCTGGCGGTGCCGTCAGCGAGCGCCGGCGGCGATGTGCGGCCGCTGCCGATTCCCGTGACCATGCCCGGCTCGATGACCACGCTGGCCCAGCTGGGCGCCGCGGGCGGCTGGATCGGCCTGCTTGAGCTGCAGGCGGCCTCCATGCTCAGCGCCGGCCAGTCCGAGGTAATGGATGTGCTGGGCAAGCAATTCGAATCGGCCCTGATCAAGACCGCTCTCAAGCACACCCATGGCAGAAAGAACGACGCTGCCGTGCGGCTGGGGATTGGCCGCAATACCATCACCCGCAAGATTGCCGAGCTGGGGATTGATGGGGCGCGGGAGGAGTGAAAAATCACACAAAAGTACACCCCTACTTTTGTGTGGCCTGAAGTGAGGGGCGAAGGTTAGAACCGGCTTACAGTCGCAGGGCGGGTCAGCTCAAGATCACTGGCGGAGCCAGATGATCTTGAGAGGGAACAGCACGCTTACCGTCGCCCGCCGGTGGTGATGGGCTCTGCCGGTGGCTTTGGCAGCCCCGGGGGGGGCTGGCCGGGCTGCGTCTGGCACCTGCGGTGCCTGTCCCAAAGTGAGGGGCGAAGGTTAGAACCGGCTTACAGGCGCAGGGCGGGTCAGCTCAAGATCACTGGCGGAGCCAGATGATCTTGAGAGGGAACAGCACGCTTACCGTCGCCCGCCGGTGGTGATGGGCTCTGCCGGTGGCTTTGGCAGTGCTGGGGGGGGGGCTGGCCGGGCTGCGTCTGGCACCTGCAGTTGCTGCCCCAATTTGCTGTGCAGGTGCTTTGTTTCGGGTATTCTTCGGGCGGCGGCATGTGCCGTTGTTTCTGCGGAACTTCCATGCTGATCAATTGCGTCGCCTACCAGGAAGGCAAAAAACTCTCCGATATTCCCGTCGCCGATATCAGCGACTATCTTGCCAAGCCCGAGACTTTCGTCTGGGTCGCCCTGCGCGACCCCGATGGGCGCGAGCTGGCCGAGGCCAAGGAAGAGTTCAGTTTGCACGAGCTGGCGGTCGAAGACGCCACCCGCGGCGACCAGCGGCCGAAGATCGAGGAATACGGCGACTCGCTGTTTGCCGTCATCCAGACCGTCGAACTGGTCGAAGGCGAAGCCGCACTGCATGTGGGTGAACTCGATGTGTTTGTCGGTCATAACTACGTGTTGTCGTCGCGCCGCAATACCACCCACGGTTTCCTCGGCGTGCGCGCGCGCGCCGAGCGCGAACCGCACCTGCTGGCGCAAGGCTCGGCCTTCGTGCTGTACGCGCTGATGGACGCCGTCGTCGACCGCTATTTTCCCGTCGCCGACAAGCTCGAAGCCGAGCTCGAAGTGATTGAAAATAATATCTTTACCCAGGGCGCCCAGCGCGCCAATATCCAGCGTCTGTACCAGCTCAAGGCACGCGTGCTGACCTTGCGGCACGCCGTCATGCCACTGATGGAAGCGACCAGCCGGCTCTACGGCGGACGGGTGCCGGCCCTGTGCATCAACACCCAGGATTATTTCCGCGATATCCACGACCACCTGGTGCGCATCGCCACCACCCTTGACACCATCCGCGACACCATCAGCACCGCCATCCAGGTCAACCTGTCAATGGTCGCCATCGACGAGAGCGAAGTGAACAAACGGCTGGCGGCGTGGGCCGCCATCTTCGCCGTGTTCACCGCCTTTGCCGGCGTCTGGGGCATGAATTTTAAATTTATGCCGGAACTCGAATGGCGCTGGGGCTATCCGATGGCGGTGGCGATGATGGTGGGGGTGTGCCTGTACATGCATCACCGCTTCAAGAAATCGGGCTGGCTGTAGCCGGTTACAGTGAAATTGTGCATTTCATTTATTTGGTATTGACGCCGTAAATACAAATTTATATATGGTTTATCAAAAAAACGACAGATATATCTACACAAGCATGTTTTTAAGTTAATCGCGCATTGCGCTGTTGACGAGCAATTTTCAACCATGGTTTTATCACTTATTCCCGGTCATGAAGAGCCGCCGGGAATGGTGATCGTGCTGATGCACCGCTGTCGGCGCGAAGTCTGAGCAACCCGCCCGGCCTAGCTCCTGCCGGGTGTAACCGAGGAAATTCCATGTTGAAAACCACCGTGCTGGTTCGTGCCCTCCAGCTCGCTTTTAGTGCCGCTGCCCTGACGGCATTTGTTTCCCCCACCGCTTTCGCCCAGTCGAATGCATCTGGCAACATCGTCGGCAGGGTCGATTCCCCCGTCGGCGCCAGCGTCCTTCTTAGCAATACCGAAACCGGACTCAAGCGCACTGTCAGCGTTGACGCCAGCGGCCGCTACCAAGCCACGGCCTTGCCGGCCGGCCACTACCGGGTCGATTTGCTGCGCGATGGCAAAGCCGTGCAAAGCAATGAAGTCGACGTCATCATCGGCCAGGGGGTCGATGCCTCGTTCGCCGGTGGCGCCATCCAGCAGGTCCAGGTGAATGCCCGCCGCAGCCGCATCGACGTCTCCAGCGCCAACAATGGCGCCACCTTCAGCGCCCGCGAACTGGCCGCGCTGCCCATCGAGCAAAGCGTCTCGTCGATTATCCAGCTGGCCCCGAATACCACCCGCGCCGATCCGCGCTACGCCGCCGGCGCCTCGTTCGGCGGTGGCGGCGCGTCGGAGAACGCGTATTACGTCAACGGCTTTCCCGTCACCAATCCGCTGACCCAGCTGGGGGCATCCGAGCTGCCGTTCGGTGCCATCGCCCAGGCGCAGGTGTTAACGGGTGGCTTCGGCGCCGAATTTGGGCGCTCGGTGGGTGGCGTCGTCAACATCACCACCAAGAGCGGCACCAATAACTGGGAAGCGGGAGCCCAGCTCAGCATTGAGCCCAGCAGCTTGCGTGCCAAGGCCAAGGATGTGTATTTTGCCCGCACCGGCGACCCCGCCAATGCCAGCACCGATGGCACGCTGTTTGCGCGCAACGGCCTCACGCGCGAATCGGAGACCCGCGGCGGCGCCTATGTGGGCGGGCCGCTCGTCGAAGACAAGCTGTTCATGTTCGCCGCCGTCGAGCAGATCAAGCACAAGCGCAATGGCGTTTCCGGTACCTCCGATGCAATCGACAATGACAGCGTCGGCTGGCTGGATCGCAAGGACACCACCACCCGCTACATGGGCAAACTCGACTGGAACATCAGCGACAGTCACCGCCTCGAATTCACCACCCTGGGCGACAAGCCGGAAACCGACCGCTCTTATTCGGACTACGATTACGCCACCGGTGCCCACTCGGGCGTGGTGCAGTCGGGCGGCCATTACGAGAGCATCGCCAACATCACCCCCACCACGGGCGCCAAGACCAATATCCTCAAGTACACCGGTAATCTGACCGATGACTTGACCGTCACTGCGCTGGTCGGCAAGAACAAGACCGAACACATCCAGAGCTTGCTCAATTACCCGGCCACCGTGCCCGGCATCAGCGCCGCCCCCAGCGCGCAGGCGCCCGGCTTTACTTACAACAATCCGCAGCCCTTCGTCGGTCAGCGCCTTGGCGAGCCGTATTCGTATGATGAAGTCAAGTCGCAGCGCTTCGACATCGAATACAAGCTCGGTGCGCACACCCTGCGCGCCGGTCTGGACAACAACAAGCTGTCCTCGGCCGGCGCCGGCGAAGCCACGGCCGGCGGCTATACCTGGGTGTATGGCCACAGCGACACGCCGACCGAAGCGACCACTCTCAATGGTACCCAGGGCGTCATCATCGCCAACGGTGGCGGCCTCGGCCCGCAAGGCTATTACGTTTATCGCAGCATCTTCTCGGACATCACTGCCGCCTATTCCGACCAGTCGGCGCAATACCTGGAAGACCGCTGGCAAGTCAGCAAAAATCTGCTGGTGACACTCGGCATCCGTGACGAACAGTACAAGAACCGCAATGGTGATGGCGTTGCTTTCCTGAAAATCGACAAGCAGATCAACCCGCGCGTGGCCGCCGCCTGGGACGTCAATGGCGATTCCACTCTCAAGGTGTACGGCAGCGCCGGCCGTTATTCGATCCAGATTCCCACCCACGTGGCCATTCGTGGCGCCAGCCGCTCGACGTTAACGCGCGAATATTTCACTTACACGGGGGTGGGTGCCGATGGCCAGCCGCTGGGGCTGCAAAACCTGACCGGCGTGACGTCGTCCGACAATGAGTTCGGCCAGGCCAAGCTGTTCCAGACGGTATCGGCGCAAAACATCAAGCCCAGCTTCCAGGATGAGGTGACGCTGGGCTTCGAGCAGGCGCTCTCGCCCAGCCTGAACGTTGGTGCCAAGGTCACTTACCGCAACCTGCGCTCGACCATCGATGACTACTGCGATGGCCGCCCCTTCAATGCCTACGCCGATGCGCACGGCATCGACCGTTCGAACTGGGGCGGCTTTACCTGCGCCTCGATCAACCCGGGCGAGACCAATGATTTCCTGGTCGACTATGCCGGCACCGGCAAGGACTTTACCAAGGTCACCCTGAGCGCCGCCGACATGGGCTTTGACAAGGCCACCCGCGTCTACAAGGCCATCGACCTGTTTGCCGAACACCCGCTGCGCGATGGCTGGTACGGCAAAGTCAACTACACCTGGTCGCGCAGCAAGGGCAATACCGAGGGCCAGACCCTGTCCGCCGTGGCACAAACCGACGTCGCTGCCACCCAGACCTGGGATCACCGCGAGATCATGGAGTACGCCAGCGGCTTGTTGCCGAACGACCGCGAGCACCAGATCAAAGCGTTCGGCTTCTGGGAATTCGTGCCTCAGTGGAGTGTCGGCGGTAATTTCCTGGCTGCCTCGGGCCAACCTGAAACCTGCCTCGGTAACTATCCGACTGCACTGCAAACGGCGGGCTTCCCCGACTATGGTTCGGCCTACCACTATTGCAACGGCCCCAGCGGCGCCAATGTGCCGTCGCCGCAGGGCAGTGCCGGCCGCCTGCCGTGGGATGTGCGGCTTGACATGGACCTGGTCTACAAGCCCAACTTCCTCAAGGGGCTGGCGATCAAGATCGATGTGTTCAACGTCTTCAACAAGCAGACAGTGCAGCAGATCGACCAGACCTACAACACCGATACGGGCAGCATTTCGCCCACCTACGGCACGCCCGGTCCGTTCGTCGGCTACACCCAGGGCCGCAGCGCCAAGTTCACGGTGGAGTACAACCACCGCTTCTGATGGTGTGATCGTGATTGCATAGCGCAATGAAAAAAGCCAGGTGCGATGTGCACCTGGCTTTTTTGTTGCAGCCCTGGAAGCTGGCGGCTGGAGACTTAGAACGAATACGACGCGCGCACGTACACGGTGCGGCCGGTGACGTCGGCGTAACGTGGATCGTAACCAGCCTGGAAGGTCTGGGTTTGCAGGCTCAGCGGTGGAGCGCGGTCGGTCAGATTGCGCAGGCCGGCAGTGATGCCCAGCCCCTTCTTCATCGTGTACGACAGGTAGGTGTCGAAGGTCGAGTACGAAGCGACGTGGCGCTCGACGCCATCACCCTGGTCCTGGTCCGAGTAGCCCGTTTTGTGGTGAGCGGTCAGGCCGGCACCCCAGTTAGCCAGCGTCCAGTTAAGGGTGGCAGTGTTTTGCCAGCGGAAGATCGGACCGGTACCGGAATAGATACCGACGTTCTGATGCCACTGCCCACCTTCCGAGTTCTGGTACTCGTACTTGTGCACATAGGTGCTGTTGAGCTGGAAGCTGTAGGCGCCATATGCGCTGGTACGGGTGCGATACTGGGCCGACAGGTCGACACCGTTGGTCTTGACGCCGCCCAGGTTCTGGGTGCGCAGGTCGACGTAGCCGCAGGTCAGCGGGTTAGGGCACTGCGAGCCGTCGGTGGCCAGGTCGCCAGCGGCGGTGCGGTGGTAGATGGCACCGTAGGTGGCCGGATCGGCGAACACGTCATCCTGCGAAAGTGAGCTGATCTGATGCTTCAGTTCGATCGCCCACAGATCGGCGCCCAGGGTCAGGTTGTTGATCGGCTCGATCACAAAACCCAGCGTGGCGTTCTTCGATTTTTCCGGGTTCAGATTGGCGTTGCCACCGGTGAGCACCTGGAATTGTTGTTCGCAATTGGCGGCCGACGATTTGCCGCCCACCACTTTGCCACCAGGGCAGTTGACCGGGTCATCGTAGGTGGCCGAGTTGGTGTACGACTGCGCCGAGTGGATTTCATACAGCGAAGGAGCGCGAAAGCCGGTCGAGAACGAACCGCGCACCAGCAGGGCCTTGGTCGGCTTCCACAAGAAACTCAGTTTTGGATTGGTGGTGCTGCCAAAATCGCTGTACTTGTCGTAACGCAGCGAACCGGTGACGTCGAGCGTCGCCAGCAGCGGCACTTGCAGCTCGGTATACGCGGCATAGACGCTGCGCGAGCCTTCGTTGCGGGTGTTTGGATCGATACCGGTCGACGCGACCACCTTGGCGGCATACTCGGGGTTGGCCGCCGACAGGAATTTCTCGTGGCGGGCTTCGGTGCCGACGGCAATGGCCGCAGCGCGACCGGCGTGCAGCCAGTCGCCCAGCTCGCGGCTGGCGCTAAAGTCCAGACCGGTGGTGCTGCCCTTGGCGTTCTGCACATTGCCATCGAGCGCGGCGCTGGCGATCAATGCACTGCCGGCTGCACTCTGTGGACCGTAGGGATTGATCACACCGTTGAGCACGCCAGTGGTGATGATGCCGCCGTCGCTATAGCCACGCAGGTATTCGCTGACCTTGTTCTCGTTGTACGAAAAGGCCGACTTGTAATCCCAGCCGGACAGCGTGCCTTCCAGCGAAGTGATCAGGCGCTGCTGCTTGTTAATGTTGTTGTCGGCGCGCGCGCCGTTTTCCAGGTCGCGCCACTTGACGTGAACGAAGCCGGGCTGGGCGGTGCTGCCACCGAGGCCGTCGTCGAACGTCGGGCTCAGGGGAATGTTCGGCGCAAAATTGCCGTTGCCGGGATAGTAGGGATTGAGCGAACCGTCCGGGCGCGTGCGGTTCTGGATCAGGCCGCCGTACGGCACCGGCGCGATCTGACTGGTGATCTTGCTTTCGCTGCTCATGTACTCGAAACCGAGTTCATGATCGGCGTTCAGGCGCAGGGTGCCCTTGAGCAGGCCAGTGGTGCGGTCGCTTTGCGGAATGTAATCGACAAAGCTGGAGGTGGTCATCTGGCAGCTGTTGCCCTTGCCGGCAACCAGGTTGGTGCCGCTGCTGCAGTTGCCGCCCAGCGGGTTGGCGCTGGCGCCGTCCTGGTAGTAATTGGCCGGGCTGGTCGAAGACGACAGGCCACCCGGATAGCGCCGGTTGTAGTCGCGCTGCAAGCCGTTGATCGACTTTTGTTCCTGGTGGTCGATGATGCCGTAAATGTTCCAGCCATCATTGGCCAGGTCGCCCTTGCCGAAGGCCACGTTGATCGATTTCGACACGCCGCCAGCCTGCTTCGGCTGGTCGTAGCCGACCGTGGCAACGCCACCCTGGAAATCTTTTTTGGTGATGAAGTTGATGACACCGCCAACGGCATCCGAGCCGTACAGCGACGAGGCGCCGTCGCGCAGCACTTCCACGTGGTCGAGGGCGGCAAACGGGATCATGTTCAAGTCGGGCGCCGAGCTGTCGAAGGCGTTGTTGGCCAGGCGGCGGCCGTTGAGCAGCACCAGCGTCTTGTTGGCGCCGATGCCGCGCAGGTCGGCGAACGAGGCGCCGCCGGTACCGAGACCGACCACCTGGCTGGTACCCTGCTGCGATTGCGAAATGGCCAGATTGCTCATCACCTGTTCGATGGTGGTGACGCCCTGTTTTTTCAGGTCATCCATTTTCAGCACGGTCACGGGCACCGCGGTTTCGGCGTCGATGCGCTTGATGGCCGAGCCGGTAATTTCAACGCGCTGCATCGGTGCAGTCGCTTCCTGTGCCAGCGCGGCCTGGCTCGCCAGACCCAGGCCGACGGCCACACTGCTGGAGAACATCAGGCGCAGTGAGCGGGACAATACGGTTTCCATCATGGTTACAACTCCTCGTGAACTGTTCTCGGCGGGGCGCCCGGGGGCACCGCGCCGTCGCCCGAAACGGGCGGCACCGCATGACACCATCCGCTGATCAGCACGGTCAAGGCGGCACGAGATATGTACGCGGGGATACAACGCAATTGTTTCGCTATCGTGTGCGCCTTGACACAGAAAGTAAGCCAGCCCGCCGTAAGGCTAGCTCGAAACCATTAGGTGTTTTTTGCTGACAATGTAAAGTCAAAAAATTACATTTGATACAGTCTGTTACAGGTAAAAATCTTAATGGTTATTATCGTTTTAATCATTTATATGCAAGGATCTGCGAGGCGAAAAAAAACCGGACAGGCAGTCCGGTTTGGTTGGGCAGGGCGTGCTGTATCAGGGCGCCATGGCCATGGCCACCGCTTCTGCCACCTTGATGCCATCGACCGCTGCCGACAGGATGCCGCCCGCATAGCCGGCGCCTTCGCCGGCCGGAAACAGGCCGCGCGTGTTCAAGCTTTGTAAATCATCATCGCGCCGCTTGATACGAATCGGTGACGAGGTGCGCGTTTCCACCCCGGTGAGCAGGGCATCGGGCTGGAAATATCCTTTGATCTGCTTGTCGAAGGCGGGAAAGGCTTCGCGCATGGCCAGGGTGGCGTAATCGGGCAGGGCGGTGGCGAGGTCGGTCAGGTGAATCCCCGGCGTGTACGACGGCACCACCGCGCCGAATGCGGTGGAGGCGCGGCCGGCGACAAAGTCGCCCATCAGCTGGCCTGGTGCATCGTAAGTGCCGCCGCCGAGGGCAAATGCGCGCTCTTCGAGGTCGCGCTGCAGGGCGATGCCGGCCAGTGGGTGGCCCGGGTAGTCGGCCGGGGTGATGCCGACCACGATGGCGCTGTTGGCATTGCGTTCGTTGCGCGAATACTGGCTCATGCCGTTGGTCACCACGCGGCCCGGCTCGGACGCCGCCGCCACCACGGTGCCACCGGGGCACATGCAAAAACTGTAGACCGAGCGGCCATTGCTGGCGTGATGCACCAGTTTATAGTCGGCGGCGCCGAGGATCTTGTTGCCGGCATTCGGGCCGAAGCGGCAGGCATCGATGAGCGACTGCGGGTGCTCGACCCGAAAGCCCACCGAAAACGGTTTCGCTTCGATATACACGCCCCGTTCGTAGAGCATCTCGAAGGTGTCGCGGGCGCTGTGGCCGATCGCCAGCACCAGGTGGCGGGTGGCGATGTGCTCGCCGCCAGCGAGCATGACGCCGCGCACCTCGCCGTTGCCGGCACTGTCGCGCTCGATCTCGACATCGACCACCTTGCTGGAAAAACGGTATTCGCCACCGAGCGCAATGATGGTCTCGCGCATTTGCTCAACCATCTTGACCAGCCGGAAGGTACCGATGTGCGGCTTGCTGACGTACAAAATTTCTTCGGGCGCGCCGGCCTTGACGAATTCCATCAATACCTTCCTGCCGTAGTGCTTGGGGTCCTTGATCTGGCTGTACAGTTTGCCGTCCGAAAAGGTGCCGGCGCCCCCTTCGCCAAATTGCACGTTCGACTCTGGATTGAGCACCCGCTTGCGCCAGAAGCCGAAGGTGTCGACGGTGCGTTCACGCACCTGCTTGCCCCGCTCCAGAATGATCGGCCGCAGACCCATCTGCGCCAGCACCAGCGCGACGAACAGCCCGCACGGGCCGGTGCCCACCACCACCGGACGCTCGCCCTGGTGATGACCGGCAAGGCGCTGGCCGCCGGCGACGAACTGGTAACTGATGTCGGGCGAGGGGCCGATGTGGGCATCGTGCTTGAGCCGCGCCAGCACGGCGGCCTCATCGCGCACGGTCACGTCGACCGAATAAATCAGAACGATGGCGGTTTTCTTACGGGCATCGTAGCTGCGCTTGAACATGGTCAGCGCAATGACGTCGGCGTCGCTCACGCCAAGCCTGGCGACGACGGCCGCGCGCAGGGCGCTGTCGTCATGATCGAGAGGGAGTTTGATTTCGTTAATTCGCAACATGGAGATAGCTATCGAAAAATGCCGTAAGACCGGGCATTTTAACCGACCCGCCTGGCCCTGCGGCATCAGGGCCGGCGATCAGCCGTCAGGCGCTGAGCGCGGTCCCGCCACAGCCATCCGAAAATGCAAAAAGCATAATCTGTATAAAAAATAATTGTTGTTTATATGCACCGTTCGATTTTGTTCCGTTGACATCAAACTTGGCGCCATGGTTCTATGTATAACGTAAATATTGTTTTTAAATAAAACATGTTTAATTGTTTCTTGTTCGGCAGCGAGGAAGAAGCAGGTGGTGAAAATTCGGTGATGTAGCGTTTAACAATCATGCGGGCAAACGACAGACCCGCTTCTTAGAATCAGGGAAATCACTATGTTAAGAAAATCCGTGTTGGTGCGTGCGCTGTCGCTGGCGTTCAGTACTGCTGCCTTGGTCGCCGCCGTCACGCCAGTGGCGATGGCGCAGTCGAATGCTTCGGGCAATGTGTATGGCAAGATTACGCCGGGACTGGCGACGTCCGTGGTCGTCAAAAATATCGATACCAATCAGACCCGTACTGCCACGGTGGACGCCGGTGGCGCCTTTACCATGACGGCCCTGCCGATTGGCCGCTACAGCGTGACGCTGCTCAAGGGCGGCGTCGCCGGCCAGACGACGACGGTGGAAGTGCTGGCCGGCCAGGGGGTCGAAGCCGAATTTGCCGGCGTCTCGAGCGGTATCCAGACGGTGCAGGTGAGCGGTCGCCGCTCGCGCATCGACGTCTCCAGCGCCAACAACGGCGCCACGTTTACCGCGCGCGAACTGTCCAAGCTGCCGATCCAGCAAAACGTCGACGCCATCATCCAGCTGGCACCCAACACCACCCGGGTCGACTCGCGCTACGCTGGCGGCGCCAGTTTCGCCGGTGGCGGCGCCTCGGAAAATGCCTACTACATCAATGGTTTTCCGGTCACCAATCCCTTGACCCAGCTGGGTGCCTCAGAACTGCCATTCGGCTCCATCGCCCAGGCGCAGATCCTGACCGGCGGTTTTGGCGCTGAGTTTGGCCGCTCGGTGGGCGGTGTCGTCAACATCACCACCAAGAGCGGTACCAACAACTGGGAAATCGGCATGTCCGCCAGCACGGAACCGAATTCGCTGCGCGCCAAGACCAAGGACCTGTTTTACGATAATACTGGCCGTTTTCCCCAGACCGACGGCACCATCTATCGCACCCGTCACGACAATACGCAGACACTCGACCAGGTCGGTGCTTACCTTTCCGGTCCGATCGTCAAGGACACGCTGTTCATGTTTGTCTCGGGCGAGACCACGCGCACCCGCACCAGTGGCAGCGACTCTGTCAATGGCGTGCGCATCGGTGGCGCAGCGGCGGGCGGCTGGAATGAGTCGAGCCGCAAGGTCGATCGTTATTTTGCCAAGCTGGATTGGAACATTACCGATAACCATCGCCTCGAAGCATCGTTCATCGGCGATACCCCGGAAGTGAAAACCACCTACAGCGGCTATCCCTACAGCACTACCGCGCCGTTCACGCCCACCCGCAATGGCATTGTGTCGTCGCGCAAGACCGAATCGAACGTCAACGACAATGGCGCCGAAGTGCAAATCTTGAAGTACACGGGCAACTGGACCGACAATTTTACGGTGCAAGCGCTGTATGGCCAGTCGAAATCGAAGCATGTCAACGAATTTGAAGGGTATAACCCGACCCTGTTCAGCACCAGTTTTACGCCCGACACGCAAGCCCCGGGCTTGAACTATGTGAACAAGCAAACTGTGTCCGGCACCGTGCTGCCGGACAATGCGCGCGACAAGATCGAGTCCTTCCGCCTGGACCTCGAATACAAGCTGGGCGACCACACGATCCGCTTTGGCCTCGACAATAACAAGCTCAGTTCAAACAATGCCGGCGAAGTCACTGCAGGCGGTGGCTCCTGGACTTACCTGCGCAACGACGATCCCAAGGCCGACTTCGATCTGGGCGGCGGCATCTCAAAAGGACCCGGCACCACCACCAGCCCGCTCGGTCAGCAGGGGTATTACGTCACCAGGAACCTGTTCTTCGACACCACCAACGCCTACTCGAATCAAAATGCCCAGTACCTGGAAGACAAATGGCAGATCACCAAAAATTTGCTGATCACCCCCGGTGTGCGCGTGGAAGGCTTTGACAACCAGAACGGCGACCACGTCAAATACCTGGAGCAAAAGCACCAGATTGCCCCCCGGTTTGCCCTGGTGTGGGACGTCACCGGCGACGCCGCCAACAAGCTGTACGGCTCGGCCGGTCGTTATCACTTGCAGATTCCTACCCACCTGGCCGTGCGCGGTGCCGGCCGTTCGACCAATACCGTGCAGTCATTTGCCTACACCGGCGTCGATGCCAATGGCTTGCCAACCGGTCTGATTCAACTGTCCGCGCCGGCGTCGTCGAACAACGAATATGGCCAGGCCAAGGAGCCACGCACCCTGTCGGCCGTCGACCTGAAGCCAACTTACCAGGATGAAGTGACGCTGGGCTTTGAAAAAGTGCTCTCGCCTGCGCTCAATTTCGGCGTGAAGGCCACTTACCGCAAGCTGCGTTCGACCATCGATGACTTTTGCGATGCCCGTCCGTTTGAAAAATACGCCGCTGATCACAAGATCGATACGGCCAACTGGGGCGGTTTCGGCTGTGCCACCTTCAACCCGGGCGAGCCAAATTCTTTCTACGTCGATTACAGCGGCTCGACCAACAATGGCGGTACCGCCAAGGACTTGACGCTGGTGAACCTGTCGGCGGCGGACCTCGGCTTTCCAAAAGCAGAGCGGGTCTACCGCGCCATCGACCTGTTCGCCGAGCATCCCCTGGGCAATGGCTGGTACGGCAAGATCAATTACACCTGGTCGCGCAGCAAGGGCAATACCGAAGGCCAGACGCTCTCTGACGTGGGCCAGACCGACGTCGCCGCCACCCAGACCTGGGACTATCCCGAGCTGATGATTGGCGCCAATGGTTTGCTCCCCAATGATCGTGAGCACCAGATCAAGGCCTATGGTTTCTATGAACTGACGCCAGAATGGACGATTGGCGGCAACGCGCTGGCCTCCTCGGGCCGTCCGCGCAGCTGCATTGGCCGCTACCTGTTTGATGGCACCACGCCCAACTACAGCAACGGTCCGCACTACTGCTTCGGCACCACCATCGCCACCAACGTGCTGGTCGAGCGCGGCACGCTGGGCCGCCTGCCATGGGATACCCGGCTGGACCTGAACCTGGTCTATCGTCCCGCCGCGATTACCGGCCTGGCGCTGAAGGTCGACGTATTCAACGTATTTGACAAGCAAGTGACGCAAAACGTCGAAGAGCGCTGGAACAGTGGCAATGCGGGGCGCAGTAGCTACGGTCGCACCCTTAGTACCACCACCCCCCGCACCGTGCGCCTGACGGCCGAGTACAACCACCGTTTCTAACCTTCGTCTGATTTTCCTGCAACCCGCTGCGTCCGTGCAGCGGGTTTTTTTACGCCCGAACCGCCACGCATTTCTTCCCCACCGCTAATCGGTCTGTCCATGTTCCCGCGAAGTGTACCGGCCAAGCCCGGCAATAGTGCTTTCCGCTCACTACAAAGTAAATTGACTGCGGCAAAAAAATACATTTAACACAATGTTGTTTCTTGGCGTAATGACATGCCTGGAAGCATTGACACTGGTTTAAGCGATATGTTTCCATGCACTGCATATATGCAATACGGATTAGTTCGTATGCATTATTTCGTCCAAGGACGAGTCGTTGCGGTAACGGAGGAATGACGCAATTTTTCCGTGAATAAGAGTCAGACTTAACCAGCCGAACCACGCGTGAGGCTTATAAAATTAGGAAATCACATGTTTAGAAAAACTGTTGTAGTACGCGCCCTGACGCTGGCGTTCAGCACGGCGGCCCTGTCCGCTGCCGTGATGTCGCCGGCAATGGCGCAGTCGAACGCTGCAGGCAGCATCAATGGCCGTGTTGATGCCCCAGCCGGTGCGACCGTCAACATGCTCAACACCGACACGGGCGCCCGTCGCTCGGTCGCCCCTGACGCCTCGGGCCGCTACAGCGCGACCGCCATGGCCCCCGGCCACTACAAGGTTGACCTGGTGCGCGATGGTAAGGTCGTCACCACCCAGGAAGTCGACGTGATCGTCGGCCAGGGTGTCGATGCTTCTTTCCTTGCAGTGCAATCGGTGCAGGTGACGGCGCGCCGTAGCCGTATCGATGTGTCCAATACCAACAATGGCGCCGTCTTCACCGCGCGCGAACTGGCCAAGCTGCCCACCACGCAAAGCGTGGCCGCCATCATCCAGCTGGCGCCCAACACCACCCGTGCCGATTCGCGCTACACGGCCGGCGCCTCGTTCGGCGGCGGCGGTGCGTCGGAAAACTCGTACTACATTAACGGTTTCCCTGTCACCAACCCGGTCACCCAGCTGGGCGCCTCCGAGCTGCCGTTCGGCGCGATTGCACAAGCCCAGGTCCTCACCGGTGGTTTCGGCGCCGAGTTCGGCCGCTCGGTCGGTGGCGTCGTCAACGTCACCACCAAGAGCGGTACCAACACCTGGGAAGTCGGCGCCACCGCCAGCGTGACGCCAGACTCGACGCGCGCGAAAAACAAAGACCTGTATTACGGCAAGACCGGCTACGCGCAAAACGCGCAGACCGATGGCACCCTGTATCGCCAGGCTGACAACACCAAGCGCAACGAGTCGATCACCGGCGCCTATATCGGCGGCCCGATCGTGCAGGACAAGCTGTTCATGTTCGTCGCCGTGGAAGAGCGCAAAGCCGACCAGGAACGCGTGCTGGGCATTCGCACCTCGTCCTCGCTCGCTTCGTCCGGCTTCGAAAAAACCCAGGACAAGACCAGCCGTTACCTGGGCAAGTTCGACTGGAATTTGAGCGATGATCACCGGCTCGAAGCGACCCTGATGGGCGACGTCGGCCGCAGCGACCGCCAGCTGTTCGGTTATACATATCCCACCGCCGACGGCGCCAAAGGCGTGATCGGTGCGCAAACGGCGTCCCAGCACTACAAGAACAATGCCGACTTCTCACCTTCGGTGGGCGCCGATGTCAAGATCTTGCGCTACACGGGCAATTTGACCGATGCGCTGACGGTGACGGCGCTGGCCGGCGAAAGCCGCACGCCAGGCTCGAGCGTCTACGATGCGATTGGCAATGTTCCTGCCAATATCTTCCAGGTCAGCGCACCGATTGCGACGCGCGCCCCTGGCTTGAATTACTTCAGCCCGCAAGTGCTGTCGGGCGCCGTCGACAATGGCGAATCGCTGAGCAAAATCAAGTCCAAGCGTTTTGATCTCGAATACAAGCTGGGCCAGCACACCATCCGCGCCGGTCTGGACAACAACAAGCTCGAATCGTCCGACATCGGTCAAAACTATGGCGGTGGCGGCCTGTGGACGTATTTCAAGGCAGCCGACCCGAGCGTGAAGATCCCGTTTGGTCCGGTCAGCGTGTCGCCAGCCAGTGGCGGCGGTCTGGGTTCCCAGGGCTACTATGTGCGCCGTACGATTTTCGACACCGTCACCAGTGCCGGTTCCGAGCAGTCGGCCCAGTACGTCGAGGACAAGTGGCAAGTCACCAAGAACGTGCTGGTGACGGCCGGTCTGCGTAACGAAAGCTTCAAGAACACCAACGGTGACGGCGAAACCTTCCTCGACGCAAAGAATGCCCTGTCGCCCCGGCTGGCCGCCAGCTGGGACGTCAACGGCGATTCGAGCCTGAAGCTGTACGGCAGTGCCGGCCGCTACACGCTGCAAATCCCGACCCACCTGGCAGTGCGCGGTGCTTCGCGTTCGACCTACACTCGCCAGGCCTTTACCTACACCGGCACCGACGCTTACGGCCAGCCAACTGGGCTGGTGGAACTGTCGCCGGTCTACTCGACCAACAACGAGTTGGGCCAGCCGAAAGACGCCAAGACCCTGACCGCCACCGACATCAAGGCGACATACCAGGATGAAGTGACACTGGGCCTGGAAAAAGCCTTTAGCCCGAGCCTGAACATGGGCGCCAAAGTCACTTTCCGTCGCCTTGGCGCTACCATCGACGATTACTGCGACAGCACCCTGTTCGACCAGTACGCCGTCGACCATGGCATTAATACCAAAAATTATGGTGGCACCGGCTGCGTCTCCTTCAATCCGGGCGAAGATGCCACTTTCCTGGTCGATTACGCCGGCACCGCCAGCAACTACACCACGGTGCACCTGACCAAGCAGCAGCTCGGTTTCGACAAGGCGCGCCGAACCTATGCCGCCGTCGACTTGTTCGCCGAACATCCACTGCGCAATGGCTGGTATGGTCGGGTGAACTACACCTGGTCGCGCAGCAAGGGCAACACCGAAGGTCAGACCCGTTCCGACAATGCCCAGACCGACGTCGCTGCCACTTCGACCTGGGATACGCCTGAGCTGATGGTGGGCGCCTATGGTCGCCTGCCAAACGACCGCGAGCATTCGATCAAGGCCTATGGTTTCTACGACATCACGCCGTCGTGGACTGTCGGTGGCAACTTCCTGGCCGCCTCCGGCCGGCCGATCAACTGCTTCGGTGCCAATCAGTCGCCCGCCTTTGCCGATGTGAACAAGAACTATGGTTCGGTGTTCTTTTACTGCGCCGGCCAGGACCGTCCACGCGGCACCAGCGGCACCCTGCCATGGGACGTGCGGCTCGACCTGAACCTGACCTATCGCCCGGCGATGCTCAAGGATCTGGCATTCAAGCTCGATGTGTTTAACGTCGCCAACAAGCAGACCGTGCAAACCATCGACGAGACCTACAACAGCGACACCACCGAAGCGGCAGTGAGCCCCACCTATGGCCGGGTGATCAGCTACACGGCGCCACGGACGGTGCGTTTCGGCGTCGAATTCAATCACAAGTTCTGATTGTTGCGTTTTACCGCCGGCTTGCCGGTGGCGCAAAAAAAACCGCAGACCCTGGTCTGCGGTTTTTTTTTGCCCTGGGGGACCGTCGATAAGGGGCTGACTGAAATGTGACGGCCGGCCCGGCCAGTTTGGTGCGCATGGCGACTTCCGCGCTCGCCCGTGCGCCGTTCCGGTGCGCGGGTTGTGCACGTTGGGGCAATACAAGTATGAAAAAAATTAACTGTTGTTTATATGCACATGAGCATCTAAGTAACATTGACACTGCTTGTTTCGGCATGCTTCCATGTATAGCATAAATATTGTTAACGCCGACTTAACGATGTTTGTTCTTCGTCCATTTGCGCGGGCGTTTGTACTGTACGGGGGAATAACGCATATTCGCCGTGATTTGAAGTTACCTTTACCAGAGCCGCTCTACAAGAAACGCTTAAAAAACAAATTAGGAAATCACATGTTTAGAAAAACTGTTGTAGCACGTGCACTGACGATCGCATTCAGCACCGCGGCCCTGTCCGCCGCTGTGATGTCGCCGGCAGTTGCGCAGTCGAACGCCACCGGTAACATTCTCGGTAACGTGGGTTCGCCCGCCGGTGTCACGGTCAACGTTCTGAACGTTGATACGGGCTTGAAGCGGAGCATCACGCCTGAAGCGAACGGTCGCTATCAAGCCACCGCACTGCCAACCGGCCGCTACAAAGTGGAACTGGTTCGTGCCGGTGCCGTTGTCAACACCATCAACGTCGAAGTACTGGTCGGTCAGGGCGTGGACGCCTCGTTCGCCTCCGGTACCGAAGTGCAAGCGGTACAGATTACCGGTCGCCGCAGCCGCATTGACGTTTCCAACACCACCAACGGCGCCACCTTCACCGCGCGCGAACTCAAAGCGCTGCCGATTGCCCCTAGCGTCGGTGCCATCATTCAGCTGACCCCGGGTACCACCCGCGGCGACTCCCGTTACGGCGACATCAATGCGCCAAGTATCGGTGGCGCATCGGCGTCGGAAAACTCGTTCTATGTGAACGGTTTCCCGGTCACCAACGTGCTGCTGCAGGTCGGCGCTGCCGAACTGCCGTTTGGCGCCATCGCCAATGCGCAGATCCTGTCGGGCGGCTACGGCGCCGAGTTCGGTCGTGCAACGGGCGGTGTGTCGAACATCACCACCAAGAGCGGTACCAACAACTGGGAAATCGGCGCACAAGCGTACATTTCTCCAAACAATCTGCGTGCCAAAGAAAAGAATATCTATTACCCAACCGTGGGCAAGCCTGGAACGGAAGGCACCGATGGCAAGATCTACCTGTACAACAACAACAACACGGCCGAGCGCAAGAGCGGTTCCGTGTCGCTGGGCGGCCCGCTGATCAAGGATACCTTGTTCATGTTCGTCGACTACGAGTCGATCAAGGGTAACTTTGCCGACAACCGCGTCGCCAACACCGTCCCGTCCCGTACCATTCCCTACTCGAACGGCTGGGAAACCATCGCCAACCAGACCGAGCGTTACCTGGTCAAGCTGGACTGGAACATCACCGACAATCACCGCCTGGAATACACCCAGTTCGGCGATACCCCGAAATCGGATCGTAAGTACTACTCTTACGATTTCAATACCCATGCAGTGGGCGCCACCCAGACCAGCGGCCAGAATTACACCAACTGGGGCCCAACCCCGGCTGCTGCTGCCCAGGGCGGCGAATTCCGCATTGGTAAATACACCGGTAACCTGACCGACAACCTGACCCTGACCGCCATGTATGGCGATTCGATCGTCAAGCACTCGCAGTCGCCGTTCGGCTTCGTGCCGGGCGTGTTCCAGACCAGTGTTGTGACCGGTGGTAATGCCGCCGGCATCAAATACCCAGGCATCGACTATGCCCTGCCCCAGCCAACCACCGGCACCCTGCTGGCCCCTGGCGCGCAGGATAAACAGCGCGTCTACCGAATCGATGCCGAGTACAAGCTGGGCAACCACCTGCTGCGCGCCGGTCTCGACCACAACGATATCAGCTCGCTCGCTGGTGTTCAGACCGCCGGCGGCGGTTCGTGGATCTATGACCGCCTGACCAACCCGAATGCCACCCCGGCATCGAACTCGAATTCGCCTGCTTCCGGTGGCGGTTTGGGTACCCAGGGTTACTTCGTCAGCAAAAACCTGCTCAGCCGCGTGTCGACCCCAACGGTTGAGCAGGCTGCCCAGTACGTCGAAGACAAATGGCAGATCAACAAGGATGTGCTGTTCGTTGCTGGCCTGCGTAATGAGCAGTTCACCAACTACAACGGCGACCACCTTGCTTACTACTCGCAGCGCCATCAGCTGGCACCGCGTCTGGGCGTCTCGTGGGATGTGATGGGCGATTCGTCGACCAAGTTGTACGCCAACGGCGGCCGTTATCACCTGCAGATCCCGACCAACGTCGCCGTCCGTGGCGCCGGCAGCTCGCTGCAAGCGGTCCAGTACTACACCTACACCGGTGTCAACCCAGCCACCGGCGAACCGACTGGCCTCAATCCGATCTCCGCCCTGGTGTCGCCTAACAATGAGTTCGGCCAGGCAAAAGATCCACGCACTGTTGCCGCGCAAAACATGAAGTCGCACTACCAGGATGAAGTGTCGATCGGTTTCGACAAGCAACTGACCCCTGAGTACACCATCGGCGGTAAAGCCACCTACCGTACCCTGAAAAGCACGGTCGATGACTTCTGCGATGCGCGTCCTTTCTACAAGTATGCGACCGATCACAAGATCGACATCAGCAAGTATGAAGGCTTCAACTGCGCCCTGTTCAATCCAGGTATCGCCAATGACTTCCTGGTCGAATACGCCGGTCCAGGCAATGCGCTCACGCCAGTTCACCTGAGCGCGGCCGATCTGGGCTACGACAAAGTGGTCCGTACCTACAAGGCAGTCGATCTGTCGCTTGAGCACGGCTTCCGCAATGGCTGGTACGCCAAGGTCAACTACACGTGGTCGCGTTCGTACGGCAACACCGAAGGTCAGACCCTGTCTGACATCGGCCAGGCTGACGTCGCCACCACCCAGGTATTCGACTTCCCTGAAATCGGTCTGAACTCGGCTGGCTTGACGCCAAACAACCGTACGCACCAGATCAAGGCCTTCGGCTACTACGAAATCACCCCGCAATTCTCGCTCGGTGGTAACGCATTGCTGTCGTCGGGTCGTCCGAAGAACTGTATCGGTAACCTGCCAGACAGCTACGGCCCATTGAACCCGGCCCGTGACTATGGCTCGGCCTTCTTCTTCTGCGACGGCGTGGCTACCCCACGCGGTTCGCAGGGCAATCTGTCCTGGGATACCCGTCTGGACATGAACTTCGCCTACAAGCCAGCGTTCATGAAGGACTTCATGTTCAAGATCGACGTCTACAACGTGTTCAACAAGCAGACCGTGCAGAACATCAGCGAGATCTACAACTCGAACGCCGCCAACGTCTCGACCAGCTTTGGTCGCGTGATCAGCTACACCGCACCACGTTCGGCGCGTCTGACGGCTGAGTTCAACCACAAGTTCTGATCGTTCTGATCTGACCGCTGCCCGCTACGGCGAGCACGCAAAAAAGCCGGCGAATTTGCCGGCTTTTTTTATTTTGTTTACCCGGTTGTTGTGCCGCAGTTTCTTACACCTCACCCCAGTGCGCGGCCAGCATGGCCAGCGCCGCCAGCGCGCACGTTTCAGTGCGCAAGATGCGTGGCCCCATCGATAGCGCCAGGCCGCCGGCCACCACCACCGCCTGTTCTTCTTCCAGCGTCAAGCCGCCTTCCGGACCGACCACCAGCGCCAGCGCACACGACGCCGTCGCCGCCGCCCATTGCGACAGCGACTGCGTGGCGCGCGGCGACAGCAGCACCGTCTGCGCGCGCGGCGCGCCCAGCCAGTCGTGCAGGCGGGCCAGCGGGGCGAGGGTGGTAACACGGTTGCGCCCGCTCTGTTCGGACGCTGCCACGATCACCCCGTGCCAGTGCGCATGGCGCTTTTCCGCCCGCTCGGCCGACAGCTTGACCACGCTGCGCTGCGCTGCCAGCGGTTGCACGGCGGCGACCCCCAGTTCGACGGCCTTTTCGATGATCCAGTCCATCTTCGCCGCTTCCGGCAGCGCTTGCGCCAGCGTGATCGCGTACGGCAACTCGGATTCGCGCGCTGCATGCGCCAGCAGCACGGCGCTGGCGCCGTGCTTGTCGAGGCTGGCCAACTGCGCCGACCATTCGCCGCCCTCGCCATTGAACAGCGTCAACGGTGCGCCCGGCTGCAGGCGCACCACGCGGGCGTGATGGGCTACCGCAGCGGGCAGGGCAATGGTGGCGCCCTGGACAAGCGGCTGGGGACAGTAGAAACGGGGCATGCGCAGACCTTGGGACGGGCTAAATAGTGTGCCGCATTTTAAGGCGCAGCCCCCCACTCTGGTAAAATAGTTGGCTGAGCGCCGCAGTTTACTGCTGCCCGCTTGCCGCCTTGCCGTTGCACGATGCACCCAGACCCCACCCAGACTCCACCACACCGACCGATGAAACCTACGCACACCACCACCTTGATGGCCAACGCAATCCGCGCGCTGGCAATGGATGCAGTCCAGAAAGCCAACTCGGGCCACCCTGGCATGCCGATGGGCATGGCCGATATCGCTGTCGCCCTGTGGGACGGCCATTACAAGCACAATCCGGCCAACCCCCACTGGGCCAACCGCGACCGCTTCCTGCTGTCGAACGGCCACGGCTCGATGCTCCATTACGCCCTGCTGCACCTGAGTGGTTACGCGCTGTCGATGGATGACATCAAGGCGTTCCGCCAGCTGCACTCGAAGACCCCGGGCCACCCGGAGGTGGATGTCACCCCCGGCATCGAAACGACCACCGGTCCGCTGGGCCAGGGCCTGGCCAACGGCGTCGGCATGGCGCTCGCCGAATACCTGCTGGGCGCGCAATTTAACAAGCCCGATCTGACCGTGGTCGATCACCACACCTATGTGTTCCTCGGCGACGGTTGCCTGATGGAGGGCATTTCGCACGAAGTGTGCTCGCTGGCCGGCACCCTGGGCCTGAAAAAACTGATCGCCCTGTATGACGACAACGGCATCTCGATTGATGGCAAGGTGGAAGGCTGGTTCACCGACGACACCCCGGCACGTTTCGAAGCCTATGGCTGGAACGTTATCCGCGCCGTCGATGGTCACAATGTCGCTGCCGTCGACGCCGCCCTGACGCAGGCGCGCCAGGCCGACAAGCCGACCCTGATCTGCTGCAAAACCATCATTGGCAAGGGTTCGCCCAACCTGCAAGGTGGCGACAAGGTCCACGGCGCCGCGCTGGGCGAGAAAGAAGTGGCGGCCGTGCGCGACAACCTGCACTGGGATGCGGCGCCCTTCGTCATGCCGCAGGAAGTCTATGCCGCCTGGGATGCCAAGGCCCGCGGCGCCGCTGCTGAAGCCGAATGGAACACCACCTTCGCCAGCTACCGCGCACAGTACCCCGCTGAAGCGGCCGAGCTGGAACGCCGCATGGCCGGTGAGCTGCCTGCCGACTTTGACGCCACCCTGGCCGCCGCCATTGCCGCCTGCGTCGACAAGAAAGAAACCATCGCCACCCGCAAGGCCAGCCAGAATGCCATCCAGGCGCTGGCCCCCGTGCTGCCAGAATTTCTCGGCGGCTCGGCCGACCTGACCAGTTCGAATCTAACCAACTGGAAAGAAAGCGTCAACGTTCGTTCCGGCAAGCCTGGCAATCACATCAACTATGGCGTGCGCGAATTCGGCATGAGCGCCATCATGAACGGCATCGCCCTGCACGGCGGTTTCATTCCATTCGGCGCCACCTTCCTCACCTTCTCTGACTACAGCCGCAATGCGCTGCGCATGGCGGCCCTGATGAAGCTGCGCTCGATTTTCGTGTTCACCCACGATTCGATCGGCCTCGGTGAAGACGGCCCCACCCACCAGTCGGTCGAGCATATTTCGTCGATGCGCCTGATTCCCCACCTGGACAACTGGCGCCCGTGCGACACGGTCGAGTCCAGCGTCGCCTGGGGCGCCGCCGTGCGCCGCCAGCACGGCCCGTCGACCCTGATCTTTTCGCGCCAAAACCTGCCGTACCAGGAACGCACCGCGCAACAGATCGCCGACATCGCCCGC
This sequence comes from Massilia sp. PWRC2, assembly GCF_049896725.1. NCBI lineage: Bacteria > Pseudomonadati > Pseudomonadota > Betaproteobacteria > Burkholderiales > Oxalobacteraceae > Massilia > Massilia sp. PWRC2. Next base: position 354,181 of record NZ_JAFCUW010000003.1, read on the forward strand.
GGCGGCTACGTGTTGCAAGACGCCGCCGCCGCCAAAATCATCCTGATCGCTACCGGTTCGGAAATCGAACTGGCGGTCAAGGCCGCTGCCGCCTTGACGGCGCAGGGCGTGGCCGTGCGCGTGGTGTCGATGCCGTCGACCGACGTGTTCGACCGCCAGGATGCGTCGTACAAAGCCAGCGTGCTCACCCGTGGCGTGCCACGCGTGGCCATCGAAGCGGGCGTCACCGACTTCTGGTACAAATATGTGGGCCTGGAAGGCGCCGTGGTTGGCATCGACACCTTCGGCGAATCGGCTCCGGCACCGGAGTTGTTCAAGTATTTCGGCTTTACCGTCGACAACGTCGTGGCCAAGGCCATGATCGTGCTGGCGCAATAAAACAAGCGCAGCCGCAGCCGGCCTGCGGCGCCGACAACAGTTTTTATTACTGAGGAGCAGAGAATGACGATCAAAGTTGCCATCAATGGCTATGGCCGCATCGGCCGCAACGTATTGCGCGCTTTCTACGAAGGCGGTAAACAGCAGGATATCCAGATCGTCGCCATCAACGATCTGGGCGACGCCAAGTCGAACGCGCACCTGACCCGCTATGACACGGCCCACGGCAAGTTCCCCGGCACCGTGACGGTCGATGGCGACAACATGATCGTCAACGGCGATCCGATCCGCGTGTTCGCCCAGCGTAACCCGGCAGAAATTCCATGGGGCGAGCTCGGTGTCGACGTCGTCCTGGAGTGCACCGGCTTTTTCACCACCAAGGAAAAGGCCTCGGCCCACCTCAAGGGCGGCGCCAAGAAAGTCATCATTTCGGCGCCGGGCGGCAAGGATGTCGACGCCACCATCGTCTATGGCGTCAACCAGAACGTGCTCAAGGCGACCGATACCGTCATCTCGAACGCCTCGTGCACCACCAATTGCCTGGCGCCGCTGGTCAAGCCCCTCAATGACGCCATCGGCATTGAAACCGGCCTGATGACCACCATCCACGCCTACACCAACGACCAGGTGCTGTCGGACGTCATGCACGAAGACTTGCGTCGCGCCCGTTCGGCCACCATGAGCATGATCCCCACCAAGACCGGCGCTGCCGCCGCGGTCGGCCTGGTGCTGCCCGAACTGAACGGCAAGCTCGATGGCTTTGCCATTCGCGTGCCGACCATCAACGTGTCGCTGGTCGACCTGACCTTCATCGCCAAGCGCGATACGACAGTCGAAGAAATCAATGCACTGATGGAAAAAGCGGCCGCCGAAGGTCCTCTGAAAGGCATCCTCACTTACCAGACCGAACCGCTGGTATCGATCGATTTCAACCATAACCCGGCATCGTCGAATTTCGATTCGACCCTGACCAAGGTGTCGGGCCGCCTGGTGAAAGTATCGTCGTGGTATGACAACGAGTGGGGTTTTTCGAACCGCATGCTCGACACCACCGTGGCGTTGATGAACGCCAAGTAATAGGTTTCATAAATTCAACAACCCGGGCCATGGCCCGGGTTTTTTTTCGTCCGTTGAAACAGGCGCGCGCTACTGGCGATCAGAGGCTCGACGTGGTGCTCAATGAAGCGTTTCAGCTAGAGTTTCTGATAACGCTATTGTGAATAAATACAACACTTTGTCACCATATTGTCATATTTGCGTAAAGCATCTTTACGAAAATTAACACTGTGTGAGATTCTGCCTCCATGGCTCGTACGTACTACCCCTTTCGCATTAGGCGGGGTGAGCGCAGCGACCACATTAAAATTACACAGGGGAATCTTTTGACACATCCATTTTTACTCAAGCGTAGCGTGATCGCAGTTGCATTGACGCTTGTATCCGTCCCAGCCGTGATGGCACAACAACTGGCCAGTGAACAATCCCTGACCAAGGTCACCATCACCGGTTCGAACCTCAAGCGCGCCGACAAGGAAGGCACCTCGCCCATCGAAGTGCTGACCGCCAAGGACATCAAGGCCAGTGGCGCCAACACGGTTGCCGAACTGATGCGCCAGGTCCCGTCGATGGGTACCGACACCAACCGCGACTTCGAAGGCGGCTCCGGCTTTGCCCGCGGCGTGGCGACCGCCTCGCTGCGCGGCCTGAGCTCGACCTCGACGCTGATCCTGATCAACGGCCGCCGCATGGCGCCGTCGGCCTACGCCGATCCGAACGACGGCAACTCGACCCTGTACGACTTGAACAGCATTCCACTGTCAGCCATCGACCGCGTTGAAATTTTGAAAGACGGCGCTTCCGCCGTCTACGGTTCCGACGCCATCGGCGGCGTCATCAACTTCATCACCCGCTCGGACTTCCGTGGTGTCGAAGTGGCGGCCCGCTACGGCGCCAACGATGACCGCCGCTTCGGTGCCAAGGGCGTCAACTTCATCGCCGGCAAGGGTGACCTGAACGCCGACGGCTACAACGTCTTTGCCACCGTCGACGTCAGCTCGCGCGACCGCGTGGCCCGCCGCGACGTCAAGGATATCGAGTACCAGCAATACGTCGACCTGAACGGCCGCTTCCGTTCCGATTACTCGAGTTCGGTATCCTCGCACCCGGCGTTTTACCGTGAGCGCACGGCCGGTTCGAAAAACTTCGGCGTGACCCAGGCCACCGGCCCGACCAACCTGATCTTCAAGACCGATTGCCCGGCTTCGCAGCAAATCACCGGCGGCACCAAGGATGGCATCTTGCCGACCAGCGTGCTGATCGGTCGTACCTTCTGTAACTACAACGCTGACCAGTTCCTCGAAGGCCAGGGCGCCGGCAAAGATGCCAGCTTCCTCAGCCGCGGCGAAATCAAGCTGGGCCAGACCACCTCGGCGTTTGCCGAAGTGGCCGCCACCCGCAGCGAGCGCGAGTACACGGGCGCGCCGATCACCATCGGCCAGGGCAGTGTCACCAATTTCACGTCCACCGGCGTCGGCCTGCCATTCCAGGCGATCCTGCCGATCGGCCACCCGGACAACCCGTTCACCGATGCCCGCGCGTCGGTCGGTTACCGCTTCGAAAACCTGCGCGGCGGCTCGAAAACCGTCAATGACGGCTATCGCGTGCTCGCTGGCCTGCGTGGCAGCAACCTGTCGTGGGATTGGGAAACCGCGGTGCTGTGGAACCGCACCAAGAAGGATGAGACCAGCTACGGCCGCCTCTACCTGCCCACCCTGCGCAAGCTCAACACCGGCACCACGCTGGCGCAGCTGGCCGCCGATCCGACCATTGGCCACGATGTGCTGACCAATGGTTATTCGCAGATCGCCCAGTGGGATGGCAAGGCCACCACCGAGTTCGGCCGTCTGCCCGGCGGTCCAATGGGCCTGGCAATCGGTTTTGAAACGCGCAAGGAACAGATCAAGCTCAATCCCGATGAACTGGTGGCCCGCGGCGATATCTATGGCCTGTCGAACACTATCATCGATGGCGAGCGCAACGTCCACTCGGCCTTCGTCGAGCTGCGTACGCCGATCCTGAAAAACTTCGAGATGGACTTTGCCGGCCGCGTCGACAAGTATCCTGGCATCAAGACCAACTTCGTGCCGAAAGCCGGCGCCAAGTGGACCGTGAGCGACAGCTTTGCGGTGCGCGGGACCTATGCCGAAGGCTTCCGTGCCCCGGCTCTGATCCAGGTGACCCCGGGCGGCGCCCAGTTCTTCCTGTCGGGCGTGTTCGATCCGAAGCGTTGCGAAGCAGACGAGACCACACCGAAGCCAGGCGCAACCGCTGCCGATTGCGCCAAGCAAGTCTCCGGTTCGGGCGGCTACAACCCTGACCTCAAACCAGAAACCTCGAAGAGCTATTCGCTGGGCTTTATCTTCTCGCCGAGCAGCAGCTTCGACATGCTGGTCGACTTCTACAAGATCCGCAAAGAAGGCGAAATTGCCCTGGGCACCGCGTTCGATGCACTGAAGAACGAAGACAAGACGCCAGGCAATATCGTGCGTGATCCGAACCCGGCCAACTTCGTCACCGATGCCAGCGGCAAGCCGGTACCGGGCACCGGCATCCTGCTGTCGGTCAAGACCCCTTGGCAAAACCAGGGCGCGACCGAAGTGCAGGGCGTCGATCTGGAATTCCGCTTGCGTAACAACCTGGGCGAGCGCGGCCAGTTTGCCACCACCCTGCGTTCGACCTACATCTACCGCTACCTGATTTCGGAAAGCGTTGGCGCCGTTGAAAACAACGTCGCCGGTGCCCGTGCCGGTATCTACGACTGGAACCTGAATGCCGGTATCGACAATCCGAAGTGGAAAACCACGCTGTCGACCAACTGGACGCTGGGCGACCACTCGGTCAACGCGTCGATCCGCTACGTCGGCCCGATCTCGTTGCTGCGCGTAAAAGAAGGCGATGTCACCTACGCCCAGCCGTTCTGCTATTACGGTACCGCCAAGCCAAGCGACGCCAAGCCGAACCGCAACACCACCATCCCGCTGTACGAGACCGCTTACCCAAGCTGCTCGGTCAACAGCTGGACCACGGTCGGCCTGGGCTATACCTACACGGGCTTCAAGAACCTGACGCTGAACTTGAATATCCAGAATTTGCTCGATACCAAGGCGCCATATGATCCGGCTCAGCCACTGGTCGGCTACAACGCTGGTCTGGCCAACAACACTGGCCGTTACTTCAATGTCAGCGCACGTTATGCGTTTTAATGTGCCGCATTTACTGTGCTGCATTTAATGTGCTGTAAATAGTCCATCTGCTTGTAAAAATCCGGCGTGCGCGCCGGATTTTTTTCGCCCATCAATTCGTCGACTGCGCGCTGCCGGCCGGCCGGCTCAGGCGAACAGCGTCTGCCACAAGGCGATCACGGCCTGCGCGTGACTGGCCACCAGCGCGGACTCGACGCGCGCGTTGTCTTGCCCCTGCAAGCGGATCTGGTGCTGCAGGCGGCGCATGGCACGGTAGGCGTCGGCCACCTGGCGCGCCTGCACTGGATCGATCAGACCGAGTTCGCCGCAGGTTTTTAAGAGCGCGATATTGCCGCTGTTGGCGGTCAGTTGCGGCCAGTCATGGGCGTGGCGCAGCACCAAGTATTGCACCATGAATTCGATATCGATCATGCCGCCAGCGCCCTGCTTGAGGTCGAAGCCGCTGCCGCCTGCCTGCGCCTTGTGCATGCGTGCGCGCATGGCTTGCACTTCGGTGCGCAGGACGGCGCCATCGCGCTGCTTGGTCAACACCTGTTCGCGGATCGCTTCGAAGCGCGCACCGATGGCGGCGTCGCCAGCGCCGAAGCGGGCGCGCGTGAGAGCCTGGTGTTCCCACACCCACGCCGAGCTGGCCTGGTAACGTTCGAACGCCGCCAGCGACGACACCAGCATGCCGGAGGCGCCGTCGGGACGCAGGGCAGTGTCGATGTCGAACAGGATGCCGGCCGAGGTGTGGGCGGTCATCCAGGTGATGAAGCGCTGGGCCAGCTTGGCATAATTGGCGGGCGCTTCCTGGTCGTCGTCGTCGAACAGAAAAATGACGTCGAGATCGGACACATAGCCCAGTTCCTTGCCGCCCAGCTTGCCGTAGGCGATCACCGCGAACAGCGGCACCGCGCGGTGGCGGCTGGCAATGGTCTGCCAGGCCGCCTGGATGGTGGCGGCGACGATCAGGTCAGCCAGCGCGGATAAATCGTCGGCCAGCCGTTCGACCGACAGCGTGCCAGCCAGATCCTGTGCCAGCAGGCGAAACAGCTGGGCGTGGTGAAAGTCGCGCAGGATGTCCATCTGGCGCTCGGTGTCGCCGGCGGCGCCGTCGAGCTGCGCCTGCAGTTCGGCCGCCAGCGCCAGCGTGTCGGGCGCGCTGCCGCGCATGCGGTCGTCGAGCAGTTCGTCGAGCAGGATCGGATGCTGCGACAGGAAGGTGGCGGCCCAGCCCGATGCATTGATCATGCGGATCACCCGTTCGAGCGTGTGCGGATATTCGGTGAGCAGCGAGAGGTAAGAAGAGCGGCGCGCTATCGCTTCGAAAAAATCGAGCAGGCGCGCCAGCGTGGCACTGGGACGGCCGACCCCGGCTTCGGTGAGCACGCGGGCAATCAGCGGCAGGGCGGTGCCCAGCAGGGCCAGCAGGCGGGTGCGGCTCGCTTCCGGCATCGCCTGCAGGCGCGGCGCATGCCAGGTTGCCATCAGCCGGCGGGCGGCGGCGGCGGCGTCGTCGAAGCCGAGCGCGGCCAGGCGCACTTCCACCGCCGCCAGATTGTCGAGATCGGCCTCGCCGGTGCTCGACTGCAGCTGCATGCTGTCCTGCTGCTCGGCCTGGTCGGGAACTTTTTCACTGAAGATGGCGTCGAACTGGGACGCCACAAAGGCGCGGTGCGCCGCCAGCGCCACCAGCAGGGTAGGGGCGTCCGCCATCCCCATCATGCTGGCGAGGATGGCGCGCTCGCTGTCGCTGCCGGGCAGCGTGTGGGTCTGGGCGTCGTCGCGGTATTGCAGGCGGTGTTCGAGGTTGCGCAGGAAGGTGTAGGAATCAAGCAGGGCAGCAACGGTGTCGGGCGGCAGCAACTGCTTGTCGGCCAGCACCGCCAGGGTAGCGCGGGTTGAGCGTTCGCGCAGGGCGGCATCGCGGCCACCGCGGATCAGCTGAAACACTTGCGCCAAAAACTCAATTTCGCGGATGCCGCCGCGGCCCAGCTTGACGTTGTTGCTGCGGTCCGGGTGCAATCGCTCCTGGCGGTCGACCTCGGCGCGGATCTGGCCGTGCATGGTGCGGATGGCATCGATCACGCCGAAATCGAGATAGCGGCGGTAGACGAAGGGGCGGACGATGGCGTCGAGGGCGGCAATGTCGGCCGCACTGCCGCTGACGGCGCGCGCCTTGACCCAGGCGTAGCGTTCCCATTCGCGCCCCTGGACGATCAGGTAGTGTTCGACCATCGACAGGCTGGCCACCAGCGGCCCCGACTTGCCGTTTGGCCGCAGCGCCATGTCGACGCGAAACACGAAACCATCTTCGATCACTTCGGACAGGGCGGCAATCAGCTTTTTGCCCAGCCGACTGAAAAACTCCTGGTTCGACAGGCTGCGCTGGCCGGCCCCTGCGGCGCTGTCGCCATCTTCAGGATACACAAAAATCAGGTCGATGTCGGACGACACATTCAATTCGCCACCGCCCTGCTTGCCCATCGCCAGCACCATCAATTGCTGCGGCAAGCCGGACTCGCTGCCGATCGGCTCGCCATGCAGGGCCACCATCTCGGCCATCAAAGGCGCCAGCGCGGTGGTGATGGAAAAATCGGCCAGTGCCGTCATCGTTGCCACCACTTCGGCGAGGTCGGCGCGCCCATCCAGATCGCGTTCGATCAGCGCGCACACCACCAGGTTGCGCAGGCGCCGCAGGCCGCGTGGCAGCGGCAGGGGCGCGCGTGCCTCGCTCAGTTCACGCTGCAGTTGCGCGCCGAAGTCGCACTGTTCGAGCGATAATTGGGCCAGTGTCGCCACCCGTGCGGCGCGGGCCGGATCGGCCGCCAGCCAGCGCTGGTAAAAGTGCGAACAATTGACGGGAGCGAGGCGCTCGGTGGCTGCGTTCATGGGGTCTGCGTTCATCGGGGCGGCGCGGTGGCGAAGGGGAGGGTGAGGTTGAGGGGGGACGGTGGCGGGCGCGGTCGAAGCAAAAATGCCAGACCATGCAAAAAACATGCTCGATCGTGGCACGCTGGCGGCATCACCGCAACGGTTCTGCATGCCTAGGTGCCAGCGGCGTTTCTGTGTGGCGAGCTATGCGGTAAAATCCGTCCCGTGGTTGTAGCACAACGATGGTAAGCCAGGCGGCGGCGATGGTGCAAGCGCCACGGTGGAACCACATTATGACGAACCCCGGTGGTGCACGGCCGCCGTGGTTCTTACTCGCGAGTATTATATTAATCAATTGATCGACAGCCAGGAAACCGAGGGCGTCACCACGCACCCGCCCCTGGCGCAGCGCTGGCGCAGTGTGCGTGCGGCCTGGCGCTTGTGCGATCAAGCCTCGCACCATATCCTGGGCTGGAGTGTGCGGCTGGCCTTGCTGCTGTATTTCGCCTTCGCCATCCTGTTTTTGCTGCTGCGTTACGCCATTCTTCCCAACATCGAGTATTACAAGACCGACATCGAGCAGCTGGCCAGCCGCGCGGTCGGCAACCAGGTCTCGATTGCCCGCATCTACGCGTCGTGGCAGGGCATGCGGCCGAATCTGTTTTTGGGCGACGTCGTGCTGCGCGACGCCCAGGGCAGAACAGCGCTCAGTCTGCCCAGCGTCTCGGCCACCTTCGGCTGGCGCACGCTGCTGGCCGGCGACGCCCGCTTCGAGTCACTCGAACTGATCCGTCCGCGCCTCGACGTGCGCCGCGATGGGGCCGGGCGCATCAGTGTGGCTGGCATGGTGCTCGACGCCGGCAGCAAAGGCGCGCCGAATGACTGGGCACTGCGCCAGCACCACATCGTCATCCGTGACGGCCACATCGACTGGACCGACCTGCAACGGGGCGCGCCGACGCTGGCACTCGACCAGGTCGAGCTGACCCTGACCAACAACTGGAACCGCCACCGGCTGGCCGTGCGCGCCACGCCGCCAGCGAGCCTGGCCGCGCCCTTCGATCTGCGCGCCGATTTCGCCAGCCCCCGCTTCGGCGCCAGCCGCGCCAACGTGGCGCTGTGGAAAGGCGAGCTGTACGCTGACCTGCGCGACACCGATCTGGCGGCCTGGAAGCCTTACCTCGATTACCCGTTCGAACTGGCGCAGGGCAAAGGCTCGGTACGCGCCTGGCTGACGCTCGACCAGGCCCGCCTGGCCGGCTTCACCGCCGATCTGGCGCTGGCCGACGTTGCCGCGCGGCTGGCGCCAGGCGGCCCGCCGCTGGCGCTGGCGCAGGTCAGCGGCCGCCTGTCGGCCAGCGAAACCATCGCCCCGGTGGCAGCCGAAGGCACGCCCACCTTCGGCAAATACGGCCACCGCATCGCCCTTGACCGCTTCGCCGTCATCACCAGCGACGGCTTGATTTTGCCGCCCACCACGCTGTCCGAGTCGTACACGCCGGCAACGGCGGGCAAGCGCGAAAAAACCGTCGTCAGCGCCCGTCAGCTCGATCTGGCGCTGGTGGCCCAGCTGGCTGCGCAACTGCCGCTGGCACCGGCCGAGCGCAGCCTGCTGGCCGAACTGGCGCCCCGTGGCCGCCTGCAAAATTTGTCGGCCGAATGGGAAGGGCGCTACCCGTCGCTGCGTGCGTGGCGCGTGCGCGGCCAGGTTGAGCAGCTGGGCGTGAATGCGCGGCCAGCGCGGCTGGCCGTGGCCAAAACCGCCAGCAGCGAAGCGGTCACGCCAATGGCCGCCATTCCCGGCTTTGATCAACTCACTGGCAGTATCGACGCCAGTGAGCGCGGCGGCAGCGTGCTGCTCGATGCTCCCCAGCTGGCAGTCGAATTGCCCCAATGGTTTGCCGAACCGACCATGAAATTTGACCAGCTGGCGCTGCGCGCGCGCTGGAATTTTGTCGGCAGCGAACAGCTGGCCGTGCAGATCGACCAGTTCGACGCCCTGCAGGGCACCCTCAAGGTCAATTTACACGGCAAGTATCTGTTACCGCTGGTGCATGGCAAGTCTGCCGGCGAAGCGGATCTGCAAGGCAGCCTGACGGGATTTTCCATCAACACGCTGGCGCGCTATCTGCCCCTGCAAACGCCGCCGCATCTGCGCGAGTGGCTCGTTGGTGCGCTCGAAGACGGCACCCTGCAAGACACCAGCCTGCGCCTGCGCGGCGAGCTGTCGCATTTTCCGTTTCAGGGTGACACCATCGCCGAGCGCAACCGCGGTGAATTTCGCGTCGCCGGCCGGCTTGAAAATGCCCGCCTGAATTACACGCCGGGGCGCTTTGCCAGGGATGGCAAGGCGCCCCTGTGGCCACAGGCTGAGCACATCAACGGTAGCATCGTGTTCGACCGCAGCCGCATGGAAATCAAGGCCGATACCGCCGTCACCGCCGGCGTCGCCCTCACGGCGGTCAAGGCAGTGGTCCCCGATTTGCTCTCGCGCGACATGCAGCTGGAAATCGACGGCAGCGCCGCCGGCCCACTGCAAGACTTGCTGCACTACGTCACGCTCAGCCCGGTGAGCGAATGGATCGGCCATTTTACCGACGACGCCCGTGCCAGCAACGGTGCGCGCCTGAATTTAAAATTGCGCATGCCGCTCGCCCATGCGCTCGACACCAAGGTGCAGGGCGCCCTGCAGCTGTTGAACAATGACGTCGTGCTGTTCGACGAACTGCCGCCGCTGCAGGCGGCCATCGGCAAGATCGAATTTAACGAACGCGGGGTCAACCTCAATGGGGTGGGCGCCAGTTTCCTCGGTGGTCCGCTGGCGCTGACGGGCGGCAGCCAGAAAGACAATAGCATCCTCATCAAGCTGGCCGGCCAGCTCAGCGCTGACGGCTTGCGCAAGGCCTGGCCGGTGCCCGAAGTGCAGCGCCTGACCTCGTATTTCAGCGGCGAGACGCGGTTTACCGGCGCCATCGCCGTGCGCGAACACCGGGTCGAAGTGACGGTCGATTCGACCCTCGCCGGTCTCGGCCTGGGCTTTCCGGCGCCGCTGGCGAAAGCGCCGGCGCAAGACACGATGCCACTGCATTTTGTCCTCAGCGGCCTGGCCACCGGCGACGCCAATGTGGTGCGCGACGACATACGATTGACGCTCGGTTCTGCCATCAGCGCCCGCTACCTGCGCCAGAAGCAGGGCAAGGGGCCGTGGATGGTGTTGCGCGGCGGTGTAGGCGTCAATGTGCCGGCGCCCGAGCACGAGAGTGGCGTCATGTTCAACGTCAACATGAAATCCCTCAATGTCGACCAGTGGCTGGCGCTGGGCAGCGCCATTGCGGGGCCGGCCGCGACGGCGATGGCAACTGCGGCAACGGCGACCGAGCCGGCGGCGGGACCGCAGGGGCTGGCGCAATACGTCACCGCCGACGTGCTGGCCGGCCGCGCCGACGAATTGATCATCACCGAACGCAAGCTCAATAACGTGGTGGTGGGCGTCTCGCACCTGAAATCGAGCTGGCAGGCGAATATCGATTCACGCCAGGCGTCCGGCTACCTGACCTGGGACGAGCCGGCCAATGGCCAGGGCCTGGGCAAGGTGACGGCGCGCCTGGCCACCCTGATCATTCCCGAGTCAGCCGCAGCCGAGGTCAAAGATTTGCTCGAGAGCGGCAAGAGCGCGGCGTCGACCATTCCCGCCCTCGACATCATTGCCGAGCGTTTCGAGCTGTTCAACAAGCCGCTGGGCCGGCTGGAACTGGCGGCCAGCAATGAACGGGTCGCCGCCGGCCGCGAATGGCGCATCAACCGATTATCGATGGTCAATCCCGATGGCGAACTGAAGGCCACTGGCAAGTGGTTGATCCGCGACGGCAAGAGTGCGACCAATTTGAATTTCAACCTCGACATCGCCGATGCCGGGCGCCTGCTCGACCGGCTGGGCTTTCCCGACACCCTAAAGCGCGGCAAGGGCAAGCTCTCTGGCGACGTCAGCTGGAATGGCTTGCCCTATTCGCTAGACGCCGCCAGCCTGTCCGGCGCCATCGCCCTCAACGTTGCCGCCGGCCAGTTTCTGAAGAAAGACCCGGGTGCTGCCAAGCTGCTCGGCGTGCTCAGTCTGCAAGCGCTGCCGCGCCTGCTCAAGCTTGATTTCCACGATGTGTTTTCCGAAGGGCTGGCCTTCGATGGCATCAGCGCCACGGCCGTCATCAGCAAGGGCGTGCTGAAAACGGAGAATTTGAAGATGTACGGCGTCGCCGCCACCGTGTTAATGGACGGCAGTGCCGACATTGCCAACGAATCGACCAACTTGCGTGTGGTGGTGGTGCCGGAATTTAATCTGGGCACGGGACCGCTGGTGTATGCGCTGGCGGTCAATCCGGTGATTGGCATCGGCAGTTTCCTGGCCCAGCTATTTCTGCGGGCGCCCATGATGGCGGCCCTGACCTACGAAATGAAGGTGGAGGGGCCGTGGAAGGCGCCGGTGGTGACCAAGCTGGCGCAGCGAACAGCGCTCAAGCCGACGGCAAAATAAAAGCTGCGCTACACTGGCCGCCGGGGCTGACGCCGTGCTTCGGGACGCAGTAATTCGTGAACAAGGAACACCATGACTACAGTTGCCGCGATCCAGATGATTTCGACGCCAGACGTTGCCACCAATATCGCCACCGCCAGCCGCCTGATCGCTAGCGCGGCCGAGCGCGGTGCGACCCTGGTCAGCCTGCCTGAATACTGGCCCATCATGGGCATGAACGACACCGACAAGGTGGCCCAGGCGGAGCGCGAAGGCGCCGGGCCGGTCCAGGATTTCATGGCAACGGCGGCGCGCCGCCACGGCATCTGGCTCGCCGGCGGTACCATTCCCTTGCAGTCGCCCGAGGCTGGCAAGGTAATGAACACCACCCTCATCTACGACCCCACAGGGCAGGTGGCGCGGCGCTATGACAAGATCCACCTGTTCGGTTTTAACAAGGGTGCCGAAACCTACGACGAAGCGCGTACCATCGTGCCGGGCGCCGACGTCGTCACCTTCGAGGCGCCGTTTGGCAAGGTCGGGCTGGCTGTCTGTTATGACCTGCGCTTTCCCGAACTGTTTCGCGCGATGGGGCAATGCACCTTGCTGCTGGTGCCGGCGGCGTTTACGTACACCACCGGCAGCGCCCATTGGGAAGTGCTGTTGCGCGCGCGCGCCATTGAAAACCAGTGTTATGTGCTGGCAGCGGCGCAGGGCGGTCAGCACGCCAACGGCCGCCGCACCTATGGCCACAGCGTCCTGATTGATCCGTGGGGCAAAGTGACCGCCCTGCTGGCTGAAGGGGAAGGGTTGATCACGGGCGCGATCGACCAGGCGCTGATCGACGGCATCCGCAGCAGTTTGCCAGCGCTGCAACATCGTCGTTTATAGGGGGCCGCCCCGTGCGCCCCGCCGTGTGTCCGCCGTTGCCAGGGACATAGTCTGACCATCGCCACCCTGCAGCAGCATTTCGCTGCGCCGTCATTAGCACCAGCCCAAAGGTGGTTTATACTTTTGGGTGAATATTTTAGGACACACCATGATCCCATTTGAACCGAATCTGTCCACGCTGGCCGTGGCCCGTGACGTACTGCTCACACCGTTCGGCCTCGACGAATCGAAGCTGCTCAAAACGCTGGGCAGCATGTTCACCCACAAGGTCGACTATGCCGACCTGTATTTCCAGTTTACCAAGAGCGAAGGCTGGAGCCTGGAAGAAGGCATCGTCAAGACCGGCAGCTTTTCAATCGACCAGGGCGTCGGCGTGCGCGCCGTGTCGGGCGACCGCACGGCGTTCTCGTATTCGGATGAAATTTCCGAATTCGCCCTGATGGAAGCGGCGGCCGCGACCCGCACGATTGCCCGTGCCGGTAGCGGCAAGATCAAGGTGGCCGGTGTGACCGTGCCGACCGGTGGGCGTTCGCTGTATTTGCCCAATGATCCGCTCGATTCGCTCGATGCCACCGCCAAGGTGAAGCTGCTCGAGCGCGTGGAAAAAATGGCGCGCGCCAAGGACCCGCGCGTGGTCCAGGTGATGGCGGGTCTCGCCGGTGAATACGACGTGGTGCTGGTTGTGCGCAGCGACGGCGTGCTGGCCGCCGATATTCGCCCGCTGGTGCGGGTATCGGTCACCGTCATCGTCGAACAGAACGGCCGTCGCGAGATGGGCTCGTCCGGTGGCGGTGGCCGTTTCAGTTATGGCTATTTCAGCGACGCCGTGCTCGAGCAGTACGCCACGGAAGCAGTGCAGGCGGCGGTGGTCAATCTGGACGCGCGGCCGGCGCCGGCCGGTCCGATGACGATCGTGCTGGGACCGGGCTGGCCCGGTGTATTGCTGCACGAAGCGATCGGTCACGGTCTCGAAGGCGACTTTAATCGCAAGGGGTCCTCGGCGTTTTCTGGCCGCATTGGCGAGCGTGTGGCTGCCAAGGGCGTCACCGTGGTCGACGATGGCACCCTGCAGGACCGCCGTGGTTCGATCAACATGGACGACGAGGGCAATCCCACCCAGTGCACCACGCTGATCGAAGACGGCATCCTGCGCGGCTACATCCAGGACACCATGAATGCGCGCCTGATGAAAATGCCGGTGACGGGCAATGCCCGGCGCGAATCGTTTGCCCACTTGCCGATGCCGCGCATGACCAACACCTACATGCTGGCCGGCGACAAAGATCCGGCGGAAATTCTCGCCTCCGTCAAGAATGGCTTGTATGCCGTCAATTTCGGCGGCGGCCAGGTCGACATCACCAATGGCAAGTTCGTGTTTTCGGCCAGTGAGGCCTACATGATCGAAAACGGCAAGGTGACTTACCCCGTCAAGGGCGCCACCCTGATCGGCAATGGTCCTGACGTGCTTAATCGCGTCTCCATGATCGGCAACGACATGCGCCTCGATTCCGGTGTGGGCGTGTGCGGCAAAGAAGGCCAGAGCGTCCCTGTCGGCGTCGGCCAGCCCACCCTGCGTATCGAAGATGTCACCGTTGGTGGGACCGGATGAAAACATCAAACAAAAGTACACCGCTACTTTTGTTTGGCCCGAAATGAGAAGCGGAGGGTAGAAACGGCTGATAGGCGCAAAGATGAATGGGAAATAATTACCGGTAAAGCCAGTAATTATTTAGGAGACGCAACCCCGATTCTGCTCACTGTTCGCCTCGGGGCTCAAGCGTTTTAGTTCGCATGTGGTTACCCCCTTTACGTTTCGATTTTTACTACTGCTTCGACTTTCATTTTCGCTTTACGCCTTGCAGCCTCGCTCTGACGGCGCGCGCGCCACAGACGCTCAGCCCCGAGGCGCCGCTGCGCAAAGTCGGGTTTGCGTCGCCCTAATCATCACTGGCTCCGCCAGTGATGATTACCTGACCATCTTTGCGCCTCCAAGCCGGTTTTACCTTGGCTTCTCATGTCGGGCCAAACAAAAGTAGGGGTGTACTTTTGTTTGACGGTTTTAGAACTTGTGCCGGAAACCCAGGCTCAGATAACGTCCTAAGGCCCCGCTATAGTCGAGCGGATTGTAGGAGGTGGCCCCATAGGTGAGCGGGTCGAGTGGTGCGACCTTGTCGAGCACGTTCTGGATCGTCGCGAACAGTTCGCTGTTCTGTCCCAGGGTCCAGCGGCCCGTCAAGTCCAGCGTGGTAAACGAGGCGATGCGGCAGCCATTGGGGGCGTCGTCCCCATTGGCAAAGTGCGATGCGCAACCGTCGGGGTCGTTCTTGAAAAGGACGTTCTTGATGGGCGCCCGGTAGTTGACCACCGCGGACAGCCGCCACGGCGCCAAGTCCCAGGTGGCACCCAGGTTGACGCGGTCGTCGGGCGTGCCGATGCAGTTGGTGACGTCGCAATTGCCGTGGGTGCCAGCAAAATCGCGTGTGCTGCCGTCCTGCTCGGTACGCTCCCACTTGAACAGGTGCGTCCATTTGATGTCCATGCCCAGGGTGCCGTTGCCACTGCCCAGATTAAAGGCGGTGCGTCCGTCCAGATCGACCCCGCGTACCCGCGTCTGCGCCGAGTTGACGTAGCGCGCCAGCACCGCTGTGATGGCGCCAGGGTCACCGGCAATGCCAGAGGCGGTCGACGGGTCGCGCGCGATATGGCCGGCGGCAATGGCAGCGTCAGTCTGCTCCTGGTTGATTTCGTTCTTGCGCTTGATTTGCCAAAAGTCGACCGATACATTGGTGCGCGGCAGCGGGTCCCAGATGGCGCCCACCGACCAATTGCGCGATTTTTCGGGACTGAGCGCCGGGTTGGGCGAGGTGATGAAGGCGATCGACGCCGGTGAACAGGCGGCCGTCACCCCCAGATTGCAGCGCAGGGGATCGCTGGCAGTGGAAAAGGCGGCCAGACCGCCGACGCCATTTTCCGCCGCACTGGGGGCGCGAAACCCCTTGGCGAAATTGGCGCGCAAGCCCAGCACCCGCAGCGGCGTCCACTTGACCGCCACCTTCGGTGTGTAGGCATTGCCGACATCGGAAAAATGGTCGGCCCGCAACGCGCCCGACAGCTCGACCGTGCTGAGCACCGGCGCCAGCACTTCGGCGTAGGCGGCGCTGACGTTGCGCCGGCCGAAGTAGGCCGAGTAGCCCAGCCCAATGATATTGCCGGTCTCGGTGCCGGACGGCGGATTGAGTTCGGTGCGCTCGTGGCGGTATTCGGCGCCCAGCGCCACGCCCAGCGGGCCACCGGCCAGCTGGCCGAATTCGCGGGTGGCCTTGAAGTCGATTTGCGCGATGCGCGTTTCGGCGTTGTTGCTGACGGTGGGCGACAGGGCGGCGTAAATCGCCGCCGAATTGAGGCCGGCATTTTCGCCAATGCGCCACAGGCTACCCGCGGGCAGGGCAGCATAGCGCGGATTGGCACTGGCGGCGGCCACATTGGCAGCGCTCGGGTTGAGCAGGGCAAAGGTGACGTCGCGCTGCAGGAAGCCGAACTGGTCGTGGTTGACACGGTTGGCCGAGAACAGCAGGGCGCTGTCGATGTCCCAGTCCAGCCAGGTCCCTTTGATACCGGCAACCGCGCGGCCGAATTTGGAAGTGACGTCGCCGATGCGCGGACCGACATCGGCGGCGAGGTAGCGCAGCCGCGCGGTGGTGCCGAAATACGGATTGTCGGGATGGCTGGCGCCGAGCGCGACGCCGGCATTGCTGACCGGCCCGCCCGGGTAGCCGACCGAGCCACTGATGCCCGACGGCGTCGTCACCGAGCTCGATTCGCTCCAGTAGTAATTGAGTTCGCCGTAGGCCTGCATGGCCGGCGACATCTGGAAGGTGCCGCGGCTAAACAGGTTCCAGGAATTCTGGCGCGGCTGGATCTGGCTGTATTCCTGCGCGGCGTCGGTCAGGCAGCCGCCGCCCGGGTCGCCCTGTGGATGACGCGTAAAATTGCGGCAGTCGGCATTCGGGAAGGTGCGGGTAAAGCCGACCCCGGCCAGGTTGCCACGGTTGTAGTAATCGAGCGTGCCGGGGTTGCGCACATTGCCGTTGACGGCGCTGCCGGCAGCGTTGTTGGTGGTGATGGCGCCGGTGCCGCCGAGCGCTTCCTGGGCGGAAAAACCCAGGTCGCGCAGGTCGCCGCGGCCGATCTGGCGACGATCGTCGCGGTCGCGGTTGTAGACTTCGCGCTTGCCGCCAAATTCGAGGCTGAACAGCATGTTGTAGCGATCGCTGTCGAGCTGCCCGAAGCCGTGGGTGATGGCGACGCGGCCGTCGCGGCCATCCCAGTAGCGCGACGTGCCGTAACTGCTGCGCACCGTGGTGCCGACGAAATCGCGGCGCAGGATGACGTTGACGACGCCGGCGATGGCGTCGGAACCGTAAATGGCCGAGGCGCCGCCCTTGAGGATTTCGACGCGCTCGACGGCGTCGCTGGGAATGATGTTGAGGTCGGCGAACACCTTTTGGCCATCATCGGCCAGGCCATACGGTGCGATGCGCCTGCCGTTGAGCAGCACCAGGGTGGAGGCGGCGCCCAGGCCGCGCAGCGAAATACCGGAGGCACCCTGGGCGAAGCCGGCACCATAGTTCGATGGCACCGAGCCCTGGTTGTCGACGGCCAGCGTTTGCAGCAGTTCGGCCACCGTGGTGCGGCCGGTTTTTTCAATGTCGGCACGGTTCAGGGTTTGTACTGCGCTCGACGATTCGGCTTCGGCGCGGCGGATGTTGGAACCGGTGATTTCAACGCGGGCGATGGGCTGGCCCGGCTGGGCCACCGGCTCAACCTGAGCCAGGGCCGGCGCAGAAAACGCGCCCACACCGAGCGCTGCAACGGCGCCGCCGGTGGTTAGGTGGCGCAAGGCGAGCTGGCGCAGGGCGCGGGACAGGATGGTTTCATTCATGTCGAACTCCAGTTGTGGGCATGGGCTTTTCTGAACTTGGCGCAACAAATCCCTAAAGAAAAGTTGCCGATTCTCAAGCAGCAGCGTGATTCGTTGGTGGTGATGGGTCGAGTTTTGCATCGGCCGCCGTGCTCACGCTGCGGCAAATCAAACGGCTCGCCGTTCGCCTTCGGCGCTGTGGGATACCTGCAACGCTGTTGCGCTGATTTTTCCGTCCGACAAAGCGCTTGCCAAGCCGCGCCCCTTGTTGTTATAGTCAGTCCATCGTTTTCGGATTCGCCATGCATACACCACTGTGGTTTACCTGCTTTTTTTACTTTAGCCATTCCAGCCAGCAGGCGGTGGAGTAGCGGCAGGTGTTCGTAACAGCAGAACCCGAAGCAGCACAACTCGATAACCGCCAGATGGCGGTTTTTTTTCATCCCGACGTTTATATCGAATCGTTTGATTCTTGTCCTTACCTGCCCGGAGAACCGCATGCAACGCACCGATGATTTACGCATCCGCGAAATGAAGGAACTGACGCCGCCCTCGCACCTGATCCGCGAGTTCGCCTGCAGCGAAGCGGCCGGTGCCACTGCGGCCAATGCGCGCGTGGCCCTGCACCGCATCCTGCACGGCCAGGATGACCGCCTGCTGGTGGTGATCGGCCCCTGTTCGATCCACGATCCGAAAGCGGCGATGGAGTACGCCACGCGGCTGGCGGCCGAACGCGGCCGCTATGCCGGCGAACTGGAAATCGTCATGCGCGTGTATTTCGAAAAGCCGCGCACCACCGTCGGCTGGAAGGGCATGATCAATGATCCCTACATGGACAACAGTTTTCGGATCAACGATGGCTTGCGCATGGCGCGCGAGCTGCTGCGCGATATCAATGAGCTGGGGCTGCCGGCCGGTACCGAGTTTCTCGATGTGATCAGTCCGCAGTACATCGCCGACCTGATCAGCTGGGGAGCGATCGGCGCCCGCACCACCGAGTCGCAGGTGCACCGCGAGCTGGCGTCGGGGCTGTCGTGTCCGGTTGGCTTCAAGAACGGTACCGATGGCAACATCAAGATCGCCGTCGAGGCCATCAAGGCCGCTTCGCAGCCGCACCACTTCCTGTCGGTGACCAAGGGCGGCCACTCGGCCATTGTGTCGACCAACGGCAACGAGGATTGCCATATCATCCTGCGTGGTGGCAAGACCCCGAACTACGATGCCGACAGCGTCGACGATGCTTGCCGCCAGATGGCCGCGCAGGGGCTGGCGGCGCGCCTGATGATCGACGCATCGCACGCCAACAGTTCGAAAAAGCCGGAAAACCAGGTGCCCGTGTGCGCCGATATCGCCCGCCAGGTGGCGGCCGGAGCGGACCGCATCATCGGCGTGATGGTTGAATCGAACCTGGTGGCGGGGCGGCAGGATCTGGTGCCTGGCAAGGAGCTGGTGTACGGCCAGTCAGTCACCGATGGCTGCATCGACTGGGAAAGCAGCCTGCTGGTGCTCGACAACCTGGCGGCGGCGGTGCGTCAGCGCCGGCTGTGCCGCGAATAAGGGCGAGCATTGCGGCGCAATCGGGCCGGCTACCATAAAAAAGGGCGCTGATTTCTCAGCGCCCTTGGTCAGCCGGCCCTGCGGCCGGCCTCAACGACGGCAACGGGGATTAGAACGTGAAGCGTGCACCGGCCTTGAAGTAACGGCCGATGGCACCGCTGGCGTCCATCGGGTTGTAGCTCATGCCGCCGTAGGTCAGGGGATCGAGCGGCGCGACCTTGTCGAACAGGTTGGTAATCGAGCCGAACAGTTGAATGTTCTTGGTCAGGTTGTAGCGGGCCGACAGGTCGACGGTGGTGAACGATGCTAGTTTGCAGCCGTTCGGTGCATCGGCGCCGCTGGCCAGTTTCGATGCGCACAGGTCGCCTTCAAACAGCACGTTCTTCATGTCCGAACGGTAGTTGGCAGTGGCGGTCAGGTTCAGGGCATTCCAGTCCCAGCCAGCAACCAGGCTGATCTTGTCTTTTGGCGTACCGGCGCAGTCCGAGGTATCGCAATTGCCGTGGGTACCGGCAAACTGGTACTTGACGGTGGCCGACTCGGCACGCAACCACGACGCGACGTGGGTCCAGGTCAGGCCCAGCGTACCGCGGCCATAGCTGCCCAGGCCGAAGCGCTGCTTGACATCCAGATCGACACCCTTGACCTCGGTGTAGCTCGAGTTGCGGTAAGGCGCCTTGGAGATCAGCAGGGTGCCCGAGTTGGGGATCACGGCGCCGCTTGCATCGACCAGGTTGTTGTCCGAACGCACAGCGGTCGGCAGCGCCGCCGCTTCGCTGTACGGCAGCGGGTTGATCTCGTTGCTACGCTTGATCTTCCAGGCGTCCAGCGACAGGCTGGTGTTGTCCAGCGGATCCCACACCAGGCCGAGGGTGGCGCCTTTCGATTTTTCCGGGCTCAGATTCGGATTGCCGACCTTGACGGCGGCGATCGAAGCGGAGCAATCGTTGGTGCTGGCGCCCGGTGCCGGCGTGCCATTCGGGCAACGGATCGGATCGCGGGCGGTGGCGGTGCCGGTCGATTGCGATTCAACGCCGGCTTCAGCAGGGCCGGGTGCGCGGAAGCCTTCCGAGTAGGTACCACGCAGGGCAAAGGTGCGCACCGGGGTCCACTTGGCGCCCACTTTCGGCGTGGTGGCCGAGAAGTTGGCGTACTTGTCATAACGGGCGGCGGCGGACAGTTCAACCGTTTTCAGCACTGGTGCTGCCACTTCGACGAACACGGCCGACACATTGGTGTCGCCCTTGGCGGCCACGTAGGACGAGTTGATCGAACCGTCGCGGGTGCCCGACAACGATGGGTTGTCGAGTGTTTCACGGCGGTGTTCGGCGCCCACTGCAACGCCGAGGGCGCCGCCTGGCAGCTGGAAGAACTCGCGCGAAGCCTTGAAGTCGACGATGTCGAGCTTGGTGGTCGAGTGCGAGGTGGCCGTCGTCACCATCGCTGCGTACAGCGAAGCGGGGTTCTTGCCAGCCTGGGCACCGAGGTAGTAGGGGAAATACGGGCTCGTCGAGTCCCCCAGCGCTGCTGCCACCACGTTCATGTTGAGCATGTTGCTGTAGGCGAGGTCGAGGGTCGACTGCGAGTGCACATAGCCGGCATCGAAATCCCAGCCGAACTTGTTGCCCTTGACGCCCACCACGAAACGGCTGAAGGCATTGTCGGCCGAACGGGTGCTGGCGCCGACGTCGAACGCCGAGTAACGCACGCGCACCGGCACGCCGTACGGGTTTTGCGGGTGATTGGCGGCCAGCACGATGGTGGTGCCGGCGCCGGAACCGAAGTTCTTCACGCCGGTCGGGAAGGTGGCGTTGGGCGGGAAAGCGATGGTCGGGGTGATCGACGCGGGCGTCAGGGTGAACGCCGTGTCACGCCTGGAGTAGCCGGCTTCGGCATAGACCTCCAGATCGCTGCTGATGATTTTGGTGCCGCGGGCATACAGATTGCCGCCATTGATTTGCGGCTGCATCGAGCGGAACTGGTCCTGGTGCCATACGCAACCATTGGCTGGTACCGGTTGCACCGAGCTCGACAAGGTGCTGCAGCCGGGCAGGTATTCGTAGACGTTGGTCAAGGGATTGCGGATGGCGCCAGTCGGGGTTGCATTAGCGACACCGCCACGGATATCGCCGGAGGCGAACTGGGTGGCCAGCGGATAGCCCCATGGCCGGAGATCGCCATGGCCGATCCAGCCGCGGTCGGCGCGGTCTTTGTTGAGCAGTTCATTGTTTTGATACAGCTCGGCACTGACGAGGACGTTGTAGCCGTCGGTGTCGAGATCGCCCTTGCCCCAGGTAACCGAGGCTTTTTGCGCTTCGCCATCGCGGTAACGCGACTCGCCCAGTTCAACCTTGGCGGTCAGACCCTGGTAATTTTTTTTCAGGATGATATTGACCACGCCGGCAATGGCGTCGGCGCCGTAAGTCGCCGAGGCGCCGTCCTTGAGGATCTCGATGCGCTCGACTGCTTCCATCGGCACGGTCGACAGGTCGGTGAAGCTTTTCTGGCCATCATCGGCGCGGGCAAACGGCGCCATGCGGCGGCCGTTGAGCAGCACCAGGGTCGAGGTGGCACCCAGGCCACGCAGCGAAATGGCGGTCGAACCGGCGGCAAAACCATTGCCGAAGCCGGTTGGCAGCGAGCCAGCGCCGTCGGCGGTCAAGGTTTGCAGGTACTCGGCGACCGTGCCCTTGCCCGACTTGGCCATGTCGGCAGCGGTGATGACTTGCACCGGCGAAGCGGTTTCAGCGCTGGCGCGCTTGATGCTCGAACCGGTAATTTCGACGCGCTGGATGGGGGCGGCCGAAACGGTGTCCTGTGCCAGGGCGGGCTGGGCCAGGGCGAGTGTCGCCAGGGCCAGCGAGATCGCTTGGGCGACAGCTGTTTTCTTGTACATATGAACTCCAGGGAATTTCAATGGTTAAAAGACGTCACGCTGCGAAGAATGTGTATTCGCGTTGATGGCTAAGAATGGAATGGGAAAACTAATTTATGTCTTAAATGAAAATTTACAATTTGCATTTTCAGTAAATGTAGTGAAAATATCCTTGCGTTTGAATATATGACCATCCGGGTCTATTGGTGTCAACACATTGTATTTAAGCAATTCGTGGGAATGCAACACAACTTTGCCAGCTGACAATATGCCATCTGATTATTATTGCGATGCAATATTGCGTGCAAGGCAATCACCACACTGCGCAGCCTGGGGTGCTTTTTTTCGCTGGTGCCCACGGCAGGCCAGCGTCCTGCTGCAGTGCAGCAAAATGTGCACATCACATATTTTTTTACGATGGCGTATCGCGGGCACTGCCCACAGGAGGCATTTGTTGTTTAATTGCGACGGTTTGAGCGCCGCCGTCCGCTGCTGTGGCGCTCAGCAGCGCCGCCCGCAAGAGGGATTTTCCATCGGTTTATGCCATGCGGCGCACCGCCTGGCGCGCTATTTGTTACACGCTGCGGACGATGGTGGCGGCACGTTACGGCAGGCTGGCGGCAGCGCCGAGGAGATCATGGGGAAGTTCGCCGCCTAAAAAAAGCCGCAAAAAAAAGGGCGCTGATCTCTCAGCGCCCTTTGTTTGTCAGCCAGCCTTGCGGCCGGCCTCAACGAGTAGAACGGGATTAGAACGAATAACGGGCACCGGCCTTGAAGTAACGGCCGATGGCGCCGCTGGCATCCATCGGGTTGTAGCTCAGGCCACCGTAGGTCAACGGATCGAGCGGGGCGATCTTGTCGAACAGGTTGTTGATCGAGCCGAACAGTTGAATGTTCTTGGTCAGGTTGTAACGGGCCGACAGGTCGATGGTGGTGAACGATGCCAGTTTGCAGCCGTTCGGTGCATCGGCGCCATTGGCCAGTTTCGACGCGCAGACGTCACCGACGAACAGGACGTTTTTCATGTCCGAACGGTAGTTGGCGGTGGCCGTCACGTTCAAGGCATTCCAGTCCCAGCCAGCAACCATGCTGATCTTGTCTTTTGGCGTACCGGCGCAGTTCGAGGTATCGCAATTGCCGTGGGTACCGGCAAACTGGTACTTGACGGTTTCTGACTCAGCACGCATCCACGATGCGATGTGGGTCCAGGTCAGGCCCACCGTGCCGCGACCGTAGCTGCCCAGGCCGAAGCGCTGTTTGATGTCCAGATCGACGCCCTTGATCTCGGTGTAGCTCGAGTTGCGGTAAGGCGCTTTGGAGATCAGCAGGGTACCCGAGTTGGGGATCACCACACCATTGACGACCAGGTTGTTGTCCGAACGCACAGCGGTCGGCAGGGCCGCCGCTTCGCTGTACGGCAGCGGGTTGATCTCGTTGCTACGCTTGATCTTCCAGGCGTCCAGCGACAGGCTGGTGTTGTTCAGCGGATCCCATACCAGGCCCAGGGTGGCGCCTTTCGATTTTTCCGGGCTCAGATTCGGATTACCGACCTTGACGGCGGCGATCGAAGCGGAGCAATCGTTGGTGCTGGCGCCCGGTGCCGGCGTGCCATTCGGGCAACGGATTGGATCGCGGGCAGTGGCGGTGCCGGTCGACTGCGAATCGACGCCGGCTTCAGCAGGACCTGGTGCGCGGAAGCCTTCCGAGTAGGTACCACGCAGGGCAAAGGTGCGCACCGGGGTCCACTTGGCGCCCACTTTCGGCGTGGTGGCCGAGAAGTTGGCGTACTTGTCATAACGGGCGGCGGCGGACAGTTCAACCGTTTTCAGCACTGGTGCTGCCACTTCGACGAACACGGCCGACACATTGGTGTCGCCCTTGGCGGCCACGTAGGACGAGTTGATCGAACCGTCGAGGGTGCCCGACAACGATGGGTTGTCGAGTTTTTCACGGCGGTGTTCGGCGCCCACTGCAACGCCGAGGGCGCCGCCTGGCAGCTGGAAGAACTCGCGCGAAGCCTTGAAGTCGACGATGTCGAGCTTGGTGACCGAGTGCGAGGTGGCCGTCGTCACCATCGCTGCGTACAGCGAAGCGGGGTTCTTGCCAGCCTGGGTACCGATGTAGTACGGGAAGTACGGGCTGGCCGGATTGCCCAGCGCCGCTGCCACCACGTTCATGTTGAGCATGTTGCTGTAGGCAAGATCGAGGGTCGACTGCGAGTGCACATAGCCGGCATCGAAATCCCAGCCGAACTTGTTGCCCTTGACGCCCACCACGAAACGGCTGAAGGCATTGTCGGCCGAACGGGTGCTGGCGCCGACGTCGAATGCCGAGTAACGCACGCGCACCGGCACGCCGTACGGGTTTTGCGGGTGATTGGCGGCTAGCACGATGGTGGTGCCGGCGCCGGAACCGAAGTTCTTCACCCCGGTCGGGAAGGTGGCGTTGGGCGGGAAAGCGATGGTCGGGGTGATCGACGCGGGCGTCAGGGTGAACGCCGTGTCACGCCTGGAGTAGCCGGCTTCGGCGTAGACCTGCAGGTCGCTGCTGATGATCTTGGTGCCGCGGGCGTACAGATTGCCGCCATTGATTTGCGGCTGCATCGAGCGGAACTGGTCCGCGTGCCATACGCAGCCATTGGCTGGCACCGGTTGCACCGAGGTCGAGAAGGTGCTGCAGCCTGGCAGGTATTCGTAGGCGTTGGTCAAGGGATTGCGGATGGCGCCGGTCGGGGTGGCACCAGCCACACCGCCACGGACGTCGCCAGCGGCGAACTGGGTGGCCAGCGGATAGCCCCATGGGCGGATGTCGCCGTGGCCGATCCAGGCGCGGTCGGCGCGGTCTTTGTTGAGCAGTTCGTTGTTTTGATACAGCTCGGCACTGACGAGGACGTTGTAGCCGTCGGTATCGAGGTCGCCCTTGCCCCAGGTAACCGAGGCTTTTTGCGTTTCGCCGTCGCGGTAGCGCGATTCGCCCAGTTCGACCTTGGCGGTCAGACCCTGGTAATTCTTTTTCAGGATGATGTTGACCACGCCGGCAATGGCATCGGCGCCGTAGGTCGACGAAGCGCCGTCCTTGAGGATCTCGATGCGCTCGACAGCTTCCATCGGCACGGTCGACAGGTCGGTGAAGCTTTTCTGGCCATCATCGGCGCGGGCAAACGGCGCCATCCGGCGGCCGTTGAGCAGCACCAGGGTCGAGGTGGCACCCAGACCACGCAGCGAAATGGCGGTCGAACCGGCGGCAAAACCATTGCCGAAGCCGGTTGGCAGCGAGCCAGCGCCGTCGGCGGTCAAGGTTTGCAGGTACTCGGCGACCGTGCCCTTGCCCGATTTGGCAAGGTCGGCGGCGGTGATGATCTGCACCGGCGAAGCGGTTTCAGCGCTGGCGCGCTTGATGCTCGAACCGGTGATTTCGACGCGCTGGATCGGCGCGCCCGAGACGGCTTCTTGCGCCAGGGCAGGCTGGGCCAGGGCGATTGCCGCCAGGGCCAGCGAAACCGCTTGGGCGACAGCTGTTTTCTTGTACATATGAACTCCAGAGAATTGCGGTGGTTAAAAATGGGGGGCGCGGCGTAGATGTATTCGCCACCAGCCCGAAAAAAGAGAAAATTTCAACTGCCTGACGGGCAAATTGCACATCAGCATTAGGGGGTGCGAGAAAATATTAGTAAGAATAAATTTCCAGCGGAAGACATCTGACCACCCACGTATGCGGGTGTCAATGCCTTGCCTCTTAGCAATTTGTGGGGATACAACACATCTTTGCGTAAGTGCAACTGTAAATTTATTTAATGTTGCACTGCAGCAGTGAAATTATGTTGTAGGGGTAGAGCGCGGACAGCGCCCAGATATTAATGGTTAGTCGAGAGTCCCGTGTTTATGCTGCGATGCAGTAAAAGATACATATCAAAAATATTTTTGTGAACCTTGCGTATTGGCAAAGTTGAATTCACCGGTTTTGTTGTTTTATTGTGACAGTTCAGTGACATGTGCCTGACCCGGCAATGATCCCTGACACCGCTGATTTGCGTTATCGTTACGCCTTTTAGCGGCCGCGGCCTGCCGGAATGTTTATGCTTGCCTATATTGCGCGTCGCCTGTGGCAGATGCTGCCCACGATGGCGGGGGTGGTGCTGCTGGTATTTGTCCTGTTTAACTGGGTCGGTGGCGATCCTGCCTACCTGTTGGCCGGCAAGATGTCGTCGCCGGAACAGATCGCCAGCATCCGCCAGCAGTTGGGGGTCGACCAGCCGGTCTGGGTGCAGCTGGGCATTTTTGTGCGGCAGATTGTGACCTTTGATTTTGGCAATGCCTGGAGTACGGGCGAGCCCGTTTCACACATCATCGCCAGCCGGCTGGGACCGTCGCTGACGGTGCTGATTCCCCTGACGATCCTTGAGACCGGCGTGGCGGTGGCGCTGGCGCTGGCGCTGGCCTTCGCGCGCGGCTCGCGCTTCGACCGCACCGTCATGCTCGCCTGTACCGTCGGCATGTCGATTTCCATCCTGGTGTATATCGCAGTGCTGCAATATGGCCTGGCGTACCAGCTGGGCTGGTTCCCTGTGCAGGGCTGGGGCGCCAGTCTGGGCGAGAACCTGCTGCGCTACGCCGCCTTGCCGATCCTGATCGGCCTGGTCGTCTCGCTGGCGCCCACCTTGCGCCTGTACCGCAGTTTTGTGCTCGACGAGGCTGGCCAGGACTATGTCCGCACGGCGCGCGCCAAGGGACTCTCCGAGCGCCGCATCGTCTGGGTGCACGTGTTGCGCAACGCCGCCATTCCCATTCTCACCCATCTGATGGCAAACTTGCCGGCGCTGCTGATCGGCGCGTTTTTGCTCGAGCGCTTTTTCGGGATTCCCGGCATTGGCCGCGAAGTGATTCTCGCCGTCGAGCGCAGCGATTTTCCCGTCATCAAGGCGATCACCGTGTATGTGGCGGCCGCCACCATGCTGTTCAATTTACTGACCGATGTGCTGTACCAGGCGGTCGATCCGCGCGTGGTGCTCAAATGATGGCCAGCAGGATGGCAGCGGACAACGCTTCTGCCGGCCTGTGGACGCTGGCCTGGCGCCGCCTGCGCGCCGACCGCGTCGCCATCGGCGCGCTGGTGGTGGTGGGCGCCTTCCTGCTGCTGGTGTTGTTGTCGAGCCTGGGGCTGGTCGCCGCCGGCTGGGAGCGCGAAGTGGGCGTCAATTATGCGCCGCCATCGTTTGTCGGCGCCGACCTCGATGCTGTGGCCGATGCGGCCGCGCCGCTGGCGCCGGCAGTACCAGCCGACAACCGCTTCGACCCTTTGCTGGACGACATCAAGGCGATCCGCGCCGCCGGCGGCCACGGCGCCATCGCCCCTGCCGAGCGCCGCGCCAGCCTGCCGTTCGGCGCCGACAAATGGGGGCACGACATCATCGGCAAGACCATCAAGGGCGGCCAGACCTCGATCGTCGTCGGCCTGGTCGCCGCCAGCCTGGCGGTGGCGCTGGGCACCCTGTTCGGCGCGCTGGCCGGCTTTTACGGCGGTGTGGTCGATGACGCCTTCAACTGGTTTTACAGCATTTTTACGGCGATTCCATCCATCCTGATGATCCTCACCGTGGCGGCGGTGCTGCAGCACAAGGGCGTTGGCACCATCGTGCTGATTCTGGGATTGACCGGCTGGACCGGGCCGTTTCGCCTGATGCGCGCAGAGTACATGAAGCACAGGGCGCGCGAATACGTGATGGCCGCCGACGCCATCGGCGCCTCGCATGCGCGCCAGATGTTTTCCCATATCTTGCCGAACGTCAGCCACGTGGCGCTGGTGCAGCTGTCGATCCTGGTGGTGGGTTTCATCAAGGCCGAAGTGATTCTGTCGTTTCTCGGCTTTGGCGTGCCGGTCGGCACGGTGTCGTGGGGCAGCATGCTCAACGAAGCGCAGAACGAACTGATCCTCGGTAAGTGGTGGCAGATGACGGCCGCCGCCATCGCCATGGCGCTGCTGGTGACCGCCTTTTCCCTGCTCACCGACGCCTTGCGCGACGCCCTCGACCCCAAGCTCAAATGACGCCTTTCGATCCCACGCCGGCCGTTGACGCGGCCATGCTGCTGCAGGTGCGCAATCTGCGGGTGCGCTTTCGCGTCGATCAACATACCAGCGTGGAAGCGCTCAAGGGTATCTCGTTCGACGTGCCGCGTAACGCCACCGTTGCCCTGGTCGGCGAGTCGGGCAGCGGTAAATCGGTCAGCTCGCTGGCCGTGATGGGTTTGCTCGATAGTGCTGTCAGCAGCATCGATGCGGGCAGCCGGATTCGTTTTGCCGGCCGCGAGCTGCTCGGCTTGCCGCTGGCGGAACGGCGCCGCCTGTGTGGCAAGGACATCGCCATGATTTTCCAGGAGCCGATGTCGTCGCTTAACCCGGTATTCACGGTCGGCTTTCAGATTGCCGAAGTGCTGCGCCTGCACCTGGGCATGAGCGCGCGCCAGGCGCGCGCGCGCGCCCTTGAGTTGCTCGCTGAAGTCGGTATTCCCGACCCGAGCCACAAGAGCGCTGCTTACCCGAGCCAGTTGTCGGGCGGCCAGCAGCAGCGCGTGATGATCGCCATGGCGATTGCCTGCGAGCCGCAACTGCTCATTGCCGATGAGCCGACCACCGCGCTCGACGTCACCATCCAGCAGCAGATCGTGCAATTGCTGGCCGATCTGCAACGCAAGCGCAACATGGCGGTACTGTTCATCACCCATGACCTGGCGCTGGTGGGAGACATCGCTGACCACGTCATCGTCATGCGCCACGGCGTGGTGCGCGAAGCGGGCAGCGCCGCGCAAATTTTCGCCAGCCCGGCCGATCCCTACACGCGCGCGCTGCTGGCCTGTCGGCCCCGCATGGACCGGCATCCGCGCCGCCTGCCCGTCATCGACGAGGTGATGGCCGCTGCTGCCGAGCCCAGCGCGAATGCCAGCAGCGTGCCATCGGTGGCGCGCCGCGCTGCGGGCGCTGGCGCACCGGTGCTGGTGGTCGAAGGCTTGTCGAAAAGTTTTTATGTCCGCCAGGGCCTGTTCGGCAAGCGCGAGTTCAAGGCGGTCGACGATGTGTCGTTTGCGCTGGCGCGCGGCCGCACGCTGGGCGTGGTGGGTGAATCCGGCTCCGGCAAGACCACCATGGGCTTGACGCTGCTGCGCCTGCACCAGGCCAGCGCCGGCCGCGCGCTGTTCGACGGCCGCGACCTGTTCGCCCTGTCGAAGGCCGCCTGGCAACCGTACAAGCGGCGCCTCCAGATCATTTTCCAGAATCCCTATGCCTCGCTCAATCCCCGTTTTACGGTGGGCCAGATTCTGCTCGAACCGATGCGCATCCACCGCATCGGTTTAAATGACAGCGCGCGCGTCGCCATGGCCGCAGCGCTGTTGCTGCGGGTCGGCTTGCCGGTGCAGGCGATGCACCGCTATCCGCACGAATTTTCCGGCGGCCAGCGCCAGCGCATTGCCATAGCGCGCTGCCTGACCATGCAGCCGGAGATCCTGGTGTGCGACGAATCGGTGTCGGCGCTGGACGTCTCGGTGCAAGCCCAGGTACTGAACCTGCTGCAGGATTTGCAGGATGAATTTGGCCTGAGCTACATTTTTATTTCGCACGATCTGGCCGTGGTCCACTACATCGCTGACCAGGTGATGGTGATGCAGAACGGTAAAGTGGTGGAACTGGCTGCCGCCGATACGCTCTACAATCACCCGCAGCAGCCATACACGCGGGCGCTGCTGGCAGCAATTCCACGCGGTCGCTGACGGCGCAGGGGAGCGACGCTTGCCGTCGGTGGCCGGCGGCGGTGATTGTCAGCCGGCCGCAGCCAGCAGCAGCCAGTCGCAGCCAACGGCAGCCAACGGCGCGCGCGAATTTCCGCTACCATCGATGCATGTCCCATCTTGTCTACCTGATCCAAACCTACGGCATATTCATCGTGTTCGGCACCGTGCTGCTCGAACAGATCGGGTTGCCCATCCCCGCCATGCCGATGCTGATCGTGGCCGGGGCGCTGGCCGCCGGCGGCGAAATCAACCCGCTGGCGTGCCTGGCTGCCAGCGTCGCTGCCTGCCTGATCAGCGACTATTTCTGGTTCAAGGCAGGGCGCTTTTATGGCAAGCGCGTGCTGCGACTGCTGTGCAAGATCTCGCTGTCGCCCGATTACTGCGTCAGCCAGACCGAAGACAAATTCCGCCGCTGGGGCGCCAAGTCGCTGGTGGTGGCCAAGTTCGTGCCCGGTTTTAATACGGTGGCGCCGCCCCTGTCCGGTGCCATGGGCGTCACCACGGCCGTCTTTTTTGCCTACAGCATTGCCGGCGCCGTGCTGTGGAGCGCGGTTGGCATCGTGCTGGGCATGCTGTTCCGCGATGGCGTCGCCGACCTGCTCAATGCCCTCGAAACGATGGGCGGCTTTGCGCTGATGGGTCTGTTGACGCTGCTGGCGGCCTTCGTGCTGTATAAATATGTCGAGCGGCAGCGCTTTCGCCGCAGTCTGCCCATCGAGCGCATCAGCATGGCCGAACTGGCCGGCCTGCTCGATAGCGCGGCGCCGCCCGTCATCATCGATGCCCGCAGCCTGACCGCCCAGCAACTCGAGCAAGCCATTCCCGGCTCCCTGCCTTTTGCCCGGTGCGCCCCTGGCGAACTGATGGCCTCGCTCGACCGCGAGCGCCATATCGTCGTCTACTGCAGTTGCCCGAATGACGTCACTGCCGCTCAGGTGGCGCGCCAGTTCATCGCCAACGGCTTTCAGCGGGCCCGCGCGCTCGAAGGCGGGCTCGACGCATGGAACCGCCACCAGGCTGCCGCCGCGACCAGCGTGTAGCATCATTACGGTGATGCACCCCCTGCGATAGCGTACGGGCGGTGAAAATAACGCCATATTTACGCGTTAAAATGTAGTAAAGCTACAAACAGCGCTTGCGTCATTGGCTGCAATTCCTTAAGCTTGATGACCATGAATGCAACCACTTTCCCCGCCCATCCCTTCGCCGACGGTCCCCGGCTGCTGGCCGATATCGGCGGCACCAACGCCCGTTTCGCCCTCGAAATCGCGCCCGGCGCCATCGGCCAGATCGAAGTACTGGCGGCCGCCAGCTACCCTTCGCTGCAGCTGGCCCTGCAGGCTTACCTGGCGCTGCCGCAAGTAGCGGCGGTGCTGACGGCGCCGCTGCGGCACGCTGCCATTGCGATTGCCAATCCGGTGGTGGGTGATTTGGTCAGCATGACCAACCATCACTGGGAATTTTCGATTGCTGCCCTCAAACAGGCGTGCGGCTTCGACACCCTGCTGGTGGTCAATGATTTCAGTGCGCTCGCTTATGCTTTGCCCCACCTTGGGCCGCAAAAGCGCCAGGTCGGTGGTGGCGTGGCGCAGCCGCACCGTCCGCTGGGTCTGCTGGGCGCAGGCACCGGCCTCGGCGTGTCGGGCCTGATTCCTTGTGGCACGCGCTGGAGTGCGCTGCCCAGCGAAGGCGGGCACGTGACGTTTTCGCCGGCCGACGCCACCGAGCTGGCGATCCTGCAATTTGCCTGGGGCCGCTTCGAACACGTGTCGGCCGAGCGCCTCTTGTCGGGCGCCGGGATCGAGCTCATATATAGCGCGCTGGCGCACCACCTTGGTGTGGCAGACGAACAGTTGAACACGCCGGCGATTGTTGCGCGCGCCCTCGATGGCAGTTGCAGCCTGTGCGACCAGGTGATCGAAGCGTTTTGCGGCATGCTGGGCACGGTGGCTGGCAACCTCGCCGTCACCCTCGGTGCGCAGGGCGGTATCTATATAGGCGGCGGCATCGTGCCGCGGCTGGGCGCGCGCTTTGCCGCCTCGTCATTCCGCCGCCGTTTTGAACAGAAGGGCCGCTTTGTCAACTACCTGGCGCAGGTGCCGACCTGGGTCATTACCGCCGAATATCCGGCGTTTCTTGGCGTGTCGGCGCTGTTGGCCGAACAGCTGGCAACGGCGCCTTGACACTGCTTCGACAGTCGCACTGCGCCACTGGCGGTTTTATCGGGTACAATGGCCGCAGTTCGAAGTGACGATGTCGATCGTTATCGCGTATCGCTAGCAGCGCACGTGCCGCCCCGGTGGCGCAGCGCCCGTGATCCGCAAACGTTTCACTGAATAATCAACAGCTTAGGGCCCGCGCGCCCCCCGCTGGCTGATCGAGTGGCCCCTGAGCGGCGCTCGCGCCATCTGACAAATTTCTGTTTTAATCGCGCCAGCGTTCCCGATCCGGGTGCGTGATGCCAGTTTCGACGACGGCCGTGTGCCGGTCGGCCACAGGCCGATCTGCCGCGTTGACCGGTGTACGACCATTTTTCTTTGCATCGCTTTTGCAAGATCCATTGACACTGCTATGAATACTGATGAGGCCAAGAGTGTCCTCGAGACCGCGCTGCTGTGCGCGCGTGAGCCTCTGTCCATCAACAGCATGAAAAAACTGTTTGTCGACGTCGACGACCATGGTCAGCCGCTGGGGGGCGGGGTCGAGGCCGACAGCATCCGCTTGATGCTCGAAGAGCTGCGCCACGACTGGCAGCAGCGCGGTATCGAGCTGGTCAGTCTGTCGACCGGCTGGCGCTTTCAAAGCCGGCCGGAAATGAAGGTGTATCTCGATCGCCTCAGTCCGGAAAAACCGCCAAGATATTCGCGGGCAACCATGGAAACGCTGGCCATCATTGCGTACCGCCAGCCCGTCACCCGCGGCGACATCGAGGAGATTCGCGGCGTGACGGTCAATTCGCAGACCATCAAGATGCTGGAGGACCGCGGCTGGATCGATGTGATTGGCCACCGCGAAGTCATTGGCCGGCCCGCGCTGCTGGGTACCACCAGGCACTTTTTGGATGATTTGGGATTGAACAGCCTGTCCCAGTTGCCGCCCTTGCAGGAAGTGGCCGTCGCTGGCGACGGCCACGCAATGGCGGCGCTGGAAGCGGCCTTGCAAGAAAATTTTGACAAAGCGGCGGCCCAGACGGCCGCCAGTAACGACGGCGCGGGCTGCATTACTGTTGCAGCCAGCTCCAATGCTTCCGTTGGTGAAGCTCCCCTTGACGACCCTGCGCCAGACACACCGGTTGATGCCGCGCCAGGTCAGCAGACCTCAGACATTTCAGACATAAACGATGAACACCACAAATAAAACAACTGACACCGACCTGTCTGGCGCCGACGCCGCCATCAAACCGAAACGCCGCACCAAGGCGCAGATCGAAGCGGACAATGCCGCTGGCATCAGCAAGCCGCGCGCCAAGCGGGTCACGCCGGCTGGCGACGATGTCGCTGGCGCCGTGTCGGTAGCCCCCGCAGCGGCGGCTGCCGCCGCCCCCGCTTCGGCTGTCCATGACGATCACCCGGTGGTGCAGCGCAAGGCGCGCCCGGCCAAGGTGATTCCAGCGCGCGCCGCCGCTGCTGCTGCTGCTGCCGCCCAGGCCGCCGCTGCTGCCGCTGCCGCCCATCCTTCGCTCAACGCTGCCAGCGACGCCGATGACGGCGACGGCGATGGCCGCCCCGAACGCGGCAACCGCGCCCCGCGCGGCCCGCGCCAGATGCGCGAGCAGCGGCCGGCGCGCCCCGCCAAGCCAGCGCGGCCGCCACGCGAAGCGCGTCCACCGCGCGCCGAAGGCGAGCAGCCTGAGGCAGGTGAGGGCGTGGCCGCTGCCGTTGCGGGCGAACACGTCCGTCCCGAGCGCGCTCCCCGTCCCGAGCGCAGCGCCGACGCCAAGCCGCGCGTCAAAAAGAACAAGAAGGGCAATCCCGGCCTGCAACACCACAAGAAAGCCCGCGGCGGCGACGATGCCGACGCCGTCTTTTCGTACGTCACCTCGGACGACTTCGATGCCAACGATGGCGGCCGCGGCGGCCCCGTCAAGGCACCCAAGCGCGACCTGACCTCCGACGACGACGCCCCCAAGCTGCACAAGGTGCTGGCCGAAGCGGGCCTCGGTTCGCGCCGCGACATGGAAGACTTGATCGTTGCCGGCCGCGTCTCCGTCAATGGCGAGCCGGCCCATATCGGCCAGCGCATCCTGCCATCCGATGCCGTGCGCATCAATGGCAAGCAAATTCATCGCAAGGTGACCACCAAGCCGCCGCGCGTGCTGGTGTACCACAAGCCAGCCGGCGAAATCGTCAGCGCCGACGATCCGGAAGGCCGTCCATCGGTGTTCGATCGCCTGCCGACCATGAAGGCCGGCAAATGGCTGGCCGTCGGCCGCCTCGACTTCAATACCGAAGGCTTGCTGTTGTTTACCACCTCGGGTGACCTGGCCAACCGCCTGATGCACCCGCGTTACAACATCGACCGCGAATACGCCGTGCGCACGCTGGGCGAGCTGGAAGAAGGCATGCGCCAGAAATTGCTGGCCGGCGTCGAGCTCGAAGACGGTAGCGCCTCCTTCACCAAGATCGCCGATGGCGGCGGTGAAGGCATCAACAAATGGTACCGCGTGGTGATTGGCGAAGGTCGCAACCGCGAAGTGCGCCGCATGTTCGAGGCGGTCGGTTTGACGGTCTCGCGCCTGATCCGTACCCGTTACGGCGCCATGACCCTGCCAAGCAGCCTCAAGCGCGGTCGTTGGGAAGAGCTGGAAGAAAACGATGTGCGCTCGCTGCTCGGCGCATTTGGTGTGGAAAAAAAGGGCGACAAGGTTGCGCCCGACAGTCGTGGCCCGCGGGCCAAGGCTGAGCGTGCCAGTCCCGCGGCAAGCGGCGGCTTTGGCCTGACCCGCGTGCCTGGCGAAGTCGACGGCAATCGCGCCGACCGCGACACCAACCGCAATGTCGATCCATTTGCCGGCACCGCCGGTCGTGGTCGCGGCGGGCGTGGTCAGGGCCGCAGTACGCCACCGGTGGGCGCCGGTTACGGCGGCATGGCGGGCGGTCACCCGACCGCTGGCGATGCCCCATCGTTTGCGCCTGGCAATGGCGCTCCACCGCGCGGCAAGGGATTTAAGGGCGGCAAGCCAGCGGGGCAGGGCCGTCCGAATGGCGGTGCGGCCGGTGCCGGTGGTTCGGGGCGTCCGAATGGCGGCCCTGCCAAGGGGCCACGCCAGCCCGATCCGCTGCAAACGACTTTCGGTTTCGGTAATGCCGGTGGCGCGGCGCGCCGTCCGCAGGGGCAGCAGACGCCACGCAATGCCGATCAGGGCATGCCGCGGCGCGGGCGGCGCGGTTAAGTTTACGGCGTTTCAGGCATGCGGCAGGCGCCGAAGGTGCCAGTGCCCCTGTGGCGTCTTTTTCTGGTCGCTGGATTGTTTAATTGACGTCAGCGCGATTGCAGGGTATGGCAAAAAGCGCTATAATCGCTAACCTAATAAAAGTTCCTTTCAAGCGACGCATTGATGTCAACACATTGATCCGGCGAGCAAGTGCTTTGAAGTGGTTAAAGATTTTGGAGGGATGGGCATTTGCCCATTTTTTTTTGGTAAAACGTTTTTGTTGTCTGTGTGCGCCCCCGGGCGGCCGGACGTGGGACCTGGAGAAGTCGATTGCAGCAGTTTGATTTGATCGCCAAAACGGTAACCGGGCTGGGCTATGACCTCGTCGATGTCGAGCGGGGCGAGCGCGGCATTTTGCGCGTGTATATCGATTTCACCGCGGCCGACGCCGAAGAAAAAGGCTTGATCACGGTGGAAGATTGCGCCACGGTCAGTCACCAGCTCTCGCATGTGCTGACGGTGGAAAACGTCGCCTACGAGCGGCTGGAAATCTCGTCGCCGGGGCTCGACCGCCCGGTGCGCACGATGGCTGACTTCGAGCGCTTCGCCGGTGAAGAATGCACCGTCAAGCTGCGCACGGCGTTTCCCGGCAGCGCCAACCGCAAGACCTACACGGGTATCTTGCAGGCGCCGCAGGGCGACAAGATCGGTTTGGAATTTGAAAGCAAGGATGGTCCT
Source organism: Massilia sp. PWRC2 (assembly GCF_049896725.1). Classification (NCBI taxonomy): domain Bacteria; kingdom Pseudomonadati; phylum Pseudomonadota; class Betaproteobacteria; order Burkholderiales; family Oxalobacteraceae; genus Massilia; species Massilia sp. PWRC2. The sequence continues at coordinate 390,321 of NZ_JAFCUW010000003.1, forward strand.
GCTCAGCTTGAGTTTACGCTGGCGGACCTGGATAAGGCACGTTTGGTGCCGCAGGTGGATTTTAAGAAGGGCAAAGCATGAGTCGCGAAGTATTGTTACTGGTAGATGCGCTGGCGCGTGAGAAAAATGTCGATAAGGATGTCGTCTTCGGCGCGCTCGAATTCGCCCTGGCCCAGGCCACGAAAAAGCGTTACGAAGGCGAAGTCGATATTCGCGTCTCGATCGACCGCGATTCCGGCGAGTTCGAGTCCTTCCGTCGCTGGCACGTGGTGCCAGATGACGCCGGCCTGCAATTGCCTGATCAGGAAATCTTGCACTTCGAAGCGGTCGAGCAAATTCCCGACATCGAAGTCGACGAGTATATTGAAGAGCCGATCGAGTCGGTCGAGTTCGGTCGCCGTTTCGCCCAGGACACCAAGCAGGTCGTCTTGCAGCGCGTCCGTGACGCCGAGCGCGAACAGATCCTGGTCGACTTTCTCGAGCGTGGTGATTCACTCGTCACCGGCACCATCAAGCGCATGGAACGCGGCGACGCTATTGTCGAGTCGGGCAAGATCGAAGCGCGCCTGCCACGCGACCAGATGATCCCGAAGGAAAATCTGCGCATTGGCGACCGTGTCCGCGCATACATCCTGCGCATCGACCGCAATATGCGCGGCCCCCAGGTGATCCTGTCGCGCACCGCGCCGGACTTCATCATGAAGCTGTTCGAACTGGAAGTGCCGGAAATCGAGCAGGGCCTGCTGGAAATTAAATCGGCTGCCCGCGATGCCGGCGTGCGCGCCAAGATTGCTGTGTACACGTCAGACAAACGCATTGACCCGATCGGTACCTGCGTCGGCATGCGCGGTTCGCGCGTGCAGGCTGTCACCGGTGAACTCGGTGGCGAACGCGTCGACATCGTGCTGTGGTCGGATGATCCGGCCCAGTTCGTCATCGGTGCGCTGGCTCCGGCGAACGTGTCGTCGATCGTGGTCGATGAAGAAAAGCATGCCATGGACGTGGTCGTTGACGAAGAAAATCTCGCCATCGCCATCGGCCGCTCGGGACAGAACGTGCGCCTGGCTGCCGAGCTGACCGGCTGGAAGATCAACATCATGACGGCGGAAGAATCCGAGAACAAGGCCGCGGCGGAAACCGCAGCGGTACGCGCCCTGTTCATGGAAAAACTCGACGTCGACCAGGAAGTCGCTGACATCCTCGTCGAAGAAGGGTTCGCTTCGCTGGAAGAAATCGCTTACGTGCCGATCTCGGAAATGCTCGACATCGAATCGTTCGACGAAGACACCGTCAACGAATTGCGTACCCGTGCCCGTGACGCCCTGGTGACGGAAGCGATCGCTTCCGAAGAAGGTCTCGAAGGCATGGACGAAGCACTGGTCGGCCTGGAAGGCATGGATCGCACCACCGCCGGCAAGCTCGGCCTGGCCGGCATCAAGTCGGTGGCAGCGTTTTCCGGTTTGGCATACGACGAGTTCGGCGCAATCCTGGCACTGCCAAGCGAGCGCGCCCGCGACCTGATCAAGAATGAATTTAACGATGTGACCGACGACGAGATGAAGCTGGTCGACGCAAAGTATGACGACCGCGCCAAGGCGCTGCAGGCGAAAGCCTGGAGCCTGGCAGAAGTGGCCAAGGCTTAATTTGCGAATCATTATCATCTCAGCGACACATAGAAAAGAGGACTGAATGGCGAGTAACAACGTAGCCCAATTTGCCACCGAACTGAAGATGCCTGCAGACTTGCTGCTGACGCAGCTGCGTTCTGCCGGCGTCGAGAAAAGTTCGACGTCAGATCCATTGTCGAAAGATGATAAGGATAAGCTGTTGAACCATCTGCGCCGTACCCACGGCGCGGCGGCCGACACGGAAAAGAAAAAGATCACGCTGACCCGCAAGGAAACTTCGGAGATCAAGCAGGCTGACGCTTCCGGCAAAAGCCGCACCATCCAGGTGGCGGTCAAGAAGACGCGCACCTTCGTGCAGCGTGAAGAGCCGGCCGCGCCCGTGGTGGAAGCGGTCGCGCCGGTCGCACCGGTCATCGATGCCGCAGAAATTGCGCGTCGTGAAGAAGAAGTGCGCCGCCAGGCGGAGCTGATTGCGCGCCAGGAAGCGGACCTGCGTGAAAAGCAGGAACGCCTGGCCAAGCTCGACGCCGAAAAAGAAGCCCAGGCCAAGCAGGCCGAAGTCGATGCCAAGAAGCAGGCAGCGGAAGAGAGCAAGCGCGCCGCCGCTGCTGCAGTGACGGCGGCTAACGCCGGCGCCGCTGCGGCCGACGACGCCGCCAGCGCCGCTGCCGCCGCTGCCAAGAAAGCCGCCGACGACGAAGCGAAAGCCAAACTCGCCGCCGCTGCCAAGGATGCTGCTGCACGCGCTGAAGCGAACGACAAGGCCCGCAAAGCGGTCGCCGACGAAGTCGCCCAGATCAAGGCCATGATGAACGCGCCCCGTCGCGCCATCAAGGCCCCTGAGCCAGTCGCGCCGCCAGTGGCTGCGATCAAGCCGAAAACGGCCGAAGGCACGCTGCACAAGCCGGCCGACAAAAAGCCGGGCGACAAGCCGGCTGACGCCAAGAAGGTTCTCGGACCCGATAAGAAATCGATCAAGTCGGCCAATGTGTCGTCGACCTGGTCGGACGACGCCAAGAAACGCGGTACCACGGGTGCAATTAAACCGCGCGGTAACGTCGGCACCGGCGGCCGTGATGGCTGGCGCGGTGGCGCCAAGGGCGGTCGTCGCAATTCGCACGCCGATGATCGCGAAACCAATTTCCAGGCACCGACCGAAGCGGTCATCAAGGACGTTCACGTCCCTGAAACCATCACGGTGGCGGAACTGGCCCACAAGATGTCCGTCAAGGCTTCCGAAGTCATCAAGCAATTGATGAAGCTGGGCCAGATGTGCACCATCAACCAGGTGCTGGACCAGGAAACGGCCATGATTCTGGTCGAAGAAATGGGCCACAAAGCCTTTGCCGCGGCGGAAGATGATCCGGAAGCGCTGCTGGCCGATCAGGGTGAACACACCCACTTCGAGTCGGTCTCGCGGGCGCCGGTCGTGACCGTCATGGGTCACGTCGACCACGGCAAGACCTCGCTGCTCGATTACATCCGTCGTGCCAAAGTGGCGTCCGGCGAAGCGGGCGGCATCACGCAGCACATCGGCGCATACCACGTCGAAACGCCGCGCGGCATGATCACCTTCCTCGACACCCCGGGCCACGAAGCGTTCACGGCCATGCGTGCGCGCGGTGCGAAAGCCACCGACATCGTCATCCTGGTGGTGGCGGCGGACGACGGCGTGATGCCGCAAACGAAGGAAGCGATTGCTCACGCAAAAGCAGCCGGCGTGCCGCTGGTGGTGGCGATCAATAAGATCGACAAGCCCGGTGCCAATCTGGACCGTGTGACGCAGGAACTGGTTGCCGAACAGGTGGTGCCGGAAGAATACGGTGGCGAATCGCCGTTCGTGCCAGTGTCGGCCAAAACCGGCGCCGGTATCGAAGACTTGCTCGAGCAAGTGCTGTTGCAGGCCGAAGTGCTGGAACTGAAAGCACCGATCGATGCGCCGGCCCGTGGCCTGGTGGTCGAAGGACGTCTCGACAAGGGCCGCGGCCCGGTAGCGACGATTCTGGTGCAGTCCGGTACCTTGCGTCGTGGCGATGTCATCCTTGCTGGCTCGTCGTTTGGCCGCGTGCGCGCCATGCTGGACGAAAACGGCAAGTCGATTTCCGAAGCGGGTCCATCGATCCCGGTGGAAATCCAGGGCTTGACCGAAGTGCCGGTCGCTGGTGAAGAAGTAATGGTCATGGCTGACGAGCGTAAAGCCCGTGAAATTGGTCTGTTCCGTCAGGGTAAATTCCGCGACGTCAAACTGGCCAAGCAGCAAGCTGCCAAGCTGGAAAACATGTTCGACCAAATGGCCGAAGGCGAAGTCAAGAATCTGCCGATCATCGTCAAGACCGACGTGCAGGGTTCGCTCGAAGCGCTGGTCAGCTCGCTGCAGAAACTGTCGACCTCGGAAGTGCGCGTGCAGGTTGTGCACTCGGCCGTTGGCGGTATCACGGAGTCGGACGTCAACCTGGCGGTGGCCTCGAAAGCGGTCATCATCGGCTTTAATGCCCGTGCCGATGCACAGGCGCGCAAGCTGGCCGAGTCGAACGGTGTCGATATCCGTTACTACAACATCATCTACGACGCCATCGAAGAAATTCGTGCAGCGCTGTCGGGCATGCTGGCACCGGAAAAACGCGAAACCGTTACCGGTCAGGTCGAGATTCGCCAGGTCATCCTGGTGTCGAAAGTCGGCGCGATTGCCGGTTGCCTGGTCACCGATGGTGTGGTCAAGCGCGTCTCGTCGGTGCGCCTGCTGCGCAACAACATCGTGGTGTGGACGGGCGAAATCGAATCGCTCAAGCGCTTCAAGGACGATGCGAAAGAAGTACGCGCCGGTCTCGAGTGCGGCCTGTCGCTGAAGAACTACAACGACATCCAGGTTGGCGACACCCTGGAAGTGTTCGAAGTGCAGGAAATCGCCCGCACGCTGTAAGCGGCAACTGAAGTCATCCGGGGCGCCATCGGCACAATGCTGATCGGCGCCCCGTGTTTTTATCGCGAGTCACAGAAAATCATGGCCAAACATAGCAAAAGTATTCCCGCGCGCGGCTTGCGCGTGGCTGACCAGATCCAGAAGGATTTGTCCGTCATCATCGCCGGCGGCTTGAAAGACCCCCGCATCGGCATGGTCACCATCACCGAGGTGCAACTGACCCCGGACTATGCGCACGCGAAAGTGTTTTATACGCTGCTCAACGACAATAAAGAAGTCATCAAGAACACCAATGACGGCTTGCAGGCGGCGGCCGGTTTCATCCGCAACCAGCTCGGTAAACTGCTGCACATCCACACGCTGCCGGCGCTGCATTTCGTGCACGATACGTCGACCTCGCGCGGCATGGAATTGTCCTTGCTGATCGACCAGGCCAATGCGATCCGGGCGGCCGATGCCGAGCCCGATGCTGAGCCAGAAGCGTAATTAGCAGGGGGACTGGCGCCTGGCGCCTGTCCCAATTTACCCAGCCAACACCGCACAGAATGGGGACAGGCACCCGCAGGGTGCCAGTCCCCGCAGCCAATGAAGCCAACCCACACCAAAAAACCCCGCGACCTCGTCGACGGCGTGCTGCTGCTCGACAAGCCGGTCGGCCTGTCCTCAAACGACGCCCTCATCAAAGCCAAGCGCATCTTGAACGCCAAGAAAGCCGGCCACACGGGCACCCTCGACCCCTTCGCCACCGGCTTGCTACCGCTGTGCTTTGGCGAAGCGACCAAGTTCTCGCAGGATTTGCTGGAAGCCGATAAAACCTATCTGACCACCGTCCACCTGGGCATCACCACCAACACCGGTGACACCGAGGGCGAAGCAATCGCCACCCATGACGTGAACGTCACGGTCGAACAGATCGAAGCGGTGCTGGCGCAGTTTCGCGGTCCCATTCTGCAAGTGCCGCCCATGTACTCGGCGTTAAAACGCGACGGCAAGGCATATTATGAGTACGCGCGCGAGGGCATCACGCTCGAGCGCGAAGCGCGTCCCGTCACCATTCACGACCTGCAGTTTGTCAGCTACGAGGCGCCCTTTCTGCAGCTGTCCGTCACCTGTTCGAAGGGCACGTATATCCGTGTGCTCGGCGAAGAGATTGGCAATGCACTCGGCTGCGGCGCCCACCTGAACGCCCTGCGCCGCACCCAGGTGGGTGCGCTGACGGTGGCCGGCATGGTGACGCTGGAAGACATGCAAGCCAATCCGGCGCCGCTGTCGATGCTGGCACCGGTCGACGCCTTGCTGGCCTCGTTCCCTGCCATCCATCTGACAGAGGAGCTGGCCAGGCGCTTCTTGAATGGCCAGCGGCTGGCGCTGGGCAAGGAAGACGTCGTTGTGCCGGCTGGGCAGGGCAGGGTGCGCGTGTATGCAAGTGGTGACACCGGTGACAAGCTGTTGGGCACCGCCCAGTTGCAGGAATACGCCATTTTGGCACCCGAGCGCCTGATCGCTTTTACTGGCTGAGATGGCCGGCACTGCAGCCCAGCCAAGCCATTGAATTGTCGCACATTTCCCCGGACACAACGCAATTGCGGTCCGGGCGTGCTATACTCGTCGGTTACCGCATTTCGAATCATCGTACACCCTCGTACACCGCGTACCCCGTACGCCTCTCTCAGTTCATTACGCTCAGTTCATCACGACATGTCTACTCAAAAACGCGCAATTCGTAACATCGCCATTATCGCCCACGTCGATCATGGTAAAACCACCCTGGTCGACCAGCTGCTGCGTCAGTCCGGTACCTTCCGCGAGAACCAGCAAGTCGATATCCGCGTGATGGACTCGAATGATCTGGAGAAAGAACGCGGCATTACCATTCTGTCGAAAAACTGCGCCGTCGAATACGAAGGCACCCACATCAACATCGTTGACACCCCAGGCCACGCCGACTTCGGCGGCGAAGTCGAGCGCGTGCTGTCGATGGTTGACTCGGTGCTGCTGTTGATCGATGCGCAGGAAGGCCCGATGCCACAGACCCGCTTTGTCACCCGCAAGGCGCTGGCACTGGGTTTGAAGCCGATCGTCGTCGTCAACAAGGTCGACCGCCCAGGCGCGCGCCCGGACTGGGCGATTAACCAGACCTTCGAACTGTTCGACAAGCTCGGCGCGACCGACGAGCAGCTCGACTTCCCGATCATCTACGCATCGGGCCTGAACGGCTATGCCGGTCTGACCGAAGACGTCCGTGACGGCGACATGAAGCCGCTGTTCGACGCCATCCTGCAATACGTGCCTGTGCGTGACGACAATCCGGACGGCCCGTTGCAGATGCAAGTGACCTCGCTCGATTACTCGTCGTACGTCGGCAAGATCGGCATTGGCCGCGTCAACCGCGGTCGTGTCAAGCCGGGCATGGATGTGATCATCCTGAACGGCCCTGACTCGACCCCGATCAAGGGCCGCATCAACCAGGTGCTGAATTTCAAGGGTCTCGAGCGCGTGCTGGTCGATGAAGCCGTCGCCGGCGACATCGTGCTGATCAACGGTATGGAAGACATCGGCATCGGTTCGACCGTGTGCGCACCGGACACCCCGGAAGCGCTGCCAATGCTGACCGTCGACGAGCCGACCCTGACCATGAACTTCATGGTCAACAACTCGCCACTGGCTGGCCGTGAAGGCAAATTCGTTACCAGCCGCCAGCTGCGTGACCGCCTCGACCGCGAACTGAAAGCCAACGTCGCCCTGCGCGTGGCACCGACCGACGACGACACCGTGTTTGAAGTGTCGGGCCGTGGCGAATTGCACCTGACGATTTTGCTGGAAAACATGCGTCGTGAAGGATTCGAGCTGGCGGTTTCGCGTCCTCGCGTGGTCTACAAAATGGTCGATGGCGTGCGCCATGAGCCGTTTGAAAACCTCTCGGTCGACGTCGAAGAAGTCAACCAGGGCGGCGTCATGGAAGAGCTGGGCCGTCGTCGTGGCGACCTGCAAAACATGGAGTCGGACGGCAAGGGCCGCGTGCGTCTCGAGTACCGCATTCCTGCCCGTGGCCTGATCGGCTTCCAGGGCGAGTTCATGACCTTGACGCGCGGCACCGGCTTGATGAGCCACGTGTTCGATGCCTACGGTCCAGTCGACAATACCCGCGGTGAAATGGCTGGCCGTCGTAACGGCGTGCTGATCTCGCAGGATGACGGCGCCGCTGTCGCCTACGCCATCTGGAAACTGCAGGAACGTGGCCGTATGTTCGTGGTTCACAATGACCCGGTCTACGAGGGCATGATCATCGGCATTCACTCGCGTGACAACGATCTGGTGGTCAACCCGATCAAGGGCAAGCAGCTGACCAACGTGCGTTCGTCCGGTACCGACGAAGCAGTGCGCCTGGTGCCACCAGTGCAAATGTCGCTCGAATACGCGGTTGAATTCATCGCCGATGACGAGCTGGTCGAAATCACGCCGAAATCGATCCGCCTGCGCAAGCGCTACCTGAAAGAAAACGAGCGCAAGCGCGCCGGTCGCGAGGCGTAATTCCTCGGTGACATCAAAAAGCCCGCTGCTGCGGGCTTTTTTTTCGCCTGCCGCCAGCGCCGGCAGCGCATGTTGATTGCTTCTTCCTTTTCCGTACGCGACGGCGACCGTGTGCGTGGCTGCCGTGCGTGCATGCCACTGGCGCCCCGTCATTATTTTGCGGCATTTGCAAAATCTATCAAATCGTCACATATTTTTGATTTTAGCCATTTTCAATGTGTCTGGGGTGATGATTTGTGAGGATTGACGTGCTCGCAGGCCTGGTTGGCGCGCGCCACCTCCCTGCTCATCGGCCGGATTGACACAATTATTGCGTCGACGATCGGCGTGCTGATGGGCGTCGTCGCCAGTGCCGGAATAGAAACTTGCAGTGGCGATAAAGCATCATTACAATCGGGAAATAATTAAAATGATTAGCCATTTCTTTAACTATTGCTGTTTTTCAACTTTTGGCGCGCATACCAGGTGTTGTCCTCGATGACAGTCGCCCGCTTTCACCTCACGGATAAGGTTTTTACCGATGAAATTTGCTTCAATCAAGCAGGCCACTGCCGCTGGCGTTGCCCTTTGTTTGGCCGGATGTGCCACCGCGCCCGGGCAGCAGGGTAATGGCAGCTTCACGAATACCTTTAATAATCCGGATCCTTGCTCGAATAACGCGCGCAATACCGGCATGGTGGCCGGCGCCCTGGTCGGCACCCTGATTGGCGCTAAACTGGGCAACAAGGACCGCGGCGCCATGCTCGCCGGTGCATTGCTGGGCACCACGGTGGGCGCGATGATCGGCGCCGACATGGACAAGCGCCGTTGCGACATGGCCAAGGTGGCCCAGGATTACCAGTTACGCATGACGTTTTCCGCAGTCGCCAGCGATGGCGGCGTGATGAGCGATGCCGCACTGAGCCGCTCGGGCAACGCTGCGGAAGTGAAGAAAACGGCGATCGGCAATGTGGTGTCGGTGCAGGACGAGGGCGGCCCCGGCGGTCACTTTGAAAGCAATTCGGATGTGCTGACCCGTCGCGCCGAGCAGTATTTCTCCGCCATTGCCGACGTCTACAACCAGGCCAAGATGGCGCAAAGCATCAGCGATGCCGGCCAGCGCGAGCAAATCTTGCGCGCCGGCGCCGATCGCAAATTGTTGCTGGTCGGTCATACCGACGATACCGGTTCCTCCACCCTGAATGCCGATTTGTCGGAGCGCCGTGCCAAGGCGGTGGCGCAGTATCTGGAGCGCCGCGGCATTCCACGCGAGCAGATTTATTATCAGGGTGGCGGCGAAGTCTACCCGGTGGCCGACAACAACAGCGAAGCGGGACGCGCGGAAAACCGCCGGGTCGAAATCGTTGAATTGAGCAGCACAGCCAATCTGAGCAAGTACCTCGAAGCGCGCCGCTCGAATTACCAGTTTTACCGGGCGGTGCCTGCCAGGACCGATGCAGTGAGCGTGGCGGCGGTCGAACCGACGCGGCCGCCAGCGACCACCAAGGGCGAGGCGCGCACGACAAAACCGGCCACGCCAGCGGCGGCCGGCGCTGGGACCGACAAGTCCGCCAGCGCGAAAGTGGTGGCCAAGGCCGCTGAAAAAACTACACCGGCGGCGCGCCCGGTTGCTACTGCGGCCCCCACGGCCCCCACGGTCCCCGCGGCCAGCGCCCCCGCCGTCATCGCCGCCAAGGCGCCACTGCTCAAGACCAGCGGCAAGCAGCTCGATTTCGGCGGCGCCCCGCTGGCGCAGGCGACGCTGGCGGCCAGCAGCGTCGGCAGACTGGCCCACCAGCGGCCCCTGTTTTCCCTGATCAGCAGCGCCTACGCTGACGATGCCCCGGTACTGTCGGACTGTTCGCAGGACCGCCCGCGCGTGGCCGGCGCCGTGCGCGCACTCAAGGATGGCGCCACCTATAAAGTGGCCGAGCACGTTCCCGGCCTGTACGGCAAGAGCTGGAGCGAGCGCGTCAATGGCCACCAGATCGTCATCAACCGCGTCGCCGTGCTGGCCAGTGAAGCGACGCTGGCGCAAATGCCGGAGTTGAAGGTGTACGCCAATTATGATCCGGCTGCCAATCGCAATCCCAAGCCGGACGTGTCGATGCGCCCTGAAGTCAATACCTACCTGGCCGAAGGCGGCATCTTGTACCGCATGTTTACCGGCGGCGCCGGTGGCATGCAATGCGTTGATATTGTCTACAACCGCAATGGCGGCAGCGTCGCCAAGGGCGGCAATATCGTCTATGCCCATGACAATCGCCTGTACGTCTCTCCTTTCAAACCCGCCATTGCCAACTGAGAATTATCATGCTATCCGACCTTATCCATACTTATCCCGTCCTCTTGTGGACGCTGGTATACACGCTGATTGCGGCGCTTGTCATTTCCCTGTTGTGGGACAAACTCAAATGGTGGTGGCTCAATACCTGGTACGTGTTCCCTGCAATCGGCAAGCTCAATAGCCTGTCGAAAGACTTGCACCAGCTGCAGGATGGCAGTGGCTGGTTCAAATCGGAACGCACCTTGTGCCAGGATTACAAAACCTTCGTGCAAGTGCAGTCGGAAAACGATTTCGAGCAGCGCATGACGTATCTGCACAAGGCGGGCGATAACGGCCGCTCGTTGACGCCGCTGGCGATCTGGGTGCTGGTGATCGGCTTTGTGTTCATCGAAGCGCAGGGTTTTAGTTATGTGCTGGCCGGCTACACGGTGCCGGGCGCCAGCGAAACCACGCAAAAATATGCGGCCGTCGGCATTGCCTTCATCGTCTCGGCGCTGTGCGTGTTGCTGACCCACTTTGCCGGCCACGAGTTGTACGTTTCCATGAAAATCAAGCGCGCCCGCAAGGACTGGATCGAAGACGGCGGCAAGAGCAAACTGCGCAGCCGCTCGATGCCGCTGACGGCGCCCCAGCACCTCGACGACGACCAGCCCGAGTACACCCAGGTCAGCAACCGCGTGGGCACCGATGCCAGCTTCGTGGTGGCCTGGGCCACTCTGGCCTTCGTGCTGATGATCGCCATCGGCGCCACCTATGTGCGGGTGCAAAGCGCGAATAAGCTGATGGGCGACATCGTCACCACCCAGAAAGCTGAACTGCGCGAGCGCGGCAGCGCGGCAGCCGGACTGGATCTGGCCAAGCAGAACGTCATTCCCGAAGCCGACGGCAAGCAAAGCCAGGATGCTGACGGCAAAGCGGTCGATGAAGCGGCGCAATATGATTTGCATGGCTACTGGGTGACCTTCTTCATCCTGGCCGTGCTGTTCGTGTTCCTGCAAGCGCTGGGGGTGTTTTTTGGTTACCGCTGGGGCTTTGCCGGTGAAAACAGCAAGGCCGCCTTCAAGGCGCTGGGCAAGGGCCGCTTCCTCACCTATGGCGATGTGCGCAGCGCGTCGCAACAGTACATCGACAAGGCACAGACCCAACTGGAAAACCTGCACCAGCGCATGATCCAGCGCCATGCCGAGCAGGGCAATGGCGTCGCCATTCACCCCAATAAATCCTTCCTCGAATTTCTCGACGTCACCGAGCAACAGGACACGGCTTACCGCAAAAAGAAGCGCGATGCCCGCCACACCGAGCAGAGCCAGGCCGACGAAGACCTCGAAATCGCCAAGCAGCGCAGTCCACGCGTGACGCCGGCGCCGGCCGCTGTGGTCGCCCCAGCGCCTGCGCACGTTACCGATGACGATGCGCAGCTCGACGCCGCGCTGCACCAGCTCGACCAGCTGGGCGAGGATGCCAAGGCCAAACTGGCGTTTCTCGACACCTTGAGTGAAACGCTGTACGACGCCGTCAAAGCCGAACTGCAGCAACGCAAGCAGGCCAAGCAATCGGCCACCAAGCGCCGCGCTGCCGAAATGGAGGACTTGCTGTGATCGCCCGTACAGCAATCATGCTGGCGGCAGCCCTGCTGTGCAACGCTGCCTTTGCCGGAGTGGAAGAAGCGGTCCCCAGCTGCTACGACCACAAGCTGGGCGTGACGGTGGCCGCCAGCAGCACCGAATTATTCATTCTGGTCGATCAAACCACCTTGTTCGATGCAACCTTGCAACAGCAGGTGGCCGACAACAGCCGCCTCTTCATGGGCCCGGGTAACGCCTTTTCGATCATGACGTTTTCGGCGTTTTCGCAGGGGCACTATGCCCAGGTGGTCAGTGCCGGCAACATCGAGCCGGCCATTGCGGCCGCCGCCCGTGACGATATTTCCAAGCCGGTACTCAACAAATTCGATGCCTGCGCCAAGCGCCAGCCGCAAATTGCCATGCAAGCGATCGGCACCGCCCTGCGCGGCGCCTTCGCCGGCGCCAATGCGGACCTGGCCAAATCGGATGTGATGGCGTCGCTCAAATCGATGTCGAGCCGGGTGAAAAATTCGACAGCCAGCCGCAAGATCGTGCTGATCGCTTCCGACATGCTGGAAAATTCCTCGGTCAGCAGTTTTTATGAGAACAAGGGTATGTCGGTCAAGAACATCGATGGCGCCCGCGAACTCAAGCTCGCTGCGGATAACGACCTGTTCGGCGACTTCGGTGGTGCCAAAATCTACGTGATCGGTACCGGCCTGCTGGCGGACGACGCCAAAAAGGGCAGCAAGTACCGCGATCCCAAGACCATGCGCTCGCTGCTCAGTTTCTGGAATCAGTATTTCCAGAAATCGAATGCCACCGTGGTCGAGATCGGTCAGCCTGCCTTGCTCAATAACATTAGTCTGGGACGCTGAAAACGCCAGCCTTGCGGGGAAGGGCGTTTATACAAGTAAAAACGGGACAGGCACCGCGGTACCTGTTCCATGTGTGTACTGAACGACATTTTCCCAATACCGACTGCAACCAGCAACTCCCAGTCACTTGCCCTCGCCGCCGATGCGCGCCTGCCGAGCGCGGTGCGCATTTTCCTCTAGCGTCTGTTGCGCAAGGCATTCGTCGACCGCCTGGCGGCCGGCCAGCTGCGCATTGCCAATACCGGCGCCATCGACGCCGTATCGGCCGACGGCCAGTGGCACGCGCATGGTGACGGCGATGGCCGCACCGTGCTCGATGCACCCGTCGCGGCCCTGATGGCGCTGGCGACACGCTACCAGATCGCCCCCGGCCTGCACGCCTAGACAGCGACGAATTTCCGTCCCTGGCTAGCGGACGCGCCGGCGCGCCGGCTGTCCTGGGCCAGTGACGCCGAGGATTTTTATACAAAGGGACCGGCCATGGCGGCCGCTGCACCGCTGACCTGCCTGTTCGACGAGGCCGAGTATGGCAGCCGCGCCCACCCGGCCAGCTGATCTTGGCGCGGCGCGCGGCGCGGATTGCGGGCGCCTGCGTGTTGCCGGCGCTGCCGATGGCCGGGGCGATCAGCGCCCTCGCGTATAATGGCCCTCCCGCGGGCGCGGGCGCAACCATCCCTTGCGCCAGCGCCACCATCCCTGTTGGCACGCCATGCGGCGTTCGCCCTCCGGTCTCAAGAGAGCAGCATGCTAGATAACACCGACAACCCCGTGAACGGCCGCCGCCTCAGCGTCGCCCCGATGATGGACTGGACCGACCGCCACTGTCGTACCTTTCACCGTCAAATTACCCGCCACACCTGGCTGTACACGGAAATGGTCACTACCGGCGCGCTGGTCTATGGCGACGTCGAACGGCACCTGCGCTTCAATGACGAAGAGCATCCGGTCGCCCTGCAGCTGGGCGGCAGCGATCCTGCCGATTTGGCAACCGCCGCCAAACTGGGACAGCAATACGGCTACGATGAAATCAACCTGAACTGCGGTTGCCCGTCCGAACGGGTGCAGAAGGGCGCGTTTGGCGCCTGTCTGATGGCAGAGCCGCAACTGGTAGCCGATTGCGTCAAGGCCATGCGCGACGTCGTCGATATCGACGTCACCGTCAAGCACCGCATCGGCATCGACAAGATCGACGATTACAGCTTTGTGCGCGATTTCGTCGGCACCATTGCCGACGCTGGTTGCCAGACCTTCATCGTGCATGCCCGCAATGCCATCCTGAAGGGCCTCTCTCCCAAGGAAAACCGCGAGATTCCGCCACTGCGCTATGCCACGGCGTATCAGCTCAAGCGCGATTTTCCGGCGCTGGAAATCATCATCAATGGCGGCATCAAGACCAGCGACGAGATCGCCCTGCACCTGCAGCACGTCGATGGCGTCATGCTGGGCCGCGAGGCCTACCACAACCCCTACGTCATGGCCGAGTACGATGCCCGTTTTTACGGCGACGCCAGCGCCGTCAAATCGCGCGAACAAGTGCTCGAAGCCATGATTCCGTACATCCAGGCGCAACTCGATGCCTTCGGTGGCAGGGGCTTGAAGCTCAACAGCATCACCCGCCACATGCTGGGATTGATGCAGGGCTTGCCCGGTGCGCGCCTGTTCCGCCAGATGATGTCCGATCCCACCCGGCTGGCCAGCGCCGACCCGCGCCTGTTGCTGGAAGCGGCCGCCGCCATGCAGCGCCGCAGCGCCTGACCCTCGCTCTGGCAAGGCCGCGGCGCTTGCATTGCCTTTGAAGTAACGCAAGCGCCCGCAAGCATTGTCACTCTGATCTTTCCCGCTCCGTCCCGCCAGTGCGCGGCCCCGGCCATGTCGCACCATGGCGGCGCGTTGTCGCCCTGCCATGGGGAGGCCAATGACTCGCTTGCATCAAATGTGACTCAAGCGTGCATCAAGGGCCATCTCGTTTCCACATAGAAACAACAGTCCTTGCGGTAACGCAAGCATTCGCTTGCTCGCTGGCAATATAGCCTCCTATAATTACCATTCAGTAAAGCCATTTGTAACAGAGACCGGGCCAGTTGGTTGTTGTTGTTTTGTAACAAAATGGCGGCTTTTCTCGAATTTGCATCCGCAGTCAAAAAATTTATTCTATCCTTTAAGCAACTTGCGATACGTCAACTGTTGGCGTGAAGCAAATAACAGCCGGCATAACTGGCTTAGCCGATTACAACGTCTCCTAGAAAAAGATACGAAATGAATTTATCCAATATGAAAGTGGGCATGCGCCTCGGCCTTGGCTTTGCGCTGGTGCTGTTCTTCCTGGTGGCCGTGACGATCATCGGTATCTTCAGTACCGGGCAGATCCAGGGACGCCTCGACCGCGTGGTCGGCGTCAACAACGTGGTCACCCGTTACGTCATCGATATGCGTGGCAATGTCAGCGACCGTATCAATTCCTTGCGCATTCTCACCATGATGTCGGGTCCTGACGAAATGGAAGCCGATCTGAACCGCGTCAAGGACCAGACCCGCAAGTACGACGAGATGGAGAAAAAACTCTCCGATAAATTTGCAATCGAAGCGTCGCCGCAAGAAAAAGCCCTGCTGGCGCAAACCAAGGAATTCGAAGCGATCGCTTTGCCGGCGATTGCCAAGGCGCAGGAACTGTGGCTGGCCAACAAGGCCGAAGATGCCACCCGCGTGATGATCAAGGAAATCAAACCAGCCCAGAAAAAATGGATGGATGCGCTCGATCAACTGGCCGCGCTGGAAGACAAGCTCAACACGCAGAGCCAGGTCGATGCCAAATCGGCTTACGACAGCGCCCGTAATTTCATGCTGATCCTCGGCGCCATCGCCGTCGCCCTGTCGGTGCTGGCCGCCGTGGTAATTACCCGCGGCCTGCTCAAGCAACTCGGTGGCGAGCCTGACTACACGGCTAAAATTGCCGGTTCGATCGCCCACGGCGACCTGTCGATTGCCATCGACGATGCCAGCAAGGGCAGTCTGTTGTTCGAGATGAAAGAAATGCGCAACAGCCTGGTCAACATCGTCGGCCAGGTGCGCGTCGGTACCGAGACCATCGGCACGGCCTCGCGTGAAATCGCCGCCGGCAACATCGATCTGTCCTCGCGTACTGAAATGCAAGCCAGTTCGCTGGAGAAAACTGCGTCCGCCATGGAAGAGCTGACCTCTACCGTGAAACAGAACGCCGACAATGCCCGTGAAGCCAACCAGCTCGCCGCCAGCGCTTCCGAAGTGGCCCGCAAGGGAGGGGAAGTGGTCTCGCAAGTGGTCGATACCATGGGTTCGATCAACGCCTCGGCCAACAAGATTGTCGACATCATCGGCGTCATCGATGGCATCGCCTTCCAGACCAATATCTTGGCGCTGAACGCTGCGGTGGAAGCGGCCCGGGCTGGTGAACAGGGCCGCGGCTTTGCCGTCGTCGCCTCGGAAGTGCGCAACCTGGCGCAACGCTCGGCTGCTGCAGCGAAAGAAATCAAGACCCTGATCGGTGATTCGGTCGAAAAAGTCGAACGCGGTAGCAAGCTGGTCGGCCAGGCCGGCGTCACCATGGACGAGGTGGTGGCCAGCGTCAAGCGCGTCACCGACATCATGGGAGAAATTGCCAACGCCAGCCAGGAACAGAGCGCCGGGATTGCCCAGGTTAACTTGTCGATCATCGAGATGGATTCGATGACCCAGCAAAATGCTGCGCTGGTGGAAGAAGCCGCCGCCGCCGCCCAGAGCCTGCAAGATCAGGCCAGCGAGCTGGCGCACGTGGTCAGCATCTTCAAGCTGGTTGAAGGCGAGCAGGTCAAACTGGCAGCGCCGTCGCACAGCCTGGCGCTGGCGCCAGCGGCCTCGGCTGCATCGAGCAGCCGGCCAGCGGCCCGTCCGGCCCTGAAAAAGCCGGCCGCCGCGCGCAAGCCGGCCGCCGTTCCGGCAGCAGCCGCGGCCCCGGTGAAGCCGAAGAAAGCGACCGCTGCAGCGAGCAGCGGCGCCGACGAGTGGGAAGAATTTTAAGCAAGGCCGGGCTTCCGGCACCGATGTGCGTATGACCTTTTTGATTAACTTATTGAATACGAAGTGGAACTTGAATCATGAACAAGCTTATCCGTAGCGCCGCCGCCCTGATCCTGACCGGCTTCGCCAGCACCGTCCTGGCCGCCGAAGTCCCCGCCAGCGTCGACGTCAAGAACTGCAAGGCCGACTATCCAAAAGCCTCGCTGATGAATGAAGAGCAGGGCGAAGTGTCGCTGGCCTTCCTGGTCGCTGCCGATGGCACCGTGGTGGAATCGAAAGTGGAAAAATCGAGTGGCTTCAAGGGCCTCGACAAGGCCGCGCTGAAAGGCCTGAGCGCCTGCAAATTCAAGCCGGGCACGAAAGATGGCGCGCCCGCGCAAACCTGGGCCAAGGTCGATTACAACTGGAAGCTGTGATCGTCGGGTCGCGGCACGCGTTGCTGAATTAAGTTAATTAATGGGGGAATTGGTATGTCTGCAAAATCGCGTTATCTGAGTGTCATTGCCGCTGTGATGTTGTCGAGCCTGACCGCTGCCGTGGCTGCTGCTGAAGTACCGGCCGTGTTCGATTCGAAGACCTGCAAGGCGGACTATCCAAAGTCCTCGCTGATGAACGAAGAGCAGGGCACCACCTCGATGTCCTTCCTGGTGGCACCCGATGGCGCGGTGGTCGAAGCGAAGCTGGAAAAAACCAGCGGCTTCAAGAGCCTCGACAAGGCCGCCATGAAATCGATCAGTGCCTGTAAGTTCAAGCCCGGCACCAAGGATGGCGCGCCAGCGCAGACCTGGACCAAGGTCGATTACGCCTGGAAGCTCGATTAAGTTCACTTGCGTTTCCCCATCAATAGCCGGCGCCTGCCGGCTATTTGCATTACAACATCCGCTGCATGTTGTTTGACCCGCACCCCGGCTTGCGCACAGTCGGAAAGCATGGACGCCCGCCAGGCCGGTCCGTATATTGTGCGGCATGAAAAACACGCTCCTGATCGGCGCCGCCTGCATGCTGGCGCTACTATCGACCATCGGCGCTTCGCTGCCGTATCCAATCCTGCCGCCGCTGTTCGCCGCCGGCACCGTCAACCAGTTCAATCACTTTCTCGGCTTGCCGCCCAAGCTGCTGTTCGGCCTGGCATTGACCATCAACCCGCTGGGGCTGATGATCGGCGCTGCCCTGATGGGGCCGCTGTCAGACCGCTATGGCCGCCGCCCGGTGCTGTTGACGACGGCGCTGGGCGCGGCCATCGGCCATGCCTTGACGGCGTGGGCGCTGGTCATCCAGTCCTACCCGCTGTTCCTGCTGGCCCGCTTTGTTACTGGTCTGCTTGAAGGCAATGGCGCGGTGGCGCGCGCCATGCTGGCCGACCGCCTCGAAGGCCCGCAGCGCCTGCAAGCGTTTTCATGGCTGAACGGCGCCTTTTATACGGGCTGGCTGGCGGGGCCGTTGCTGGCCGGCTTTACCTTACAGTGGGGCATCACCACGCCGTTCTGGGTGGCCGTGGTGGCGCTGCTGGTGATGGCTGTCCTGGTGGCGCTGGTGCTGCCGCGCGAGACGCCATCGACGGCGACGACGTCCTGGTGGCATGTGGCGCGCCGCCAGCATTCATTTAACTTGCTCCAGCACGCTGAACTGCGCACCCTGTTCGTCATCCAGCTGGC
The DNA here is from genome assembly GCF_049896725.1 of Massilia sp. PWRC2. NCBI lineage: Bacteria > Pseudomonadati > Pseudomonadota > Betaproteobacteria > Burkholderiales > Oxalobacteraceae > Massilia > Massilia sp. PWRC2. The sequence continues at coordinate 408,796 of NZ_JAFCUW010000003.1, forward strand.
GTTCACCTGCGGAGTGACGGCCTTTTACGAGTTCTATCCGCTGTGGCTGGTGGAGGTGGCCCATTACGATGCCCGGGGTATTGCCTGGATGACGGCCTTGCTGTGCGGCCTGATGACTGCCTGTGCACTCACCTTTGCCGGCCGCGCCAGCAAGGTGGCGCCGCTGCGCCGCGCTGGCTGGTTCGCCTTCGGCGTGGCGCTGATGGTCGCCGCCGTGGCGCTGGGCACGCTGTGGATGGGGCTGGTCGCCATCGTGGCATTTGGCATCCCGAATGCCTTTTATAACGCCATCATGCCGAACTGGTGCGCCGACCGCTTCGGCCACTATGGCCAAGGCGCGGTGATGGGGCTGCTGTCGACGATCTTTTGCGTGGCCAACATCCTGATGGCGCTGGCGGGCGCAGTACTGGCGCTGGTCGACACCCGCCTGGTGCTGGCGCTGGGCGCGCTGCTGGCCGGCTGGGCGGGGTGGCAGTTGTGGCGCTGGCAGGCGCTGCCGGCGGCCCAGCCGGACGGCCGACCCAAGCAGGCCACCAGCACCAACTTTTAATGCTGGCGCGTTGGACCGGCGCTCGATACCGCGCCCTGCACTGGGGCGCCTGATGGTCAAAAAAGTTGGTCAAACATAAATACCCAAACATGGTTATTATCATGGTCGTTTAAGAAATACATAGACGACGGAATCCGACCGCGCCGGACACGCTTGTAGAAGGCACCCCATGTCCACATTGTTGCAGGCGCATCCTCGGCCCGGACTGTCCGAAATTGGCAAAGTCGACGATCTGTTGATCCGCCGCTTTTGCGACGGCGACTTGCGCGCTTTCGAAGTGCTGGTAACCAAATACCAGCGCCGGGTGGCCGCGCTGATCAACACCTCGGTGCGCAATGGCGCCGTGGCCGAGGAACTGACCCAGGAAGCCTTTCTGCGCGCGTACCGCAGCTTGCCAGGCTTCCGTTTCGAAAGCGCATTTTCCACCTGGCTGTACGCGATCGCCCGCAACCTGACCACCTCGTATTTCAGGGATGGCCAGGTGCAGGCCGAAACTGCCGTCTCGATGGATGTGCTGCTTGAAACGGTGACGCCGCTGGAAAACGCCAGCTGGGAAGGTCTGGCGCCCGGGCCGGACGACTATCTGATCGGCGCCCAGTTGGCTGCCGGCATCGATGAGTCGATCGCCAAGTTATCGCCCAACATGCGCAGTGCCTTCCTGCTGCGCGAGCGTGACGACTTGAGTTATCAGGAAATCGCCGACCAGCTGCTGATGCCGCTCAATACGGTACGTTCACTTATTTTCCGTGCGCGTGCAACTATTGGTTCCGATATACGTCCAATCCTTAGCAAAGCTATTTCAATGAGGTCTCTTTGAATTCGATCGCAGCCAGTAACAACATCGAATCCGTTTTGGAACTGCTCGAAGAAGAGATGAGCGTTGCCGCATTCCAGGCTGCCATTGAGGAACTCGATGCCGCACCAGTGTTGATCGAGTCCCTGATGGCAGTGCAGTGTGTAAAAGATGCTATGCAGGGCAATTGTCGTCCTGACCGGAATTACAGCGCGGCGATCATGCAATTCATCGCCGCTGCCGAAGCCGGGCACGCTGCCGAATGTGGTACCGATTGTGGTACCGAAAGAGATGCCGAAATCGATCCCGAAAGCGATCGCAACGAATGGCTTTGATACGAGGAAGCGGATCCGTGCTGGGCTCGCTTTGCACCGGAATAACAATAATCAGCTTGTGAACTCACAAGATTCGGAGAATCCATGGATATCATCACCCTAGACCAGTATGAATTAGTGTTTAACGCGTTTTCATTTGCCATTGCCGTCATGGGCGCAGCGACGGTGTTCTTTTTTCTGGGGCGTTCGCAGGTTGCCGCGCCCTACAAGACGGCCATTACCGTCACCGGTCTGGTGACGCTGATCGCGGCTTACCATTACATCCGTATTTTCGCCTCGTGGGAAGCCTCGTACACGGTGCTGGCAGGCCAGGTGACCGCAACAGGCGTCAAATTCAACGACGCCTATCGCTACGTCGACTGGCTGTTGACGGTACCGCTGCTGTTAATCGAACTGATTCTGGTCATGCGCTTGTCGCCGGCCGAAACGGTGGCAAAAGGGACCAAGCTGGGCATCCTGGCAGCGTTGATGGTCGTGCTTGGCTACCCGGGTGAAATCTCTGCCATTCCAGCCACCCGCTGGCTCTGGTGGACGCTGGCCATGATCCCCTTCGTGATCATTGTCTACGACCTGTTCGTCGGTTTGAAGCGTTCGATCGACTCGCAACCCGAATCGGCGCGCGGCCTGATCAGCGCTGCACGCTGGCTGACCGTGGTGTCGTGGTGCTTCTACCCGGTGGTGTTCGTGTTCCCGATGATCGGCTTTACCGGCGGTGCTGCCACCACGGCCGTCCAGGTGGGCTACACCGTCGCTGACATCGTCGCCAAAGCCGTCTTCGGGGTACTGGTCTACATGATCGCCGTGCGCAAATCTGCCGCCGACGCGCATGTCGCAGTATCGCCTGCCGAACGCAAGCTTGGTGCCTGAGTTCGCCGCCTGAAGGTGAGTGCATGAGCCACCGGGGCTTCTGGCCCTGGTGGCATTTTCCCAGTCGCTGGAGCAAAACCATGTATCCGCATGCTGTCTTATTACCTGATCAGGTGCTGCTTCCAACGCCCGTCATTGCCGCCCCGGCTGCCACCTTCGAGCGCCTGCTCGCGGCGGTCGAAGCCCATCTTTTCGAATCGACCGCTGCGCTCAAGCAGCCAGTCCATGCCGATGTGGGCAAGGCCATTGCCTACCATCTGCACAGCGGCGGCCAGCGCATCCGCGCGCGCCTGGCCATCCATGCCGGGCTGAGCCTTCAACTGGCGGGTGACGACATCATCGCCCTGGCCAGTGCGGTTGAACTGTTGCACAACGCGTCCCTGATTCACGACGACTTACAAGACGGCGACACCCTGCGTCACGGTGCGGCGACGGTGTGGGCAGCGTTTGGCGCGAACACCGCCATCTGCGCCGGCGACCTGATGCTGGCAGCTGCCTACGGCGCCCTCGGCGCGTTCAGCGCGGCGGCGCGCCTGCCAGCCCTGCTCAGCCTGACGGTGGCGCGCACCGCACGCGCCATCCACGGCCAGTGCATCGACCTGAGCGGCCCGACCGGCTCTGACATCGCCAGCTACGAAGCGATGGCGATGGCCAAATCGGGCGCTTTACTGAGCTTGCCGACTGAACTGGCCCTGCTGGCCGCCGGCCGCGTCGACCTGCTTGGCAGCGCCCGCCGCGCCGCCGAAAGTTTCGCCGTTGGCTACCAGATCGTGGACGATATCGAGGACATCGGCATCGATGCCAACCCGCTCAAAAAAACTGCATCATTCAACATTGTGCTGCTCCAGGCGGGTGAGCAGGCGGCCGCGCGGGCGGCAGCAGTGCGGCTTGCCCACCTTCATTTTGAGCGGGCGATCAGTGCCGCCGGTGAATTGCCTGATGGCAGCGGCGACTTGCTGATCGCACTGGCACAGCGCCTGGCGAGGCGCCTGTGAGAGACGCGGCGACGGAGGGCGGCGCGCACGCCATCGTTATCGGCGCCGGTTTCGGCGGCATGGCGTCCGCGCTGCGGCTGCGCGCCAAGGGCTACCAGGTCACGCTGATCGAGCGCGGCGGCGCCCCAGGTGGCCGTGCCCAAGTGTTCGAACACGGTGGTTTTCGACATGATGCCGGGCCCACCGTCATCACCGCACCATTTTTGTTCGAAGAATTGTTTGCACTGTTTGGCGAGCGCCTGGCTGACCATCTGACACTGGTGCCGCTGACACCCTGGTACCGCTTCCGTTTCGCCGATGGCGACACCTTCGATTACGGCGGCACGCTTGAGCAAACCATGGCCGAGATCGCCCGTATCGAGCCGCGCGACTGCGCCGGCTACCTGGCCTTGCTGGACCATTCAAAACGTATTTTCGCGGTCGGCTTCACGGAACTGTCGGCCCAGCCCTTCGACCGCTTGACCACCATGCTGCGGCAAATCCCGCGTCTGATTGGACTGGGTAGCTATCACACCGTGTGGGGCTTGGTATCGCGCTATCTGTCGAGTCCCAAACTGCGCCAGGCGTTTTCCATCCAGCCGCTACTGGTAGGCGGCAATCCCTTCAACACCACCAGCATCTATGGCCTGATCCATTTTCTCGAGCGCGCCTATGGTGTCCATTTTGCCATGGGCGGCACGGGCGCCATTACCGCCGCCCTCGCGCAATTGATGCAGCGCCAGGGCATTGTGCTGCGCCTGCACACCACCGTGGCAGCGATCCGCATCGAGCACGGCCGTGCCACCGGCGTGCAGTTCGACGACGGCGCCGCGCTCGGTGCGGATCTGGTGGTATCGAACGCCGATGCCGCCCACTTGTACGGCGCCATGCTCAAGCCGCGCCAGCAGGCGCTGTCGGCGCGTCTTAAACTGGCTGCTGCGCATTATTCGATGGGCTTGTTCGTGCTGTACTTCGGCACCACGCGCACCTATCCGCAGGTGGCGCACCACACCATTTCGATGGGGGTGCGCTACCGCGAGCTGCTCAAGGATATTTTTGACCGCAAGGTGCTGGCAGACGATTTTTCGCTGTATCTGCACCGCCCCACCGCCACCGATCCCAGCTTCGCACCAGCGGGCTGCGACAGTTTTTATGTGCTGTGCCCGGTGCCCAACCTGCAAGCGGCCATCGATTGGCAGGCACAGGGCCCGTTGTTGCGCGACCGCATCGTGGCTGCGCTCGATGCGACCTTGCTGCCGGGACTGCAGCAGTGCATCACTGCTGATTTTTTCAAGACCCCGCACGACTTCGAGCATGATTACCTGAGCGTGTACGGTGCCGGATTTTCGGTTGCGCCGCTGTTCCGGCAATCGGCGTGGTTTCGTTTCCACAACCGCGCCGAAGGCATCGAGAACCTGTACCTGACCGGCGCCGGCACCCACCCCGGTGCTGGCTTGCCGGGCGTGCTGTGTTCTGCCAAGGTGGTCGATGCGCTAATTCCTGCCGCCGGCGTGGCGGTGCCGCTGCCATGACGCCCGCCAGCACGCCAGCACCCACCCGCGCGCAGCGCGCTGCGCTGGTCAACGCCGCCGACACGCTGCGCGCCAAGGGGCGCAGTTTCTACTGGGCCGGGCATTTGCTCAGCGCAAGCCACGCCGCGCGCGCGACCCGCCTGTATGGTTTTTGCCGCTATGTGGATGACCTTGCCGATGAAGCGACCTGCGTCGAGCAGGCGCAGCGCGCACTGGCCAGGCTGAGCGACGACATTGCTGCCGGCTGCTCGGATGACCCGGCCACGCGCGATGTGCTCGAGCTGATGGCCGAGTGCGCGATCGACGCCGCGCTGATGCTCGAACTGATTCGCGGCGTGGCTTCCGACCTGTTGCCGGTCCGCATCGTCGACGACGCCGCCTTGCTGCGCTATTGCTACCGGGTCGCCGGTACGGTCGGCTTGATGATGTGTCAGCTGCTCGACGTGCGCGACGAAGCGGCGCTGCGCCATGCACTCGACCTTGGCATCGGCATGCAGCTGACCAATATTTGCCGCGATGTCAGCGAAGACGCGCGTGCCGGCCGGCGTTATTTGCCGGCCTCGCGGGTGGGGGCACTGGCGCCACAATTGCTCATTGCACCGGCTGCAGCGCTGCAGCCGGTGCTGCGCCAATGCGTGGCTGCATTACTGGCACAGGCCGACGTTTATTATCGCAGCGGCGAGCAGGGATTGCCTTATCTGCCGCTGCGCGCACGCGGCGCCATCCTCGTCGCGGCGCGCTTGTACCGGGCCATTGGCGCGCAGTTGCGGCGTCACGATTACGCCTTCTGGCACGCGCGCGCCGTGGTCCCGGCGCGCAGCAAGGCAGCGCTGACGCTGCATGCCCTGTGCAGTTTGCCGCTGGCATCCCACCGCTGGCGCGCGCACCGCCTGCACGACCCGGCGCTGCACGCCCACTTTGCCGATTTGCCGTATGCGCTGCCGCGCAGCGAACGTCCGCATGCGCACCGACTATGACCTGATCATCCTCGGCGGTGGCTGCGCCGGGCTGAGTCTGGCCATGCGCCTGGCCGCGCTGGGGCCGCGCTGTCCGCGCACGCTGATCATCGAAGCGCGCCCCGCGTATGGCAACGATCGCACCTGGTGTTTCTGGGGCGAACCGGCAGCGCCGCTGCGTCATCTGGTCGAGCAGCGCTGGCATGCGCTGACCATCCATACCGACGGCGGGCAGGTGCGCGTCGATTGCAGCGCCATGCCTTACCAGCGGATCAGCGCCGGCGCCTTTTACGCCGAGGCGCTCACGCTGATTGGGCGTACGGCGGCGATCACGCTGCGGCTGGGCGAAGCGCTCGCCAGCAACCCGCGCAAGGCTGGCGGCAGCTGGCATATGGAAACCCGGCAGGGCCCCGTGCGCGCGGCGCGGGTGGTCGATACCCGTGCTACTGCGACACCGCGCAGTGGTGCGGCCACCCTGTGGCAGTCGTTTTACGGCCATGAAATTGCCTGCTCGGAGGATCTGTTCGACCCCGCCTGCGTGGCGCTGATGGATTTTCGCCACGCCGCGCCGCAGCGCATCGAGTTCACCTATGTGCTGCCATTGTCGGCGCGCCATGCGCTGGTCGAAGTGACGCAATTTGGTCCGCAACCACTGGGACCGTCGCAACTGCGGGCCGCGCTCGAGCGGGCCATTGCCGGGCGCACCGGCGGCGCTGCCTGCCGGGTGCTGCGCAGCGAGCACGGTATCCTGCCGATGGGCCTGCACGAGCAAGGCGCGGCGGCGGACCCCACCTATGTGCATGCCGGCATCATGCAGGGGGCGGCGCGCCCGGCCACCGGCTATGCATTCCAGCGCATCCAGCGTTGGGCCGCACGCTGCGCCGAGCGCCTCGGCGAGGGAGGATTGCCGCTTGGGCATGCGCTCGATGCAGCGCTGCTGCGCGCGCTCGACGCACTGTTCCTGTCGCTGCTGCGGGCCCGGCCAGATATCGCGCCGGCGCTGTTTCTGCGCCTGTTCGAGGCGGTCGACAGCGCCTGTCTGACACGCTTCCTGAGCGACCAGGGCAGCCTGGCCGACTGCGCGCGTATCGTCGCCGCCTTGCCTGCCGGCCCATTCCTGCGCCAGTTACCGGTCGCACTTGTAGAACGGGCAGGGCGTCGCCGCGCCGCGTCCGCATCATGATGCTGCTGCGTGCCCAAGGATTGTTGTATTGCGCCATCGGCGGCGCGGTCGCCGCCGCCGCCGCCGCCGGCCTTGCGCCCGCGCTCGACGGTGCTGCCATGTTGGTGCTGCTCGCGGCACTGATCTTCCTGCTGGGCGTGCCGCACGGCGCGCTCGATCCGTTGTTCGCCGAGGAACTCTACGGCGTACATGGTAGGCGCCGATGGTGTGGTTTCGTGCTGGCCTACGTGGGCGCAGCCTTGCTGGTGGTGCTGCTGTGGCGTTACGCGCCGTCACTGTTCCTGGCCGGCTTTCTGCTGCTGTCGGCGCTGCATTTTTCGGGCGACCCGGCGCGTGGTAGCCGGCGTACGGCGCGCCTGTTGTACGGCGGCGCTGTCATCGTGCTACCGGCCCTGTTCCATGAAGGGGAGATGGCGCGTCTGTTCGCCTTCCTGGTGATGGCGCCAATGGCTGCCGCTCAAGCGGGCGTGTTGCACCAGCTGAGCGGGCCATGGTTGCTGGCAACGGCGCTGACGGCGGCCTGGCAGGCGCGCAGCAACTGGCTGAGCGGCCTCGAAATGGCGGTCACGGCGGCCCTGGCCCTGATGGCGCCGCCATTGCTGGGGTTCGCCGTCTTTTTTTGCGCCATGCACAGCGCGCGCCACATGGTGCGCACCTGGCAGTATGTCGGCGCCGATGCCGATGCGGCGGCGCGCCTCGGTCGGGTCGCGCTGCTTCCCATGCTGGCCACGCTCGGGCTGGGTGCTGCTGCGGCCTTTTACTGGCGCGCGCAGCCGCTCGAGGCGGCCCTGATGCAATGGCTGTTTGTCGGGCTGGCCGCGCTGACGGTGCCGCACATGGCGCTGGTGGAGCCGGTGCGCTGGCGTGACTGGGTCAGGCCAAGCGCCGGCGTTGGCTGATGTCGTCTGAGGTTGCCTGCGGTTGCCTGAGTGCGCGCCGTCAGCGCAGCATAGGGCCGAAAAAAAGACCTACCGGCTTGCGCCTGTAAGTCTTTGATTTACTACCAATTCTGTGGGGTGGCTGATGGGGAACCACCACCCATTCGCAGACCCCAGTATCCATGCGGGTTTGCGGCGTGTTGTTACACAGCTATGTGTAACAGGAAGTGTAGCAGTTTTTCGCTCCTGATGACGCCCGTGGAGCGTACTTTTCAAATTTTTGCAACCGGTGGGGCTGGGTAATGACTTTAAGTTCAGGCTGATGCCGGAGACGCGATAACCTCACTTTTGGGCGTCGCGCGTTTGTAGCATCAAGAGTAACCAGCTGACAAAGGTCCTGGGACACAAGACGATGGAAACGCGCAGATTGGCCTGGGCACTTGTTACCTGGCCTATTGAGGCGGCATGCATGCTAAGGCGTCGGGGCTGAAGGTGCCTACGCCGACGTTCGCTCTGCCACTAAATACGTAGTCGGAGTCGGTTGACCAGCTGTTTCGAGCCGAGCCAATCTGAGCGCTAGTGAGGGGTCCGCTGCCAAAATGCATACCTGCATTCCCATTATGAGTTCAACATACTGTGGTCCCAGAATATGATGAAAGAGTACTAGAAAAAAAAAGGCGTCCGGTTGGGGGCGCCCTCAGAATTAACCTGCGATTTCCTGTTCTTCAATGAGCCACCGTGATGGTCGGCTGGGGCCGCCTGTAACACTGTACTGGAGCCGCGTTATCTCACCATCAACGACGGCCGTGTCGCTGAGCTCAGCGAGCGCGATACCATGGGCAAACTCGAGGATAAATTCTGAGCTAAATCTACTGCGCTTTCCAAGGTAGAGAATCGACGGAAAAATGTGCCGCAACGCCGCTCGTGCCTGTTCTGGCTTGACTTCAGGCCCAAAAATTCGCGGCGTCAGCCCTCTTGGATTGACTTCAAGCTGGCGCTCAATCGTGACCTTATCGACGCTCCTTTCCAGAGTTTCGAGACGCGCAAGCTCGGCCGCGAGCTCACGTTTTTTGACCAGCACTTGGCGGTATTCTGCCTCTACTGCAGGGTCCTCCGTATCGGCCGCCGTGAGCATACGCAAGAGCATCTTGAGCTTATTTTCATGCTTGACAACAATCCGCTTGAGCTCAAGAATGCGTACCCCGTTTCCACCTTCGAGCCGTGTTCTCAAGCGCTCCCGGAAAACCTGTTCAGCTTCACCGGCAAACATACGCTCGAGAACATATGTCAACAGGGTTTGCAAACCGTTCGCTGATACATACGTTCCCGCGCGTCCTGGCACCCCCGCCGCAGCGGCTTGTTGGCATTGCGCGCAATACAATGATGGTACGGCACCGCCGGTCGCGACTGTTAGCGTCGCTTCGCACTTGCTACATTGCACCAGACCTGCGAAGAGGTGCCTTCCCCCGCCTCGCACGACGCGTCCTTTTCCCTCTTGGTTGCAGTAGAACCATGTCTCGTCGTCAATAATTCTCAACCCTGGCCGAGGATAATCTACCGGTGCTAGAGTTTTTCCACCGCGCTTCCGCTTCGCTTTAGTGAAAGGGCTGCCGTTCCATATAAATAAGCCTCGATAGATTGTATTTCGCAGCATCTGAAATATTGTTCCAGGGCGCCAATAACGTATTGCCGCGTCCTTAGACTTCCTTGGCGTGGGGACGCCTTCCTCGTTTAGCCATAGCGCGATGGCTGAAAGTGATGCTCCATTCCTGCGACGACAGAATATTTCGCGCACGTAGGCCGCCTTAGCCTCATCTACAAGCCAAACGGTACCTGCTTCTGTCTCACGCAACTGGGTATATCCAAACGGGGGCGCGGCAATCATGAACCCCCGCTCGAGTTGGCCAACCATGGCACGAATGACTCGGTGTCCTGTCTCTCTGACGAAATGCGACGCCATCACTCCGCAGAAGCCAAACTGTAACTGCCATCCTGGGGTGGCCGAGTCAATTCCGTCTGTAGACAAAAGTCGTACACCGCTGTTCTCAACGCGTTCTTGCAAGTGCGCTAGCGCGACAGCGTCACGTGCGAGACGGCTCACCTCGTCAACGACGAGCGCATCAAATTCCTTACGCTCCCAGGCACGTAGAAGCTTCTCGTAGCCACTCCGTTTTGCTAAACCCTTTGCTGTGCCGGTGATGTTGGCGTCGAAAAAGACAAGCTCGTCCGGCACCGAATATCCTAGGTCTTCAGCTTTTTCCCGGGCACGTCTGACTTGGTCCTCGATAGAGGTGGCTTTTTGCTCTTCGGTGGAATATCTAGCGTAGATTGCTGATTTTTGCATGCTTGCTCCTGAAATGGTTGCGGCGGTAGTGCGGCGGCTATCTCTACAAAAATGTCGATTAAATCCGACATAGGGTGACCTGATTTCACGTTGTTCTTTCCTTTCTTAAAATGTCCTATTTGCCTAACTGCACTACGTGTAGCCACCGCTCATCCAAAACAGATGCCTGTTCAATTGATAAAGGGGGGCAATTTTCTAAGTTGGCCAGAAGCTAAGGAATTTGAATGGCACGAAAGTCTTGCAACATCGCTTCGCAAGCTGACGACCCCTGCGAGGCGGTCGCGCGGGAGGAGATGAAATTTGCGTTGAATAAAGTACGGATGTGCTGGGCGCACTGGTTGCGGCCGCTTGGCGGCGGCGCTGTAAGAAAGTGCGGTTGGCGTTCAGGTCAACGTGGCGAGAAATATTTCGAATTCCAGACGACCCCTGCCATGCGCCCGAGGCTTCGGTATCCAAAAGTATACGAGATTTGTATACTCATACAGTTCAGCGATACCTCTGAATAATGGTCGTGGTTCGGTGTCTAATCAACGTCGCCGCAAGCAGTTTCGACGTCGAAACTCAGTAGCATCGACGTCGTAATGGCGTGCAGGGATAGCACAGATTGCCACGCTGGCTTTGCCCCGGCCGGCCGGGGCAGTTACGTCGGTCCATAACCGCTCAACGCTTACGCAGTTTTGACGTCGAAACTAGGAAGGGTCACATAGCGTTTTCGGCGGTTTCTTCAATTCCTCCCTACATCTGCGTGCGCAAACGCTGGGTGGAGCGTATGCTTTTAGCATGACTACTAATCCCGTTCTCTACCTCGACTATGACGGAATTCTGCATCCGACAGACGTGCGCGTTACGCCGGAAGCGCCACTACAACCGCGCGTATTTGTGCGCGGCGAGCCTACGGACCAGCCGCTGTTTCGGTACATGTCACTGCTCGAGTTGCTGCTGGCACCGTACCCGGAGTTGAGAATCGTTCTGGCCACGTCGTGGGTCCGCGCCTTTGGGTATGAATTTGCTATCGCTCAGCTTTCGCCTAAGCTCCAGGCTCGGGTTATCGGAGCCACTACGTTTCCGGCACCGACGCGGTTTGATAGCATCGATATCGATGCCGAAGAAAGAGGACTTACCCGGTGGCTAGCGCTCGACGATGACGTGTGTGGCTGGCCTGCAGAGCGACAGCACCAGGTCGTGGCGCCAACGAGTCCAGTGCTTGGCCTTGCGCAGCCTGGTGTTGCAGCAGAGCTGGCGACAATGCTCGAAGCACTATGCACGGGACAGCCGCTTGAATTAATAACAAAAGTCGGCAATGTTCTGCCGCCCGCGGACCGCTTGCAGGGGCTTCCCGGCATCACGGAAACTGAAATGATTGACGCTCTTGAGGAAGATGCGCGAGTGCACGAGATACTGCGCCAGGCGTTCACCCGTCAGGTCGTGCCACTCGCCACAGCTGGGTCGATAGTGGCTGGAGCGAAGATAATGGCTGAGTTCCGGCAGGCATCGGCAATGGCTGTCCTCGCCCGGATTAAGCGCAAGGAACTCATCAACGGCATTGAACTCGCGGCTCGGCTCAGCGTTAGTGCGGATGCTCTCTGCGCGGCAATCGAATCTGGTCAACTATTCTTTTTCGAGGGTCCTGATGGCGAGCGCTACTACCCCGCTTTCTTCGCGGACAAAAGGTATGCCAAAGAAGCCGTCAACGCCGTGTCGCTGGCTCTCGGAAGCCTGCCTGGGCCATCGAAATACCACTTCTTGACTAGCAAATCCGTGCGCCTAGGCCAAGCCCCCATCGAGGCTCTGGAATCGGGACGGCTAGCAGAAGTATTGCTGTTAGCTGAAGCATTTCGCGAGCGATAGCCCGCCCGTGGGGCGCAGTTTCAGCGTTTAAAGTCAGCGTTGGAACAGAAATACATCTATTTCGGGAATGGGAACGACTTCCGACAAATCGGTCCTGCATCAAGCTTGCAAATTGAGGTGTTCGCCATGCGTTTGCTCATCGAAGCAATCCGATAAATGGCAATGCGGAATTTCGCGAAACTTCTTTTTAGCGAAGATTGCTATACGCAGGGAGACTCCACTCCATGGAGTCGTCGGAGGTCATGTGAAATTAGCTGAGAAAAATGTGTCGGTGTTCCAAGCGCGCTTGTTGTCACCAAGTGAGGTTCGGACAGAAATGTTTGAGCGAGGCGGCGTCTTGCCTCATGCTTATCAGCAGAGCTGGTATTTGTGCGGTGATGTGTCAGATAATTTTTTCAGCCGGGTTGAGAAACACGAGAAAATTGTGCACAGTCTAAATGTTTTCACGACTGTAGGGCATGCAAGTTTTGCGGTGTTTGTCCTCCAAATACAAGACCAACAGCTGAGGTTCTTGCTACCGTTCGCCTCAGAAAAAAGTTTGATGTTTTTTGGTCAGGCTTGTCGTACCGGAGTGTTTCTATCTCTTGGGCAGCGAGGAAGTAACAATGCGCTCCTGCAGGAATTCTTGTGCGAGCCTGGAATACTTGCAAACTTGAGTACCTTGTATCAGGCGCGACCGGTGCCACAAGGTGAAGAGGCAATGAATGAATTGAGACAGGCTGTTCAAGCTATGATGCGGCTCTCGACGATTCCGAGCGATTGTGAAGGAATTCCGGTGTCAGAGGTGTGCTTGAACGTTGTGCTCGACGACGAACCTGCCAAATAACAATAATTCAAGGGCTCGCTTCGGCGAGCCCTTTTTTAATTGAACTTAAGCGGTGGGAGCAAAGCTGCGTTGCGATGTCGTGTTCAGCTCGGACATGCACCGTTGAAAAAGCGCCACCCACCAGAAATCTGGTTGATGGCGCTTGTTGAATGAAATCTTCGGGTACCTGTTCTATTAGTTCAATGGTTCACTGCACTCGTGTTCTTGCAAATCATTAAAGTCATCGATGCCGAATCTGCGGCGCTGGTCGCCCATCAACGCCCGAAGCTCTCGGATGCCCAGGCCGGTGACATCGTGCATGCGAACCAATACGGTGGCGCTGACTGGGAGCGTTTTACTGCGAAGTTTACTAATCATCGGTGCGGACAAATATAACGCTCGCGACAGTGCCGCATCATTCCTCACACCTAAATGCTCAATAAGTGCGTCGAGCAAATTACTTGGTTCAGCTTGGACGCAAGGAGAAGGCGTCAGTGTCCTGTGCTGACGCAATGCGGAGGATTGTGCTGCCAAGTTGGTTTGTAAGTTGCTCATGGATATGTCCTTTCTGGTTGAAGCGCCAGCGAAAATCGGATGGGCTTGTACCGTATAGGTACATTTTTCAAAAAAGGCTCGCGTCGGTTAGTAAAAATACTGAAGGTAGAGGAGGAGCATGTCGTGCCGGGACTCGTCATGAGCGGCTATCCTGCTTTTTCTCAGGCGCAATTCCCATAGAGCGGATTTAGAGGCTAATCCGTTGGCGCATTGCCGCAGTCCTCTAACAAGTTTTGATGTCAAAATTTATTTCGATAAAAGAATGCAATGCAGTCTCACTCCCCCGGCGCGGAAATTTCTTTGGATGTGGCGCAGCGCCGGGTTAGGCAGCGTGCTGTCCAGCGGAAAAATACCGTTATAGCGCGATGAGCGTTATAACGGTATGAGATGAATTAGCTTTTCCTGCCAGGCACCAGCTTTTCAAGCCGGCCAAGGGCCTCTACCAATTGTTGACCATTGAGGAGGCCGAGTGCTTGTAGTCCGGCGCGCACGACTTCGCTTTTACTTGTCGAACTCCGGCCCTCCTTGTTTGCAATGATGCGCAGCTCCTCGATTCTGGCATAGTCATCCGGAGGCATCGAGAACGTATCCCGTATGACGGACGATTTTTGTGGGGGTGGCACCGGCTCTGGAACGAATTCCGGGGCCTTCAGCAGGATAGAATCCGCCTTTTCGAATCGGTCCACCAAAGCCACATCCTGTTGCGTGACTGTCGCCCGCACCTTGACATTGTCGAACATCTTTTTCGTCATTTGGATTCTCCCAGTAGTGCCAACACCTCGTCGGCGAGTGCTTTGACCTCATCGGCCGCCGCCTTCGCATCGCGACCCAACGCCGAAACCGAAACGCCGCTCACGACCGCTTCCTGATACGCGGTTCGGTTCGTCAGCCGCGACGACATCAACGGAATGCCGAACTCATTCAATTCCTTCATGATGGCGTTTGACAACGATGTTCGCACGACCCGGTTCGGCAAAATGACGGCAATCAAGCATGGATTTAATTCCATTCCCCGCTCAATCAGACGTTTGGCTCCCAGACACGCCCAGAGGTCGGCGGGTGACGGTGGCATTGGAACGATGACCAGGTCAGCCACGAGAATCGCCGACTGCGGACTTAACGAATCCAATCCCGGCGGACAGTCGACGATGATGAAATCATAGTTATCGAGGTGCTTTTGAATCTCGCGATGCACTTTTCCCGCATACGCCGAAAGGTTTACAACTGCTGCCGGAAACGGCTTACCTTCCGGCGCTGCGTTGGCCCAGGCGGACGCTGATGCCTGCGCATCACAATCCGCCACGAGAACACGGTACCCCCGCTCAGCGAGCTCACCCGAGAGGACCATGGTGGTGGTTGTTTTGCCGACCCCGCCCTTGGGGTGCGTTACTGCGATTAGGAAGGCTTCTTTACGCATATTGGTTTCCTTTTATTGACAATGCTTTCGGTTGGAACGGTCGTATTCGTTCTACTGATATGTAGCGAATGGATTTATATCGGCGGTGGGACGTGGCCCAAGCTACTGCGGTCACCGGAGCGAACCGGGCAACCGCAGAAGGAAGCGGAAAAACGCGACGGCGCGCATACCGATGTTTCAAATCATGTTCGCGTTGGGGTCTATGCACGTATAGCGAACGCGCGGTGGAAACAGCGCTGGCGATATCAAATTTTTGAGCAGAGGATGACGGTTGCGAATGGCCGGCCGGGTGCGGGCGACTTCTGGTGGTGGCAGCGATGAGAGGTGAGAGACGGTATTAGCCCGGCCAGAAGCGGAGCGGCACGCAACAAGCTATTACGATACAACCCGCGTGACAGGATGGAATGAATTTTATGGTATAAATGATATAAACGATATTAATGGTCTATATGATAATTTCAACATCCTAAGTGCGTTTGCCAATTCAGTGTCGGTGACTGGTCAGCACCAGAGCGATGGGCGCCGTTAATCATGTGTGGGTTGCTGTGCGACCTCAGCCCGCCGTGGAGCCGCGCGTGCACTCTAGGACGGGCGCTGCGGAACGACACCCGGCATCGTTGATTGAGGGTTGTGGAAGTAACATGTGGGATAAGAGTGGGGGAGAGGCACGCCGTAGCGGCCAAGGCTTCATTGCGAGGGGCAGGCCAATTCCGTTGGCCAAAGGCCGGCAGATGCCGGTCGGTGGCGCTGGAATCGCGTACTGCAATGGCGCACTGCGTGTCCCGGTCCCTGTCTGAGTCCCCCGTTGACGCGTCGCCGTATCGATTGCGGATGGCTTCCTGTGCGTGCCGAACGCTCTTGGTCAACAGCATTTAGGGCACTTTTTTTCAGAAAATGTTTTATAAGAAGAAAGTCCCCGCCCGTCTTTCATTGCCAGGCATGCCCATTTTTCCAAGCGAGGACGGCGCCACATAGGCGCGGTCCGAAGCGTCGCCGTAGTTATTCATAGTGGAGGTCCGGCAGTGGCCCTGCTACCGTAATTTTGGCTGGGTTTTTTCCTGCCTTTTGTGCATTTTCTTGCCGTTGTCGATAGTTCCCGGCGCGCGGCGATAGTTCCCGGTTTTGTCGTCGATAGTTCCCGTTTTTCTCCGAGGCCGGCATCGTACTTCGAGGAAGGCCGCGCAGTTCCGTCAGGAATGCTAGCGGTCATCCATTGGCACGAATGCCTCAGCGGCGCCACGAGGCCGAATCGGAATACGCGGCACATTGGACAACTGCGCGCCAGCGCCACTTTCGTCTTTTATTAAGATAAGTTTTTTAAGACGGGGTCTGAGTGCGGGTCTCTTTGCCACGCACGCCCGTTTTTTAAGCGAGGGCAGCGCCCATAGGCGCGGACCGAAGCGTCGTCCGTAGTTATTCCTAGTGGGGACCCGGCAGCGGCCCCGCAGACGTTATTTGGGGTAGGTTTTTCCTGTGTTTTGTGCGTTTTTTTGCCGTCGTCGATAGTTCCCGGCGCGCGGCGATAGTTCCCGGTTTCGTCGTCGATAGTTCCCACCTCCTCATTCGGTGCGGAATGTGGCCCGTCGCTGGAGGTCGCGTGTTTTTCCACGACGCCTGCAGCACCGCGACGCCATATGGAGCTTTGAAGGTAACCAGTAGCGGGAGCGGTCGGCCATGGCGTGGGAGGCGGAAATCGGCGGAAAGAGCACGCTGACGTGAAGGGCGTTCAACTTCCAGTTGACCGAGGCGTTGCGCGTGTACCCCCATGCAGCACGGCTCGCTTGCCCTGAGGTCGCTGCACTCAGCAGCGAATCAGGGTAGTGACGTTAGTGGCGGCCTGTACGCTTGGCACAGCGCCACTCACGCCACGACCGCTACGCGCTCAGACCAGTCAAAGATACGCTCTATCGCCGACGTCCGGAGACCGGCAGTTGGCCGTTGTAGGGACGCTCGCCGGACACGTACGGCGAGAGCGCCGCGCTCGCTCTGAGATAGGGGCCTCATCGCACCCAACAAGCCCGTTCTGGCCAGCCGGCTTGCACGATACTCTTCGACAGCTACTTTGTCTGAAGAAGGGTCGAACCCGCATGCCGTTGCGAGGTATGCGGGCTCTTCGCGCGCGCATGAACCGCACGCAGGTCGTCGGCGCAGCGATAGCGGCGGCATTCTCAAGACCAGGGCGGACATCGCCTCCGCCGCGCACCATCAAAGAGCAGTAGTTACCAAAGACATCGGAACCGTTTCGCGTTTGCCAATGCCTTTCGGCGCGCGGTCATTCACAGCCGTTTTGTGCTCGATAGTGCTCTCACTAATGCGCCGGATGTCCACCTGTCCCCCAGGCAGCAGGACACAACGCCACGCGGGCAGCAGGTCAATTGCCAGTAACGCGGCACGCAGTTTCTTGTCCCTGTTGCGGCGTGTGCTGCCTGTCACTTCGCCGCTCCAGATATGCGCCTGCAGCTTGCTTATTGTCAGGCGTCGGCTTGAGCCAGCGCGCATGGAACCGCTGAGGTAGGCGTGCAAGGCCTTGGCGAATTCTTCCGGCAGCGTGTTGCGCTCTCCGAGCGAAATTTTGATGAACTGCTTGCCGTAGATGGCATCGGTCGCTCTCCGATTTAGCGCAATAATCACACCATTATCATTCCCGCGAATCCAGGACAGTAGCCTCGACTCATACTCGATTCCGTCACGGTATTCCCAAATAGTGGTTTCCGCCAGCCGTTTCACAGCGGATTTAATGTTCGTGATGTTTTTCCCGCTATGAGAACTATAACCGGCTGCAATTTCAATCTTTCGCCAATGTGCTATTACGACTGCGACGTCAGATTGCGGCCCCTCGCAGGATAGTTGATTCAGCAGCTTTGCTTTGTCGCCTAAGGCGCTATTTGGGTCGATGGAAAACGACTGTTGCCCCGCAATAGACAGCAGTGCTAGTAGTGCCGACTGCTCCGGAATGCCCAAAGCATCGGGGCCACGCCACCGCACAGCGGATTCGCCAAACGAGCGGGTAACGTCGAGCTTCCCACGCGCTGTTTTCCTCAGCACTAAAAACACCGGAGCAATGGCCAGCGCCGGCTCCTGGAGGGCAAATTCGAAACGCATCTCACCAGTCATAGACTCTCTCCTTAGTAACGTGTGTACCCTCGATATTGCTTTTCTTACCGCCATGTTGCGTGGCAGACGATACGCTCTTCAAAATCGTGTGTGTCAGCACTCCAACATCGAGTCGCTTAAGCCATATCGTTGGTTCCGGCGCGATGTAATTTGCCTTGGAAAAATCGAGGCAGGCATACAATTTGTGCTGTCCCGATAGCCGGTGTTTCGACGCCACCTTCTCGGACATGCCTGACAGGTTGACTTGCCAACGTACGGCGTCCGTAAGTGCGCTGGAGCCGCGAGACGCTGCCGCCAAATCTGTGGTCCCGTTGAACATCGACGCTTTGCCTATGTGATGAGCCACAATCACGGCGGCGCGGGTACGCTTTGCCAGCGCCTCGAGCACCTGCACGATGTAGGTCATCGCAGAAGAGCTGTTCTCGTCGCCGTCATGAAGTCTGCGTAGTGGGTCGATAATGATTAACCGTGCACCGAAGGAAAACTGGCAAAGAGTTTCGAAGAATTCGGTCGTTGCGCCATTGCTGACGAGAGCCACCGACTGTCCTGCCGCTGGGACTAGCAGTAGATTCTTTTCCAGCAGAGCCGTGAATTCGCTTTCGGTGGCCACGGTAGCGCCCGAAGATTTTTCACGTTGAAGGTCCATCCATTTCTTAATCGCGTGTAGGCGAATGCGAAGGATGTCGGACGATTCTTCGGCCGCGATGAGCACAACGCGCGCCGGCGCGCTGCGCGGCGTCAGCGGATTGTCGAAAGCCGGCGAGCCGGTCGCCACTGCAATCCCGAGTTGGGTGAGCAACATTGTCTTCCCCACCCCCCCTGCGCCGACCACAGTGCCGACGGACCCGGCTGTTAACCCGGGAAGAACGAAGTCGAGCGTTGGTGCGTTGGCGCTAAGAGCGGCGCGTATGCCCAACGGAATTATCTTCTTCATTCGAGCTCCCCCTGACGGCTTTCAACGTGACTGGCGAGCCAGCAGTCCACATCGATTTGCCGCCAGCGGAGCAACCGTGTTCCTGGAATGTGAAGCCGCGGCGGCACAGCAAGGCGATTCCGCTTCATGTCTTTCTTAATCGTTTCCGGGCTGCGGCCAAGCAAGGCGCCGAGTTCGTTCAAATCTAATAGTGCGTTGTTCATGCAGCTCCCATTGGTGACGGTGGATGTACAGGCCTGCATCGGTCTGTTGCCGGCCATACGTGCCAGTACGTGGTGTACTGGTGAGCGGTATAAGGGATGAATTTATATGCGCGCTTGGCCACCGTGGCAGGTGGCGATTGATACTGGCCACCTCTGAAGCCGGTATGTCTATTGTGTCCCTCCTGCGCCGAGCACTATGTGCCGACCTACAGGGGACGCCAAGTTGCGAGGCAGGGCGTGCTGCCGTGAGCCGACGCTTACAGAACAAGCGACGAGTTGCAGAAGGAACTAACGACACTTGACAATAAAGTTTCCGTGTGGAATACTCAATTCATCGCATCACAACGATGCGGCGTCCCCCCATAAAGCGGACGTGGACTTTTCCAGGTCCTATTGCCATGTGCAATAGGATTTGGGAAAAAACCTTTATTGCTAACGCAATAGAGGTTTTTTTTTGTCCACGTTTTCTTATGGGGTGGCTTTTGCTCTTTAAAAACCAAAAGAATGGACAGCCACGCGCAATAGGTTTATAGGCCCGGCGCGGGAAATGGACCATTTTGTTTTACCTTCAATTTTCCCACTACTCGGCAAAAATTCAAATAAAAAGGATTCGATGATTTCTTGGCATTACACTACAGGCGACAAATACGAGCTCATCAAAAAATCTGGTTTGCTTCTACCTTCCGACATCGGAGTTAGTGAACCAGAACGTCCTATTCTTTGGTTCTCTACGCACCCAAAGTTTGAACCTACAGCGCTAAAGCCTTTACACAGTGCTCGGGGTTTTATTCGCATGCTGACGCTGGAAGAGCTGCGAGAAATCGCTGGTGGTTTGGTTCGCTTCCATTGCCCGGTTAGCCGGCTCAAGTTTGGCGAGCACTTGCGGAAAGAGGCAAAGATGAAGTCAAAAATCTGGCGTGGCCTCGCGAAGGCTGCTACAAAAGTCAACGCTAGCCAGAAGGATTGGTGGGGGCATGTTGGGACGATGGAAATCGCTGACCTCAAAGTTGAAATTATGAGTAATCGTATGACCTGGCTTCCGGAGAAGGCGTAACGCTGGTCGGGTGTTTTTCGCACGCTGCACACCCGAAATGGCTTTCTCCAACATGGCGGCACCGATTGCAGCGTGCGATGGGTGAGGGCGCGCTGTCTTGCATGCGTCCATCTGACGACACTGTTGTGTTGAACTCAGGGAGCCGGCCGTCTCCAACCGTACGATGTCCTGCCTTTGTCCACCGTGACGCGCTTCGGTGGAATCCCGAGGCACGCTGCAAGTGATACTGCTCACTAAGTAGCCGGTCGACCAACGTGGCTCTCAGTGGTCCAAGTCCTGCGAGTCTGTTTGGCGCAGGCGAGCGCCATACCGCACAGTTTCCGGGGCCCGTTTGTCCTAGGCCCGGATGGTGCCGTTTTCTGGGATAGTGCGCCGCAGGGAGCGGGCACAGCTTCATAAAGGCGCTGAAACACCTGAGTGCACGCATGTGGCTACTCATCCAGCCTAGCAACGCAGGCGTCCAGCGGCCTTGATGCAGGAAAGTTGCACGCCGCGATTTCCTTGTGCTGGTCGTAATGGCGGTTGGTGCCAGGCGTGCCCTTGTTTGCATTCCCCCCTTAGAACCGCGCTGTAAGAGGCTGTTTGAACGGCAGAGTGCATAGTGCATGGCCAATTTTATTCGGCGCTATGCAATAATGCCCCTAAGCATGTTTCCCCTAAGATATAATTATTTCAAAAAATCACTCATTAATCGGAAGAACTCATGATAAATAAACAATCTGTCGATAAAATGGCAGAGATGCTTGCCCTCATCAAGAAATATGGGAGACGCGGTGATGTTGAGGTGGAAACCGAGGCTTCAAATGAATACCGGCGACGAGCCTGGGTAATCACCAAAATGCTTTCAAAGCTGGCAGAGCACGCTGCAGGGAGCGATTTTTATTTCCTGCGGTCTAGCAGCGCTCATGCAACCGACAAAGAGCGTGAGCGTTTCTATAGGATTGCACGTCAGGAAGACCGCGAATTTATGAAAGTGCTCTGCGAATTTGATGAGCGGACGACGAAATTTGCCCAGGAACCCGCCGGCAGCAATGAAAAAACGGAAACACAGCTTGTGTGCGAACTCGAGCTGCTCACGGCACAAGTAAAATCAGCAGATGCAGTCTTGCAGAGACATCAAAGCGCAGCTGAGGAAAAAGCCGTTAGAAGAAAAATCAAAGATGTTCCAGCTTTTATTGCAAGGGACGCTTCGGTTGCTGACGCAATTCAGAACCTCGAGGAAAATAAAGACAAGTTTGCCAAAGCAACCGCGGCTGCTGCAGCACGCGGATTGTCGGTGAAGGTCACTAAGCTTCGCACCGTGGTGACGAGGAATGAGTCGGTGAAAGCGCCACCAATAACAGCCGTAAGAAAGGTTGACAAATTGATTTCTGCGGAAGTTCCGAAGTCAGCCAAGAAGGTCAAACCTAGACTAAAAGCGGTGGCGGAAGTGGTAGGGAAAACGAAGGCAAGAGCCTCGCGGGCAAAGAAAACAGCCTAACCTGCCAAGGGGCCGTCTCGCCACTATTTTAGGTGTCGAGACAGCGAGGAGTTACCGTGCTCTAGGTATTCGCCGCTGAATGTCTCACACGGTCACTATCGGTAAAATATCTGCGGCTTGGGTCTACGTCACCCCGCTGGAAATATTGGACTATGCCTGAAAACCAGAATCGACGCGTAGTGTGAAGCCTCAAGGCAGCACGAAAGGGTCTGTCAACGATGGTTGAGCACGCTTGCGAGGCTGGTGATGAACATGATAGTGATAGTTATAACGGCATAAACGATATAAATCACCTTAACAATTCTATAGGTTCGCGCCCCAACCGTGCCCTCGATTCATTTTTGAGCGGGTACCGCGGGAAAATTACCAAAGACTTCCATACGGATTGCTTTCTGCCACGCGGTCGACTTCAGGCCACGGGGCCGGGTCAAGCCAGTTGGCCATCAGTGCCATCAGCTCAAGGCTTCGTGCAAGCTCCGCCGGCGCCGTTTTGCTCGCAGCAATCTCATCCACAAATCGGCGAAGCGAACCCGCACGGTCCAGGTCCTTCGCCATTCTTCAATCGCGGTGAGTTGCTTGAGCAGTGCGTCCTTGTGCGCCTTGGCAGCCTCCCACTCCTGGGCCTTCTTACGGAGGGACATTTCGCACTCCGCTCGGACTTCCTTTTCGACGTTGTAACGAAGGGCCGTAGCATCAACCCATCGAAGGGCCTTTGTACACGGGAAGGCCTGGTCGATAGAATCGTCGAACGCTACGTTCCAGACGAATAGCGCGATACACGTCTGACGGGTACTTGGTCTTCACTGTACCTTCACCGCGCAGGCCAGCAAATCCATGTTGGGAAAAATTGTTCTAGGCACCCCGAACTCAGTCAGTTGGCCTTCGGGACCTTTGAGATATCAGCGAGAGCGTTAGCCAGGTGAGCTTTTGCCTGACTCGCATTTTCGTTTGCTAGCTGCGCCGCGACAGAAATCAAGTCGAGCACTGCAGGTGCTGCCGAAGCAGCGCCTGCGAGCAGGTTGTTTACGGCACCGACCACTTTGGCTCTGCTGCGAGGATTTGCAAGCGTGAGAAGGGCGCAGAGCAGCAGAGCGAACTTCAGCCAGTCGGGCGCAGCTTTGATGCTTCGCGAGAGCGCTTGTATGCCACCAACGCACGCGCGAATTGCGGTCAGGCCGGCAAGGGTAAAGTTGACGCCTGCGACTTTGATGTTTAGTTCGATTGCGACCGTGCGCGAGTAGTCGCGTAGGTTAAAGATGCAATCGAGCGAGACCTTATTCCCGCCCATAGCCGCGATATGTTGGTCCTTACTGAGGACTCCGTCTGCCCCGAGCGTTTGCTGCAGAGCGACGAATTCAGCGTCGTCTGGGTCGACTCCAGACTGGAGTGACTTGACCAAGTTCTCGTCGGGAATCGCGAGCGTAATTTTGGCTTTGTAGACCTGCCAGTGTTTTTGCATCACCTCGGCGTCCAGGCCTTGCATTGAAGCGATGAGCGGAATCTTTTCCTCGACCTCTGCGAACAAAATTGGCGGGCCATACAGGTGCAGCGTCTCGGCTTCTATCACCTCCATCAAACTTGTTTTTGCGTCGCCAGTGCGTCGCTTTGAAGTCAGCCAACGCAGTTCTCCGAGAACTATATTCGTGTCGATTACTAAAGAAATCTTCGCGATTGCTGCCATTGAGTAATTGAGCTGCCGGAGAGTACCTATCGAGGTGCGCAACTCTTTCAGCTTGCTTGAACGCACGGCGAGAAAGCTGTCGGACAGTGCTGACGTTGCGTCGGTTATTGCAGTGTTCATGCTGTGTTTTGGATAATTATTTATATCGTTTATTTGGTAATTTATGAGCTCTAGGCGACCAGGAATTTCGCTCGTCCATGTGCACATTCAAGCAGTGTGCGGCTGGGAGACCCAGCCAACCCCGGAGGCGGGACATGCAATTCGCAACGCCATCGCTGCCATGCGAAAACTGGCCAATCGTAACGACCTGACTTTTTATCCAAAAGTCCGTGTCCTCTTGGCCGCGAGTTTTGCGTTTCCGCTGGAACCAACTGGCCAGAACTGGGTGTTCAGAAACGTCGATGTTGACTTTCATTTTTTCGACACCGCCCGCAGTGCCTGTGCCGCCATTTGTATCACGTCGACTTCGTCCCAAGGCACTGCGTGGAATGGCATGCGTCCATCAGGTTGGAGTCCCGCCTTTTCGAATTCAATATTCCTATGAGATGAGACCGATATCCACCATTGCACCCCTCCGTACATAAGTCCCCAGCACCGATGTCCGTTGATGCTCGATTTTCCAGCCCTGGTCACCATCTCTATCAATTTGTGACTCTCGCGATGGACAACGGCATATCCGAATATTGGATACTCTGAATGCAAGCCGGGTTTTCGGTCGAGTAGTAGACCACGAATGCGCTCTTCGTGGTGCCCCAAGTACACATCGCTGAACGTCGGCAATGAACATACAGAAGCGCGAAAGAGAACACTAAGATGAAATAATTTGAAAGCGCTGTAGTCGAACGTCGCCCACTGAACGAACTCCATGTCATTCCATGTTTCGGGAAGCGGCTTACCTCGGACCCATCGCTCAAGGAACGGCTTTTCAAAGTAATTATTGAAATGTTGCTCACAATTTTCACAGAAAAGCTGTTGCTTAAGGCCGTTCTGCAAGGGCGCCCATCCTCGACTTCCAACTCCGTTGATTGCCATTAAGTGCCCCTTATCGTTATATAAATTCTTGTACAAGAATTCTGGGACGATGTGAGAGTTGCGAAGCTCTCTATCAAGGTGGCAGAGGTGACAACGTGGCATGCGTACTCCTTGGAAGGCTGAAGGTCGAGTATGCCATGCCTGACACGAGTGAGAAGTGTCTTCAAAGAGAGCTGCGCGACCCGGACCTATGCGCCGGCAATTAGCATCGAATAGAGCTGACGCTCCCTCCGCGCGCGTGAGTGGCTTAGATTGTGAACGGGGAAAAGCAACTCGAGCAGGTAGTGCGGGCTGTTCGGCGTTGAAACTCACAACCCCACGAGATTTTCGGCGCAATTTTTTGAGACGGCTACTCCAAAAAGTGGCGTGATTATTGGTGACAATCTTTCGGAGCAATCAACTAGAACGATACCGTGCCCTAGATGCTGCGGCCACGCCCACTATTTCCCTACAGCATAGGAAAAATGGTCATAATGTGAACCTTGCCATCACAAATTACTAGCTGCCAAATGCTCGAAGACATCAAGAAGACACTGTGGGCGACTGCCGACAAGCTGCGCACCAACATGGACGCCGCTGAGTACAAGCACCTTGTCCTAGGCCTTATCTTCCTCAAGTACATCTCCGATACCTTTGACGCTCGCCGGGCTGAACTGACCAAGCGGTTTGCAGACCAGGCCGACGACTATTTTCTGCACGACTCCGATGCGGAGCTCGTTGCTGAAGAGCTGGAGGACCGCGACTACTACAAGGCCACCAATGTCTTCTGGGTGCCGGAGGGAGCGCGATGGGAAGCCCTGCGTAGCGCCGCGAAGCAGGCTGATATTGGCAAGCGTATTGACGACGCGTTGACGCATATTGAGCTGGAAAATCCGAAACTAAAAGGCATCTTAGATAAGCGCTATGCTCGAGCCCAACTGCCCGACGGGAAGCTCGGCGAGTTGGTGGACCTAGTCTCCACCATCGGATTTGGCGACAACCCCAGCGTTGCCCGCGATATCCTGGGTCAAGTGTATGAATACTTTCTGGGCATGTTTGCAAGCGCTGAGGGAAAACGCGGTGGGCAGTTCTACACGCCTGTAAGCATTGTCAAAACCCTGGTCGCCATCCTCAGCCCACATCACGGCCAGGTCTACGACCCGTGCTGTGGTTCCGGTGGTATGTTTGTTCAGTCCGAAAAATTCATCGAAGCACACGGCGGCAAGCTGGGCGACGTTTCCATTTACGGGCAAGAGGCCAATCCCACTACTTGGCGTTTGGCTGCAATGAACTTGGCCATCCGGGGAATTGACTTCAATCTTGGCCGTGAGCCTGGCGACACGTTCACTCGCAATCAGCACCCCGATTTACGAGCCGACTTTATCTTAGCCAACCCTCCGTTCAACATCAGCGACTGGTGGCACGGTAGCCTGACCGGTGACCCGCGCTGGGTGTTTGGTGACCCGCCGCAAGGCAACGCCAACTACGCCTGGCTGCAGCATATGCTGTATCACCTCAAGCCGGCCGGCCGCGCTGGCATCGTGCTGGCCAACGGCTCCATGAGCTCCAGCCAGAACAATGAGGGAGTCATTCGCGCCGCCATGGTCGATGCCGATGTGGTGGAAGTGATGGTGGCGCTGCCAGGCCAACTTTTCTTCAACACGCAGATTCCGGCATGTTTGTGGTTCTTGGTCAAGCGGAAGAGTCACCGCAAGGGCGAAGTGCTTTTCATTGATGCGCGCAAAGTCGCGACCATGATTAGCCGCGTGCAGTCAGAGCTGACTGACGAGGTGATTGAGCGCATCGCGGACGTTGTCGCCGCTTGGCGTGGTGAAGCGGATGCTGGCGAGTATCAGGATATTGCTGGCTTCTGCCGGAGCGTCAAGCTGTCCGAAATCGCCGAGCATGGCCACGTGCTCACGCCTGGTCGCTATGTCGGTGCGGAAGAGGTCGAAGACAACGATGAGGACTTTGCCACCAAGATGCAGCAGCTTACTGAGAAGCTGGGTGAGCAGATGGCTAAGGGCGCAGAACTGGACCAGTTGATTCGGCAGAAGCTAGGAGGGCTGGGGTATGAGTTTTAATTCTGAGTGGCCAGTTAGTGAACTCGGGAAGGAAGCTATCAATGCATCACGCCCTTTTTCATTCAAAACTCACCCTCAAGTTGTATTCGTAAATACAGGTGACGTGCTTAATGGAAGGTTTTTACATTCGACATTGAGCAGTGGCGATGGACTTCCAGGTCAAGCGAAGAAGGCGCTTCGTCAAAGCGACATACTCTTGACTGAAATCCGACCGGAAAACGGACGGTTTGCCTATGTTGATTTTGACGTAGATAAATATGTTGTTTCGACCAAGTTTATGGTCATCCAGACGCTTGGTCGAGTTTTGCCGCGATTCCTGTATCACGTTCTGACCAACAAATATGCATTAAACGAATTTCAGCGCGTTGCCGAGTCGCGGTCGGGAACTTTCCCGCAAATAACTTTCGACTCAATCTCGCACTTCCCCGTGCCAGTCCCGCCCGAAGCCGACCAAATTGAGCTTGTCAGTTTCTTCGACAATCTTAAAAACCGGATTGACTTATTGCAAGAAACAAATACCACGCTCGAGGCCATCGCTCAAACGCTGTTCAAATCGTGGTTTGTCGACTTCGACCCGGTGCACGCCAAGATGGAGGGCGCTGTTCCTGACGGCATGGATGAGGCCACGGCAGCGCTGTTTCCAGATGGGTTTGAGGCGTCGGAGTTCGGATTGGTGCCGCGAGGGTGGTCGCGAGTTCCTGTGTACGACTTGGCAACTTACATCAATGGAGCCGCATACAAGGCGTTTTCGCCAAATTTGGAGCGTCGGGGACTGCCAATCATAAAAATTGCTGAGCTCAAGGCCGGAGTGTCTTCCCAAACAGCTTATTCAGACGTGGTCATGCCCGAAAAGTATCGTATCAATACTGCGGACATATTGTTCTCTTGGTCGGGCAACCCAGATACGTCGATTGACACATTCGTGTGGACTCATGGCCAATCGTGGCTGAACCAGCATATCTTCCGGGTACTACCGCAAGAGGAACACGAGCGGTCGTTTTTGCTAAGGACGCTTAAGCATTTACGCCCGGTCTTTGCTGAGCTAGCCCGAAATAAACAAACAACGGGACTCGGACATGTAACGGTTGCAGACTTGAAGCGATTGCTGGTCCTTAAACCCACCTCGTTATACATAAGTCTTGGCATTGGCTCGGTCGCGTAATTTCTCCATCGTTTTGGCTGCAACGTAGACATCCTTCATTCCGAGCCAGATAGTCTTGACGCCGGGTTCGCCGTCG